>NZ_VBUK01000004.1:0-291397 GCF_005780245.1 Maribacter aurantiacus | reverse complement strand
TTCATATCTTTTTGTTTTAGAGAACTTTAAAGATAAAGGACACGCTGCTTTTACATAGATGCTATAAGTAATTGCTTAGTCCCACCTACTTCTGAAAATCCTCTCGGATTTTCAGTTTGGTTGTATTTCCAAAGTTAAATTCTAATACACGCAAATACTCATAGCCTAAACCGTTGGCTTCAACAATCGCGGAAGACAAAACTCACGACTGAAAAAGTTGTTTAAAAATACTAAACTGATTTCGAATCAAAACTGACTTCTGAATTTGACCAAAAAAATTCTGACTGAAAAAATTGAGAATTAACAACTGATTTTTGACAAAAATTACGGCTGACTTTTGACTTGTATTGCGGAAAACAAAAATTGCAACCAAAAAAAATTATCTAAAAAACAAATTGACTTCTGACTTTTGTTACGGAATCTTAATTCCAATAAAACTGAGAAAATAAACGTTACGAAATTTTATTCATTTCAAAATCTGAAAAAAGCTAAATAATTTGAATTTTAAAGCTTTGCGGTTGACTTTACTCTTGTGAAAACAATTTGAAACACAATCTAATTCTGCTTACTCAAATCGGCAATTGCTAAAGCTAACAATGCCTAAAAACAATTGTTACGTCATTTTTCCTTCGGAAAAATGCCTAATGTGCGAATGTTAATTTTTTATTTGCTATTTTAGTAGCTTAATCAACCACAACTGATTTTTAGCCGAAATACGTTGGCAATAATTATAACATTATAAAAGCATGAAACAATTAACCTTTTTATTTTTAATCCTTAGTGCCATAATTTTTTCTTCGTGCAACGACTCTTCGAAAAAAAGTAAGGACTCAAATGCTTCAGATGAATCGACCAAAATCTATTTTAATGGAGACATCATCACGATGGAAGGAGAAAGTCCACAGTATTTGGAAGCCATAGTAGAAGCTAATGGAAAAATTATTTTTGAAGGAGATCTAAAAACAGCTGAAAACCGGTATAAAAATGCAACAAAATTTGATTTGGAAGGCAAGACGCTCATGCCAGGTTTTATTGAACCTCATTTGCACCCTTCTCTGGCTGCCATCATGCTTCAAAACGAAATCATTGCTCCTTACGATTGGAAATTACCTTCCGGAACCAAAAAAGGTGTCCAAGGCGAACAAGCATATCGCAGTAGAATTAGCGAATCTATAAAATCAAATGCCTTCCCAGATCAAATGTATTTCATCTGGGGGTATCATCAACTTTGGCATGGAGAACTATCGAAAGGCCTTCTTAATACAATTGCTGGAAATCAACCTGTTGGAATCATACACCGTTCTTTCCACGAAATTTATTTAAATGATGCTGCGATTGCCAAATTAGGCATCAAGGAAAGTGATTTTAAAGATAACCCTCAGGTAGAATGGAGTAAAGGTCATTTTTTTGAAGGAGGGTGGCTTGCACTAGTCCCTAAGATGGCTCCCATCTTGCTTGAGCCAAACAGCTATCTCAAAGGTCTCAGCACTATGAGTGAATTGTTACATCAGAATGGTATCACAACTATTGCAGAACCAGGCTTTCCGAGCTCTGATTTTGATGGAGAACTAAAGTTGCTCATGAAGGAAATGGAAAATAATCCTCCCTATGATGTGTATTTGATTCCAAGTGGCACCCAGTTATATGGAATGAAAGGTGGCAATGAAGAAGCCATGGCATTTATGAGAACCTTGGACACTGTACGATCTTATAACAGGTTAAATGTTAAGTTTTTACCCAAACAGGTAAAACTATTTTCAGACGGTGCCATTTATTCTCAACTCATGCAAATGAAAGATGGATACACGGATGGGCATCATGGAGAATGGATGACCCCACTGGATTTATTCGAAGAGCAACTCATGATGTATTGGAATAATGATTATAAAATTCATGTCCATTCAAACGGAGATCTAGGGCAACAAATGGTTATTGATCTAGTAAAAAAGGCACAGAAAACCAGTCCAAGGAAAGAACATCGTCTAACTCTTCATCATATGGGATATTTTGATGAATCAATGACTCGTGAAATGGCTGATCTGGGCATAGAAGCTTCTGTAAATCCATATTATCTTTGGGCACTAGCCGATAAATATTCAGAGTTTGGGCTTGGTTCTGACCGTGCTGAAAATCTTGTAGCACTTAAACTTCTAACAGATCAAAATATTCCACTTTCATTTCATTCAGACTTTTCAATGGCTCCAGTGGAACCATTAACCCTTGTTTGGACCGCGGTGAACCGACAAACCTCTCAGGGAAGTAAATTCTCACAAGATCAAAGAATTTCTGTTTTTGATGCTATGAAGGCTATTACTATTGATGCTGCACGAACCTTAAACTTAGAAAATGAAATTGGTTCTTTAAAAGTGAATAAGATTGCCAATTTTACAATTCTAAATGAAAATCCATTTAAAATTGATCCTCTAAAGATTAAAGATATTGGCATTTTCGGGATCGTTTATAAAGGTGATTATTCGATTAGCAAAGAATTCAAACAGACAGAATAAAAAACTATTGCCAACAATGTATAAAAACCATTTAAACGGTTCTTATACAAAACCGTTGTAGTGTCATAAAACGAACCTTTTTTGGCACAGAGATAATCGACCTATACAGCAAGTCCAAGGTTTTTGTCCATATCCAACTCAAACTTTCCATAGGGGTTCACATGGGCATGTATCAATGGGCTCAATGCACGATAATCTTCCTTGTCAAATCTTTCCATCCATCCGTTTTCGGCCACCACACGTTGTATCATAAGTGTATTGACATAGACCAGGCAGTTCTGGAGCAGATGTAATGCCAGTACCGACAGTTCCTGCTCTTCCAAACGGTTCGATGAAACCTCTCCACTTTTTCCGAAAAAGATGAAACCGTTCGCAGAGTTCCAATTCTCTATCACGTTCAGGCCCCCGTGTATTTCCCTCCGAACATTTTCATCGGCCAAGTAACGGCAAAGGAATATCGTTTTCACGGCCTTCCCCAATTCCTGAAGGGCCCTGTAGATCGGATGGCTTTCGTTTCCCCTAGTGAACCTTTTCAAAATCGATTCGGGGTCGGCCGTTCCCTGTTCCAGGGCGGCGGTGTATTTTACCATTTCATCATATTGCCTTTCTATGATTTCCCATTTAATGCCCCTATTTAGTATGGGCAAAAGGTTTTTGAGCTCTTTCTTTAGGGAAATATCCGGAAGGTAAAGTTTCTGTGAGGCGATGCTCTTCAACCTTGGCATCAGCTCAAACCCCAATAGCCTGCAAAAGGCAAAGGCGACCTCGCTCTGGCCATGGGTGTCCACAAACTGTTTTTCAACCTTCATATCGGTACAGTGCTTGAGCACCCCCTCTATCATATTTGCCACCTCAGAGGAGGAGCATTTCTTCAGTTGGGAATAGATACAGGTTGAGCGGGTGTCGACATGCCAATAGATCATTACACCTTTTCCCCCGTACCTTATGTGCCATTCCGTCATCAGGTTCTGGTCCCAAGAACCAAACTTCTTTGAATCCGAGGCACATGAGGTGGTGGCCTCGCCCCAAAGTTTGGTGTCCTTGACCAAGAATGTCCCATTGGCGACTTCCCTGATCGCCCTACGCAGGGAATCCTTATGGATATAGGCGTTCTTGACATGGCGGAGCTCCTTGTAACTGACTTGGTTGCCCGATGCCAGACGATTGAGCCCCATATTGGTTCCAAGGCCGTAGAGCACCAAAAGCAACCTTTTCCTGAGCTGTTCGGGCGACAACCGTTCCGAAGTCCTCACACTTTTGAACGATTTTGTAAAGCTGGACCAACTGTCCGCCTCGCGAAGTATATCCAAAAGGGAGGTCATTGGCCATTTGGATTGGACCTCTCCCTTGAGCGCACTTATATTAGGTGGATCCATGAGAGGATCCGAGGGAGAGAGTACGATATTCTTAACTCCCGACTGCCTTAACCTTACATATTTGTTGGATGGCAGGTTCTCGTTCAACATTCTCAATGCGGTCTCCATTTCTTCCTTCAGTCCGCTAGTAAACTCTGCCGGGTCGTTCTCAACGCCCAACCGGTCATAGTAGAATTTCCTGTTAATATTGAAATCCATGGGAACGTCCTCATCGGGATTACGGTATTTATCCGCCCCTTCCACCCATATCTCCTTGCACCGAAGTCGTTTTCTCAAAGCTTCGAGGACGGCTATTTCATAATCCACTCGGTCCATATCACCTTTGCCCATCCCTTTGATAAGTTTTATAAAACTGGGCCTGATAATATCCGATGTGGGAACCGAACCATCGGCAAGAGAAAACTTTGAGTTGTGTACTGGGTTCTCCATGAGCCAGTCGATGGCATCCAAGATGGGCGCGTGTGAATCATTATTTGACCTAAAGGTCAGACTGCCCAATATCTGTGGCACCATTCTCCGATAGTGGGAGGAATAACTGGAACGCACCAAGTTGTGTATCTCATTTTTAAAACCCTTTCCGGAATATTTGTGCTCTTTGACGATATCGGAGAGTTTCGCTTTGCTGGCAATTGGAAATATTACTTTGGTGATGGTGCCTTTAGGGTCTTTCAATGATGCCTTAGCAATTCGTGCCAAAAGTGTCGTCTTGCCATAGACCCGTTTCATTTCCTTTACCAATACGGTCTCCACTTTCTTTTTCGCCTTCTTTGATAGCTTTCCCACTAGGAGGATGAACAGGTCCACAAGGTCATCGATGATTTTCTGCCTTCTGACATAAAGAAAGATGCACATCAAGGTATCCCTTATGTATGGTGGGTGCCGCCTTATTTCCCAGGCCGACTCGGAGGCTATCCTTTTGTAAAGCCTTTCCCGAATCTTGGGATGTATCCCGCCGATTTCTTTTGCGGGCAATCCGCAGTCCTCGATAAACGACAATTTGTCCAGTTCGCTGAGAATGGTAGCTAGACTGGTACGGCCAGGGTCGGAACGAATCCAGGTGAACGAACCATTTTCATGTGGTTCACTTCTAAGGCAGCGGTCGAACAGTTCAGTCGTTCCTCTTCCCAAAAGTGAGGCAACATGGGTGAACAGCTTATTTTCAAAGTCGGCAAAGGCAGACGCTATTTCTCTGTAAAGGGCATTTTCCGGAGGACACTTTAACCTTTTCTCGAAATACCATTTTTTGGCAAGATCGTTCGCCTCTTCCTTTTGGATGCCTGTCGGGAACAATTGGTCGCACATCAAAAATCTCAATTCTTGTTGGTCGACTGCGCCTGGACGTCCAATTTTTAAGAACATCAGAATCTCTGAACGGTGCCTTTTGGCCGTACTTGACATCCAATTATAATCTTTCAAAATCGATGGATTCGTATGTAATTGGGTACAGAGATGATCGATCAAATCAGATCTTATGTCCTTTTCTTTCGATATGAAGGCACCGGTTTCCGAATAATTCTTTAACTGCAGTGCAAATGCCAGTTTATGTGGGTATCTCTTGTTTTTAAGTAGTTCTGCTTCGTCGTAACTTATAAACCAGTTTGTGCTTAAATTGTCTTCCATTTTTGACTTTTTGACAATTTAAGGATTATGCTAAATTACCAACCCTTGTATTTATTGGATAAGCCGGGTAAAGTGACCCACCTTCGCCGGATGAAACTGACCAGGGTAAACGAACTGCCCAGATTTGATCTATCCGTGGGTTAAACTTAGTTTTTATTTTTCAATTTTCTTCTCATTGATTCTCCTTTTATGTCGATTCTGTGTGCCGTGTGCACCAAACGGTCAAGTATGGCATCGGCCAGTGTTTTTTCGCCTATTATGTCATGCCATTTTGATACAGGTAGCTGAGAGGCTATTATGGTCGATTTTTGTCCATGTCGGTCCTCGATGATCTCCATGAGCGCGTGCCTGTTGATGTTGTCCAACGGTTTAAGGCCGAAGTCGTCCAAGATGAGCAAGTCCTGTTTTTCAAGTTTGTTTATCTGTTTGAGATAGGAACCATCGGCCTTTGATGTCTTGAGCAGGGTAAAGAGCTTGGCCGTGTTGAAGTACATGACCTTTCGCCCCATGGAGCATGCCTGGTGGCCGATGGCCGAGGCCAGATAACTTTTCCCCACACCGGTACTACCGGTAATAAGTATGTTCTCCCTTTTTGGGATGAAGTCGCAAGAGCCTAGTCGCCGGACCAGGTTCTTGTCCAGTTGGCGTGACGGTCGGTAGTCGATAGCTTCCATGACGGCCGTATACCTGAACCTTGCGGACTTGGTCAATCGCTCTATCCTACGGTTGTGCCGGTCGTCCCATTCGCTCTGGACGAGATAGGCGATCAGTTCATCGTTGGTGTAACCGGTGGACGGACCGCCGGTTTCCATTGTTGTGGTGAAGGCCCTGTGCATTCCATAGAGCCTCATTTCTTTCATCAATTGCATTGTTTTTTCGTTCATATGTTCTGTTTTTAAGTATTGTTCCTATTCGTAGTATTTTCCTCCCCTTATGTTGTTGTGCTCGGGCATTTCCATATCCCCGTCCATACGTTCATCGATCTGGTCCCATCCCTTTTTCAGGATGCGCTCGACCATATTGTAATTGTACGCACCATATTCCGAGGCACGTTTGCACGCATTCTCAAGACGTCCCCTTCCGTACTTTTTGGCAAGGTGGAGCACGCCCAGACAGGACTTATAGGATTGTTCCGGGTGTTGCTTCTTCTCCAGGATGGCAATGATGTACCCTTTACAGTGTCCACCGATATTGCCCGCCCAATCGATGAACCTTTCACTGCTCCATTCGCTTACGAACCTGTGGTGCGAGGGCATATGGTCGGCCAAGGTGGTATAGCCGTATTTTTTCCTGTCCCTTGTATGTACGGCGAACCTTTCGTGCTTATGGTAGATCTCGACGATGTTGTCGGTATAGACCAGCTTGACCTGTTTGCCTATATGCCTGTAGGGCACGCTGTAATAATGCTTGTCCTTCCCAAAATAGATATGGCTGTTCTTGTGTACGGTGGCCTGGGCATATCGTTTTACCTCATAGCGTTTCGCCGGTAACGGCATCAGTTCGCCCTTCTCGATTTCCATGAAAAGTGAACGCCTGGAATATTCCCTTCCCCTGAACGGCATTGCGTTGTGTTTTTCCAACAGTTCCCTTATCGCCATGTTGATATCGGCCATGCTATGGAAGACCTGGTTCCGTAAAGGGGCGAACACCCTGGTGTAGATTATCTTCACGGCGTTCTCCACTATGGCCTTGTCCCTTGGCCTATAGGTACGTGTGGGCAGTACCGCCGTTTCATAGTGTTCGGCAAAGTCGGCGAAGACCTCGTTGACCTTGGGCTCGTAACGGCTGCTCTTGGTGACCGCCGACTTCAGGTTGTCGGGTACCAGGGCCTTTGGTACGCCGCCGTAGAACCATAGTGCGTTTTCGGTGCAGCGGATGAAGTCCTCCAGTTTTTGGCTCGCACAGGCCTCTACATAAGTATATTGGCTGCTGCCCAGTATGCAAACGAACACCTCCAGTTCCTTCAGTTCACCGGTGTCCCTGTCAACAATGTGGAGTTTCTTCCCCGTGAAGTCTATAAAGAGCTTGTCGCCGGCCTTGTGCTCCATGTGCATTACCGGCGAGGTCTCCTTGCGCCATTCGGCGTACCAGTACTTGAACTGTGAGAGCTTGAAGCCATCGGGATGCTTGGCATAATATTCCTCCCAGAGCAACTGTCGGGTAACCCCGGTCTTTCTTATTTCCTTGTCAAAATAGGGAAAGTACTGCCTTAAGGTCAGCAACCGTTGGCTCTTGCGCTTTTGCCCGTCCTTAAAAAGGCCGTGGAGTTCCTCCAGGGTCATCTTCTCCACTTCGTAGGCCGTAAAACGGTACCGCTTGAAGAATTCGATGTACTTCCTGACCGTGACACGGGATATGCCCAATTGTTGGCTTATCCTCCGTTTGCTAGTGCCGGAGGTGTACAGTTTGTAAATCAGTTTTGTTTTTCGCATGTCTATCTGCTTGTTCGCCATGGTGCTTTTTAACAAAAAAAGCACTTAGACTTCTTACAGATAGATCTAATCCAAAAGGTGGTCCACTTTGGCCCGGCGAGGGTGGGTCACTTTCGTCCGGCCAGCTATGGTCACTTTAACCCGGCGTGGGTGGTATACTATGTCCGGCGTTTCCATATTTATGGGGCTTATGAGCTGAATTGATACTTTTCGTAGCTATGAGGTCACTACCCCATTTAAGCTGTTTTTTAATTTAACCACAACGATGCTATGCAAAAATTAAGAAAACACCTGTGTTTATTGTATTTTGAACCCTCATCACGAAGTCCTAATGCATAATTTGGGTTAAATGGATTGAGCATACATTTAGACAGGAATTTTCATCAATAAACACAAAAAATTAGAGTGCGTCCAATTTGCCTGTAACTTTATTTCAGAGCCAAAAAAGAGACTTAGGGTTTGGGCCAGTACAATTCCGGTAGTCCGGCCTGCTTCAAAATCACATTCATCTGGGGCACTTCCTTTTCTTTGAGGTCCGATAGCCTATTTTTCAAAACGGCCCATTGCGCTAGATAATCGGCACTTACATCGCGAACGCCCGGTGTCATGGGCAAATTGCCCTTGCCGATGCTGTTCAGAAAATCCTTGAACTTAATGAGCAGACGAGCCTCGAACATGTAGTTGCTTTGATAGGTACGCATCTCCTTTTGAAGAATGGCTTCGATCCAGGTTTCGATGCGGCTGTCCAACTCCTTTCCTTCCTGTTTCACGGCTTCATTCTTGGTCATTTCCATAAGAAGGTTTAGTTGTTCTTGCACCAAGCGCACATCGCGCACGCCTTTTGCCATTTCCTTAGCACCTGTATAGATAGACTTTGAAATGGCATCTCGTTCCATATACGCCTCTTCCACATTGGGGATACTATTTTTCAACCTGGGGTCTATATCGATGTTAAATTCCTGATGATGGACCTTGTCCCCTACTTTCAAACGTACCGTATACGCTCCTGGAGGGGCATTATACGCCGTAAGGTCCCTATTAGTAGTATATAATTCGGTTAGGCAATCAAACCTTCCAATTTTCATGTTCCATTGATAGCGATGCGCCCCAGCCTTCTTTTTCAATTGGGGCTTTATCAAGGTATCGCAGCCAACGGGCGTCCTATTAGTGCTTTCGGAATGGAGCACAGTCCCATTTTTGTCCAGGATTTCCAAGGACATAGGAGTTTCCTTTGGTACTTCCTTGTTCAGCACATAGTGAATTTGAACACCCGATGGCGGATTTTCACCATACCCGCCATCGGTACTATAGGCGACGGATAATTCGGTAAATACATCCCTTGGATCATACAAATAGGAATCCGCTTGCGCTACCGTCTCCGAAATTTGATGCAACGGAGTCAAATCGTCCAAAATCCAAAGGGCACGCCCCTGTGTTGCCACCACCAGATCCTTACGCTGTACCCTAAGATCAGTGATGGGTACTTCGGGTAAATTGTTCTGTAACGGCATCCAATTGGCGCCATCATCGAAAGAAACAAAGATGCCCGTTTCCGTTCCGGCATACAACAATCCCCTTCGATCGGGATCTTCCCGAACCGTTCGGGCAAAGGTATCCCCGGGAATTCCGTTTACAATTTTCTCCCAAGTGGCACCGTAATCGTTGGTCTTAAAGATATAGGGCGTAAAATCGTTCAGTTTATAGCCTGTTACCGCAATGTAGGCAGTAGCGGGATCATGGGGCGAAGGTTCCACCACGTTGATGATACTTTCCTTCAGGCCCTTTGGTGTCACATTGGTCCAGGTTTCTCCACCATCACGTGTTAGGTGCACAAGCCCATCGTCAGAGCCTACCCAAATGACACCTTCGACCAACGGAGATTCCTCAATATTGAATAAATTGTTGTAGCTCTCTGCCGTTATCTGTTCATTGCTGATGGGCTCCCCTCCTTTCCCTTGATGTTCCTTATCGTTTCGGGTAAGGTCTTCGCTCATGACTTTCCAGGTTACCCCACGATCGGTAGATTTCATAACGTATTGCGAGCCGTAATAAATGACGGATGGATTATGCGGCGATACGATTACGGGCCCGTTCCAATTGGCGCGATATTTTAAATTTTTTGGCTGTTCCCCCGTAACCCTCGTCGGGTATGGCATCACCATCCGGGTATTGTCGATATTCCTGTCCCACTCTACGAAGTTGCTTGCAAAATATGTGGAGTACACATATCGAGGGTTATTGGGGTCCACCGCAACGGTGGAGGATTCCCCCGCACGCATCACATCCCAATGCATTTCCCCTATTCCGTCGTCCATAACCCTACTATCTATGGCAATGGTGCTATTGTCCTGCTGTCCGGAATATACGCGATATGGATAACCATTGTCCGTGATAACCCTGTAAAACTGGCCGGTGGGCTGATTGTTAAGCGTAGACCATGTTTTTCCACCATTGTAGGTCACCGAAGCCCCGCCATCATTGGCATTGATCATGATGTCGCTATTATGGGGATTTATCCAAAGGTCATGATGGTCCACATGACTACCGGGATTTCCTTCAAAGGTCTTGCCCCCATCAATGGATTTCATGGCAAAGCTGTTCATGACCCAAACTTCATCGGCATCGTTCGGGTCGGCTATAATATGCATGTAGTACCAAGAACGGGCATACGTAGTGGCATCATTGGTAGTTTGCACAAAGGATTCTCCCCCATCCTCGGAACGGTAAACCCCGGCCTTATCTCCCAAGGCATCAATTGCGATGTAGACGATGTTGGGATCGGCCGGAGAAATTGCAACGCCCATTTTACCCTTAAGCTCCGGTAATCCCTTTGTGATTTCCTTCCAGTTTTTGCCCCCATCGGTGGTTTTGTAAATTCGACTGCCGGGTCCCCCACTGTGCACTACCCAAGGTTTGCGATGGAAATCCCAGGAAGCCACCATCATGATATCCGGGTTCGTGACATCTACGGTCATATCGACGATTCCTGAATCCTCGTTTACAAAGAGTATTTTCTCCCAGGTTGTACCGCCATCCTCGGACAAGTAAACGCCCCTTTCAGGATTGGGCCCCCAAGGATTTCCCTGCGCGGCCACATAGACCTTATTGGGATTGGTGGGATGCACATACACATCGCTAATGTGCCTTGTTTTCTCAAGTCCCATATGTTTCCAGGTCTTTCCGGCATCAGTCGATTTATAGAGACCGTCCCCATGGGAAGTCTTTACGCCCCGCACGGGCGATTCGCCCGTACCCACATAGATGATATTGGGATCGGACGGTGCAACCGTAATGTCACCAATACCTGTAGTATTAAAGAATCCGTCCGATATATTGTTCCAGGTAGTGCCGCCATCGGTTGTTTTCCAGACACCTCCGCCCGTGGCGCCCATGTAATACGTAAAAATATCATCAGGGATTCCTGTAACCGTTGTGGAGCGTCCTCCTCTAAAAGGTCCAATGTTCCTATAGGTCATTGACTCGTATAATTTTTCGGTCAATTTTGGCGTACTACTTTGTTTGCGTTGCCCATGTAGGCAATAAAAAACAGTTATTAGGCTCAAGAAGTTACATAGTGCTCTTTTCATAGGAAAATGGCTTTAGGTGTTGGTTATTATTGTAATAAAATCTGTCTCATTCCCTCTGGAAGATGGTCAGGTACAATCAAATATAAAGGATATTTTGATAATCCGTATCTTGGGAAATTTGCAACAAAAAAACCGCCCCTTGGGCGGTTTTATATTTTAAAAAAGCAAATACTATTTTATCTCGACCAATTCCAGTTCAAAGGTTAGGTCTTCCCCTGCCAAGGGATGGTTGCCATCAACGATGATATCGTTTTCATTTACTTCTGCCACGCGTAACTGGCGCTCCGTACCATCTGCATTGGTCGCCACCAAGCCCATATTTACTTCAGGCTTCATTCCTTCCGGTAAATTGGCTTTGGGCACACTTTGAAAAAGTTCCCGCTTCTTTTCACCATAGGCCTCTTCTTTAGGGATGACGATTGTTTTCCTTTCGTTGGGTTCCATATTTAGCAAACCTTTTTCAAAACCGGGAATGAGACTCCCCTGCCCTAACTTCACTTCAAGCGGTTCCCTGTTCAAGGAGCTGTCGAACACCTGTCCGTTTTCCAATTTTCCCGTATAATGTACGCGTACCAAATCACCTTCCTTTACTTTACTCATCGTATAAATTCTTTTAATTTTCAATAAGCGGCAAAGGTAGTATTCTCAAAAGGGTTCGACGAAAAATTAGCCAAAACATCCTGATTTTCACCGTATTTTAACAGGATTTGGCCAAAAATTACCCGAAAGCATGCATTTTGAAGGCATTTCTTAAGTTTTTCGCCACTAATGGGCCTGATAAATAATGAGTGTTCCAAGCGTATGTTCCATTGGGCTAAGTGGGTATGTCTTAAAATGAATACGTTTAAATTCCCGACTCCCAGCCCGAAATATTTTTTCATTTTAGACAGCGCCCGGATTGCCATAAGAAACTTTGACTATTCTATCGGATGCTTTAAATATAAATGTAGCTATTATCGGCGAACCGATGCTTCCGCTTCCAATTCCTTCAATTCGCCCAAATAGCGAATGGGAAAGCGTTGGGAACTGTTGATAATGAGGGTGGCCTTTTTATTGGGAAAGGCACTGAGGGTTACCTGATAGGTTTCCAATTTATCCGAAATGGTAAACACGATCCTCATTTCGTTTTTGGAGGCATCGAATTCCTCTTTGTAATGCGTAGGGATGCCCTTGAAGGTAATACCGGTATTAGAGCCATACCCCCCACCCATTTGGCGTTCCCCAAAATAGGGTAAATCGGCAGAAATACTATCCCCCTTTACCGTCATGTAATTGTTGTTACCCTGTAGTAATATGTTCGAAAAGGTGCCTCCTGGGGGCCAAGCGCCGCTCATGGCAACGGCCGAAACACCATTGGTCATGGTTGGGTTTGCGGTATCCGCCAAAAATTTATAGGATTTTTCGTTTAGGAAATTGGAGAAGGAAGTTAGCTGTTCCTGGGTATACGATACTTTGGAAGCACTTCCACAACTAATTAGCAGGAACGTTCCCAAAAAAAATAATATGTACGCATAGGCTTTCATTTTATCCATCATGAGGCCGGGTGCAACATTGCAATATACTCCTGTACGCCACCTTCCAACTTTCGGGTTTCAACCAAATAGCTTTTAATTAGCTCGACCTGGTTTCCTACAAGTTTGCCATTATTTCTGGCCACGGTCGCCAGTTCCCGGTATCGGTTTAAAAGGTGTTCCATGGCATCGGTGAGTCGTTGTTTCAGTTCGAACTGCCGTTGGGTAGTAGGTTCAAAGAGATAGGATTCCAACGTTCGCTTCCATTGTAACAAATCCTTATAACTTCGGTCCAGCCATACCAAACAGGAATTACTGTCCAAAACACTTGTAGTCTTTTTTGAGGATTCCGTAGTCATGATGTACTATTTTTAAGGATTTTTCATACAATAAGTTACGAAATTAATCCATAACGGGACTATGATTTTGGTCATTAATTATACTTTAACTATTATTTAATTTAGAATTCAGAATTATTTAAAAACAGCACCTAAAACCTGTAGGAATTTTGTAATTTGAACGAAACATTTAATAAGAAAGCATATGAATATCAATTTTGAGTACGACGACGTAAAGGCCAGCAATCGATT
Organism: Maribacter aurantiacus; assembly: GCF_005780245.1. Classification (NCBI taxonomy): domain Bacteria; kingdom Pseudomonadati; phylum Bacteroidota; class Flavobacteriia; order Flavobacteriales; family Flavobacteriaceae; genus Maribacter; species Maribacter aurantiacus. The sequence continues at coordinate 277,774 of NZ_VBUK01000004.1, read as the reverse complement.
GGAGATTATGGCCGCGAAGAAACTTGAAAAACTGTTGGACAAATTTGATTTTATAGTGAGGGCCGATGTTTTCTTCAAAAAGGAAAACACCTCTTCTCCAGAAACAGGAAAAATATGTAATATACGGCTAAGTGCACCTGGACCAAGGATTTTCGCCGATGCCAGTACAGGTAGTTTTGAGGCTTCCATTGCAAAGTCCGTAGAGGAATTGCATAGACAATTGCAGAAACGAAAGGATAAAATGCAGACGCATCATTGAGATAGCACTACGAGTTGACACAAATTAAAAATGGCCGAAATCCATAATCTGGATTTCGGCCATTTTTTGTGTTGTGATGGCGCTACGACTTCCATCCACCTTCAAAGGCGAATTCATTTTGTGCGATACGCGTTCTTTCCGCACTTTCCTGTTCCCTTAAATCTTCCGGTAAATTGTTCAAATCGCCTCCATAAAAACCTACGGCAATGGCCGTGGCGATATGAAATCCCTCTGGAACATTGAATACTTCGTGCGCTTTCTTCCAATCCACCCCGGCCATATGGTGTACCCCAATGCCCATATATTCTGCCTGTAGGGTCATATTTCCCAAGGAAAGTCCCAAATCGTGCAGGGCGTGGAAGTTTTCTTTTCCTTCATCCGTATGTTTTTTGAAACCGGCCAACATTAAAAATGGGGCGTTTCCTGCCCATTTTTGATTGAAATCGCTCAGACAGTCCATAATCCTATCGTATCCTTCCGAACCTTTGTGGGCGAAAATGAATCTCCAGGGCTGTCGGTTGTAGGAACTGGCAGACCAACGAACGGATTCGAAGAGTCGGTTAACATCCTTTTCCGTAAGCTTTTGATCGCTAAATATTCTAGGACTGTACCGCTGTTTTAGCAAGGGATATATTTGGTAATCGTTTTTAGCAATTTTGTCTAATTGTAACTGTTCTACTGTCGTCATTTTTTAGTTTTATGGTTTTACTTTTCTGTGAGTAAGATAAGGTCTAAATGGAAAATTCCTTGGTGCGAATGCGACAAATATTAACTTGAATCCATCCCTTTTTTTACTCGTTTAGAATTAGCTTAATCGCTTGACTTTTAAATATTTCATTTTGTACAAATCCTGCACTTGCCATAATAAATCCCTCGATGGGATTTTTATGGCCTCATATGACGTTTGTCAATGGAGAAAACCACATAATTTAGTACCTTCGACCGCTTTAAATACGTTGGTATGTTAGTCTGGATTATTTTTCTTGCCTGTATTCTTGTTTTTCTGGCCCTGGACCTAGGTGTTTTCCACAAACACGACCATGTCATAAAGTCAAAGGAAGCGGGCATTTGGACCGCCATTTGGGTGACCATAGCCTTGGCCTTTAGTGGGGTGGTTTATTGGTTGTTTTCTAATGGGATGATGGATAATCCCACCGGTCTTACCGCAAACGAGGCGGTCTTAAAATACATTACGGGGTATTTAATCGAGTTGTCATTGAGTGTGGACAATGTCTTTGTAATTGCGGTTATTTTTTCATCGTTTAAGATTCCGCCCGTATTTCAGCATCGTGTACTTTTTTGGGGTATTCTGGGGGCCATTGTGTTTAGGGCTTTGATGATTTTCTTCGGGGTAGCATTGATTACTAAGTTCGATTGGATCATTTACGTCTTTGGGGTGTTTCTTCTGTATACGGCATTTAAAATGCTACGGGGCGATGACGAGGATTTTCATCCAGAGAAATCCTTTGTTTTTAGGAACCTGAAAAAGCTGTATCCAATTACCTCCGAAATCAAGGGGCACGACTTTTTTATCAAGAAAATGGGCGTACGGGCAGCCACTCCCCTATTTGTTGCATTGATGGTCATTGAGCTGACCGACATTCTTTTCGCCCTCGACAGTATACCTGCAATTTTGGCGATTACGGCCGACCCTTTCCTAGTTTTCAGTTCCAATATTTTGGCAATCCTAGGACTGCGTTCCATGTATTTTTTGATTTCCCGAATGCTGGAAAAGTTCCGGTATATCAATTATAGCCTGGTAGTAATTTTAGCCTTCGTGGGCCTGAAGATGCTCTTTTCACATTACATACATCTTCCGGAATGGGTATCCCTTACGGTAATATCGGTTTCCCTAATCGGTGGAATTTTAGCTTCGCTCTACATCCCTGAAAAGGATTGATATTTTATGGAATTGGGATAAGTGCTTGGGAGAAATAAAATACCAAAGTCCAAATACCAAAATCCAATCGTCTTTTTAAAGCTAACTGGTCTATTGATTTGTTTTCCGGATTGGAGTTGAAATCCTTACCTATTTTGGGAAGTTTTTGGAAATTTTCGGTCATAGATTTTGCCGACCAGCCAATTTCCGGCAGGAAAATATAGCGCGAAGAAAAGAGCCATTCCCAATGCAAACGTGCGTCCCCCAAAGAATTTATCCAACAGGTTGTCCGGATAGGCATGGGAGGTTTGCAGGGCATAGCCACCAAATTCCAAAAATCCCATGGCGATCAGTCCGTAGGCGTACTGTTCATGGAAGGGTCGGTTTCTTAGCAAAAGCGAAATGGGCACCATGTATAGGATATAGCAAGTAATTACCTGCCACCAATAGGTAAAGCGGGCAATTTCCATTACAGTGCCGAACCAATTCATGCCCAAGCCCCATACTAAATATACCAAGCAGTATAAAAGAATAAGCCTGTTGTCTACTTTGAACTTCATCTTTGCATATTGGAGAAACCTTTCCATAAAACTAGCCGTTTAATTTGCTGTCGATGATATGAAGTGCATCGGCAACGGTCTGCATTTGGTTCATATCCTCGTTTTCCAGACGGATGTCGAAGGCATCCTCTACATCCAGAATGATATCCACCAAATTCGCCGAATTAATGTTCAGTTCCGAAATAAAATTACTGCTGGGCTGGATGTCATCTACCGATACATCCGAAGGTAGATATACCTGAATGATGTCCTTTAATTTTTGGTACTTTTCTTTTTCCTGCATTTTTCAATTAGTTGTTTCTACCGATTCAAGGAACTAAAAATAACACACGCATTGACATCCCCAAAACCAAAACTGGCCTTTGCGATAATTTTTGGTCGGTATGGAATCGTTTTTTGGGGAATTCTGTCCTTTTCAATGATTTTGGTTATTTCTGGATGGGCATCCTCACAGTTCACGTTGCCGAATAGTACCCCTTGCTCCATTTGCAGTATACTTGCGACGCATTCAATACTTCCTGCGGCGGACAAACAATGACCTATCATTCCCTTAAAAGAATTTATATAGGGAAATCCGCCACCATGTAACCCTAAGGCTTTGCTCCAATTGGAAATTTCCATGGCATCTTTAATCGTAGCCGTCAAATGGCCGTTGATCGCATCGATCTCCTTGGGTCGGATACCGGCGTTTTGGACGGCCTTTTGAATGCATCGCCGTACCGCCTCGCCATTGGGCGCCGTCATGGACCCCTCGCCTATCTGACCGCCACTGTTCACCTCGCCTCCCAATACTTCCGCATAGATTCTGGTTCCTCGTTTTTGGGCGCTTTCCAAGGATTCCAGCACCAAAGCCCCTGCCCCACTGCCCGGAACAAAGCCCTGTGCCGAAGCACTCATGGGCCTGCTCGCTGCACCGGGGTTCTCGTTATAATCCCGAGGCAAAATGCGCATGGCATCAAAACCGCCCCAAATATACGGTCCGCTATCGCTACAACTTCCGCAGAGCATCACCTCGGCCTTCCCCGATACAATCCGGTCATAGGCCATCAGGATGCTTTCCGTACCGGTGGTACAAGCGGAGGAGTTCGTCGTAACCTGATTGCCACAGCCCAACATGCCCGCCAAATAGGCACTGATGCCACTAGCCATTGTCTGCACCACCGTGGTACTTCCCAAACGCCGTACCTCCTTATTGTCCACTTGGTAAATGGCATCCCGAAATTTATCGGCCCCGGAAATGCCTGTACCGAAAATGATGCCCTGGTCCCAGTTGGGACTGGCCCCGGTATTGGGTTTTAGGCCTGCATCGGCCCACGCATCCCTGCCAGCAATGACACCATACACCAATCCGGAGGCGTTGAGTCCCCGTAATTGCAGCGGGGTGAAATATTTTTCCAACAGATTGTCCTTGATGAGCGGTTCCCCCGCGATTTGGCAGCCAAATCCTAAGGCCTGCAATCTGGATTGAAAGCGAATACCGCTTTTTCCCATGTGCAGGGCTTCGGTGAAATCCGGAAGCCCAACGCCATTGGGAGCACAAACGCCCAATCCGGTAATGACGACTCTTCTACCCATGTGCTGATTTTTTTAGCATGCCCGATACCGTTCCCTTGCAGGCCAATTCCTTATTGGCGTTGTACATGTGTACCTCGCACTTCAATTTTTGAAACCGGAAGTAGATTTTTTTGGATTCTACGGTCACTTTTTCACCGGGGGAAACAGGTTTTAAAAATTCCATTTCAGAACTGCTCATACCTATCAGTATATTTGGCTTCTCCAGTTCCTCTTCCCGCATTAAAAAGATTCCCAGACAGACCAACCCGATCTGTGCACAGCACTCCGTGAGGATAACGCCCGGTGTCACAGGATTTTCCTTAAAATGTCCCCTATAAAAATCGAGATTCCTGTCAAAGGTAAAGGTGCCTTTTGAACCGTCCTCCGTGACTTCCAATAAATCATCGACGAACAAGAATGGCTTTTCGTAGGGTAGCAATCGTAAGATTTCCTGGTGCGTCATATGCTATCCCAAACTTTCTCCCCCATCCACTTTTAGGACGGTCCCCGTTATCCATTTTGCCTCATCCATACTCAATAAATAGACCGCATTCGCGACATCCTCGGGGGTGGTGAGTCGGCCCTGCGGATTGCGCTTCAAGGCATGTTGCATCAGTTTTCCATACCCGGGGATCATGGCGAGGGACTTGGTGTGGGTCACACCGGCCTGGATACAATTAGCCTTGATGCCTGCCGGGGCGAATTCCAAGGCGATATTTCGTGTAAGGGCCTCCAGTGCGACTTTTGCCACGGAAACCGCCCCATAGCCCGGCATCACCTTTGTATTGCCCTCACTGGTAAAGGAAATGATCCTGGTATCCTCATGGAACAACTTTCTTTCGTGTAATTCCTTGGTCCAATCATACAGGCTCAGGGCCATGGCCTCAAAGGTGATTTCAATATCCTGATGCGTAAGCACGTACTCACTTTCGGCGTGCATAGGTTTCAAATTTCCCTTGGCGATACTGTGCACCAACACCTTGATCTTATGTCCTTCCGGCAGGAAAGCTGCTATTTCCGAAAGTAATTCCTCTCGCTTTTCTGGTTGAATTGCGTCCCTATTGAAGGATTTGAACTGAACCCCTAGGGACGATATTTCCTGAAAGTCCCGCTCGATTTCATCCATGTTCGTACGTCTGTCCCGGTGTACTATGATCATGTTGAAACCGTGTCTTGCCAATTTTTTGGCGGTCGCCAAGCCCAGCCCATTGCTACCTCCCAATATCAATGCCCAATCTTTACTCATGCTATTTTGAATATTTACCATTCTAACAATACCCTTTGCGCCGAAAACCCGGGACCAAAACTGAGTACCATACCCTGCTCACCTTTGGTCAAACCCCTATCCAAGAAGCGCTGTAACACATATAAAACCGTGACGCTGCTCATATTTCCGTACAACCGGAGTACTTCGCGGGTATCGTCTATATTCTTCCCCAAACTACCAAAAAGTTCCTCAACGGTCTGCACGATTTTACGTCCGCCGGGATGAAAGATCAAGTGGTCCACCTTTTCGATACTACTCCCGTATTTTTCAAGAAAAGGATGGACGATATGCGGGAAATATGTTGCAATTGTTTCGGGTACGGCGGGATCTAATATCATTTTGAGTCCGGTATTCACCAAATCGAATCCCATAAGGTGGGTCGCGTCCTTAAAATGGAACATTTCCTCGCCCTTAATTTCAGGACCAACTGCTTCCTTTTCGGAAGAAAGCAAAACACAGGCCGCACCGTCCCCAAAAATAGCGGCACTTACCATATTGGCCATGGAGAAATCGTCCAATTGAAAGGTAGCCGTGGGACTTTCGACCGCTACCAAGGCGATGCGTTTATTGGGATTGTTACGTAAAAAATTATGGGCATAGATCAATCCCGATACCCCGGCCGCACAGCCCATTTCAGTTACAGGGAGTCGGACGACATCCTGCCGCAATCCCAGTTCGTTTATCAAATAGGCATCCAAGGAAGGAATCATGATACCCGTACAGCTTACTGTGATGATATAGTCGAGAGAGTCTGCCGACCACCCCGCGGTTTCCAGGGCCGATTGTAAGGCTTCGCTCCCCAATTGCTTGGACGCAGCGGCATACCGACGGTTCTTTTCCTCGAAAGATGTAGCCGTAAATACATCTTTTACGGGCATAATGCCGTAGCGCTTGTCCACGGCCGCTCCTTCAAATATTTTCACGACTTTTCTTCGAAAGCGCTCTTCCTGGTCCTTAAGCCATTCGTTTACATACGGGATGATGTCCTTGGTTTCGCTTGAATACGCGGGCAAAGCCTTGGAAACGGTCACAATCTTGGTACTATTCATATATTTTAGACGCACTTTTTAAGGATCCAACGGTACCTAAAGGCCCATTTCCACGAAATTTGATGCTGTACATTTGTTAGTTGGTCGGAAAAGGTTTGCAATTCTTTCTTTTTAAAACCCCTTAAAATGGAAATTAATCCATCATTTTTGGCGGTTTCCGTTTTAATAAAAATAACACTAAATGCCTTAAAAAGGTAATAGGCGAGCCGACTTCTCTGTAAATCGTTAATAATTACACCGATATGGGCCATATTAACGAACCTTTCCAAAAATATAGGGATATTGGTATTGCTAAAATGATGCAGGGTCAAGGTGGTGATGACGATATCCACTTCGATGGAATTCAAGGTGAATACATCCCGATTGAGATAGGAAATTTCAGGGAAATCCACGGATTTTATTTTGGCGAGTTCCAATGCATCGTTATTGAGGTCCAGACCGATGAAATTTATAGGGATTTGCGACTTCCTGGCACTTAAGGCTAGTTTTCTGAGCATGTCACCATCGGAACAACCAACGTCCAAAATCGTATACGATTCTTTTTTATGTTCCCGAATCATCCTGAATACGGCGTTTGAGGTGATTTTGATACCCCCTAACAGTCGGTTTACCCTATTGATGTCTTCCAACATGACTCCCAACTCCTTTCTGGAACCTTGAAAGTCGTCCAACTGTTCTTTTTGTCTACTTCGTACCGATATATCCATCATGGCGAAACCATTTTTCCGTGGGTTTTGATAATCATTTGTTGGAGCAGTCCCTCAGACCGCCCAAAGGTGGGAATGCCCCAATTCAAAAAATGATCTTGCAACAATAATTTTTGGAAATAACGTCCATACAACAACCGACGCTTAAAATGGGTGTTCCAAGAGCTTTGGTAGGCTTCCTCCATATCCCTTCGACATTTATAGGTTCCGTTGAAATAACCGTGCACGCACCCTGAGACCAGTTTTCCCGCATGAATGGCCATTGCCATACCATTACCGCAGAGTGGATGTATCAATCCCGCCGTATCGCCGCTCATGAGCACATTGTTTACGATGGGTTTCTTTCTTTCGAAGGAAATCTGACCGATGCTCAGAGGGTGTTCAAAAACCGGTTCTGCCTTTCCTAAAAAATGCTTTAAATGCGGATTTTGGGAAACAATCTTTTCATTGAATGCCGATACTTCCTTGAACTCCTTGAATACATCATATCGTGCCAAATAACAAAAATTGACATGGCCCTTCTCCGTTTTTGAAAGTCCGCCGTAACCACCCTTAAAATTGTGCAGGGCTACGAGGTCATCGGGGAATTCGGGATACGCATAATGCGCCTTTATCGCCAACCAATGGGTTTTTTTTTGGATAAAGGAACGGTGCAGGGCTTTATCCAACCCCGATCGTTTTCCGTATGCACCGATTACAATGGGGGCAACCACCGATCTATCTCGGCTTTCGACTGTAAAGCTATTTCCATTGAACCGGATATTCTGTACCTTTTCAAAATAAAAGGTAACCTTTTGGCTCTTGGCGGTCTCGTACAAGAGATTATCCAGCGCATACCTGCTAATACCCACGCCACCTAAGGAAAGTCGGCACGCTGCAATTTTACCCTGATTGCTGCTAATTTCAAATCGGCTTAAGGGCTTACCGCCCGATGCTATAAGGTCGACCCCAAGTGAATTCAAATACGGAAGGATTTCGTTGGAAAGATATTCGCCACAAACTTTATGATGTGGATAGGGATTGCTTTCAAAAACCGCGATGTCATATCCATAACGGGAAAGCGCAATGGCGGCTGTTAATCCAGCCAAACCACCCCCTACGATGCCTATTTGATGATCGTTCACATCCTGAAAGTACGCAATCCAAAAATAATCCCCGCACAAGGCAGGGATTTATTGGCATCGCCAAAGGGTTTAATATTCCCAGGGTTACCTTGTAATTAAAAAATTGTTTCCTACGAGTGCCTCGTGGGCTTGCCCCGAGGTAGTTTATTTGTAAAAAAAAGCTTCGCAGCTTGTTGCGGGGTAACCGCTAAAGTATTTAGGGTGACTAAAAAGTCAAAATTCGATTCATATGTCACATCGAACGCAGTCAAGAGTTTATTATAATTGACATACGCCAAAATTAGGTCTCGACTTTAGTTTATCTTGAGCATTGGGTGAAAAGAAAACATGTTTTCTTTGAATGCACCTTGCGCAGCAAAACGAAAGGCTCGACCTGACAGTGGAAATGATTTTAAAACAGCTTTCTGATCTTTCCGGGATTTATCCTTTCGTTTGTTGTACGGCCTCTTCCTTCAATTCCTCGCTTGCAACAATGGCCAATTCCACCCTTCTATTTTGGGCCTTGCCTTCAACCGTATTGTTATCGCCTACAGGCTGATTCTCCCCGTACCATTTGGTCGTAAATCGGGAGGGGTCAATACCTTTTGCCACCAAATAATTCGTCACTGAAGTAGCACGTTGTTCGGAGAGCTTCATATTGTATTCGTCGGATCCTGCGCTATCGGTATGGCCTTCCACCAAAATATTGGATTTAGGATATTCCTTAAAAATGCTGGCCAATTTATCCAAAGTGGCGGCGGAAGTTCCCTTAACATCGGATTTATTGGTGTCAAAATACACACCGGCATCTTCATTAAAGGTAACGTTGATTCCCTCGCCCACTCTTTTCACTTCAGCACCTGGAATTTCCTCTTCGATACGTTCCGCTTGCCTATCCATACGGTTGCCGATATAACCACCCGCAGCACCTCCAATAGCGGCTCCTAAAATGGCACCCAAAGCAGTGTTGTTTCCGCTTCCAACGTTGTTTCCAATGACACCACCTATTACGGCACCTCCCGCAGCACCAATTGCGGCACCTTTTTGGGTCTTGTTGGCATTTTTGACGGTACTACAGCTCATAACCATGGCCAAAGCCAAAACATAACTTGTATTTTTTAATAATCTAGATTTCATCTGTTTGTTTTTAAAAATTGGGGATTTATTTCTTTGTAAAATCGTACACCACGGTAACGGGTTCTCCATTTACCTGTACATTGGATTTTAAGGTCATTGTAGATTCCGTAAGGCTTTCAATGTTAAGTCGGTAGCCCAAACCTCCGGAGATGTCCTTGTTCCTTTCGTCAATAAACTTGAACTGTAATTGACTCTGATAGTTTTCCGCACGCTCCACAACAGACCATCTAATATAGCGATCTCCCCCGTTGCAAAGGGTAGATGGGGAAATAGTATACCTTCCGGTGCTGTTGTTGTCCCTAAAGAACCACTCGCTTCCTTCAAGACAGATATCTTCAACATCGTTGAACAGGACCGCCTTAAAGTTACCGGTATTGTTTTCAAAGGAAACATCGTTTAAGGACCAGGTACCACTGAGCAGGTTGCGCTTGGACCTTGCGTCCTTGGAAATGGAACAAGAGGATAGCATCATTGCGAAAATCCCCGTAAGAACTATTGCTTTTTTCATAAATAGCATTGTTTTTAAGATTACCCTATATACGTTACCAAATAAGTTTTTGGATGTATTTAGGCCTATAACGATTTAATACCCACAAATATTTGTAGAAGTATCAAATTAGCTTCGCTCGATTCCATTTTTTGTTGACCGAAACACTAAAAGGCCATCAAATCCAGGAGTTCCTGTTCAAATCTAGATTTGGCCAAATACTGTTGTTCCAAGGCATTATTGAAAGGGATGGGGGTATCCAAGCTGGCAACCCGTTTAATGGGCCCATCCAGATAATGAAAACAGTTTTCTGTGACCAAGGCAGAAATATCACTGGCAATTCCACCAAAAAGACTATCTTCCTGTAGGATAAGGAGTTTCCCTGTTTTCCGTACCGATGCATAAATAGCCTCCGTATCCAAGGGTTGCAAAGTACGCAAGTCAAGCAGGTCTGCACTGATGTCCAGATGCCTTTCCAAGATTTCCAAGGCCCAATGCACCCCCGCACCATAGGTAACGATGGTGATATCCCTCCCGGATTTCAATAAATTGGCCTTTCCAAAAGGTATCGTAAAGGGATTAACGGGGACATCTTCATAGACACTACGGTACAGCCCTTTGTGTTCAAAGTAGAGCACTGGATTTGGGTCCTCGATGGCAGTGGCCAGAAGTCCTTTTGCGTCTGAAGGGAACGCCGGGTACACCACTTTCAACCCTGGGGTTTTCGTAAACCAGGCTTCGTTGGTCTGTGAATGGAAGGGTCCTGCCCCCACCCCGCCCCCGCAGGGCATGCGAATAACCACATCGGCCTTTTCTCCCCATCGGTAGTGGCTTTTGGCCAAATAATTGACGATTGGATTAAAACCGCTGCTGACAAAATCCGCAAATTGCATTTCAACGACCGATTTCATCCCATTTATGGACAGCCCCATGGCCGTTGAGACGATGGCGGATTCACAGATGGGAGTATTCCGCACTCGTTCCTTTCCAAAGGCCTCCACAAATCCGTCGGTAATCTTAAAAACCCCGCCGTATTCGGCTACATCCTGACCCATGATGACCAAGTTGTCATGTTTTTCCATAGCCGATTTCAAACCTTGGGAAATAGCATCTACAAAACGGATATTTCGTTTATGAATCAAGGGTGTAACTTCTTTGTAATCAAATTTTTGATACACATCATGTAATTCATTACTTATATTGGCTGAAATCGATTCCTCGAGAAAGGCCATTTGCAGATTCTGGTCAATTTCACGTGTAATTTCCTCACGGAAAGATGCCTCCATGGTTTCGGTCAACAGACCGGTTTCCATTAAGTATTTGGTATAGTTTTCCAAGGGGTCTTTCGCCGCCCAGGTTTCCATGAGATCCTCGGGCACGTATTTGGTGCCGCTCGCTTCCTCATGCCCGCGCATACGAAAGGTCTTGAATTCCAGTAAAATGGGTCTGGGGTTCTTGCGGATATCAATGCACAGTTCGTTTACTTTGGAAAAAACCTCCAGAATATTGTTTCCATCGATGATATGGGATTCCATGCCGTACCCTATTCCCTTATCCGCAATATGTTCGCAGCGATATTGCTCGTTGGTTGGGGTGGATAGCCCATATCCATTGTTCTCAACGCAGAACAGAACGGGTAATTCCCAAACGGCGGCAATGTTCAGGGCTTCGTGAAAATCACCCTCGCTGGTAGCACCTTCCCCGGTAAAGACAGCGGTTACATTTGGCTCCTTTCGCAGTTTATGCGCAAGCGCGATGCCGTCTGCCACACCCATTTGGGGTCCCAAATGGGATATCATCCCAATGATCTTGAATTCTTGCGTGCCGAAGTGAAAACTGCGGTCCCTGCCCTTGGTAAAACCGCCCATTTTCCCTTGCCACTGGGAAAAGAGTCGGTGTATGGGAATGTTTCTTGTGGTAAAAACTCCCAGATTGCGGTGCATGGGAAGGATATATTCCTCATTCTGCATGGCCAATGCCACTCCTACGGAAATCGCTTCCTGCCCGATACCACTGAACCATTTGGAAATCTTTCCCTGTCGCAATAAAATCAACATTTTCTCCTCGATCATGCGAGGTTTCAGCATGGCGCGGTACAAGGCTAGCTTAACATCATTGGATACCTTAAAAGCTTTAAAATCCATACGTAGGAACATTGGTTGAAATCAGGGAATAAATGTAACAAAAAACACATCATCTTGTTGGAAATCCAACACTTTGGATGAACGCAAGAATTTGTAGCTTTGTAATATATTCTAAATAATTTTTTCATGAGTGTAGTACCCAGTGTTGATTTGAGGGATTTTTTGTCCGACGACCCTAACAGGAAACAAAAGTTCGTACAGGAGATTGGAGCGGCTTTTGAAAATATCGGTTTTGTGGCGCTTAGCGGCCATTTTTTGTCCGATACGTTGGTGGAAGACCTTTACTCCGAAATCAAAAAATTTTTCAATCTTCCCCAAGAGATCAAGGACAAATATGAAATCGATGGCATTGGCGGTCAGCGCGGGTATACCTCCTTTGGGAAGGAGCATGCAAAAGGAAGAAAAGAAGGTGATTTGAAAGAATTTTGGCATTTTGGCCAGTATGTGGAAGACAGCCCAAAGTTGAAAGAGGAATACCCGGATAATGTAACGGTGGATGAGCTTCCAATATTCAATGAGGTAGGAAAAGAAACCTATAAAATGTTGGAAAAGACTGCAAAATATGTATTGCGAGCACTTGCCATTCACTTGGGTTTAAATGAGGACTACTTCGATGAATACATTAAGAACGGGAATTCCATTTTAAGGCCAATCCATTACCCTCCCATTACTTCGGAACCTAAAAACGCCGTAAGAGCGGCGGCCCATGGGGATATCAACTTGATTACCCTGCTTATGGGCGCCCATGGGAAAGGGCTGCAGGTACAGAACCATAAAGGCGAATGGGTAGATGCCATCGCAAAGCCGGACGAGTTGATGATCAATGTGGGGGATATGCTTTCCAGGTTGTCCAACAACAAATTGAAATCCACCATTCACCAGGTGGTGAATCCCCCAAGGGAATTGTGGGGAACGTCTAGGTACTCCGTACCGTTTTTTATGCACCCCATCAGTGAAATGCCCTTGAATTGCCTTGAAAACTGTATTGACAAGGAGCACCCTAAACTTTATGAGGATATCACGGCTGGTGAATTCCTTCACGAGCGACTCATTGAGTTGGGGTTGATTAAAAAGTAATTATGGACCTAAAAGATCAATTGAAAAACCTATTTCCGGACCATGTACCGGAAGAACCCCAGAAGGAAGCACCGCAAAGCGACCTTTGGTTACAGGACAGCCCTATGATCTGTAAATATGAGAAACGAAAAGGAAAACCGATCACCATCATAGAAGGATATACCGGGGCGGATTCCGACTTCAAAAAATTGGCCAAGGAACTAAAAACACGGTTGAGCGTGGGGGGAAGCTTCAAAAACGACCAAATTATCATCCAAGGGGATTATAGGGATAAAATCATGGAAATCCTAAAAGAAAAAGGCTTCAACGTCAAAAGGGTTGGGGGTTAAAAACTTAATATAATGCACGGATAGCGAATAGGTTGCGTCTTTTTTTGTTAATTTTTTTTGTTTTTTTGCTTTAAACCGTACTTTTAACTGTTCAACCTAAACCACTATCAGAAAATGAGTTCCCTGCTACACATAACAAACGGAGACGCATTTACGGAGCGTCTTAAGAAGTTGAATTTAAAAGGCGATATCATCACATGGCGTGAAATGCTATGTGAGGGTAAAACGCTTACGAGCGTAGGCAGTGAGTTCTTTTGGAAGACGAGGTTTGAATTCTTACATAAGAATTACAAGGTTTCAAAGTCTTGGTTTATTGAGAAAACGCTTAAGGAATACCGTTCCTTGTGTAATCACAAACAGCAGGACCAAATAGTACTTTGGTTCGAGTACGATTTATTTTGTCAGGTCAACATGTTAGCGGTCATAAGCTGGTTGTTGACCAATAGAAGATATGCCCAAATTTCTTTGGTGTGTAGTGGCAAGGAAGACAATACGGATAAATTATACTCGTTGAACGAGCTTTCGGACGAACATCTTTTGAAATTATATAAGCATAAGGTGGTGCTGAACCAAGATGATGTGGAATACGCCGATTATGTATGGCAATTGTATTGCAGCAACAATCCTATCCGTCTTGAAAACCTGACTGATTTCAACGATTACAATTTTGCTTATCTAGGTGATGCGGTCAAAACACATTTAAGACGTTTTCCTAGTATTGCCAATGGTCTCAACGAGATGGAAAACAACATTTTGCAATTGGCCATCGATAAAAAGCCTAAGTCCAAAAGTGAATTTTTAGGCACCATTTTAAACAATCAAGGCAACCTAGGCTTTGGGGATTCCCAATACGAAAGGGCCTTACAACGGTTAAAACCATTGTTTTCTTCATTGAACCCAGTACGATTGACCAAAAAAGGAAAGGAAATATTGGACGGACAGACCAGTTACTATTCCTGTATACAGGACAATGACGTCTATTTGGGAGGAGCCTTAAAATATGATTTCCTATACAATACGGATTCGAACAGAATTTTAAAACTCTAGAATGCGTCTAGGCCCATCCGAGCTTATCCTTAATGCCGATGGCAGCATCTACCATCTCAACCTTTTGCCTCATGATATTGCAGAGATCATTATTACGGTTGGTGATCCCGACCGGGTCACCGAAGTCTCCAGCCATTTCGATTCCATACAAATCAAAAAAGGTAAACGGGAATTCCTAACCCATACGGGATTTCTTAATGGAAAACGTATCAGTGTGATCTCCACGGGAATTGGGACGGACAATATCGATATTGTCCTGAACGAATTGGACGCCCTTGTCAATATCGATTTTGAGACCAGAAAGCTTAAAAAAAATCGTATACGATTAAAAATTATCCGGATTGGTACTTCCGGAGCCATCCAAGAGGACATACCGATAGATTCCTGGATACTTACAGAGTTGGCAATGGGGTTTGACGGGCTCTTGCATTTTTACAAAAATGAGCTTTCGGATTTTATGGAAATGGAGGATGCATTTATCCTTCAGACCGGCTGGTCACCGAAAAAATCGAGGCCCTATGTTGTGCAATTCAATGCAGATTTGGCCAAAAAATTTAAATCAAATCGTATACGATTAGGAATAACCATCACAAATACAGGATTTTATGGGCCTCAAGGACGAACGTTGCGACTTGCGCCAAGTACGAACGGTTTTATTGAATCGATTTCCAATTTCAGGTATCGGGACAGACAAATTACCAATCTGGAAATGGAAACTTCGGGCATTTACGCGCTTTCAAAATTGCTGGGGCACCAAGCCGTCTCCCTAAATTGCATCCTTGCAAACAGGGCTACCGGGGAATTTTCCAAAAATCCCGAAGCATCGGTACAAGAACTGATTACCTTTGCACTTCAAAAAATAACATCGGATTGAAAACTGTCAAAATAGTAGGCGTACCGGAACATTTTAACCTTCCATGGCACTTGGCTATGGAGGAAGGTGCCTTTGAAGACCGCGGCATCGATTTGCAATGGGAGGATATTCCCGAGGGTACCGGGAGAATGTGCCAACTCTTGTCCGAGAACAAAACCGATCTGGCCATTATTCTTACCGAAGGTATTGTCAAAAGCATTTCTGAAGGAAATCAGGTCAAGATCGTTCAGGAATACATCGCGTCTCCCCTGCTCTGGGGCGTTCATGTATCGGCCCAAAGCGATTTTGAAAATTTAAGCGATTTAAGGGGCGCAAAAACCGCTATTAGTAGATTTGGTAGCGGAAGCCATTTGATGGCCTTTGTGCAGGCCCAAAACGAGGGATGGGACCCGAATACCTTGCAGTTTGAAGTCATTGACAACTTGGATGGCGCCATTAAAGGTTTGAGCGATGGTACGGCCGATTATTTTATGTGGGAACATTTCACCACGAAACCCATCGTGGACGATGGTGTATTCAGAAGATTGGGGGATTGCCCCACTCCTTGGCCCTGTTTTATGTTGGTAGCCACTGAAAAATTTCTTCAGGAAAATAAAACACTGATGGCGCACATCTTGGAAGTTATCAATCTATATACGGCGGAATTTAAGAATATACCCAGTATCGATAGGACGCTAGCCAATAGATACGGACAAAAATTGGAGGATATACAGACTTGGTTGTCCTTGACATCCTGGAGTCAAAATCAATTGGATTCCGGTGTCCTTGAAAACGTACTTGACACGCTCCAGCAACTTAAATTGATTGAGAAGGCGTTACCGTTAAGACATTACTTGGAGGATATTTAAACCGTTTCCTTTAGGTTAAAATGCTTTCCTATGAGCTTTTTGAACGTACTATCCGAAAGCGGTTTTTGTGCGTAATCCAGAATATGGGGATTTGCCGCTGCCCGCTCCTTATCCTCAGGGTTGTCGCTGACCGTAACCAAAACGATTGCCAATTGTTGTTTTAATTCCTCGGGCACTTGTTCCTCGTACATTCGCATGAAATCCCAACCGTCCTTAACGGGCATTCTTAGATCTAACATTACCATACATGGAAGAGAAAGTCTCTCAAGTCCCCTGTTCATAATGAAATCCAAGCCTTCCTGACCATTAAGGGCCGTATTTATCTCTATATCAAGGCCTAGTTTATTTATAAAAATGGAATGAAGGAAGTTGCTGGATTCATCATCGTCAATCAGCAATATGGAATTTACCTGCTCAAATTTATTCATGGTGTAAACGTTTTTATTCAGAAAAATAAGAAAATTCCTATTTAAGATAAAACTAAAACCTACCAATCTATAGTTTTATTGCCTTCAGCCGATAAAATTTTATTGCATTTAGAAAAATGACGGTTCCCGAACCAATATCCCCTATTGGCACTTAGGGGGGAAGGATGGCCCGATGTTAATATCCGATGCCTTTTCCCATCGATCAGCTTAGCTTTTTTCTTCGCAAAGCCGCCCCATAACAAAAAGACCACGTTTTCACTGTTTTCGGATATTTTTTCGATGACGGAATCCGTAAAGGTTTCCCACCCTTTTCCTTGATGACTGCCCGCTTGATGCGCACGAACGGTAAGGGTGGCATTCAATAGGAGTACCCCTTGGTCTGCCCATCGTTCCAAATTACCGCTGGTTGGATAGGGTTTTTGTACGTCCGTCTCAATTTCCTTAAAAATATTCACCAAGGAAGGAGGATGTGGAATTCCGTCCGCTACCGAAAAGCAGAGTCCGTTTGCCTGTCCCGGTCCGTGGTAAGGGTCTTGCCCAAGGATGACGACCTTGGTCGCCTCAAAAGGGCAATGGTCGAAGGCCGCGAATATATCCGAGCCCTTTGGGTAGCACCTGTTTTGTGTATATTCCCGTTTCACAAATTCCGTTAAGGCCTTAAAATAGGGTTTTTCAAATTCAAGTTGCAGTTGCGATTTCCAACCCGATTCCATTTGTACATCCATAGGCGCGTTTATCTACTTTTTACAAAGCTAGGCGTATATTCCTTGAAGGGCAAGCCAAAGGTGTTTGATTGCGATAAAATCATAGGATTTCAAAATTTCTACTTGACAAAGAACAATCTAGTTATTAAATTTGTAACTCATTAATATCATGTTTGTTATGAAGAAAAACTTTGTAGTGAAGACGGTATTAATCGCAGTAATTGCCGTTTTCTGCTCTTCTCATGTTTCGGGCCAGACACTGTATGCCCTTAAAATTAATGGTAAAATACGTTCCGAAGCCGTGGACATCACTGCTAAATACCAGCCCCGTTTGGTTATGGGCATGGACCAGGCCCTTGAATTTCAAGGAACCGTGGCCAAATTCTTGGTGAAACGGAAGGCCATTGAAGAGGATGAAACCCTTTTTCCCAAGGCCAAATACGAGCTGTTAAAGCAGCTCTCCAGTAAAGAGACCATGGCCATGGCCGATGTGCTGGAATCCTATCGCTTTCAGGAATACATGCGCATCAAGCCCCAAATTCAGCCTATTTTGGAACCTACGAGGGAACAAGAGGATATTTGGGCCGCAACTTCTGAGGCGAATTAATTATCCTCGACAGTTATCGTATCCGGAAGAAACTATGAAAGGTTTTAAAATTCCTTGATTCAAGGAACATATATCTTCATATCTTTTTTGGGCCAATATGCTCCACCAAGCCACTGATTATTGCAATTGACGCCTTTCTCTATATCGTTGCCAATAGCTACCTTTACCGCCATCTAAATAGATATATGGCCAAAATTCATTCTAAAACCTTACAGGATCTCGAGTTCCCCAAAGTTTTGCAACAGATTTCCATAAGATGTAACACTGCCCTGGGAAAAGAGGCGTCGTTAGAAATAGCACCTTTGGGCAATGCATCCGTTATGACGCATTCTTTGGGTATGACATCCGAGTATCTTTCTTCCATCGTAAGCGAGAACAGTATCCCAAATCATGGTTTTGATAGTATCAATGGTGAGTTGCGACTATTGAAAATTGAAAATACAACTTTGGAGCTTCAAGGTTTCAAGCGTATCGCCCATATTTGCGATACGGTGTTGGCACATCAGAAATTTTTCAAAAAATTCCAGGAGTATTATCCCCTGCTGCATGATTTTGCCTTGGAATTGGAACCCAATAAAGAGATTCCGGAACTTGTAAATGGTGTTATAGACCGATTTGGCGAGGTAAAGGACAACGCTTCAGATAATCTTTTGCGGATTCGAAGACAGATGAACCAAGTTAGGGGAAAAATAAGTCAAAGTTTTGGCAATGCGCTAGCCACTTACCAATCTTCCGACTATCTGGATGAAATACGGGAGTCAGTAGTAGAGAACCGGCGCGTATTGGCCGTTAAGGCGATGTACCGTAAAAAGGTGCGCGGTGCGGTCATGGGGACCTCAAAAACGGGAAGTATCGTGTACATTGAACCCGAAGCCTCTTTAAAGTACAGTAGGGAACTCAACAATCTTGAGTTTGACGAAAAGGAGGAAATACAACAAATCTTGAATCGTTTGACAAGTCAAATCCGGCCATTTAGAGCTCTTTTAAGCGATTATCAGGATTATCTGACCCAAATAGATGTTACTGCGGCTAAAGCGAAGTACGCGCAGGATATCAATGCTCTTTTGCCTAAATTGAATGAAGCGCGGAGATTGTATCTACGGGATGCCTTCCACCCTCTTCTTTTTCTTAGTAATAAGCGAAAGGGGGAGAAAACTTTTCCCCAAACCATCGAACTAAATGCCGAGAATAGGATCATCGTGATTTCCGGACCCAATGCGGGCGGTAAAAGTATTACCCTAAAGACTATAGGACTATTGCAAGTAATGCTGCAGAGCGGACTTTTGATCCCTGTACATGAACGAAGCGAAGTCTGCTTTTTCGATAAAATATTAACCGATATAGGAGATAATCAATCCATTGAAAATCATTTAAGTACGTACAGTTACCGACTTAAAAACATGAACCAGTTCTTAAAACGTTGCAATGAAAGCACCTTGTTCCTGATCGACGAGTTTGGAACAGGTAGTGACCCAGAACTGGGCGGTGCCTTGGCGGAAACCTTTTTGGAAGTGTTTTATGAACGGGGCTCTTACGGGGTCATTACCACCCATTATGCCAATTTGAAAGCATTGGCCAATGAACTGCCGCACGCAACCAATGCCAACATGCTTTTTGACAGTAAGACCCTAGAACCGACATTCCAGTTAATCTTGGGTCAGGCAGGAAGCTCCTTTACCTTTGAGGTGGCACAAAAAAATGGCATCCCCTACTCGCTTATCAACAAGGCCAAAAAGAAAATCGAGCGCGGGAAGGTCAGGTTCGATGCCACAATTGCCAAATTACAGAAGGAACGCAGTAAAATGGCGGAAACGGGCTCCAAGCTTAAAGAAGAAGAAGCCAAGGCACGTGAAGAGGCGGAACGATTGGAAAAATTGAATGCCAAGATAAAGTCCAAATTGGAAAACTACCAGGAGCTGTACGACCATGACCAGCGTATGATCCAGTTGGGCAACAAAGTAAATATTGCTGCGGACAAATATTTCCAGAACAACAAAAAGAGACCCTTGATTTCCGAGTTACTGCGGATTGTGGAAACAGAAAATAGTAAGCGCAAGAAGAAATCGGCTGCGGAGGCCAAAAAGGAACGGGCCAAGCAGGCCGAGGTAGCGCAAGAAGTCCAAAAGGAGGTCAAGGTGATTCGGGAGAAAAAGAAAGTAGAAAAGAAAAAGGCCATCCAAAAGGAAAAAAGCAAACCCAGACCTGTTTTTAAGGTGGGCGATCGGGTACGAATGTTTGACGGAAAGGCCGTTGGCACCATAGATTCCCTGGAAAAAGGAAAAGCCATTGTCAATTATGGCATGTTTACCACGAACGTAAGTGTGGACCAGTTAGATTTGGTAGAAAAGTCCAAATAGAGATTGATTATCAAGTACATATATTAAATCGTATACGATTTAAGATGATGGAGCACCCTGAAATTCTTTAAAAAACAGCCGACACCAAGTTGTTGAACCCCAACTTTGGGTGCCGACTGAATTTCTCAAAACATTAACGCTAATTACAACTAACGGATTGAATCGTATACTCGGTACAAATACCTAGAAATGTTTTGGAGCAATAGGCTTCATAACACTTTTCACTATTAATGTAATTTAGGTCGAATTCCCCCATGGTTTTCCAAACAAGGTCCCAGTATTGAAATTGTATATGCACATCATGTGCTCCATTTGGCGGGCTCAAGTTGAAGAAAATGTTCTTTTCATCCACTTTTTTCCAATCGGTTTCTTCGGTTGTTTGGGTTCCTCTTTTCTTATAGGAGAACCTAAAACGAACATCTACTCCAATAGTTTTTCTTAGCCTGGCATTCTTATGAACATACGCATAGGTTTGGCATTCTTCCAATCGATAATCGGTATTGTACCCCATTTTGGCAATGCGATTATCTTTTAAATATTTAATGGTGTAGGCAATCGGTGCTCCTGGATTGTCCCTGCTGTAAAGGGCTCCTTCATTTATAACATAATTAAGACCTCCAGATGATGCTACGTCACTTCCGGTAATTACGCGTGAAGCCACTTCTGCATTTCCGCCAATGGTTACCACGTTGATAGTGGATTGTTCCAAAATCGATTTGTATTTAGCCTCAACTTCTGCATTTACGTCTTTCCCTATACTGGCATACTCCAAGGCGGCATCAAGTTCTACGCTTGTTTCGGTACTTGTTGTTTCCATACGAACCATGATTATTCTTCCATATTGTACGGAACTGACATAGGCAGGAGGGGAATCGGAGTTCATAAGAGATTTAACTCTATTTAGGTCTACCGTACTACCAAATACATCTGCTGGCGAATCCGGGGTAACCATGGTTACTTCATAAAAGACCTGTCTGTAAAGTATGGCCGCTACTCTTTTTTGAGAGCTGCTACTGTAACTGAATTGCGATTCAAACGAGGAACCGCTTGCCCACTCTACACCTACTCCCAAGTCTAAACTCATCTGTTGGGACGTATACGCTGTCGTTGACTCGTAATAGGCGTTGGAGGCAATTTCATAACCTTGAGGAGCAATTTCACTATTCCAATATTCAAGGCCCTCATCCAACGCGGTTTGAACGGTCCCGTAATCTGGATCATTTATTTCTAGGGTTCCCTTATCACCAATTCCAGGAAGGTCTAAGCGTAATTTCATACCGGCTCTTGCTATTTGCAGCGGTTGGGGGGCCCCGTCCAACATTTGATCATTACCAATAACCAATGCACCGGGATAAATAACCCCTAATGTTGGGTCAAAAATTGCAACATCTTCAAAATTTGAGCGAATATTATACTCATTGGTTTTGCATTCTGTAACATTCCCCAGACTGTTATTAGAGTTGTTGCTGACCACTCGGCTCTCTGATCCAGGTGTGCTTTGGACATTTAAAAGGGCATCTGGGTCATAAGAGAGTCTGGCGATATATGCATTAATACTATCGGCCTCTACACCACTGACACCTCCGTTTTTTTCCGGGCCATCAATGGTGTCTTTGCTGCAAGAACTGAGGGCAAATAAGAGAATGGCCAATGTTAAGGACATTCCGTTCATGTTTTTAAAATTGATTGTTTTCATAATTTTACGGTTTATTGGATTCAACACCTCAAAACTATCTTTCAATCAATGGCTTACCTAATTTTGTCCATGGACAAAGTATGGACAAGTGAAATCATATTGGCAAAAATTGGGTATGGACATATTGTAAATTGATATTGACTTATTTTTTTTAGAAATCTGATAATCAATATTTTAAATAAATTTATAATTATCTTTTGACTTCAAATTCATGGACAAAGTATGGACAGGACTGAATGTGAGGTATTTAAGTTTAACTTGTAGTTTCTATATTGATATTTCTCATTTATAACTATGAACTGTATTAAAAATTTAGCGTTTTTTTTGATTTCTATTAATTCACTCCTGTTCTCGCAAGAACCTCTGGTAAAATCGGATAGTCTTGGTGACTTATTAAAGCTAAGTAAGAGTTACAAGGATAGTGTGGATATTTTGGCTCAAATGGTAGAACATCATATGTATAATGACTCAAGGGAATCCATTGCTCTAGCCAATTTAATATTAAGTATTAGTAAAAATAACAATTATGGAAGTGGACTTTCTGACGGACATTTTCTTAAGGCAAATGCTTATGGAGCATTGCAAATAATGGATAGTGCCATGCTGAACTATCAAGAGGCCATTAGGTTCTCAAAGCTTTTTGGCAGTAATAGAAATTTGGCCAGTGCTATGGCCAATATAAGTGTTATAGAAGGACAAAATGGCAATTATGTAAAAGCTATAAAGCTTATGGATACTGTCGCAAAAATGAACCTTGCAGAAAAGGATTATCTCAATTATGGAGTTACGCTCAATAATAGGGCCTACCATTTTTACGAACAAGGAGATTACGTAAACGCCATGAAAGGTTTTAAGGCGGCATTAAATATACTTGATACTATACCGAGGGATATTTTTCGCCAAGGAGATGTTTATAGAAATATCGCCAAACTCAATTATCAGGAAAAAGATTTTGAAGACGCACTTTCTTATTTAAATAAAGCCAATGATATTTATGAAAAAGTTGATGATTACCTATTTCAATCCTATGTTTGGTCGGATATTGGGAATGTCTACTTGGAACTTAAACAGTATGACAATGCTATTGAAAGTTATAAAAAAGGACTCACCATTTGCGAAGATTACGGTTTTAAGGAATCTAGATCTTTATCTTTAGGCAACTTGGCCATTGCACTTCGGGAACAGGGAAAACTTGAGGAGGCCCTGAATAGTTTTCATGAATCGACTAAAAACACTGAACATGATGAAAGTATGGCTAACAGAATTGTCCATGAATATCATGTGGGCTATACCCATGCCCTTCTTAAAAATAAGGATTCTGCTTTATTTCATCTTAACAGGGCTATTTCTTGGTCAGACTCTTTGGGCCAAGCCAATGAGCTTAAAAATGCGTTGGAATTTAGGTCAAAATCTTATGCGCTTTGGGGTATGGAAACGAATGCCTTAGAAGATTTACTTAAAATGAATTTTATAAAGGATAGCATCTTCAATACCAAGAAATCCAAGCAAATAGAACAACTACAAACTTTATATGAAACCGAAAAAAAAGAAGCGGAAATTGCCCTGCAAAAAGAAGAAATCAACACCTTAAATGAAAAGGCCAAAGTGGATACATTGACCAAAGGGCTCTATGCCGGTGGCATGTTCACCTTTGTGACCGTTTCAGGTTTGTTGTTCTTCGGATTCCGGCAACGTATAAAGAAAAACAAAATCGAAAGGGAAAAACAAGAGGCTATCTACCAACAGGAAATTGAGCACAAACAAAAGGAATTGGCGAGTCAGACCCTGCATTTGGTCCAAAAGAACACCTTTATCCAGGAGCTTATGGAAAACCTAGAGAACATCAAGAACTCTCCGGAGAAATTCAAGATGGAATTCCGGCGTATCGTAATGCTTCTAAAAAAAGAAAATGCCTCTGACAAGGACTGGGAGGTCTTTAAAAGTTATTTTGCCGATGTCCACAACGATTTCGACCAAAAACTCAAGACCATTTATCCAGATATATCGGAAAAGGAAATCCGCTTGGCGGCCTTCCTTCGCATGAACCTTACCACCAAGGAAATTGCGGCAACCCTCAACGTTTTACCGGATAGTATTTTAAAGTCCAAATACCGCCTCAAAAAGAAACTGGGTTTGGATAAGGATACCGATTTGAACCAATTTTTAAATACGTTGTGATGCGAAATCCTTTACTACTCATATGTTTTTGGTTTTTTGTAAACGCCAAAGCCCAGGATAATGTAGGGGTCCATAGAGATAGTTTGGCATTTGAAAGCCTAATTGCGCTTTACCAAAAAACCGTTTCCGATGACCTGCCAAAAGCCAAAGTAATTTTGGATAGTCTTGCATTCAATGCCAAAAAAAAGGAATCAGGCTACTTTGAGGCCAGGGCGCATCAGTTATATGGACATTACTATTACTTAATGTCGGACTTTCAAAATTCCATTGATAATTGCAAAAAAGCATTGAATCTATTGGAACAGCTAAAAATGGAGGGTCCCATGCCCAATACACTCAATCAATTGGGTATTTCCCAGCGCTATTTGGGCCAATATGACGAGGCTTTGAAATCACATCAAATAGCAGCTCAACTTAATGAAAAAATAGAAGGAGACCCTATAGATTTGGCTAGAAGTTATTTGAACATGGGCAATCTGATGTTCGATGTAAAAAACTTGGAGGCTTCCAATAAGTACTATCTCCAAAGTGAAGAAATATGCATGAAATATGGTTTGAATGATTTTATCCCGAAATGTTGGGGAAACCTCGCAGCAAATTATCGCTACGAAGGGCACCATGAAAAAGCACTCGAGTACCATTACAAGAGTATCGCACATTTTGAAAAAAATCCAAGTATTGCATTGACGAGGGAGTATAATAATATAGGAGCCGTTTTTGACGACTTGGAGAATTATGGAAAGGCCAAATCGTACTATTCCTTGGCACTGCAGCACTCAGAAAAATATGGGGAGCCACAATTAAAGGGATTGATTTTAAGGAATTTGGGCGAAATGGCTATGGTAGAAAAAAACTATAATCAAGCCGAAGAATACATGCAACAAGCAATGGTCATAGCCAATAGTACAGGGAATATAGAAAGACTAATTCGTAGTTATGGAAAAATGGCAGAAATTAAGGCGGCTACCAATAATTTCAAAAGTGCCTATGAGTATAGGACAAAGTACAACCAATTATATGACAGCCTTAAGGGGGTTGAGGTAACGGAAAGAATAAACAATCTTGAAATTAAGTATCAAACCGAAAAGAAGGAAGCAGAAATTGCACTTCAGCAAGAAGAAATAAAAACACTCAGTCAAGAGGTAGAAATCAGTAATCTTAAAAAAGGTCTTTATGCCGGTGGCATGGCATCTGCCCTAACGGTCTCTGGACTTTTATTCTTTGGATTCAGGCAGCGAATCAAGAAAAACAAAATCGAAAGGGAAAAACAAGAAGCTATCTACCAACAGGAAATCGAGCACAAACAAAAGGAACTGGCTAGCCAGACCCTACATTTGGTCCAAAAGAACACTTTTATCCAGGAACTCATGGAAAACTTGGAAAACATCAAAATTTCCCCGGAAAAGTTCAAGATGGAATTCCGGCGCATCGTGATGCTATTGAAAAAGGAAAATGCATCGGACAAGGACTGGGAGGTCTTTAAAAGTTATTTTGCCGATGTCCACAACGACTTCGACCAAAAACTAAAGACCATTTATCCGGATATATCTGAAAAGGAAATCCGCCTGGCCGCCTTTCTTCGCATGAACCTCACCACCAAGGAAATTGCGGCAACCCTAAACGTTTTACCGGATAGTATCCTCAAATCCAAGTACCGACTCAAAAAGAAACTGGGCCTGGACAAGGAAACAGATTTGAACCAATTCTTAAATACGTTATAAACCCTTAGGTCTAGTATTAAAGCTGCATTATCTTTGTGTTGTGGAAAAAGCAAAAAAAATTATTCTATTTGACGGGCTATGCAACGTCTGTAACGGTTTCGTCCAGTTCGTTATAAAACGGGATCACAAGGATGTTTTTCAGTTTACTTCCTTACAAAGCGATGTGGGCCAACGACTTCTAAAAGAACGAAAAATTGACACCACTAAAATTGATTCCGTTGTGCTGATCGAACCGGGAGTGGCTTTTTATATAAAATCCGATGCTGCACTGGAAGTAGGCAAGTCTTTAAAAGGGTATAGGACAGTTTCTAAAATTTTTCAATTGATTCCCAGTAAAATACGTGATATCGTATACGATTTAATTGCAAAATATAGATACGAATGGTTCGGTAAAAGGGAAGCCTGTATGGTTCCAAGTCCTGAAATCAGGGCCAAATTTCTCTAGTTATTTCGATTGGATTAACAACCATAGCTTACAAGCTACATTTTCTGGATTAAATATAGAAACTTGTAAACATGGATGATAAAATTATAAAGACGGCACGCACAGGTTTTGTTGCAAAAGGAGTAGTTTATTTGATTACGGGTGTATTGGCCTTTTTGGCAGCCTTTAATCTAGGTGGCCAAAAAGCCGGTAAATTAGAGGTCATTGAATTTTTGGAAAAGCAACCTTTTGGGAAATTTATTTTGGTGGCACTTGGACTAGGACTTTGTTGCTATGCATTGTGGCGTTTTATTCAAAGTATCCAAGATCCTGAAAACATAGGGGGTGATGGAAAAGGTACGATTAAACGCATAAGTTTCTTCATTAGTGGACTAATTTACATGGGGCTTGGATTTTTATCTTTGATAAACGCATTCTCACAAACCGGAAATAATGGAGGAAGTAAATCTTCCTTGATACCACTTGAATATCAGCAGTCCTTTTTTATTGTAGTAGGTTTTTGTTTGGCAGGAAAAAGTGTTTATCAATTTGTAAAGGCCTATAAGGGAACTTTTATTTCCAAATTCAAGCTCAAAGCCATGTCGGAAACCACTAAAATAAAATTCATTAAAAATATGGGCTACGCCGGACTGTCGGCCCGGGGTATTTTAGTTGGGATAATAGCCTATTTCTTCATTACTGCCGGGCTTTCTGTGGGTAATACTTCTGGTGAAATGAAAGGCACTGAGAGCGCATTTTCCTTTTTGCAGCAAAATTCTTCTGGACCATGGTTGATGGGCATTGTTGCTGCTGGACTTGCCTGTTATGGCGTTTATATGTTTACCATGGCCCGATATCGCTCCTTTAATTAGGTTAATTGTCGATTCGATATTTAAATTGAGCTGCGGTTAATCCTGTACGGTTTGGAGCCCCTTATTTAAGGTTGTTCAATATAAAATCCAAGGTTTTATTCTCATTTTTATTTGTTTTAAAGGCAAAATTGTCATAGCTATTGGGAACGGCTAGACCTATCTTTAAGCAATGTTCAATCAGTTCTTCCCAATCCAAGGAAACCTTACCGGATAACAATATGTCCATGGATTTTTGTTGTTGATATCGCTTATATATTTTGCGAAGGCCGCTTAAGTACAATCGGTCTTTGGTAAACCCTCCTCCCCTATGGGCTCTCAGTGTGACCGAGAAAGCCGCATCGCGGTCAAGTTTATATTGGGAATGTATCATATCAAAGGTATCGGCAAAAGTATAGCCCTTAATCAAACTATCGGAAGCCAACACCCGATGCGCCAATTCCTTCAAGCGCCTTAATGTCAAGGCTCCGCTCATATACTCACTGAAAACGGCTAGTCCTTCCTGCGTCTCCACGTTTTTGGGAAATCCATTGGAAAATATTTTAAGGGGTTGGCTCTGTGCATTGAAGGTGGTAACCATGTGAACACCGATTTCATGGTTGGCCAAGGTCAGTAATTGATTCTTGCTGAATTTGGTATTTTTCTTAATCAATAATGTCTTGGTGGCATTGCTTACCATGGCATCGGCGGCAATGCTAGTAGAATATTTTATTTTTAGGGGGAAGTCATACCTACTTGCAAATTCTTCAAAATATTCCTTGGCCTCGAGAGGGGTAAATTTTCTTTCCATATCCGGACCATGGGTTTCATCGGTAAAATGCAATATATACTTGGCATTTTCAACGTCCTTTTCAGTCGGGGATCCATATACCCGCAGTGAGTTGTAATGAAATCTGTTCTTTTGGCCAATGGTCTGGATGCATTGAACCATGTTGGAATAGTAATAGATAATCTCCTGATAGGCCGTTCTCAATTTTTCGTCCTTAATACGTTCCAAACGTTGCGAAAAGAACAAACGGTGCAATTTATAAGGGTCAAACTTTAATTTGGGATAGCGAAACTCAGGATTTTGGGTATATTTTGAAGCAAAGAAAGCGTGCTTTTCCTTCTCGATGTTCAAGGGGTTTACATAGCTTAGGAGTTCTATGCTCCTTATCAACCGGTCAAGGTTTCCATCAATTTCGAAAACATATGGATACGCGTTCACCAAATTTTCCATCATAGGTTCTTGCTTCATTTTTGGCCGATTCAGGTAGATTATTAATTTTTTGTAAGCTATACGCCATACGCGGAGAGCTATTGGCAATTAGAGTTGGTTTTTATGGTTTTCATTAACCCCTAACCTCTAACGGCTAACAGCCAACAGCTTTTGTGCTTGAACTTGATACTTAAATTTGTTACTTGAACTTGATCTATTCCTCCCTATTTCACCTCTTCATAGTGGTCGTCCCAATTTTTTACTTTTGGCTTTCCGAGTTTTCCCACGGATTTGGCCACCATCATCGCTACGGTAGCATCTCCCGTAACGTTTACAACGGTTCTGCACATGTCCAAGGGTCTGTCCACCGCAAATATCAATGCCAGACCAATGGCCAATTTATCCTGTGGGAATCCAATGGATTCCAGTACGATTACAAGCATTACCATTCCAGCGCCCGGTACGGCTGCTGAACCAATAGAAGCTAACAAAGCGGTCAAAACTATGGTCAACTGGTTCGCCAAGGTAAGGTCAAAGGCCAATGCCTGCGCAATGAAGACGGCCGCGACTCCTTGGTATAAGCTGGTCCCATCCATATTGATTGTTGCCCCCACGGGTAGGACGAAACTGGAGACTTCCTTGTCCACACCAATGTGCTCCTCTACCCGTTCCATAGTGACGGGCAAGGTGGCAGCACTGGAACTTGTAGAAAAAGCCAACAACTGCGCCGGGCTCATTTTACTTAGAAATGTTAAGGGATTGTACCGAGTGAACGAGGATACGATCAAGGAATAAAACAGAATCATTAATGCCAGCCCCAATACAACCACACCGGCATATTTCAAGAGAGCCAGCAATAGTTCCGGATCACTGGAAGAGACTACGACTCCGGCCAACAAAGCAAATACGGCATAGGGAGCCGTTAACATGATAAGGTCCACCATTTTCAACACAACATCGTTCAAAGAGTCAAAGAACTTTTTGAGCGGTTCGGCATCCTTTTCGCCAATCAATAACATAGAGATCCCCAAGAATATGGCAAAAAAGATTACCTGTAACATGAGACTGTTATCGGTCATAGCAGCGAGGGCGTTATCGGGGACCATATCTTCCAAAAATTTGAGCGGTCCCGCCCCTTTTTGTCGGGATGCCTCTTCCATCTTTGAAGTAACGCCGCTATCGCTGGCATAGGTGTCCGTCAATTTCGTAATGGTTTCTTCTGAAATACCCTCACCAGGCTGCATGATATTCACCAAAACCAACCCTATGGTTATGGCGACAACAGTTGTTGTAATGTAAATTAGAATGGTCCTTACGCCAATGTTCCTGAATTTTGAAATATCCTTTAAGTCTGAAATACCTTTAATTAGTGAGGCTAAAATAAGGGGGATTGCAATCAACTTCAAAAGTTTGACGAAAATGGTGCCAAAAGGCTGTATCCAGTCCCCTACAAAGTCCTTTCCCCAGGTGACTTGGGTCATCAAGAAACCAAAAAGAATGCCCAAGAGCATTCCTATCAATATTTGCCAGTGCAATTCCAGTTTACGCATATGTTAATCTTTTGGCTCAAGATACCAAATAGAAAGCAGACACGCCACTCCCCCATAGATTAAATTTTATTCACCCTGGAAAGGAGCATATAATCCGCCAGAACCAATGCTGTCATTGCCTCCACAATAGGAACTGCCCTAGGGACAACGCAAGGGTCGTGCCTTCCTTTTCCCTGGGTTTGCACAAGGTTCCCTTCCTTGTCTATGGTCTGATACCCTTGGATTACCGTTGCAACGGGTTTGAAGGCTACATTGAAGTAGATGTCCATACCGTTGCTGATACCTCCTTGCACTCCCCCACTATGGTTGGTCTTTGTGGAACCATCCGTGTTGAAGGGATCGTTGTGCTCGCTGCCTTTCATGGTCACTCCTTCAAAACCGCTACCATATTCAAAACCCTTTACCGCGTTGATGGAAAGCATGGCCTTTCCTAATTCTGCATGTAATTTGTCGAAAACAGGTTCTCCCAGCCCAACCGGTACATTCGTGGCCACACAGGTAATCACGCCGCCAATGGTATCCCCGTCTTTTTTGATGGCTTTAATATATTCCTCCATTTTTACGGCCATCTCTTGATCCGGACACCGAACGATATTGTCTTCTGCTGTCTTAAGGTCCAGTTCCAAATAGCTTTTTTCCATTTTCAGGGTGCCTACTTGTGATACAAAGGCGTTGATTTCGATACCCTTTAAAAACTGTTTGGCTATGGCTCCGGCCACTACCCTACTAGCGGTTTCCCGGGCTGAGCTCCTTCCACCGCCCCTATAGTCCCTAAAGCCATATTTTTGGTCGTAGACATAGTCTGCATGGGAAGGCCGGTAGGAATCCTTTATATGGCCGTAATCCTTGGATTTCTGGTTGGTATTGTGAATGGCGAATCCAATAGGTGTCCCTGTTGTCCTTCCTTCGAAAATCCCAGAGTAAATCTCAACTTGGTCCGGTTCCTTGCGTTGGGTTACTATGGCGGACTGACCCGGTTTACGCCTGTCCAGGTCTTTTTGTATCAATTCCAAATCTAATGGGATGCCCGCTGGACAACCATCCAAGACCCCGCCGATGGCCCTGCCATGCGATTCGCCAAATGTCGTTACCCTAAATATATTTCCAAAGGAATTACCCGCCATAATCGTTTTTAATAAAAGATACCTACAAATGTAAACTTTAATAGCCTTATGGAAAATTATCCAGTCCTCTTAAACTTAAATTAACCTATTCATTTGGCCGGTAATGATAATTTAACGGTATCCTTATCAATTGATGATATGGCAGTTAACCATTGCATATACCATTAGGTTTAATTTTGTGAATATTTTAGGGATGAACCCTAATAGAGGGTTTTCTTGTAGAGACAAAATACCCCAATAAAACGAAATGGTTAACTATTTGATGTTTAAGTAGGTGAAAAAGCGAAAGTTGGAAATTGCCGTTATTTCCGATGTTCATTTAGGTACGTATGACACGTACGCCGATGAACTTCTGGCATACCTGTGCAGTATACAGCCTAAAATCCTCATTCTTAATGGTGATATTGTGGATATTTGGCAATTTAAGAAAAGCTACTTTCCAACGTCCCACTTAAACGTCATCAAGAAAATAGTTTCCATGGCCTCAAAGGGTACCGAAGTACACTATATCATGGGAAACCACGATGAGGCACCCAAAACCTTGGCAAATATTTCCTTGGGAAATATTCAGTTTTCCCGTAAGTTGGTTTTGACCTTACATGGAAAGAAAATGTGGTTCTTTCATGGCGATGTTTTTGATATACCCTGGATAAATGGCAGATGGGTGGCCCAATTTGGTAGCCTGGGTTTCGGTTTTTTGATCACTGTCAACAAATTGAACAATTGGTTCCTAAAA
Organism: Maribacter aurantiacus; assembly: GCF_005780245.1. Lineage (NCBI taxonomy): Bacteria > Pseudomonadati > Bacteroidota > Flavobacteriia > Flavobacteriales > Flavobacteriaceae > Maribacter > Maribacter aurantiacus. Next base: position 245,861 of record NZ_VBUK01000004.1, on the reverse strand, counting down.
AGACTTCGGAAGGAAAAGTACTCCCTGTCCAAAAAAATCAAAAAGGACGAAAAAAAATCCGAAAGGTATATTTCTAATTTTGAGGAGACCGTAATCGACGTAGCCATTCAAAACCGATACGATCATGTCATTTGCGGTCATATCCATACACCCAAAAAGGAACATATTGAAAAACGTGGTGGTAGGGTCACCTATCTGAACTCCGGGGATTGGGTGGAAAATCTAACGGCCTTGGAATATTCCTTGAAACGCTGGAAAATGTACCATTATAAAAACGATAAGCTATCGCCTTTCTTTATGGACGAAGCCCTTAAGGAAATGAACCTCAATCAACTCATCGCTTCCATAGAACTCAAGGAAGAACAAAAAAGGATGCTTCCTCCTGGGGCATAATTATTTCAGTGCCTTTGCCAATATGCTTACCGGATGTTGGGCGATTCGTTTGGTGCCATCAAATATTTGATGTCTACAACTGGTACCGTTAGCAGCAATGATAGTCTCCGGTGATGCGTTGTTGACCGCGGGGAACAATTTTAATCCGCCTACGTTCATACTGGTTTCGTAGTGTTCCCTCTCATAACCAAAAGATCCCGCCATCCCACAACAACCTGAAGAAATGATGGTAACCTTATAGTTTTTGGGCAAGTTGAGAATGTCAAAGGTTACTTTTTGATTGCTCAATGCCTTTTGGTGGCAATGGTTGTGGATTTTTATGTCTGCCGATACTTCCGTAAAAAACGAGGCATCTATTTTGCCTTCTTGAATCTCCTTGGCTAGAAACTCTTCGATCAGGAAACAATTATTTGCTATCGACTCCGAAGCCTCTTTATTTGCCAAAAGCCTTTTATACTCATCCCTAAAAGATAATACGGCAGAGGGTTCCAGGCCAAGAACCGGCCTTCCTTTTTTGGCAAAGTCAACCAACTTCCTTGAATTCTTTTCCGCCAATTTTTTTGCTTGTTTTAAAAACCCTTTGGACAGGAAGGTCCGGCCACTTTCTGCATAAAAGAGTTCCACCTCATATCCTAAACCTACCAATAGTGCAATGGCGTCCTTCCCTATTTCAATATCCAGATAATTCGTGAATTCATCAATATAGAGGACAACTTTCTGTTTTTTTATACCTTTTTGATTACTAATATTTTGAAGGTGTTTATCGAAATTAAAACTATACACTTTTGGTAATTCTCTTTCCAGTGCTACGCCCGATGCTTTTTTTAAGATTTTTCCTAAAAACTTGGACCCATAAACGGCATTGGTCAAACCAGGAACCTTGCTCCCAATTTTGTTCAATTGGGTATTGTAGGCGAATAATTTTCCGCGTAAGGGGTATCCATTGGATTCCTGATATTGGTAAAGAAATTCGGCTTTCAAAGTAGCGACATCTACATTGCTTGGGCATTCGCTGGCACATGCCTTGCAGCTCAAACACAGGTCAAAGACCTCTTTGAGCTCCTGGCTGTCAAAACCATTGGTCTTTTTAGGGTTCGTTAAAAATTCCCGTAAGGCGTTCGCCCTTCCCCGGGTTGTGTCCTTTTCATTTTTGGTAACGTGATAGCTGGGGCACATGGCGCCATTCATCAGATGGGTCTTTCTGCAATCCCCACTGCCGTTGCATTTTTCGGCAGCCTTTAGGATTCCCTCACTGTCCGAAAAGTCCATTAAGGTCTCTATTTCCGGTTCGTTACGGTCAATCTCATAGCGGAAGGATTCATCCATGGGATAGGCATCTACAATTTTCCCCGGATTGAAAATATTATCGGGGTCGAAATAGGACTTAATCCGCTTGAGCAGTTCGTAGTTCCTTTCCCCGATCATTAAGGGCAAAAACTCAGCGCGGACAATGCCATCACCGTGTTCCCCGCTGAACGAACCTTTGTATTTCTTGGTGAGTTTCGCCACGTCCGTGGTAATTTGCCTAAAAAGGGTCACATCAGGCGACTTTTTAAGATTGAGAATAGGCCTTAAATGAAGTTCGCCCGCTCCCGCGTGGGCATAGTACACTGCACTTTGCCCGTACCCCTTCATGATTTGGGTGAATTCCCCAATAAAATCCTTTAAATCTTCTACGGCAACCGCGGTATCCTCTATACAGGCAACCGCTTTCATATCCCCCACGATATTCCCCAACAGCCCTAGACCCGCCTTTCGCAACTCTATGGCCTTGTTGATATTTTCACCGAACAGAACAGGGCTGGCATAGCTTAAGCCCGATTTTTCAATGGTCGCCATCAGTTTTTTGACTTCCGTTTCCAGGGCCTGTTCATCATCGGCACTTACCTGCAACATCAACAGCGCGGCGGGGTCGCCCTCTACAAAGAACCTATTCGCCAATTGTGAACGATTGTTTTTGGTGCAATCCAGGATTACCTTGTCCATCATTTCACAAAGCTGAAGGGAATGTTCCATGACGGGAACAACATCCATAAGGCAATCCTCCAAAGTGTGGTAATGCGTCACCACCATAGCCGATAATTTTGGTGGTAGGTTATCCAATTGGAGGGTGATTTCGGTAGTAAACGCCAAGGTGCCCTCACTTCCACATAGTAATTCTCCCAAGTTTAACGTTGGTCTTTCTCCGCCAAAGATTTCGGATTTCAAAAGTTCGTCAACCGCATATCCCGTATTTCTTCGATGGATGGACGGCTTGGGAAACTCTTTGATTATTTCATTTTTTATATCGTTATTAGCCAGTTCTTTGGATATGCTTTTGTAAATAGAAGCTTCAAATGAATCTGATGATTCGATTTTGGCCAATTCAGAGGCTGTCCTTGCTTTGAATTCGGCCTCACTACCGTCGGACAAAATGGTTTTTAGCGAAACTATTTTGTCCCTTGTCACCCCATATTGAATGGATGTGGTACCGGACGAATTGTTGCCTACCATGCCCCCGATCATACATCGGTTCGAAGTAGACGTGTTGGGGCCAAAAAAAAGACCGAACGGTTTTAAATATAGGTTCAGTTCGTCGCGGATGACCCCGGGCTGTACCGTTACCTGTTTTTTCTCGGTATCTAAATGTATTATTTCCGTGAAATATCGGGACACGTCCACCACAATACCATCACCAACACATTGTCCCGCAAGGGAAGTCCCTGCCGTTCTTGGGATTAGTCCAACTTTATGCTCCTTTGCAAAGCCTATCAATTTTTTGATATCTTCCTTGGACTTAGGGAATGCCACTGCCAAGGGAATCTTACGATAAACCGAAGCATCCGTGGCATATAGTGACTTGTACAGGTCGTCTATCTGAAGTTCTCCTTCTAATTCTAGTTGTAAATGGGACAATAATATATTCAAGGTAGCACAATTTTGACCGCTAAATTAAGTTTTATTGTCTGAGCAACATATACAACAATGTTGCTTTTTGTTATTAATCAAAAATCTAGAATACATGAAAGTTTTAAAAATTTTATCCTTTTTCTTGTTAGTGGGAACGGTTTCAGTAAACGCCCAGGAAATTTCCGATCATGCCCTTGGTTTGCGTTTGGGCGATAGCGACGGTTTTGGAGCGGAAATTTCCTATCAAAAATCAATAGGTAGAAGCAACAGGGCCGAGTTTGACCTTGGCTGGAGGGACAGTAGGAACTACGATGCATTTAAATTAGCCGCGCTTTATCAGTGGGTACGACCCATTGAGGGAGGATTTAACTGGTACTACGGCGTTGGTGGCGGTTTGGGAAGTGTTGATTTTCCAAATATTCCAGGGGTAGACGATGAAGGCGGACTCTTTATTTTTGCGGCCGGGGACATTGGGGTGGAATACAAATTTGACATTCCATTGCTCTTATCATTGGATTTTAGACCGGAAATAGGTGTTCTAGGCTATGACGGTTTCTCAGATAATTTTGATTTTGACATAGGGCTTGGTGTACGGTATACCTTTTAGTCGCTCACTTCCTAATAAAAACAAAAGGCCCTTCAAGATATTTTTGAAGGGCCTTTTTTTATCCTATGGGATAATAGTACATTTGTTTTTTACTAAAAATAGAATATGAGAAGTTTATTGTTGTTTTCGCTATGTGCCATGGCAATGAGTAGTTGTAACCAAGCAAAGGATGGCTACACCATCAATGGATCCTTACGGGGAGATTTGGAAGATGGTACACAGGTTTTCCTCAAGACGATTGGTGAGGGCAATCAGCCCATTGAAGTGGATACCACCACCATTTCCCAAGGAAAATTCGAATTCTCCGGAGTGGCAGAAAAACCCGAGTTATATTACATATTCGTGGATAAGGCCCAAGGATATACCGCCGTAATTCTAGAAAATGGCGATATCGATTTTGAGGCATCCATCGACAGCCTTGGCTTTGCGGATATTGGAGGTACGCCCCAAAATGATTTTTTTGCAAATTATATGGAGGAATCCCGAAAAATTTCATTGCAGGCGAAATCCATTCAGGAGGATTTACAGCGTGCAACAACCTCAGGTGGCTCGCCCGAAAATATTGCGGCCCTACGTGACGAAATGCAGGAACTTACCGAAGAATACCAAGGTTTTGAGACGAAATTTGTTTCGGAGAATCCCAATGCCTTGATATCCGCATTGCTTTTGGAGCGGTCCATAAGTACAAAGACCATTGAATCATCCAAAGCACAGGAACTATATGATACTTTTTCGGCTGAAATCAAGGATTCCAAACCGGGACAACGAATTTTAGATTTGTTGGAACGGCTTAAAGCGTCCGAAGAAGCCGATAAGAATACCTCCATTGGTGCAACGGCACCCAATTTTTCAGGTCCAAATCCCAACGGGGAAACCTTGGAGCTCAAAAATTTATTGGGAAAGGCGACTTTGGTGGATTTTTGGGCCGCTTGGTGCCGACCTTGCAGGGCCGAAAACCCGAACATTGTTTCCGTGTATAAAAAATACCATGATAAAGGACTGAACATTGTAGGCGTTTCTTTGGATAGAACCGCAGATGCTTGGAAAAAAGCCATTGAGGACGACGGACTGGAATGGAACCATATTTCCAACATCGCTTATTTTGACGATGCAATCGCCAAACTCTATAATGTTGATGCGATACCTGCCGCATTCCTGTTGGATGAAAATGGGGTCATTGTTGCCAAGAACTTACGAGGCCCTGCCCTGGAAGAAAAGGTTGCGGAACTCCTCAATTAAACGAAAGATTCATGAATAAAAAAGGCCAAGATTTTACACTTGGCCTTTTTTATTTTATTCAGGTTTCGGTTAGAATTTGCCCCTTACATCTAGAAATGTACCTGTTACGGTCGTATCTCCCGTTCTCGTAACGGAACCAAAAATGTTGACGGCATTATTTTCCCCGATGAATTCCACAGATGCACCATCTTCCAGGATTAAATCCCCGTAAATGGTCAGGTTACCCTCTATTCTTAGTGTCGCACCTGATTTAACGGTGACATCTCCCCTTCTGGAATTTCGTGCCACTGCAAAATGTCCGTTCATCTCAAATAGCGCATTTTCGTGTATCACGACTTGATTTCTTACGGTCCAGGAGCCACAAAGTAAAAGTTCACCATACACATCAAAATCAAAAAAGCGTTTTGAACCTCTGTAACTTTGAGTGGATCCTGAATCTACGTTCAAGTTAGAACTGCCGCTGTAGCCATTTAAGTTGGAGCATCTGGCAACCAAACTTTCATCAGGTCTGTTCAACTTAATAATCTGCAAGCCTTCCAAACCAGAAGCTGCGAAAATATAATCGTCTTTGGAGGCCACAAAGTTGATGGAGCCCTCCAATTGGATGATACCCACCAAACTGGTATCGGCATTTTCCTTGTCTTCGGATAGACAAAGTCCGGCACCTCCGTTCGCCATTAACAATACATTGTCATTCGTTGCCACGGCATTCGTAACAACATCCGCAGCGTCAACGGTTTCAGGGTTCAATAAAATAGGAATATATTCCACAAAGTCTCCCGTACTTCCATTATAGACCCCGGCACCTTTGGAACCTTCTGAAACGATAACGTTGGGGCCATAAAAATCCAATGTTCTTTTCGTGTTTTCCCCAAAATCGGAATCAATGGCGATGTCCTTTATGCTATTCAGACTTTGATCCAAAATGGAAACGCCTTCACTGGCATCCAATACGGCAATGTTGGATTCATTGGCCGCAACGGCCCTTAAATCTGCATAAGGAGCTTCAACAACCGTGCTTAAATCGGATTTATTATACACTCTTACAAAACCTTGCTGACCACTTGTGACTATCACTTTATCAGAAACGACTTCCACATCCGTGGCATTGTAACCATCCTGAAAACCATAGGTTATTCCGGCATCCAGGTCAAATCGTCCGTCAGGGGCATATATTTTGGCCACAAAGGAATTGGCGGTTGCGGTAACTGAAAGTTCGGAATCAACTCCCCCTGCCAAATAAACATAACCATTATCATGTGCAATGGCATTGATGTCTGCATTGGTATAATACAGTCTTGAGGACACCTTTGGATTTCTAGGGTTTTTCACATTTATAATATCCACGGCACCGACAAAACTGGCATCTACCGTATTGTAGGAAACATAGGCATAGTCCCCTTCCACTGCCACGTGGGACGCAGTCAGGTTCTCACCGCCTTGAAATGACGGTACATCTACCTGGGCCACCAAGGTCAAGGGATAATCTCCCGCAGGTTGTGCCTTTGCGCTGGAAGCGTATTTGCCTGTTATGGTAGCTTCGTCCAAGATGTCAAGCACACCGGCTTTATCATATAAAACACTATTTTCCAAAAGTGTTTCATTGGACTCCAATCTCAGGTTGTCCCTGTTGTTTGGATCTTCATACACGGTGGTTTCGTCACTACAGGAAAAGAGCACTGCACCTAAAGTGGCAATCAAAATGGGGAATCTTCTTATCATTGGTAAAAGATTTGGTTTTTATTCAGTCCCTTAACAACGAACCGACCCCGTATTCCTTATGATTTCGTAGTCTTTTTCGATAAAATACAAGAAAAAAACTATAAAAAGTAAAAATCTGTAAGAATAGTATTACTTAATTGAGTTTTCCCAGTTTGGCCAGTACAAAAAGCAGTATGATGGGTATAGCCAATAAGATGACCATCAACGTATCCGTAGCCAAAAGATTTGGCATAAAAATTAGGGTGATCAAGTAGCCACCTACCGCTCCACCAAAGTGTGCGGTATGGCCAATATTGCCCAGACGACTTTTCATACCGTAAATGGAATACAATAAATAGCCAATTCCAAGGACATAGGCAGGGATTGGAATGGGAATGAACATAAGGTATAGACTGTCATTTGGTTGTAAGAGTATGGCCGAATATAAAATTCCCGTAACCGCACCGCTGGCACCAACGGCACTGTAATAGGTTTCGTCCCTATGAAAGAACAGGGCCAGGAGACTCCCTGCTAGAAGGCTTATAAAGTAAATGATAATGAAATTTCCCTGCCCGAACCAGCTAATGACCACATCAGCAAAAAAGTATAGGGTGAACATATTGAAGAAGAGGTGGGCCACATCTACATGTAGAAACCCGGAGGTAAGCATGCGTTCCTTTTGGCCACTTCTAATGGCACCAATGCTAAATTTATATCGGTCAAAAAAATACGTATCGTTAAAACCTTTCAGGGAAACCATAATATTTGCTGCTATAACGGCAATGGTGGCGATGTCCAAGTTGTACATATAAATCCAATATTTATGCTTTCAAATATAGCTATATTTGCCCAGTATGAAAGATGCCATGCAACTACTGGTTTTTATTTTGACCTATCCTTTTTTGTGGATTATTTCCATTTTGCCGTACCCACTATTTTATAGTTTTTCCAATTTTGCCTTCTTTTTGGTGTACAGGGTCATTGGGTACCGACGCAAGGTCGTTCAGGAAAACTTGAATTTGGTTTTTCCCGAGAAGAGCCCAAAGGAAATCCATAGGATAGAAAAGGAGTTTTACCGACATATGTGCGATATGTTCCTGGAAATGATAAAGTCCATGAATTTGAGCAAGGAACAGATCAAAAAGAAATACAAGGTACTTAACATTGAAGTGATCAATGAAATTGAAAAAAAACGAAGTATCCTGGTAGTCTGCTCACATTATGCCAATTGGGAATGGAACGTTAGCATGAACAACTATATAAAGGCCAAAGGATATGCCGTCTACCAAAAAATAGAGAACAAGTATTTTGATCGTTTCATTAAGAAGGTGCGGGGGCGTTGGAATACGACCTTGATTACCCAACAACAAACGGTCAAAACCGTAGTTAGGGATAAGCGGGATGGCATCATTGGTATTTTTGGAATGGTCAGCGACCAATCCCCCCAGGCCCACAGGGCACAATATTGGTCCGAATTTATGGGTGTGAAGGTGCCTATTTTCAATGGGGCGGAGATCATGGCACGTAAAATGGGACTGGCGGTCGTTTTCCTAAAGGTCAGCAAGGTCAAACGTGGGTATTATCAGGCCGAATTTATCCCCATTACCGAAAACGGTAAGAATACCGAGGAAAACGAAATTACCGAAGCCTTCCTTAGATTGACGGAACAGCAAATAAGGGAACGACCGGAACATTATTTATGGACCCATAAACGATGGAAGCACAGGGGCAAAACGCCCGCCTCATTTGCCAAGGTATCTTAATTACCTTCACTTCTCAGGATACAACCAGCTACCTTTCAGTATTTTAAATTCTAATATTTATTGATATTTTAGTTGAAATACTATAATCATATGGAGGTATTGGATACGCTTTACAATGAAATCATTGGATTCTTGGGTATTTCCCAGGCTTGGGAAATTATTAAATCAGGGGATTATAGTTCCTTTAGAACTTTTGAAGGGGTACAGAGCCTTATTTTTCCAATTATTCCCCTTTTGGTATTATTGGAATTTGTATTAGGGCTTGTTTACAAAAAACCTCAAACCAAGGTCTACAAGGTCAATTTTCTTATCTATGTTTTCAATAGGTTTGTAGGTCGGTTTATAGCCATAGCAATGGTGACGCTGTGTATTGGGTGGTTTGAACCGTACGCCCTGATCAATACGGGACCCACATGGTATTGGTTCATCTTTGCCTATATAGTCTGGGAATTTGGGCACTTCATCTACCATTATTTGGGCCATAAAGTCCGACTCTTTTGGTGCCTGCATGCCACGCATCATGTACCGGAAAATATGAACCTGTCCGTAACCTATGCCCATTTTTTTCTGGAAGCTCCCTATGCCGATACGATTAGAACTACGGTTTGTATTTTGTTGGGCATGGAACCGGCCATGCTGTTTTTGATCATGTTTATTGACGGTACCTACGGTGCTTTTATCCATGTTGGAGAAAATATGATCAAGGATGCCCGATTTGGATTTTTGAATAAAATTATGCTTACACCTTCTCATCATAGGGTTCACCATGCACGTAATCCTTTATACATGGACACCAATTTTTGTAATCTACTGAATATTTGGGATCGTGTCTTTGGTACCTATCAGGAAGAGCAAACGGACACAAAACCCGAGTACGGCATCACCCGAAAAGTGAACAGTGGTAATTTTTTGGATGTTTATTTTGGGGAAATTATTGCTTTGGGCAAGGATGTTTGGAAAGCTCCCGGTGTAAAAAACAAATTGGCCTATATTTTTATGCCCCCAGGATGGAGCCATACCGGGGAACATAAAACATCTAAAATTGTACGCGCAAATTATATGGCAAACAGGTCGGGTTAGAGACCTGCGACTTCCTTGATTTCCCCAATAATCCGGTCTGCCAAGGCATCCGCATTTTCCTGACTTTTCGCCTCTGTGTAAATCCGTATAATCGGTTCTGTATTGGACTTTCTTAAGTGCACCCAATTTTCGGGGAAATCGATTTTCACCCCATCAATCGTGGAAATTTCCTCGTTTCTGTATTTATCGGCCATAGCAGATAATATTCCGTCCACATCCAATCCCGGGGTCAGCTCTATTTTCTTTTTGCTCATGAAATAACTAGGGTAGCTCGCTCGTAATTCGGCCACGGTACCTCCCTTTTCCGCCATCAACATCAAGAATAAAGCGGTACCCACCAAGGCATCCCTTCCATAATGACTTTCTGGATAAATAATTCCACCGTTTCCTTCGCCACCAATAATCGCATTGTTCGCTTTCATTTTCGTCACCACGTTGACCTCTCCTACTGCCGCGGCCTCATAGGTGCCTCCATGTTTTTCGGTAATATCCCTTAAGGCCCTAGATGAGGATAGGTTAGATACCGTATTTCCTTTTGTTTTTCCTAAAACGTAGTCTGCACAGGCTACCAAGGTATATTCCTCCCCAAACATTTCCCCATCGTTGCTGATAAAGGCCAATCGGTCTACATCTGGGTCCACAACAATACCAAAATCGGCTTTTTCCTCAACTACCATTTTGCAGATATCGCCTAAATGTTCCTTCAAGGGTTCAGGGTTGTGGGGAAAATGACCGGTGGGATCGCAGTATAATTCAACCACTTCTACGCCCAATTCCTTCAAAAGCTTCGGAATGGCAATGCCTCCTGTGGAATTAACACCGTCTACTACTACCTTGAATTTGGCTTTTCTAATCACATCGGCATCTACCAAGGAAAGGTTGAGCACTTCGTCAATATGGATATCGATATAGCTATCGTTTTTAATGATTTCACCCAAGTGGTCCACTTCGGAGAAATCAAAATCCTCCTTTTCGGCAATTTCCAAAATCTTGGCACCTTGGGCGGCGTCCAAAAACTCGCCCCGTTCGTTCAATAATTTGAGTGCGTTCCATTGTTTTGGGTTATGGCTTGCCGTAAGGATAATGCCACCATCGGCCTTTTCCAATGGCACTGCGATTTCGACCGTAGGCGTTGTGGACAAATCCAAATCTATGACATCGATTCCTAATCCCACAAGGGTGGAAACCACCAAATTCTGGATCATTTCACCGGATAAACGGGCATCGCGCCCTATCACGACTTTCAATTTGTCTTTTTTAGAATAGTCCTTTAACCAAATACCATAGGAAGCGGCAAATTTTACCGCGTCAATGGGTGTTAGGTTATCTCCTGGTTTACCTCCAATGGTGCCTCGTATGCCTGAAATCGATTTAATGAGTGTCATAAATAATAGTAAGTTTTTGCAAATATAAAGGGTTAGGGTAATTTGAAAGTTCTTCAATTCGTAAATTCGACTTTTAAAGTAAAATTCAGGTTCAATGAACTTCTTGGCCCATATCTATCTTTCCTTTAACGATGAAGAGGTCTCAATTGGCAATTTTATTGCGGATAGTATACGGGGCAACAAATACAAACACCTGCCCGGTAAGATTCAAAAGGGGATTTTATTACATAGGGCTATAGATACCTTTACGGATGCCCATAAAATTCCCAAAATGAGCAGTAAACGGCTGCATAAGAATTACAGTCATTATAGTAGGGTAATTGTGGATATCTACTATGATCATTTTTTGGCAAAAAACTGGGATATGTATTCCGATATTCCTTTGGAGAGATTCGTGGATGATTTTTATGATTCCTTGGAGACCTACTACCCCCTCCTTCCCGATAGCACCAAACATATGATACCCTATATGATTGCCGATAACTGGTTGCTCAATTATGCGAATATGGAGGGAATTGCGAACGTTTTAAGGGGCATGAACCGCAGGACCCAGAACAGGTCAAAGATGAATTTTGCAATTTTGGACTTGGAGGAACACTATAGCGATTTTGAGAGGGAGTTTACTGACTTTTTTGAGGAATTGGTTATCTTTTCCAAACAGAAATACAACACCTTGTTAACTAACAATAACCAAACCTAAACTAAATGGGAAAATATTACATACCGCTGCTCTCCCTTCTATTATTTATTCAGTGCCGAAAGGCTCCCGTACCGCCTACAGGGGTCGTGACCGAAAAAACGATGGTGGTTTCGGCCCGTGAGGAAGCCTCCAAAATTGGCGTGGAAATCATGAAAAAGGGAGGCAATGCCTTTGACGCCATGGTCGCCACAGAAATGGCCTTGGTCGTCGCCTATCCTTTTGCGGGGAATTTGGGCGGCGGTGGTTTTATGGTCTATCGTAAGGCCGATGGTGATATTGGTGCTTTGGATTACCGGGAGAAAGCACCGCTTGCGGGCCACAAGGACATGTACCTGGATTCCTTGGGCAATGTGATTCCCAATATGAGTACGTTGGGTGCCACCGCGGTAGGTGTTCCGGGTACCGTGGCGGGAATTATAGAGGTGCATAAAAAGTTTGGGTCATTACCGTTGAAAGAAATTTTTGAACCCGTTATCGCCTTGGCCGAAAAAGGAGTGCCGGTAACGGCAAATCAGGAAAAACGATTGGCCAGTCAACGTGAACTGTTCATTCAAGTGAACGGAGATAGCACTAAGTTTGCCCAAGAATTCAAGGAGGGGGACATCATTTCCTATCCGGCCTTGGCAAATACCATGCGTAGGATTGCCCAAAGTGGTAGGGACGGATTTTATAAGGGGGAAACCGCCCAAAAACTGGCGGCCTTTATCCAAGAAAAGGGCGGATTTGTTACTGAGGAAGATCTGGAAAAGTATGAAGCCGTTTGGCGACAGCCCATCATTTTTAAGTACAAGGACCTACGAATCATATCTATGAGTCCGCCCAGCAGTGGCGGGGTTACCATCAATCAAATCTTTAAAATGATAGAGCCTTTTGAGCTGTCGGATTTTGGCCATAACTCGGCAAAGACCATTCAATTGTTTACCGAAGCTTCAAGAAGGGCCTATGCGGATCGGAATTATTATTTGGGGGACCCGGATTTTGTTGATATTCCCTTGGATGTATTGCTGAGCGATTCCTATTTAAAGGAGCGTATGCAGAATTTCTCTTTCGAAAGGGCCACCAAATCCTCGGAGGTAGAACGAGGGAACGTGGAAATCGTGGAAAGCATGGAAACCACCCATTACTCCATTGTAGATGCTGAAGGTAATGCGGTTTCCGTTACCACCACTTTAAATGGGGCCTATGGTTCCAAATTGTATTCGGATGAACTGGGCTTTTTCCTGAACAATGAAATGGACGATTTCAGTTCCAAGTCCGGGGTACCGAATATGTTCGGACTCATAGGCGCCGAAGCCAATAGTATTGCCCCTGAAAAGCGAATGCTCAGTAGCATGACCCCAACAATCGTAGAAAAGGATGGAAAACTTTGGATGGTTGTTGGTACCCCCGGCGGTTCTACCATTATTACAGCTGTGGCCCAAACCATCCTAAATGCCTACGAGTTCGATATGAGCATGCAGGACGCCGTAAACGCGCCACGTTTTCACCATCAGTGGTTGCCCGATATGGTCATTTTTGAGCCAGACGGTTTTTCCGATACCTTAAAGGAAGAAATGAAAGCGAAAGGGTATATCATCAATGAAGACAGAACGCCCATTATTGGTAAAGTGGACGCAATTAAAATACTACCCGATGGCAAATTGGAAGGTGGCGCAGATAGACGCGGGGATGATGCCGCTGTAGGATATTAAATTCAAGTTCAAGTGTCAAATTCTAACTCAAGTACAAGTTCAAGTGTAAAGTTCAAGATGGAATTAGTTAAGAGTTAAGAGTTAAGAGTGCAAAGTGAATAATGAAAAGTTAAAGTTAAAAGTGAAAATGTTGAAGTAAGAATTTAGATTTTGGAATTGGGTAAAACATTTAACTTGAATTTCATATTAATAGCCAATAGCCACGAATAACAAAAAAAGTATGCTTAGAAGATTATTGAAAATCCTAGGAATTATCGTATTGGTATTTGTAATCGCCTTGGGGGTTCTTTACGCCATTTTCAACGAGCCGTTGCCCAAGGGTAGGTCGGGTCCTGAGGCGGATGCCTTGGCCGAAAAAATGCTCACCTCCTTGAACCATGAATTGTATGAAAACACCCGATTTTTGGAGTGGTCCTTTAGAAACGGTTCGCATCTATACAAGTGGGATCGTCAATTGAGAAAGGCCGAGGTGCAATGGGATAATTACCGGGTGGAATTAGATTTGATCAATACCGGTTCCAGCATTGCTTTTAGGAATGGGGAACGCCTCAATGCCAACGAAAATGAAGACGTAGTGGCAAAAGCAATTTCCATGTTCAATAATGATTCTTTTTGGTTGGTGGCCCCGTACAAGGTTTTTGATCCCGGAACCCAAAGAGAGGTCGTTTCCTTAGAAGATGGTTCGGACGGACTTTTGGTGACCTACAATAGTGGAGGAACAACCCCGGGGGATTCTTATTTATGGGTTTTACAACCCAGTGGTTTCCCGAAAAGTTTCAAGATGTGGGTCAATATTATCCCAATCGGCGGTGTAGAAGCCACTTGGGATGAATGGCTGGTAACGGAAAGCGGTGCTTTCCTCCCCAAGTCCCATGTGATGGGCCCTTTGGAACTTTCCATGGAAGAGGTAAGGGGGTATAATAGGTAGTCTAGAAATTCAATTATAAATACAAACTCAAATACAAAAAAATGGGTTTAGTTGCGATTTTAGAGTTAAGAGCGCAGAGCGCAGAGTGCAGAGTTCAGAGTGCAAAGTGTAAAGCTGTTAGCAAATGGTTTTTGGAAGCAAGAGATTTAAATTTCAAAGCGATTTGCGCATAGCTTTTGGCGCATAGCGTTTAGCGGAAAGTGAAAGGTCAGTCGACAATAGAAAATAACCAAAACCGTATGGCGTTCAGCGTATGGCGTAAAGCGATAAATGTAAAGTGTAAAGTACAAAGTGTAAAGTGAAATATATAAAGTGAAAGGTCATTGGTCAGTCGACGGTCGATAGTAAACAGTAAAAAATAAACAAAAGTCTTTGGCGTGCAGCGTATGGCGCGTAGCTTTTAGCGGAAAATAAAAAGTGTAGACTTTACCAACAGCCAACAGCCAACAGCCAACAGCCAACAGCCAATAGCCAATAGCCAATAGCCAATAGCCAATAGCCAAAACAATGGAAATTAAACTTTTATCTAAGAAAGACCTAACTGAAAGCTTACAAGAACAACTTTCAAAATTATACCTGCAACTGAATGCCGAATTAAAACAGCTTTCCCTGAAAGCAATTCTTGAAGAGGAGGCTTATATAGATATAGCCGTTTCCTTAGAGAATAATGAACTCATCGGGATTGCGATGATGGCGAATTATAAGGTGGTATCGGGCTATAAGGGTATGATTGAGGATGTCATCGTTTCCGAAACCCATCGGGGAAAGGGCATCGGAAGGAAATTAATGGAAACTCTTTTACATCAGGCCGAAAAAAGACAACTGAATGATGTGCTCCTTTTCAGCGGGCATCACAGAACGGCTGCAATCGGTCTCTATAAAAGTCTGGGCTTTACCTTGAAGAACAGCGGACTGTACATTAAAAAATTCCAGTAGCCCTATATTTTTTTAACGTGCTGTAATTGGTTTTTAAGTTCCTGCATTGATTCCTGTAACTGCTTGAGCAGGCCATTGTCCGTAGTGGCATCCACATTAAAGGTAATCTTACTGCTCACTTCCCAGATTTCCTGGATCAAAAAAGGTTTGATATCGTACGGTGGATAGGATTCGTTCAAGGAAACCAAGGTGATGTTATTGGAATTGGGCCTTTTCTCGATTTTCTTTACCATCACGGAATCTTGCAAGACCACCACATACATTTTATTGGCACTCACATGGTCAATATGTTCTATGGCCCTCGCCAATACCCATTCGCCCGGACGCAAATTGGGTAACATACTATCTCCTTCTACCTGAAAACCGCGGTAGGTGGCATTCCGGAACTCCGGTATGGGCAAATCGAATGCCGGTAATTGTTGGTACCAGCTCGTATCTGAAATATTTTGGGGATAACCTGCCGCGGCCTTGGCATTCACCAGTACCATATTGTCCCGATCGGCACTGTCTACGGTGACCACTTTGGGAATGACGCTCGTTTTGGAGGTTTCCAGATATTGGTTGTCACTTTCACCGAACAACCACAAGGGATTGATTTTAAATTGTTTTAGAAGCTCCGCTACCACTTTACCGGATAATTTGGTCCTTCCCCGTTCAATATCGGCGGTAGTGTTCTTTATACCGAGAATCTCAGCAAACTCGGCCTGAGTGTAGCCCAATTCCCGACGGACATCGGTAAATCTTTTGAGTGTCAGTTCGTTTTCCATATTCAAATATAGTCAATATGGATTATTTCCAAAATAAAATATGGATTATTTCCATATTTTGGAATAATTCCATAATTTTGGAATAATTACAAAATCAATTAAAATAAAATTGAAATCAGATAAATCAAAATATACAAGTGGTCACCTCGAGCGCTGCGGAGAGGTTATTTGTTTCGAATCATTTGGATTAAGTCTCGATTGCGCTCGACCGGACATTGGAATTGGTTTATGATTTATTATCGAAATTGAGAAGATGAGCATGGATTTTAACCGAATCAAGGAAAAATTAAATATTCTGGCCGATGCCGCCAAATATGATGTTTCCTGCTCCAGTAGCGGAAGCAATCGGAAAAACACGAATAAGGGACTGGGCAATGCGAGTAACGGCATCTGTCATAGTTATTCTGAGGACGGACGCTGTATTTCCCTTTTGAAAATCCTGCTTACCAACCACTGCATTTACGATTGCGCCTATTGCGTTACCCGTAAAAGCAATGATATAAAAAGGGCGGCCTTTAAAATTCAGGAAGTGGTGGACCTTACAGTAAACTTTTACAGAAGGAATTATATAGAAGGTCTTTTTCTGAGTTCCGGAATTTTTAAGGACCCGGATTATACCATGGAGCGTCTGATCGCCGTGGCCAAGAAACTTCGTTTGGAAGAAAATTTCAATGGCTATATCCATTTAAAATCGATTCCTGGGGCCAGTGACGAACTTATGTATGAGGCCGGATTGTACGCTGATCGATTGTCGGTCAATATTGAAATTCCCACAGTATCCGGCCTTAAATTGTTGGCTCCCGATAAAAAGCACGAAGATTTTGCAAAACCGATGCTCAAGGTCAAGAACGAAATCATCCGATTCAAGGAAGAACGTAAAATCCTAAAAAGTACCCCAAAATATGCCCCTGCGGGCCAAAGCACCCAAATGATTGTAGGCGCTACGGGAGAATCCGATAAGGATGTGATGTACTCCGCAACACACTTTTACAAGAACTTTCACATGAAAAGGGTCTATTATTCAGGTTATGTGCCGGTGAGCAACGATAGCCGACTCCCCTCCATAGGTACCCAGGTGCCAATGCTCAGGGAGAACAGGTTGTACCAGACCGATTGGTTGTTGCGGTTTTATGGTTTTTCCGTGCAGGAACTACTCAATGCAGAGCATCCCAATCTGGAAATGGATGTGGACCCAAAATTGAGTTGGGCCTTACGCAACCTGCAACACTTTCCAGTGGATGTGAACAAGGCGGATATGTCCGTTTTGGCACGCATTCCTGGAGTGGGAATGACCTCGGTCCATAAAATTATGAAGGCCCGTAAATTCCGAAAATTGGATTGGGACCATCTCAAAAAAATGGGGGTGGCCCTCAACAGGGCAAAGTATTTTATCCTGTGTGATTCCCGCCATTGGGAGCGTAGGGATTTGGACCCGCAACGTATTAAAGGATTGATTTTAAGCACGTCCTACGGAAAATTTAGACCTCAATATTCCAATCAATTATCACTTTTTAATTAAAAGAGTAGCCTCATGACAACAACAAAGACATTTATCTATGACGGTAGCTTTAACGGTTTTTTGACCGCCGTATTCGCAGGGTTTGAACAAAAATTGCCTTTTGCCGATATCCAAAAGGAACGTTTGGCGCAGAACGGACTTTTCTCCGAAACTGAGACCATTTTCACCAATATCGAGTTGGCCAAAAGGGTGTGGAACGGTATCAAAGGCCGAAGCAATTCGGCCATCAAGAACATTTATTTTTCATTTTTGAGCGGGGAGAAAAACCTGGAGCCCCTACTCTATCAATACATCCGAAAAATAATGGGCTCCAAACACGTTGCATCCGACTTCTCCGATGCCTGCATTTTAAAAATTAGTCAGACGGCGCAAAAGGTACATCAGGAAAAGCACCGTATGGAGGCATTTGTTCGGTTTCAATTGACCAAGGACGGCATCTATTTTGCGAACATCGAACCTGATTTTGATGTACTTCCTTTGATTTCCAAACACTTTAAGGAGCGCTATGCGGACCAACCGTGGATCATTTATGACCTAAAGCGCAACTATGGTCTATATTATGATTTGCATGGGGTTGAAATCATTACGATGGATCTTTCCAACGGTTTTGGCAACAGTATCCAAAAAAGTACCACAATGACGGACGATGAATATGATTATCAAGACCTTTGGAACAATTATTTCAAGAGCACAAATATCAAATCCCGTATCAACAAAAAACTACATACCCAACACATTCCCAAGCGATACTGGAAATATTTGAGTGAAAAGAAGGAGGCGGTTTAATAAACTAGCTTGAGGCAAGATCGTGATGCATTCGTAGGAAACAATCTCTTAGGTTCGAGGCAGTCTGAAAGGCTTTAGTTAGGGTAGGCCTTTGAATATTGAATCCTTCGGCGGTGCCCTAAAAAAGTATTGTTAAGGCCGTTCGTACGCTTTAATTTTTTGAAAGAAATCCGCTCGCATTCGGTCGGCATCAAAATCCTTGTAATAGAATACCTTTCTGCCACCGTTGTCCTTTGAAGTGGTGATCTCCACTTCCTTCATCCACTCCGGATGTAAAAAAGCATTTACAATGGTCAGGTCCCAGATGGTTCTTTGGGTTCGGCCGCCATCTATATGATCGTCCCAAACCTTTAGAAGAAAGTCTCCCAAGAAATGATTCTTCAATTTGGCACGGGTTTCTTCGTACTCAAAGGTCATTTTACTAGCAACGCTCACTGGAATGATGTGCATTTCCACGGTTGAAAACAATAAATGGGTCAGGGCATAGGGGTCCATGGCACAGTTAAAATCATCCCGCCTCAAAACACCTTTTTCAAAATCATACGTACTTCCCAACCAATATAGTCTAAGGTTATCAACAATGCTAGGTTCGATAAATACAGCGGATGCCACGTTGGTCAGCGCTCCAAGCGCGACAATATTTATCTTTTCACCATTTTTTTGCGCTTTCGCCTGTTTGATTATTTCGTAGGCAGCAGCGGAATGTTGGGCCCGGTCTCCCCAATCGTACATACGGGATGCCCCTCCCCTGTTAGTCTTTGTACTCAACCCCATAATACCCAATAAGGTCTGATTGAGCCTGTGACTGTCCTCCATACTATTTTCTGTAGTCCATTGGGAGGCCTGCCACTGGGTGGCGTTCAGGGCAACAACATCCACGCTATCGTTCATCAAAATGATGCTAAGTGCGTAGGCGTCATCCACTTCGTTCGCTGTATCGGCGTCCAGTACCACTTTAGGTTTCGTCTGTGCGAACCCTTCCAATGAGAATAACCCCACTAGAACCATTAAAACAAAAAACCGGTCTTTGAATTTCATTAATTAAGGTGTTTTAAGATGTAAGATACACTATAATTATGAAGAACGTTCGCCCACAAATTGGTCGCTTTTATTTTTGAAGAGCACATTAAAGGTCGTTAAACTTCCATAGATCTTGGTAATGTACTGTTGCAGGTCCACTTTTTCCTGATCATCCAGATTTTTACTGGCATTGATTTTTTGTTCCATGACCCGGATACGGTCACGCACCATCACTATTTTGTGAAAAAAGGTATCAATCGAGATTTCCTTATTGCTCAAATTGGAGTCCCCAGGTTCCAAAACAAGGCTGCCTCCTTTCCATTTATCGGCAATCGCTACCTGTTCGGTCACATCGCTCCATCTTTTTAAAATCGACATTAATGAGGTCTCCACTTCCAAAAAGCTTACCGTATCCACATCGTTTTCCAAGGCTTCGATTACTTCAAAATCATCGTTGATTTTAATGGTCTCCAGACCTTTGTCCATAAAAGTTACCCAATAGTGTTTTGAGGAGACGTTGGTTACTACTCCCATTCCAAATTCTGCGTGCTTAATGCGCGAACCAATTCCTAATAAATGCATGCGTATGGTTTAATCTAAAAGCTAAGGTAGCACCTCTTCTACTTTTCAACAAGGAAAAATTGGGCGAGAATATGATAAACTTCCCTGCAAGACCTTCTGTTGTAAATATGAAGAACTTCCATTACATTTAAGGTCAATACAACCTAAAACATCATGAAACAACATTTTTTGTTAATACTCATCACTATATTGACAATTGCTTGTAAGGAAGAATCGAAACAAAAGGAAACACCCCAGGAATTGGCCCCTGCCAAATTGAGAGCCCTAATTTTGGACGGACAGAACAACCATTATGTTTGGCCAAAGACCAGTATGATGATGAAGGATTATTTGGAGGAGACCCAGCTTTTTGAGGTAGATATCCATCGGATGGATTCCGTTTGGTTGGGTATAAAGTATAAGGAATCCCGTCCTGAGCCCTACACTTCCTTTATCGAAAAATATCCTTTGGATTCCACGAAATATGGTATCTCCCATCAGCCCATCAAAACATCAAGTTTCTCCATGGATTTTGATAAATATGATGTCATTATTTCCAATTTTGGGAATGAGGCGGCCCTGTGGCCTTTGGCTACCCGGAAAAATTTTCAGGATTATGTCTCCAACGGTGGAGGACTGGTCATTGTACATGCTGCCAACAATGCTTGGGGCGATTGGGAAGAATACAATAAGATGATTGCATTGGGCGCTTGGGGAGGCAGGGATGAAAATTCCGGTCCGTACGTTTATTACGATCAGGATGATACACTAGTCAAGGATACTACTGCCCAAGGAGTTGCTGGATCTCATGGACCTGAGTACGAATTTCTTATCACCACCAGAGAACCTGAACATCCCATAATGAAAGGACTACCCAAGACTTGGATGCACACGCAGGACGAACTTTATGAACGTATGCGTGGACCTTTTGAAAATGCTACCATTCTGGCAACCGCTTTCGCCGATGTAGAACGCAACGCACCCCCATGGGATCCAAACACAGTAGGTTTAGGAGCAAATGTACCTATGCTAATGGCTATCGATTATGGAAAAGGTAGGGTTTTTCATACTACTTTGGGCCACTTTGATTATTCCATGGAATGTGTTGGATTTATAACCACATTACAAAGAGGTTCTGAATGGGCCGCTACAGGAAACGTTACGCAGGAGTTGCCTTCCGACTTTCCTTCTGAAACAGATACTTCATCCAGAAAATGGAAAGGTTGAATAAAAGTATTTGGTGAATTAATTAGGTTGACCTTTGCAGCCTTCCTTCCTTCGGGTATCTATCAAATAAACAATCCTCCATACGCCCTGTTGTTTGACCATTTGAAAGGAGTTTACCCCGCAATGGCTAAAGGAATCGTTTACCCAAAATTCATAAGGTGTCCATGCGTTTGCCATGGCGCCATCAGTCTGTATGGAGTAATCCAATAACTTTTCCCTGAATTTGACGGAGTCCGGTATGCTTACGATCGAGCGAATAAAGTCCTCAAAATTCTGCTGTCGCAAAATAGTTTTCCCTTCCTTACCAGTGCCTATGGTCTGTAAAACGATTTTTTCCGAAACAAGGTTTGCCAATCCCGCGGAATCCTGGGCATGAAATGCGGTAAAGAACTCGTCAACTGTAGTTCTAACAGCGTCCTCATCGGTGGACTGTCCGAAGCAAATTAGGGTACTTACTACAAACAGGGTTGTTACTATTCTTTTCAAAACAGATTATTTTATTCGGAAATAAAGATAACACAATTCCTTGCTGTCCAAACTTTGCTGTAAATTTTATCTCATCAAAACTCATTACTTTTGCTTGGAACAAAAATATCTTTATGTCTACTGCAAAAAAGGAATACAAGCGGGTAACGGTCAAATCCTTGGTCGAAATGAAAAGCAACAGGGAAAAAATATCCATGCTTACGGCCTATGACTATTCCATGGCTAAAATTGTGGATGCGGCGAAAGTCGATGTTATTTTGGTGGGCGATTCCGCCAGTAATGTTATGGCCGGCCACGAAACCACTTTGCCCATTACCTTGGACCAAATGATCTACCATGCGTCCTCCGTTATAAGGGCAGTAGAAAGGGCCCTGGTCGTTGTAGACCTGCCGTTTGGCAGTTATCAAAGTGACCCTAAGGAGGCCCTTAGGTCTGCCATACGAATTATGAAGGAAAGTGGCGCCCATGCCGTGAAGGTTGAGGGAGGGGATGAAATAAAGGAATCCGTAAAGCGCATTCTGGCGGCTGGTATTCCTGTAATGGGACATTTAGGGCTTACGCCCCAATCCATTTATAAATTCGGTACCTACACAGTAAGGGCGAAAGAAGAGGAAGAGGCACAGAAATTAATGGAAGACGCAGCGATGTTGGAAAAATTAGGCTGCTTCGGCATTGTCCTGGAAAAAATACCTGCGGCCCTCACCAAAAAAGTTTCGGAACAATTGACCATACCCACTATTGGTATTGGTGGTGGGAAATATGCGGACGGACAGGTTTTGGTAGTACACGACCTTTTGGGAATGACCCACGAGTTCAATCCTAGGTTTCTAAGGCGCTATATGAACTTGTATGAAGAGATGGGCAATGCCATATCGAACTATGTAAAAGACGTAAAGTCCATGGATTTTCCAAATGATGAGGAGCAATATTGATGGTCATGAAAACAAGCGGTAACAAGCTTATGAGTCGGATTTTAATCATCTTTTTGGTGCTTTTGAACATTGGCTGTGATCAAGTCTCAAAAAAGGTGGTTCGTGAAAATGTTTCCTATCAGGAGTATATCCCGCTGATCCAAAATCATTTCATTCTTACCAATGTGGAAAATACCGGCGCCATGTTGGGATTCGGGGCCAACTTTCCGCCTGCCCTAAAGGTCATACTGTTCCAAGTACTTCCGTTGGTCGTACTTCTGGTCTTGTTGTATAGAGTCCTCACGAGAACCCATACAAACAATTGGATGCTATGGGCTTTTGCCTTTGTAATTGGCGGTGGAATTGGGAACCTTATTGATAGGATTGCCTTAGGGTCGGTCACCGATTTTTTCCAAATACGCTTGGGCTTCTTTAAAACGGGCATTTTCAACATGGCCGATGTCGCCGTAACTACCGGGGTACTCCTGATTCTATTTTTGAGCCTTTTCGGGAAAAAAATCACCATATAACAGGTATGGATGCTTTGGAAAAGGTACTGTCCACCCCAAAAAACCTTCAGGTTTTATACGAGGACAATCACCTTATCATCGTGAATAAGAGGCCCGGGGATATCGTACAAGGCGATAAAACCGGAGATAGGCCCTTGAGCGAAGTTGTCAAGGAATACCTGAAGGAGAAGTATAACAAGCCTGGCAATGTCTATTTGGGTGTGGTACATAGATTGGACCGACCAACATCCGGACTGGTGGTTTTTGCCAAAACCTCCAAGGCACTGCCAAGATTGAACAAGCTCTTCTCCGATAAAAAGGCAAAAAAGACCTATTGGGCCGTGGTAAAGGATGCACCTATAAAAAGTGCGGATACCTTGATCCATTGGCTCAAAAGAAATCCGAAGCAAAACAAGTCGTATGCCCATGAAAAGGAAGTGCCGGACGGCAAAAAGGCCGTTCTGGACTACCGCATGCTCAAAGCCCTGAATACATATTTTCTTTTGGAAATCGATTTAAAAACAGGCAGGCACCATCAGATCCGCGCACAATTATCGGCCATTGGATGCCCCATCAAAGGGGATTTAAAATATGGCTTTCCCAGGAGCAACAAAGATGCAAGTATCCACTTGCATGCCCGAAAGCTGGAATTCTTGCACCCGGTAAAAAATGAGCCTTTGACCATTTTAGCTCCTCTCCCCAAAGATTCCATTTGGGATGCCTGTTCATAATTTTTGTACATTGGGCTTACTAAACACCATAATCATGTACAAGAAAATCTGTATACTTTTTATTTGTGCCCTGTTTTATAATTGTGGCAGTTATAATTCCATAGACACATTTTATAATGCACATAAGAACGATGCCCAAGTAACGGCCGTTAGGGTACCTCAATTCATGCTCAAATTGATAAGTGGCATATCGCCTGAAATGCAATCACTTATTGGAAACACTCGGGATTTGAGATATATGAAGTTTCCCAGCACAACCCCCGCAAGGACTCAATTCTTGAACCAGCAAATGAACGGGATTACCGGCAACTCGTTTATAGAAGTCTACCGAAAGAACGATGATTTAAAAAGAAACGTGGTCTCCATACGTGAAAGGAAAAACAGCGTGAAGGAAATCCTCATGTATAATAACAATGCCGAAACTGGCTCTTTTTTGTATTTCAATGGCGATTTTGACCCGATAAAAGTTCGTGAGATGGCCCAAAACAATGAGTTTGAAACACTCGGAAACAATGTAATCAATGAATTTGCCCCAGGCATCAATCCTGAGAACTGACCTGTTGCTTTTTCGAGGCCCGAAAACCTTCAATAACCACGGAACTTAAGATCAGCGCTCCCCCAAACAGGGTGGTGGCCTTAGGGATTTCGTTCAAAAATAGGGCTCCTATTAGAATCCCATAAATGGGCTGGACACTGCTCAAAATGCTTACGGTTGTGATACTGAAATGCTTGAATGTCATGAGGAAGAGACTATGGCCAATGGCCGTGGTAAGGACCCCCAGTGCCAAAAGTCCTTCCCACTGACCCAAGATTTCCTTTGGAGCGGTAAAAAACAAGGCGGGCAACATCAAAATCGCAATCGTCCCCGTTTGATAGACCATTAAAGTGGTTCCCTGGTATTTTTCCACCTTCAGTTTTAATATGATATTCCGCAAGGCATAGGATACGGCCGAGACCAACCCCATTAAAATGGCCAAGGTATTGGAATCCCGTAAATTGAAATTCGGACTCAGAAAGTAAATGCCCAACAGTACCAAGGCACCGAGCAAGAGGTGCATCCTTTGCAGTTTTGATTTTAATAAAATGGGTTCCAAAAAGGCCGTTATGACCGGATATGTGAAAAGTGACAACATGCCTATGGCAACATTGGACCATTGCAGGGCATAAAAGTAAAACAACCAATGGGCGGCCATCAATACACCTGTGACTAGTATCAAGGGGATGTCCCCATTTTTGACCTTCAACGAGATATTTCGCCACCTACAGAAAAGTATCAGCAGGATAAAAGCAATAATTCCCCGCATCCCTGTAATGACGGGAACGGGCAAATCCACAAACCTGCCCAAAGGTCCGGAGGTGGCAATAAAGAGCATCGCCAAATTGATTTCCAATAAGTGGGAAACATGGGAGCGATTCATAGGAAACTATCGGGTCTGTTTCAGGGCTTTTTCGCGAATGATTTCCGAAACAGGTTTATTCTCCAAATGGCTTTCCAACCAAGAAATTATATCCAAATACAGGAACGCACGCTTTTCATAAGGGTGGTCCTCATATTTTTTAAGCTCGGCATGTAATTTTTCAAATTCCCCTCGAAGTTCGTTCGGATAGATACTGCCAAGATTTCTCAAAAACTTGATCATCTCTTTTTGTACCGCATGCATATCGTTCATTTTAAGCAGGAACTTATAGGTACTCTTTAATTGCACTTCCAAGTGATAGTCCATACCCGCTTCATAATGCGCTACCAAACTCAATACCCTGGCAAAGCACATTAAATCCTCGCGCATTTTTAGATTCTTGTTATTGATGATTTTTTTGAGGTAAACGATAGAGGTTTTGTTATCACCAATACCAAAATACAAACAGGCGATCTTGTAATACAACACCATCACATGATGGGCATCGATTCTATCCTTGTGCTTGGCAATGCCGTATTCAATGATCTTTACCAGATATAGGCCTTTTTCAAAGGTCCCCTCCAAAAAATGTAGATTCAATTTATTGGCATTGAGATACAAAAAGGCCAGGGAATTGATATTATCGTTCTTAGGGAAATCCTTCTCCTTCAGAACCACCTCCATTTTTTGGAGCGTTTCCTTGAATTGGGAGCTGTATTTCACATAAAAAAGGGATTCCAAAAGGTAGTGATTTCCTTTAAGGAAGAATACGGGATTCAAATAAATCATTTCGCGGTAATCGTAGAAAAGATCCACCCATTTACTAGCGTATTTATAGGAGGAAAGGAAGTCTTGGGTCAAGAAACTATA
Source organism: Maribacter aurantiacus (assembly GCF_005780245.1). Lineage (NCBI taxonomy): Bacteria > Pseudomonadati > Bacteroidota > Flavobacteriia > Flavobacteriales > Flavobacteriaceae > Maribacter > Maribacter aurantiacus. The sequence goes on along the minus strand of NZ_VBUK01000004.1, from coordinate 219,765 downwards.
CCATAAATGTGCTTTGTACAACCAGAGTTTTTCCCTAAAACCCAAGGTTTCCACATCTACCTTTGGCAAATGTTTTGAAAAATACTGCTTTACTTTCTGAAGGTCCTCATCGCTACGTACATAACCCACCTTTAACATCATACTGTACAATTGAAGGGAAAGGTTGGAAAGTTTACTTGTGATAACGTTCTGCCCAGATAATTCCTTGGCCTGTACCGCTAATTCATCCGCTCTGTCCGGAATACTGCGGGTGATGTATTGTGTCTCGATGATTTTCTCGAACTCAACGATTTCATAGGCGATGTTCTTTTCCTCATTTTCAATGGCCGTGGTTTTTGCCTTGTCCAGAATCTTGAGACTTTGTTTATACAGCCCTTTTTGATAAAGAATGGTGGCAAAGTCCAGCTGTTCACGAATCTGAACTCGAATATTTTGGTTCACGGGATTCAGCCTGAGACTTACCAGAATCTGCTTATAGAGATGTGCCTTTAAATTGGAAAGCTGCGCTTTTTTAACAATTCCGCTGGAAAGTATTACCTTTTCATCATATCGCTTAATTTTGTCCAAAAGATTGAACAACGCTAGAAACTTTGCATCGGTATTCACGCCCAAACGACCTACATAAAGTTTAAATTGCCGCTTTTCAGATTTTGAAAGCGATTTTACCAAAACGAACAACGCATCTTTATGAGCATTTGTCATCGTAAAAATATATGTTTAAATTGTTGTAAATCAATTTATTGATATTATTGAAAAGTAAATTAACGTTGTAAATATTCCTGCGAAATTTGCTTTTTTCGTCGGCAGCGTTATATATTCGTTTAACTTGCTAAAACTACATAAATATAATGAGCAAAGATATAGTACAAATTTTTGATACTACACTTAGGGATGGAGAGCAGGTTCCAGGTTGTAAATTGGACAGGGAACAAAAGTTAGTTATAGCTGAACGGTTGGACGAACTTGGTGTAAACATAATTGAGGCGGGATTTCCCATCTCCAGTCCGGGCGATTTCAAATCCGTTGAAAGTATAGCAAAACTGGTAAAAAATGCCACAGTTTGTGGTCTTACCAGGGCTGTAAAAAAAGATATCGAGGTAGCGGCGGAAGCCTTAAAATATGCAAAAAGACCGCGAATCCATACGGGAATAGGAACTTCGGATTCACATATAAAGCATAAATTCAATTCCAACAGGGATGCGATTATTGAACGTGCAGTTGAGGCAGTGAGTTATGCCAAGAAGTTTGTGGAGGATGTTGAATTTTATGCCGAGGATGCCGGTAGAACGGACAACGAATTTTTGGCCAGGGTGTGTGAGGCCGTAGTCAAGGCCGGAGCTACTGTTCTGAACATTCCCGATACTACTGGATATTGCCTTCCCGAGGAATACGGTGCCAAAATGAAGTATTTGAAAGAAAACGTGAAGGGTATCGATAAAGCTATCCTTTCCTGCCATTGCCATAACGATCTTGGTTTGGCCACTGCCAATTCCATTGCCGGGGTAATCAATGGGGCCCGTCAGATCGAGTGTACCATAAACGGAATTGGGGAGCGTGCCGGAAATACTTCGTTGGAGGAGGTTGTCATGATTATGAGGCAACACCCTAGTCTGAATTTGGATACCACTATCAATAGCCAATTGCTCTTTGATACCAGTAAAATGGTATCGAACAAAATGGGTATGGTCGTCCAGCCCAATAAGGCCATCGTTGGGGCGAACGCTTTTGCCCACAGTTCTGGAATACATCAGGATGGCGTTATAAAGAACAGGGAAACCTATGAAATTATCGATCCCGCGGATGTTGGTGTTACCGAATCCTCCATTGTGTTGACCGCCCGAAGCGGAAGGGCCGCATTGGCCTACCGTGCAAAGTTGGTGGGCTATGAGCTTACCAAGACCCAACTGGACAAAGTCTATGAGGAATTTTTGAATTTTGCGGATAGAAAAAAGGAGATCCTTGACGATGACATCCATGAAATCATTGAATCCAGCAAGGTGAATCTACAAAGTATAGGATAAATATGCGCTTGGATATCGCTGTACTTGGAGGGGATGGCATTGGCCCGGAAGTCGTTGCCCAATCCTTAAAATGCCTACGCTCCGTAGAAGAGACCTTTGGACATACTTTTCGATTCAAGAAGGCCTTGATCGGTGCAGAGGCCATTGATAAAAAAGGGACTCCCCTACCAGATGAAACGTTGAAGATTTGTAAAAATTCCGATGCTATATTGTTCGGGGCAATTGGTATGCCCAAGTACGATGGTAATCCAAATTCAAAGGTATGGCCGGAGCAAGGACTTTTGAAATTGCGGAAGGAACTGGATCTTTTTGCGAATATCCGACCTGTCAAAGTATTTCCCGCCCTTATAAAACAATCCCCGCTCAATAAAAAGTTGATCAAGGATACCGATTTAGTTATTTATAGGGAACTATCCGGGGGTATTTACTACGGAAATAAATCCATAGATTCCGGTACCAATGTCGCCACGGACACGTGTTCCTATTCCGAGGAGGAAATTAGCAGAATAACACATTTGGCCTTTAAAGCGGCAAAGAACAGAAGAAAAAAAGTGACCTTGGTCGATAAGGCCAATGTTCTGGAAACCTCCCGTTTGTGGCGGAGGGTCGTGAACTCGATAGCTCAGAGCTATCCCGAAATTGAGCTGGAAACGCTTTTTATTGACAATGCCGCGGTACAGATGATACTCAACCCATCCCAGTTTGATGTAATCCTGACGGACAATATGTTTGGGGATATTCTGTCAGACCAAGGAAGTGTCCTGGCAGGGTCTATAGGTTTACTGCCGTCAGCATCGGTGGGTACGGAACATGCCATGTTCGAGCCTATTCACGGCTCGTACCCTGATGCAAAGGATAAAAATATTGCCAATCCTGTAGCCGCTATTTTAAGTGCCGGCATGCTTTTGCAGCATTTTAAGCTCAACGAAGAGGCAGATGCCCTTGTTGCGGCCGTATTAAAATCCTTCTCGAAAAAAATCGTTACCCCAGATATTATGGGAAGCAGTAAGTATGGCACCAATTACGTGGGCGATTTTATTGCGGACAATATCATGGAACTGGATGATCATTTTAACATGAACGATGAGAACATAGATTTGGGCAAGTCTACCATAATTTAGTTCAAAACCCCACTTATTCCGATAATAGCTCCTTTATAAAACTATCGAATTCCACCTTGAATTCTTCGTATTTATCCCCTGTTGCGGGACCGTTGAATCCGGTGTGTATTTTTCGAACGTCCCCTTTTTTATCCACAAAAATGGTCGTTGGATAAGAAAGTACATGATTCAACATAGGCAGTTTCTGCTGCGCCTTTTCTTTGTCGTAACTGCCATATTGTGCCAATAGAATTGGGTAGGAGATGCCTATCCTATCCTTGAGCCGCTGTATACTTTTTAAAGCGCGTTCCTTTGTTTTTGCCTGTTCAAAGGCAAGTGCCAATACCGCCAAATCCCCAGTTGTATGATTTTTCAAGTATTCGACAAGGAATTTGGATTCGTCCAAACAGTTTGGGCACCAAGAACCCATAAGTTGAACAATGACAACCTTATCTTTGAAAGAAGGATCGGATAGGGATACCATTTCCCCTGCCAAATTAGGAAAGGAGAAGTCGAATTTATCATAACCTTCTTTTATAAACGTAAGGGAATCCGGACTAGGGAGTTCATAATTTTCGTTTCTCACGGCCATGAAAGGTTCTTTAAAGTGATTGCCCGAGTAGAAAACCCCGTTCATGGTACTATCCGTTACTTTTGCTTGAAACAAAAAGGCATGTGCCCCGTCAAATGCAGAAACCTTTAATGAATCCTTGTCCATGACTCCTTCAAGAAATCGGTAGTCACCGGTAGTTGTTCTAAAGGTTCCTGAAACAATTCCATTTTTTTGGCTAAAAATACCTTTGCCCATGTAGCTGTCATCGGTTCCCGGGCTGAACTCCGTTTCCCATATTCCGGTTGCATCGGTAGTATTCGAAGTTACATTTGAAAATCGTTCCTCAATCCCAAATTCGGCTTCAAATGGAACTGTCCTATCCAAACTTTCAATGACAAACACCCCGTCCATGTATTCACTGTCGAGTTTTGCGGAAATATAACCTTCAAAAACAGGTGCTTTTATCAGAATAGAATCCCCTTCCACTGAAATTTCATCAACCAATATAGTCTCCTCTCCGTTTAATATTTTCAGTTGAATTGATTCACCTTCATTATGGGACAATTCAATATTAAAGGGAAGTATCTGTTTGTCCTTCACTTCTAGTCTGGCCTGCCAAATGCCTTCTTTTGGACTACTCTTTTTTTCACTGTTTGCACAACCGCTAAGAAGCATAAATAAAATGGGAACAAGGGCTTTTCTCATAACTTTTGGATTCTATTGCGAATTAACGACTTAAAAACCTCATTTTAAAATTCGGGATAAAACAATCCGCCGTCTGTTGAATCTGTTATACCATTGTTTTATCTTTACGCGTTCTAAAATAGACCGATGAAAATATCTTACAACTGGCTTAAGCAGTTTATCAATATAGATTGGAACTCCCAAAAAACAGGAGAACTTTTAACGGATTTAGGACTGGAAGTTGAAGGAATAACTCCCTTTGAATCCGTTAAAGGAGGTTTGGATGGCATTGTAGTAGGACATGTACTTAGCTGTGAGCAACATCCAAACGCCGACAGATTGAAGGTGACCAAGGTCGATATAGGCAACGGAGCACCGGTACAAATTGTCTGTGGCGCACCCAATGTTGCAAAAGGACAAAAAGTGCCCGTTGCCACCATAGGCACTACCCTGTACACTAAGGAAGGAGAGGCATGGAAGATAAAAAAAAGTAAAATACGTGGCGAGGAAAGCCATGGAATGATTTGTGCCGAAGATGAACTGGGACTTGGGGAGAGTCATGACGGTATCATGATCCTGGATGACACTTTGAAACCGGGGACTTTGGCCTCTGAAGTTTTCAAGGTTGAGAAGGATGAAGTTTTTGAAATTGGCCTTACACCTAACCGTGCGGATGCCATGAGTCATTTTGGTGTTGCCAGGGACCTCAAGGCGGGCTTGAAACAAAAGGAAATTAATAAGGAATTGATTACCCCACCCGTGAGCCATTTTAATGTTGCCAACAGATCGCTAAGAATCGATGTTGATGTCAAAAACAATAGCCTTGCACCAAGATATTGCGGCGTAACAATTAGCAATATTCTGGTGCAACCATCACCGGATTGGCTCAAAAACCGTTTAAAGGCCATTGGTCTTACGCCAAAGAACAACGTGGTGGATGCCACCAATTATGTTTTGCACGAATTGGGGCAACCGCTACATGCATTCGATGCGAATAAAATAAAAGGGGGTAAAATTGAGGTGAAGACCTTGCCAAAAGGAACAAAATTCCTTACCCTGGATGGCGTGGAAAGGGAATTGCACGAGGACGACCTAATGATTTGCGATGCCGAAAAGCCCATGTGCATCGCCGGTGTTTTTGGTGGTATCCATTCCGGAGTTACGGAACACACTACGGCCATATTTTTGGAAAGTGCCTATTTCAATCCGGTGTCCATCCGTAAAACGGCAAAAAGGCACGGACTTAACACCGATGCATCCTTTCGGTTTGAGCGGGGAATCGATATTGAAAACGTGGAGTATAGTCTTAAGCGGGCCGCTTTGCTGATCAAGGAAATAGCGGGTGGGGACATTACTTCGGATATCGTTGATCTATACCCAAAAAAACACAAGGATTTTGAGGTCTTTTTGGCCTTTGAAAAAATCAATAAACTAATTGGACAGAATATTCCCCAAGATACCATCAAATCCATTTTGGCTTCGTTGGATATCAAAGTACGGAACGTTACAGAAGCCGGAATGGGGCTAACCGTACCATCCTATCGTGTGGATGTACAGCGCCAAGTGGACGTTATCGAGGAGATTCTAAGGGTATATGGTTATAACAATATTGCTTTTAGCGAAAAATTGAATGCATCCGTTGCTTCCTCAAGTCCGTACGAAGATTACAAAATTCAACAGATAATTGGGGATTTATTGGCTTCCAGAGGCTATTTTGAAACGCTGACCAATAGTTTGACTTCCCCCGATTACGAAAATCTTTTGGAGGAGGATTTAAAGGAACGAAAACATGTGACCATTTTGAATCCTTTGAGTGGCGAATTATCGGTACTAAGGAAGTCCTCCTTGTTCACAGCTTTGGAATCGGCCAGTTTCAATATCAACAGAAAGCGACAGAATTTAAAGTTATTTGAGTTCGGTAAGACCTACTACCATGAAGATACGGACCGCAAGGAGGACAAATATCTTGGTATCCTTTTGAGTGGTGATACCAGTGCTAACAGTTGGACGGATCCTTCCAAAAAATCGGATTTCTTTCTTCTCAAGTCCATTGTGGATACTGTTTTGGAACGTTTGGGGATTCAGGATTTAAAGGTGGAACCGGACACTTCTAAATTATTTTCGGAAGGTGTCTCCTACAAAAATCATGAAGGCACGGCCCTCGTTTCCTTCGGACTCGTTAAAAAAGGGATTTTAAAACACTTCGATATTAAGCAGCAAATTTTTTATGCTGATTTTCAGTGGGACGAAGTTTTAAATAGTCTTAAAAGGACCGGTATAACCTTCAAGGAAATTTCAAAATACCCAGAGGTAAAAAGGGATTTCGCCCTACTACTTGATGATGCAGTAACCTTCAAGGATGTTTATGATCTTGGATTTAGGACGGAGCGTAAACTGTTGACGCAGATAAATTTGTTTGATGTTTATCAAGGAAGCAATTTGCCGGAGGGCAAAAAGTCGTATGCCGTAAGCTTTACGTTAAAAGATACCAATGGCACCTTGACAGATGCACAAATAGATAAGATAATGGACAAGCTACAAAGCAACTACGAGAAGGAACTTAAAGCTGAACTACGATAGGAATTAAAAAAGGTTTACAGGAAAAAATACACTGTCTATTTCGTGTATTACCCCGTTGCGTTGTTCGGAATCAGCTGTGACTATTTTTGCCTGATTTCCTTTCGGATCCGTCAACACGATATCAATGCCCTTCATGGTAGCCGTAATTTTCTCTCCCAATATGGTTGTGAAAGAGGCCTCGCCATTTCCCCTGCACATTGCCCTTAAGATAGTGGAGGCCGATATTTTTCCCGCAATGATGTGATAGGACATAATGGCTTTTAGCTTCTCCTTGTTATCGGGATTTAGAAGCAATTTTTTGGTAACGTCCGATAGTTTATTGAAGGCGGCATTGGAAGGTGCAAAAACGGTGAATTGCGCATCGTACGCCAACAGGCAATCCAACTCCGAAGCCCTTAAGGCTGCCAAAAGCACACTGTGCGTTTCCGTTTTTTCGGTGATAGACAATAATGAGTTTCCTATGGGAAGGAAATTTGCGGAAGTAGTTTCAAATGTATCCGTTTTAGGTTCTTGGGCAGTGCAGAACGCTGTAAAAAGGATACATAAAAAAGACACAGGGGATGTCCAGTTTTTCATTTCAAAAGGGTTCTCGGTTTGGGGCAATGGTACTTGTTCGATGTACGGTCACAGAACATGGACAAGATACAATCTTAACACGTATGTGCCTTCTATCAAAACATGACAAATATCAATTTTAACATTATTTTAACAATTATGTGATTTTCTTGGCTTTACTATAAATTCATTTATTGTCTAACTTTGAAATAGTTGCTAAAAAAAAGAAATATGCTATTCCAAAGAACGAATCTACTAGAGAAGTTACGCTTAGAAAAAGAGAAGCTTAGTAAATCAGAGGAACTCATTTTGGACGAAGTAAGGGCCATCCTATCCAAAGTGGACGATGACAATTCCCGCATTGCCAAAAACCTTGTCAATTCCCAGTCAGGTTCTTCGGTGAATTCCTTTACTTTCGATTTATTGGATTCCGATAAAATTTTTCATATCGATCAAATAAAAAATCTCTGTATCGATTACCGTCTACGGTTTTTGGACACAAAATATTTTAAAGGGGAAATTCCTGCCGAAGCCTATTCAAAGATAAGATCACTTGAAAAGGAACACAATACGGAGCTCAGGGGTTTCAAGATTATTGCTCCTTCAAAGCTCTTTAAACTGGAGGATAAGGATGACCCACTTTTATTTGCCCCAATGGGCAACGGGTATTATTATCTCATCCATAAATGGGGGAATGACCTAAATCCGTTTCGAAAATTAATGATGTGGCCATTTAAGAATGTGGGCAACCTTATTTTCGTCATCGTGCTTATCAGCTATTTGACGACCCTGTTAATTCCCAATGGACTGTTTTCAAAATCCAATTCCGTAGCGGAATTCGGGATCCTGTTTTTCTTTATGTTCAAAAGCATCGTGGCAATAGCCATATTCTATGGATTTGCGATGGGCAAAAACTTCAGTCCGGCTATTTGGAACAGTAAGTATTATAACGCCTAGTTTTATTGGCACCGCCAATGGGGTTTAATACCCCGATGCTCGGTTCAAAATGATGTGTTCGTTTTTAATGAATGTCCCTTGGCTTGCCGGAGGTTGTTCACTGCACAATGATCGCTCGTGGAACTCCTTCCAGGTCGATAGCATCGATATACCTAAAATCCGGTGTTGGCGTAATACGCAGTATTCCTCCGTCCGTACCATTGGTCTTGGCATAGCCTATCACTATGTAATCATGTTCCAAATCATAGGCAATGGCCGTTGCCGACTTTATATGTAATTGTGTTATTTGTTCATTGGAGAGGAAGTTTTCAAAAAGGTATAAAGTGGCCTTATTGGCCTGAAAATCATATACTGCCGGATTTTTTTCCCCTCCATCGTCCATATTCATCGTGTAATAAAGCTTGCCAAAGGTGTCAAATGTTGCATATACGGATTGATATAGGTTCGGACGGATATTTTCCCCATATTGGGTATAGGCCTCTTCAAAAGTATTGCGATTTACTGTGGTATGTAGTTCAGGATAACTGATTACGATATCACCATCAGGGTCTTTAAAGATTTTTTTTGCATTGAAGCCTACCAGTTTTTCGTAAACAACGGATTGTTGTCCGATTTCGATGACACTAATGCCATTTTCATCCGTGATTGTTGTATCAAGGGTCAGCACGAACAATTTACCTTGGGAGGGAATTGATTGAAGCGGCTTTAAATCCAACGGTATGTCTACCTGATTATCGGTATCGTTTTGATCTATTATTCGAACAAAATGGGAATCTTCCTTACCAATTTCGCTCTTTGTAAAAGTGAGGAAGACATTCGCACTATCATGTGAAACAGAAGTAACCTCTAAGTTACAGGCATCCAGGTTTAAAAAGGTATCTATCAGCTTGTAATTTCCTGTGTTAAAATCAAATAATAGGACCTTTCCATTACATGTTTCGGTAACTTCATAGAAGCTAAATGAATTATTATTGGCAAAGGTAATTTCCGAATCGGAAAAAAGGGGAAATTCCAATTCACTGGCTTTCAAGGTTAGGTCATCTCCAGTTGCCTGAAGCCTTGCCATTGTCAAGCTACCGGATGCCTCCAATAAAATGGTGTAATCTGCTTGTGTGTTGGTAGGGGTTTCTATTTCCAAGGGTTCTGTGGCCGACTTACTACATGCAGCCAAAAAAACCGTCAGCATAACGCGGACCGTGTAGGTGTAGGTCTTCATGAGGTTAAGATTTGGGTTGTATTTCCTTATGCCGGAACAGCATACATCTTGCCCCTCTGTTCCTTCAATGCCTTATCGGACATATATTCATCAAACGTAGAATATCGGTCAATGTTGCCTTTTGGTGTCAATTCTATTATCCTATTGGCCACGGTCTGTGCAAACTCGTGGTCGTGGGTAGTAAATAGCACCGTTCCCTTAAAATTTTTCAAGGAATTGTTGAATGCCGTAATACTCTCCAAATCCAAATGATTGGTAGGTTCATCCAACATGAGTACGTTTGCCCTGAGCATCATCATTCGGCTCAGCATACATCGCACCTTTTCACCCCCAGAAAGTACCGTACATTTTTTTAGGGCCTCTTCCCCACTAAACAACATTTTACCCAAAAAACCTCGAATATAGACTTCCTCACGTTCCTCTTCTGTCTTTGCCCACTGTCTTAACCAATCTACCAAGTTGATATCTTGGGTAAAAAAATGAGAGTTGTCTGCCGGCAGGTACGATTGTGTGGTGGTTACGCCCCAACTGAACTTTCCGCCATCGGCTTTTTTATTACCATTGATTATTTCATAGAAGGCGGTGGTTGCTCTGGAATCCCTGGAAATAACCGCTATTTTATCACCTTTTGCCAGATTGATATTCACATTGTCAAAAAGAAGTTCACCTTCCTCGGTCGTAGCTTTTAGTCCTTCAATGTTCAAAATCTGATCACCGGCTTCCCGTTCCCTTTCAAAAATAATGGCAGGGTATCTTCTACTGGATGGTTTAATATCATCCACCTTAAGCTTGGAGAGCATCTTCTTTCTTGACGTTGCCTGTTTACTCTTTGCGACGTTGGCACTAAAACGCATAATGAATTCCTGAAGTTCCTTGGCTTTTTCTTCAGCCTTTTTATTCTGTTGCGCCCTTTGTCTGGCCGCTAACTGACTACTTTCGTACCAGAATGTGTAGTTGCCGGAATAAAGGTTCAATTTGCCAAAATCGATATCGCCAATATGGGTACACACCGTATCAAGAAAGTGACGGTCATGGGAGACCACAATTACTGTATTCTGGTAATCGGCCAAAAAGTTTTCCAACCAATTGATGGTTTCATAATCCAGGTCGTTCGTGGGCTCGTCCATTATGAGCACGTCCGGGGAACCAAAAAGTGCTTGGGCCAATAACACCCTTACTTTTAATTTGGAATCCATGTCAGACATCAATGTATAATGCAATTCTTCGCCAATCCCCAAATTTGACAGCAAAGCGGCCGCATCACTATCCGCGTTCCAGCCGTTCATTTCTTCGAACTGTACCTGCAACTCCCCTATTCTATCGGCATTGGCATCATTATAATCGGCATATAGGGCATCGATTTCCTTTTTTATTTCATACAAAGGCTTGTTTCCTTTGACTACAGTTTCCAGAACTGTAAACGCATCCGATGCATTGTGGTCCTGTTCCAAAATGGACATTCTTTTCCCTGGTTCCAGATGAACATGGCCTGAAGTTGGATCTATTTGACCAGAAAGTACCTTTAAGAACGTTGACTTTCCGGCCCCATTGGCACCAATAATACCATAACAGTTGCCTTCCGTAAAGGACACGTTTACTTCATCGAACAACACTCTTTTTCCAAACTGAACGGATAAATTGGATACGGATAACATATAACACGTTTTAAAAATCCGTGCAAAAATACTGAATTTTAAAGGCGAAAACCAACTATCGTTGCACATCATCCTATAGAACCTTCCTTACAACCTAATCCATTAATTTTTAACTAGGTATTAACAGACACAGAGAATACGTATCCTTATTTTTGACCATAAATGTTGCCCGTTTTGTGTATGGATAAAGTTTTACCTATTGCACTTGTTCTAGGTTTGATTGGTTGTAATTCCCCCGTTTCCGATAGCAAAGGTGTCTTTTTTGCAGGGGAAATTGTGAATCCCACCAGCGAATATGTAGTCCTTTATAAAGGCAGTGAAGCAGTGGATTCCGCAAAATTGGACGATACCAACCGGTTCTCTTTTCAACTGGATGCCGTGGATGATGGGCTCTACCATTTTAACCATAGTCCAGAGCAACAATATGTATATTTAGAAAAAGGTGATAGCGTGTGGATACGCTTAAATACTTTGTATTTTGACGAGTCCCTTGTATTTTCTGGTACTAACGAGGAATTGAACAACTTTTTGTTGGAAATCTTTTTAGAAGATGAAGAGGTAGAACAACTGATGTATTCCGATTTGTTCGAATTGGAGATAGATGAATTTTCAGAGAAGGTGGAAAGTCTTCGAAAGGAAAAAATTCAGGATCTGGAAGATTTGAATTCCGAAGCGGAATTATCCGATATAGCCTATGAAATCGCCAAGGCCAGTATCAATTATACCTTTTATAGATTCAAGGAGGTCTATCCTTTTAAACACAAAGGAAAACTGAAAGAAGAGCAACTTCATAAGTTGCCACCTACTTTTTATGCGTATCGCTCTGGAATCGATTACAACAATAGAAATTTAATTTACTTACGCCCCTATTATGATTTTATGAAATCCCACTTGGGCAATCTTTCCTATATGACCTGTTCCAAGTCTTGCGGTAAATCCAATGGTACCGCACATAATCAATTACATTTTAATCAGCACAAACTTGCTATGATCGATAGTTTGGTGGGCGAAAAGGAATTAAGGGATAACCTTTTTAGGAATGTGGCCTTTGATTATTTGTTACGAGAGCATGACGCCGACAGTAATAGGATTTTTATAGATGAATTCCAACGTTTTTCCGGGAACAACATGCATATTGAGGAGATACAGCGCTTATATAAGGGTATTAGCAATATACAGCCCAACAGTCCAGTACCTGATATAAAGTTGGTTTCCATTCATGATTCATTGGTTTCGTTGCCTGCACTGAGCAAGAATAAAAAAGTGGTTTTCTACTTTTGGTCAGGGACCAACAAAAATCATTACGAGAACATTTTCAATCGCGTAAATGAACTAAAGCTTGAAAAACCTGAATACGAATATATTGGTATTAGTTTCAGAACCGATGCCAGCAACTGGAAAGCTATTGTCAACAAATTTGAGTTTGATGCCCATAGCCAATTTATGGCGGAAGATTTTCATCAACTTACCGAAAGCCTTATCCTCTACCCCATGAATAAATGTGTCATTACCAATGACGCTTTGATCGTAGATGCTTTCTCCAATATCTATTGGAACAATTTTTAAGGATTACCGTATTTATACCCTACTTTTTACTGTGGTTCATCAATAACTTTTCGAACCATGTGTCTGGCAATACCTTTTTTAGTCGCATTGAAAACTTTTGAATAAATGCCCCCACGGTATAGTGTACCTTTGGATTTTTGGCATTTATGATTTGAAGCACTTTTAACGCAACTTCCCTAGGGTCACCGCCTTTATCAACATCTTTATCAATGGATTTGAGAATATTTCCATACGATTCCTTATAAGGTGAGTTTTCTTGAATTGGAGCGTGAAAACGACCTGCAGCAATATTGGTGGCGAAATCACCTGGGGCCAAACAGGTGCACTCTACGCCAAACCGTTTGGTTTCCATTCGCAAGCTTTCAGTGATTAATTCCAGCGCTCCTTTCGTTGCCGAGTAAATTCCACGATAAGGCAAGCCCATATATCCGGCTATTGAGGTTATGTTTATGATCAATCCGTTGTTTTGTTGGCGCATTTGCGGCAGAATAGCCTTAATGACGTTTAAAGGTCCTATAAAATTGGTGTCAAACGCATTTAGTATTTCAGCGTTAGGCGTTTCCTCCAAAGGTCCTGTTATTCCTACACCGGCATTATTGATCAAGACATCCACTCTTCCCTCTTTCTGCACCAATAATTCAATGGCCTTGGTAACGGATTCCGGTACCCTAACATCCATCTCCAACAATTCGAAATCTTTGAAACTTGCATATTTTTCCAAGTTTCTTGTAGTTCCGTAAACTATAAAACCATGTTGATTCAAATAGTTTCCTATGGCTTTGCCAATGCCTGAAGAGCCACCAGTGATAAGTACGATCTTTGAATTCATGTTCCAAAAGTAAGCTATGGGAATCGTTTTTTAAAAATCTAATGACGTATATATTTGGAGTTGCATTCGAATTCTCCCGATGAGATAAATGGTGTTTGAATTCTCCGAAACTTGGTTTGAAATCAAAACCGACTTCTTTCAAATACATCATGAAAATGGCCATAGTGCTGTAACTATAAGGCACAAAAAAAGGCAAGCTACCTACATCGCACCGCTACGACCGTATACCCTTGCTGCGTTCCCACCCTGGGGGATTCTACAGGAGCTGGTCGTGTAGGACTTGCCGGGTGCAAATATACAACCTTTTAAATCTTTGGCAATCCTTTTTAGATTCTAATTTTAATGGATTAACTTGCTGGCGACTTAGGAGAGCCTTAAATTTTTAGCATGTTATTTATAGAAAATTATTCTCAAATAGTTTATTCCATTAAATTGCCCATGAAGATTATTGGAATCCCATTAACCTTATTGATTGTTCTTTTATTTTTTGCCTGTGGTAGCGGAAATCAAAAGCCTTCTTCCCTGTTTACTATTGAACTGGAGGGCAATGCAAAGGAAGTAAGACAAAACGATGCGTTGGGTGTTTCCCTTAAAAACATCAAAAACAAGGAAATTGAAAGTGTGATTTATAGTATTGATGGTAATGAACTTCCGCTAGTGAACGACCAATTGGAATTTTCCATTCCAAAATTGGGCAATAAAATATTGAAGGCCAGTGTAACTTATGAGGGAAATACCGTAGAGGTAACCAAAAATCTAAAGGTTTTGGCTTCCAAGGCCCCGGACATTTATACGTATACCATTCTGAACGAATTTCCCCATGACCCCAACGCCTATACGCAAGGATTGGAGTTTTATAAGGATACCTTATATGAGGGTACCGGAAAAAATGGTCGCTCTTTTTTGAGAAAGTTCGATTATAAAACGGGAAAGGTGTATCAACAAATCGATTTGGACGAAACCTATTTTGGGGAAGGTATCACAATTTTGGGAAACAAAATTTATCAACTCACATGGCGCAGTGGAATGGGCTTCATATATGACTTAAAGGATATGAAAAAATTGGACAATTTTCAATACGGGAAAAGTCGGGAAGGATGGGGACTTGCCAATGACGGAGAAAAGCTATATAAGAGCGATGGAACGGATAAAATTTGGATTTTAAACCCTGAAACCCTAGTAGAAGAGGACCATATTGAGATTGCTACGAATAAATCCCTTTTTGCGGACACCAATGAATTGGAATACGTAGACGGCAAAATATATGCGAATGTGTACCAGAAACCGGGTGTCATGATAATCGACGCCAAAAGTGGTGCCATTGAAGGGGTCATAAACTTTGGAGGGCTTAGTGATAAGGTTACCAAAACAGAAAATTGGGTAGATACGGAGAACGTCCTAAATGGTATTGCCTATCATCCTGAAAGAAAGACTTTTTTTGTGACCGGAAAAGACTGGGACAAACTTTTTGAAGTCCAAATACAAAAGAAGTAATATGCCTTTTACAAAACGGCTAAAAGTTTCTGTTGAGGATTTGGACGACCTAAATCACGTAAACAATGTTAGGTACGTGCAATGGATACAGGATATTTCAAAGGAACATTGGAAGGAAAAGGCACCGTTGCAAATACAGAACAGCGTAATTTGGGTAGTACTAAAACACACCATTGAATACAAATCGCCCGCAGTTCTCAACGACCCCATACTAATTTCCACTTATATTGAAAAAAGCAAGGGTGCTATTTCCGTACGTGTAGTTGAAATGTTCCATGAAAAAACAAATACGCTTCTGGTGCGTTCATGTACTGAATGGTGTCTATTGAACAAGGACACGAAAAAGCCTATGCGAATTTCGGAGGATATCAAAAAAATATTTTCTTAGATCTTATATTGTTATAATTAATTGGGCACATATATGCTTTTCCTGTGTACTTTGGATTGCAGAATTTTTTGACCGTTAATTTTCAATTACTTGAAGTCATAATTTGAATAAAATTGAAATTTCCAATTGTAATCATACTGGTCCTTTTTGTACTCTGGGGAAGCGCTTGCAGAAAGGATTTCGAATACGCGCCAAGTGACGGACATCTTTCCTTTTCCAGGGATACGGTTTATCTGGACACTGTATTTAGCAATATTGGGAGTAGTACTTATACCTTAAAAGTATACAACACCACCAAGGACGATGTGCTCATTCCATCCATCGGTTTAAGAAACGGACCCGATAGTTATTATAAACTGAATGTGGACGGAAAAGCTGGGAATAGTTTTACAGATATTCCCCTGTATGCAGAAGACAGCCTCTTTATCTTTATCGAAACCAATGTGACCGCGCTTCCTAATGAAACTCTACAATTATTATATACCGATGCCATTCAATTCGATACCGATATCCATCAACAGGAAGTAACGCTTGTCACCTTGGTCAAGGATGCCATTTTTCTTTATCCAAAAAAGGATACAAACGGCGCAAATGAGATTATTAAATTATATACACATAAGGATGGCTCCGAGGTTTTTGTGGAAGGGTTCGATTTAAAGGACGACCAGTTACATTTTACGAACCAAAAACCGTATGTCATTTATGGATACGCCTCTGTTCCGGAAAACAAAGAGCTGGTTATAGATGCAGGTGCCAGGATCCATTTTCATAGGAATTCTGGAATATTTGTAAAGCCAACGGCCTCCTTAAAGGTTAACGGAACATTTAGTAACGACCGTGAGCAAATGGAAGGCGAGGTGATTTTTGAGGGAGATAGATTGGAACCTTCTTTTTCCAATACTCCGGGTCAGTGGGGAACCATTTTCATTGCCAATGGAAGTGCCCAAAATAGCATTGAGTATCTTACCATCAAAAATGCGGAAATTGGAATGTACGTAGCTGGGAATATAGAAAACGATACTAGTACCTTGGAGATTAACAATAGTCAGATCCATAATAGCGCTATTCATAGTCTTTGGGCACGGTCGGCCACAATAACCGCACAAAATCTTCTTTTGGGCAGTTCGGGTAGTGCATCCTTATATTGTGAATTGGGTGGCCGATACGAATTTACACATGCCACCATAGCCAATTACTGGAATGGCTTTAGGACGGGAAGAGCGTTGAGCTTAAGTAATCACGGAAGTATGGATGCTGTTGCAGGAGCTGATTTGATTCAGGCCGATTTTAAAAATTGTATTATAGACGGAAATTCCATGTCGGAACTCCTGCTCTCCTCCAATAAGGAGAACACCTTTAACTACTTATTTCAAAATTGTTTTCTAAAATTCAGGGAAACGGATTCGGATTCACAGGACGCGACTTTATACGACTTTGAGGGACCTGCTTTTGAAAACATCATTTTAAACGGTAACCCGGATTATTTCAATCCCAGGGACAATGATTTTAGAATCGGTCTTGATTCCGATGTTATCAATAAAGGAAGTATCCCCTTTGCCCAAGAAGTACCTTTTGACTTACTTAATACGGTTAGAACTTCCGCACCGGATTTGGGCGTTTATCAGGCTACGGCAAAAGAGGAGTAGTCCATATCTTAATTTTATAGCCGAAAATACTTTCATAATCAATTAATTAGGAAAGAATATTACAATATCCTCCATTTTTATAAGGATTTCCTAGTTCAAAGACTTTTGGTCTATTAGTAAATTGCACTAGAACTCTAGTGGATTTGGAATATTCGTATGTCATAATTGATTCTGATGCCGTCTCCAATTTGCAACTCGGTACATTTTTGGAGGAACATGGCGACTTTGTCTGTTCTGGTATGGCCAATGGGCCTGATGACGGACTGAACCAAATTTTAAAATACACGCCAGATTTGGTTTTTGTCAATCTAGACCAAAAAGCTCAGTCACTTTTTCAAATGGTGATGGAAATGCATCAATACCTTTTGGAAATGCCTATGGTCATTGGCATATCAAAGTCAAAGAAACACGCCTATGACGCCATAAAAAATGGATTTTTTGATTATTGGTTGGCGCCCTTCAATGAGTTCGATATTAGAAAATCCTTGTTAAAACTGAGGAAAAGAATGCCAAAGACCAAGGAACCTCAGACCATTTGCTTAAAATCCTATAATGATTTCCAATATCTGGACACTAAGGATATACTCTACCTACAGGCCGACAATAATACCACCGAATTCTTTATGAGGGACGGAACGGTTATAAATGCCTTCAAGACCTTAAAAACGTTCGAAAACCAACTGCCTCAAAACTTCATCCGTATCCATCAAAGCTACATCGTAAACACGGACTTTGTGTCAAGAATCAATTTTGGTAAAAATATCTGTGCTCTAAAGGAAGGAGATAAAAACCTGCCATTCTCAAAAACATATAAGGAAAGAATGGATCAACTAAAGATAATCCTCTCAAAGAACAGCGTTTCCTCGCTAAATTGAACAAATTCTTTCAAAACCGGTTCAAATACTCATAGAATTAATTACTCTACTAACTACTGCAAAATCAAGGTTTTATTTTCTTGTACACCTATTACTTTGGTAACGTAATAAAAAAAGCAACACTAAAATTTAAAACCTTACAAAATGAAAAAAATAGTTAGTATCGCAGCTGTCGCCTTAATGGCTTTAGGATTGACCACCTATGTAATTGAAAACACCGCAAACGAGTTTGACTTCATGAAAGATTTGAGCACCATGTTGGCGTGTGATGGTTGCTCCTCAAATGATGATAGAAGAGATCCTCCTTACGGCAAGGCATAATTTTAGTTAAATAAATATTTTAGACGCCCGGCAATAAATGTCCGGGCGTTTTGTTATCTTGTAAGTATTCAGTTACAAAGTGAAAATTACAAGGATTGAAAAAAATTGTTTTATTAATAGCCTTTTATGGCATTTTAGTGAACACCACGAATTCACAGTCGGTCTCTGGAGAAGATATTTCAATTCAAAAGGAAGTTGAGTTAAAAATCAAAAATGGAAGTGTAGAATCCATTTCTTCTAAAAAAAGAAAGAAAGAATTAACAGAGGCATTTGATTTACTAACTAATATTAAAAATGACAGCCTAAAACTTCAATTGTTATCCAATCTTTCCTACTATATTGAACCGCGAGACTCTGCTTTTTTTAGAGAAGTAAATTCCAGAACAATACAGCTCGCAACAAATAGTAGGGATTCAACTTCCTTAGCGTACGCTTATTGGGACTTAGGGTATTTCTTTACTAGAACCGCCGTTAAAGATAGTGCTTATTATAGCTATTCTGAAGCACAAAAAATATTTGAAAATAAAAATGATACCTTTCATTCTGCTCGAATGCTGTACAATATGGCCAAGCAACAACAAGAGATTAGGGACTATATTGGAAGTGAAGCAAATACTATTGCTGCCATTGAAAGACTCAAACCTTTAAAAAAAAATAAGGAATTATACAATTCCTATAATACGTTAGCTATAATATCTCAGGCACTTGGTGAATATGATTTATCAATAAAGTATTATGATGAGGCCTTAAATTACTTGGAAAAACTTCAAAATTCGAATTATGACATAAATCAAAATATTAATAATAGAGGTATGGTATATTTAACTATGGGTGAATATGTCAAGGCGTATGAAAATTTTCAACGAAACTATAATGATCCCATTTTAAAAAATCAAAAAAATGAGATTTATGCCAAAACCCTAAGTAATTTGGCATTAACCAAAATTCACTTGAAGGAAGATTCCGGAGTTTCAAAATTAATCGAAGAGTCAATAGAAATTAATGATAGTCTTAAAGACATTAGGGGCTTGGCTTCCTCTTATTTTGCAAAATCAAAATTTCACTTGTATGAAAATGATACGTTAAATGCTATTAATAGCGCCGAAAAGGCTATAGAGTTGGCAAGTGAAAGTTTAAGTTATGAGCGTCTTTTGGAAACCTATGCTTTTTTAGCGGAAATTGATAACAAGAATGCCTCCAAATATGCTCAAAAGTATATAGCCTTGAATGACAGTATTGTAATGGAAGAGCGGCAGGCACGCAATAAGTTTGCACGCATCCGTTTTGAAACAGATGAATTTATAGCCCAAAATGAGCAATTGGAAGAGGAGACCGCTATTTTGGCCAGACAGAAACAAATTTGGTCCGGTGTAGCCTTGGGTTTCTTTCTTTTGGGAATATCTGTTTATATAATTATCAATCAAAGGGCCAAAAACCAAAAACTATTATTTGCCCAGCAGCAACAGGCAAATAATCAAGAGATTTTCAATTTGATGCTTACTCAAAAACAAAAAGTGGACGAGGTCAAGAGATTGGAACAAAAACGAATTTCAGAGGAACTTCATGATGGT
Organism: Maribacter aurantiacus; assembly: GCF_005780245.1. Classification (NCBI taxonomy): domain Bacteria; kingdom Pseudomonadati; phylum Bacteroidota; class Flavobacteriia; order Flavobacteriales; family Flavobacteriaceae; genus Maribacter; species Maribacter aurantiacus. The sequence goes on along the minus strand of NZ_VBUK01000004.1, from coordinate 199,754 downwards.
GTACTTGGGAAAATGTTAGGTGCGAGAATGGTGTTGACCGGTCTAAACAAAAGAACGGGACCAGAAGCTATAGAGGCAAGATTGGAGGCCATTAACGCGCTAAAGAATGTGGAGCAGGAAGTAAGGTCTATTTCTCATGAGCTGAGTCATAGTGCCTACCAGAAAATCAATAATTTTATAAACTCAGTTGAAGATTTATTAGGTACGGTCAAAGAAAGTTCCCATATTATCACTATTTTCAACTACGACGAAGACGAGGATTACGATGCGCTTAAGGGTGAAATCAAGATAAATTTATATCGAATGATTCAGGAATGCTTGCAAAATGCCATTAAGCATTCTGATGGCAAAACTTTCTTCGTAAAATTTGAAAGAAACGGTGATATTCTAAATGTTGAGATGGGCGACGACGGAAAAGGGTTTGATTTGGAAAAGGAAAAGAGGGGTATTGGAATGCGTAATATCAGTTCTAGGGTAGAAAAACTGAACGGAACGTGGAAGGTAATATCAGAACCCATGAAAGGAACTACTATTACCCTGGAAATACCCTTACAACATGTGGATTCCAATTCTCAAGCCGCATTACAGAAAGTTTGAGTTAATTTCGCATAAAGAATAAAACAATAAAGCATCAATAAAACTTGTTATAGAATTTATCTGGATGTTAATTGAAAGTAGGACCATTTAATTAAAATAAATGAAAACGGTAAGGATTTTGGCGGTTGATGATCATGAAATGACAACTTTAGGATACAAGTATATCCTTGAAGATTCAGAGTTTGAAGATTTTACCGTGAAAGTGGATATAGCTAAAAGTTATGATAGGGGTAAAGAAAAAATAGAGCACTCTGCACGAACTCTCCCCTATGATATTATTCTATTGGACATTCAATTATTCCCAGCTGAATCCAAAGATCCAAGATCTGGGGTAGATTTGGGTAAGTTGGCGAGGGAAATCGTACCTGACTCCAAAGTAGTTTTCATGTCATCTTTCAGTGATAGCTATAGAATCAACAATATTTTCAAGGCCGTGAATCCCGATGGTTACATGGTAAAATCGGAAATAGATGAAATGTCCCTAAGAACCATGGTGGATACAGTTGTAAAAAAACCTCCATACTATACGGCCAGTGCCTTAGGAGCGGTCCGTAGGAGAATGGCCAGTAATATTGACATCGATGAGCAGGACCAAAAAATTCTTTATTATTTATCCTTGGGAACAAATACGCGGGATATAGCCCCGTTGATAGCATCGGCAAATACAACTGTAGAAGCGCGGAAACGACAATTAAAGTCCTTATTTGGAGTCAAAAATGGTAATGATCTTGCACTAATAGAGGAAGCCAAAAAAAGAGGCTTTTTATAACTAACTTTTGTTAAATTTTAAGTAGTTGATTTTCAGTTAATTATTTAATTTTATTTCAGAATATCAGAATATCCTCAGAAATTCTAAGGTTTTCCTAAGTCCATCGGATTTTCTTTACGGCTATCTTTATGATAAAAGCTTCATAAAGTATGCACTTCAAACCACATAATTACCAACATATTTATTTTGAAAATGCAAAATGCTCGGATGCCGTTGGTGGCTTGGAAGAATTTAAAAAATCTATTGAATTAAGGTTCTTTGCCGATGTGACCCTAAAAACATCCGGTACATATAATGAAAAATTGGATTTGGTTCTGGAATTGGATTGTCCATTAAATCTATTGGATGTACTAGGCCACTTCAACAAAGGACTTTGGGGAAGTACCGAAGCTACAAATTTCGTTTTGGCTCAATGTTTCAATGTACTATTGGAGCAAAACAAAGAGTTAGAAATAGACATTCAGGAATTTACCCTTTACCTTAAGGATACCAATGTAATCATCAAGAATATATATCGGCATAGCATTCCTGAACAGTTCAACAACATAATTACAGAAATTGCAGAACAGTACGTATCAATAACAAAAGGACTTACCGAACAGCCCGAGGAAATTTTCATTCCTGTTTTTGAAGACCCATTGACAAATCCATTTGACTGTCATTTTCAGGAAAAGCTTCCACAGCCAACCTCGTATAACGAATATTGGGGTATCTATTTGGATACCGCCGAGGAAGGGGAAATTTTTGATGTTCGGCAAAAAAAATTCATTTCCGCAAATCTTGATTATTTTTTATACGAGTAAGAAATTCATTAGTGCCGCCAAGGTGTTTAATCTAAACTATTCCTTTGGTCACTATCTCGGTTATAGCATCAGGTGGTTCACATCCTAAATGCAAACAAAAGGCTGAGACCAAGACAAAAGGTCTCATCTCTTTACTCTTGTAGCGCAGCGAACTTGATTTCTGAGACCTCTACGGCTCTGCCTCGAGGTAGATAATTAAGCCTTAACGGTCATTTCGTTGAATATGGCCCTACCTCCCATCATCGCATTCACCTGCTTCCGTACTTCGGAGATTACCTGATTATCCTCTGGGTTTGTAAGAACCTTATCTATCAAATCCACAACTGTTTTCATATCGTCTTCCAACAATCCCCTTGTTGTGATGGCCGCAGTTCCAAAACGTATGCCAGAGGTTACAAACGGTGATTTATCATCAAAAGGAACCATATTCTTATTTGCGGTGATATCGGCCAAGACCAAGGCTTTTTCGGCATCCTTTCCAGTAATTCCCTTGTTACGAAGGTCGATCAGCATCATATGATTGTCGGTTCCCCCTGAAATTATGTTATAATCCTTGGCTACAAAAGCCTTTGCCATGGCATCGGCGTTCTTCTTTACCTGCGTCATATACACGCCAAATTCCTCGGTAAGGGCCTCACCAAAAGCAACGGCCTTGGCGGCGATAATATGCTCTAAGGGACCACCCTGATTCCCTGGAAAAACCGCCAAATCCAATAAAGCGGACATTTTTCTTAGACTACCGTTTTTTAAAGTAATCCCAAACGGATTGTCAAAATCCTTACCCATCAAGATCAAGCCTCCCCTTGGTCCCCGCAATGTTTTATGCGTGGTGGTGGTAACAATATGACAATGGGGAATTGGGTCGCTCAATAGACCCTTGGCAATTAATCCTGCAGGATGCGAAATATCGGCAAGCAGGAGTGCCCCAACACTATCGGCTATCTCCCGAAACCTTTTAAAATCCATATCCCTCGAATAGGCAGATGCTCCCGCTATGATCATTTTTGGTTGCTCCCTTTTTGCGATTTCCTCGATTTTATCGTAATTCAAGGTTCCGGTCTTTTCGTCTACACCATAAAAAACAGGATTGTATAATTTACCTGAAAAGTTCACTGGTGAGCCATGGGTAAGGTGCCCGCCATGCGATAAATCAAAACCTAGTATAGTATCACCAGCTTGTAGACAGGCATGGTATACGGATGCATTGGCCTGGGAGCCGGAATGCGGTTGTACGTTCGCATATTCTGCACCAAACAGTTCCTTTGCCCTATCTATGGCCAATTGTTCCACTTCATCAACTACTTCACAACCACCGTAATAGCGTTTTCCAGGATATCCCTCTGCATATTTGTTGGTAAGTACGGAACCCGCAGCCTCCATAACCTGTGGGCTTACAAAGTTCTCTGAAGCTATCAACTCAATACCATTTGTTTGACGCTTTCTTTCCGCTTCAATGAGTTCAAAAATTCGGGTATCCCTTTCCATGACTTTATGAATTTTAATTCTTGTGCAAAAGTACAATATGCCCTAATTTCTATTACTATAAAATTTAGCATGTCTATATATTTTTATTAAACAAGCGTTAATAACTAAAATGTGGGAATTCATACATGGTACCTAAAAAGAAATTAAAAAGTACCGTTCATTCACTTTACACTATTCTTTATCCTTTTTCGTTATGTATGGGAATATTTCTGGCATAGGTCTTGAAATATGACATTGAAACCCATAAAGTTTTAGTTATGAAAAGATTTCTACTATTATTTGGAATAAGTGCTTTTTTACTTTCATGTAATGGAGTAAAAAGGACTCAGGAAGCATTGAATACAGGAAATTACAATGCTGCCATTAACAAAGCGATCGTAAATATTGCTGAAAACAAGACAAAGAAAAGTAATCAGGCATTCATTGTCCTTTTGGAGGAGGCCTATCAAAAGAATACGGAAAGGGAACTTCAAAACATCAAGTTTCTAAAAAAGGATGGCAACCCGGCAAATTATGAAACCATTTACGAGTCCTATGTTCGATTAAAGGAAATACAGGAAGGGATCCGACCCTTACTTCCTTTATACATCATGGACGAGGGAAGGGACGCCCGATTCAATTTCAATAACTATGATTCCGATATTATTGCCTCCAAGGATTATTTGTCGGATTATCTATACAACAATGCTGTTGGTCTTTTAGGAAATGCAAGATATAAAAATGAATATAGGGAAGCTTATGACGATTTGAAGTATTTAGAGGAAATCAATCCAAATTATCGGGATACCAAAGATAAAATGGACGAAGCCTATCAGAAAGGTTTGGATTTTGTCCTGGTGGAAATGGTAAACAATACGGATAAGGTCATCCCCCAACGTTTGGAGGATGAATTATTGAACCTGAATACCTATGGGTTGAACAACCTCTGGACCGAATATCATACCAATAGGCTTTCCAATATAGATTACGACTATTTGATGGAGGTTTCCTTTCAGGACATTAACATTTCACCAGAGCAGGTGAACGAAAAACAGATCATTAAGGAAAAACAGATCAAGGACGGATTTCAATATGTGGAGGACCAAAATGGCAATATTGTCAAGGACAGTCTTGGAAACAAGATCAAGGTGGACAAATTTAAAACCGTGCGTTGTGATTTCTACCAGTTCACCCAGTTCAAAAGTGCCCAAGTAGTTGGAGTAGTCAATTTTACAGATTTACGAAAACAACAGCAAATAAACCAGTATCCTTTGGCAAGTGAATTTGTGTTCGAACATATTTATGCCAATTACAATGGGGATAAAAGGGCCTTGGACAATGATCTTTTACCGTTTCTTCAAGCGGTACGAGTGCCGTTTCCAACAAACGAACAAATGGTCTACGACGCCGGTGAGGATTTAAAGAACAATCTAAAATCCATACTCACAAGACAACGGTTTAATTAAAAAAGGAACTCCGCAAAAGCGGAGTTTTTTTATACATATTTTTCCAAGCTGATATCGGAGATTCCTCCATGCGAACTATGCGCCACTACCACCCCGTTTTTAATTATCAATAATTGGGGAGACTGATGCAAAACTTCGAACCTATCAGCAATTGCATTGGAAATAGCCCTATACGCGTGTAAATCCAAAAAGTAGAGGTCCATTTGGGAGGGTTCTAAAGAAAAAGACGCATTGAACATGTTCAGCACCATTCTGCTCACCCCGCAGGTTGTTGAGTGCTTAAAAATAGCCTGAGATTTATTTTTTGATTTTGCTACGATTTCCTCCAATTGGTCGGGATTGTTAAGGGTAATCCACGGGATGTCATTTTTTCCATCCTTTTCAATGTTACTATTTTTATTAAAAAAATTCCCGAATAATGCCATCTTAAACTAACTTTAAATGATTGCTTTTAACTTTTAGTCAAAACTGACTTTATGTCTTTAAAAAATTGACTTCGCAGGACATTTTGTCCTGTTATTTCAATTGGTAGGATTGTTGAGTACTTCCTTACAAAAGTAACATTCAACACAAAATTTACACATATGAACTTTAATAATTTCACCATAAAATCCCAGGAGGCCGTTCAGCAGGCCCAGGTCATTGCACAATCATTGGGGCATCAACAAATTGAGAACGAACATCTTTTCAAGGCCATAACAGAAGTAGAGGAAAATGTGGTTCCCTTCATTTTTAAAAAGTTGGGGCTTAACGCCAACCTGATAAAACAGATTTTAGAAAAGGAGCTAAACTCCTTTCCTAAAGTACAGGGCGGCGACATTATGCTTTCTCGTGAAGCGGGTAAGACCGTAAATGAAGCTTCCATCATTGCCAAAAATATGGGCGATGAATATGTCTCCATAGAGCACCTGCTTTTGGCAATCTTTAAATCTAAGAGTAAAATAGCCCAGATTTTAAAGGACCAAGGGGTTACGGAGAAAAATCTGCTAGCTGCCATCAATGAATTACGGAAGGGTACCAAGGTGACTTCTCAAAGTGCGGAGGAAACTTATAATTCATTGAACAAATATGCCAAAAACCTCAATGAATTGGCGGACAGTGGAAAATTAGACCCGGTTATTGGAAGAGATGAAGAGATAAGAAGGGTATTGCAAATCCTATCAAGAAGGACCAAAAACAATCCCATGCTGGTTGGGGAACCCGGTGTTGGTAAAACGGCCATTGCGGAGGGATTGGCGCATAGAATCGTGCAAGGCGACATCCCCGAAAATTTGAAGGACAAAGTCATTTACTCCCTGGACATGGGTGCCCTTATTGCGGGAGCCAAGTACAAAGGAGAATTTGAGGAGCGTCTAAAGGCGGTAATTAAAGAGGTCACGAGTGCAGATGGTGCCATAATCTTATTTATCGATGAAATCCATACCTTGGTAGGTGCAGGCGGAGGACAAGGTGCTATGGATGCTGCAAACATTTTAAAACCTGCCTTGGCAAGGGGCGAGCTTAGGGCTATTGGCGCCACAACTTTGGACGAGTATCAAAAGTATTTTGAAAAGGACAAGGCACTGGAACGTCGATTCCAAAAAGTGACCGTGGACCAGCCCGATACGGAAAGTGCCATTTCCATCCTCAGAGGTATCAAGGAACGCTATGAAACCCATCACAAGGTGCGTATAAAGGATGAAGCGGTAATCGCTGCGGTAGAATTATCCCAACGCTACATTACCAATAGATTTTTACCGGACAAGGCAATTGACCTCATGGACGAGGCGGCATCAAAATTGCGTATGGAAATCAATTCCAAACCAGAGGAATTGGATGTGCTGGACAGAAGGATCATGCAGCTTGAAATCGAAATTGAGGCCATAAAGCGAGAAAACGATCAATCAAAATTAAAATCGCTCAATTTGGAACTCGCCAATGTAAAGGAAGAACGAAACGAGATTTTTGCCAAGTGGGAGACTGAAAAATCGGTTGTGGATAACATCCAAAAAACCAAAATGGACATTGAAAACTTTAAGGCCGAAGCGGAACGTGCGGAGCGTAATGGAGACTACGGAAAAGTAGCTGAAATACGATACGGTAAAATCAAGGAGGCCCAGGAAAACCTTGCAAAACTGCAAGAAGAACTGGACCAACAGCAAAATGCTGGCACACTTATTAAAGAAGAAGTGACCAGCGAGGATATCGCCGAAGTGGTAGCCAAATGGACCGGTATTCCTGTGACAAAAATGTTGCAAAGCGAACGGGAAAAACTTTTGAACCTTGAAAATGTCTTACATAAAAGGGTTGTGGGGCAAGACGAGGCCATTCAGGCAGTCTCCGATGCGATTCGAAGAAGCAGGGCCGGTTTACAGGATATGAAAAAACCGATTGGTTCCTTTCTTTTCCTGGGTACCACGGGTGTTGGTAAAACGGAGCTGGCCAAAACCTTGGCGTCCTATTTGTTCGACGATGAAAATGCCATGACCAGAATCGACATGAGCGAGTATCAGGAAAGACATTCCGTTAGTAGATTGGTGGGTGCTCCTCCGGGATACGTGGGCTATGACGAGGGAGGTCAGCTCACCGAAGCCGTAAGGAGACGCCCCTACTCCGTTGTGTTGCTGGATGAAATTGAAAAGGCACATCCGGATACCTTTAACATTTTGCTACAGGTTTTGGATGAAGGAAGATTGACGGATAACAAGGGCCGTGTTGCCGATTTTAAGAATACGATCATCATAATGACCAGCAATATGGGTAGCCAGATTATTCAGGAGAAATTTGAAAACTCCACGGATATCCATAGTGCATCGGAAGCGGCACGAGTGGAAGTTCTTGGGCTGTTGCACAAAATGATTCGGCCAGAATTTTTAAACAGAATCGACGACATCATCATGTTCACTCCGCTGACCAAAGAGGATATCAGGCAGATTGTGAAGCTTCAGTTGGAAGGCTTGAAAAAAATGTTGGACAAACAGAATATTACCTTGGATGCTACCGATGAGGCCATTGATTACCTGGCGGAACGTGGATACGAACCACAATTTGGCGCAAGACCCGTAAAAAGGACCATTCAAAAAGAGGTTTTGAACAATATGTCCAAGGAACTCTTAAGCGGTAAAATCAAATCCGATAGTGTGATTCTATTGGATGCATTTGACGACGAACTGGTCTTTAGAAACCAGAACGATTTGGTCATGTAAATGGATTTTCAAATCTAAAGACACCCTGAATATATTTTCAGGGTGTTTTTTTATTCGTATTATATACCATGCAGTATTGTTTTTTTATCTTCGTATAAAACATTGGAACATGTCCACCAAAGCTGAAAAAACCACTGCCTACATCATTGAAACAGTTGCCCCAATTTTCAACAAACACGGTTACATAGGTACTAGCATGAGCGACCTTACGGATGCAACGGGTCTTACAAAGGGAGCACTTTACGGTAATTTTGAAAATAAGGAAGCCTTGGCGCTTTCGGCGTTTGAACACAATAGCAAGATACTCTTGGATGCTTTGGACAAGGCCATTGGGGTTTCCGGTTCTACCATGGACAAATTAAAGAGTCTCATGGATTTCTATAAGAAATACGACACTTTTACACTTCCCTTGGGTGGATGCCCTGTTTTGAATGTTGGGGTCGATGCACAGCATAACAATAAACTATTGGCTTCGGCAGCTAAGGAAACTATTAAGGAAATAGAGGGAAAAATCGCTTTGGTATTGGAAAATGGTGTCAATAAAGGGGAAATCAAAATACCGGTATCCCCGCTACAGTTTGCCAAGCAATTATTTACCATGGTTCAAGGTGCAGTTGCCATGTCTACCATAACAATGGACCGAAAGTATCTCCTGAACACCATGACCTATTTGGAAGTGCTGGTAAAGCGGGAATTATAGCACGTACCACATTCTTCTATACACTCCTTTAATAAGGAATTATTCACCAACCACCCGGAATATCCAGGTCTTTTCCGTATACCTTCCTCCAAAATTGGAATCCCGTGCGGACCTTGCTTCGGATATGGAATCGTACCGGGCCAAGAATACGTAGTTGTATTTGTTCGTCTCTCTATAAAATGATCCCGGGGTCAGGCCCTTTTTCTGCAAATCAGCCATAAAGGCGTCGAAATAACGTTTGGTACCAAAAACATTGGCAATTAGATAATAGCCAGGTTCCAAGGTTCCCTGTTTGGTCACTTCCTCATAACGCTCGCCTTTCTCAGGGGTTACGACCTCTTTCCTTGCATCTTCGGCCTCCGCCAATTTTACTTGTGCTATAGAATCTTGTTTGCGCTGTTGTTCCAATACCAAGGCTTCTTCCATGGCCTTTTTGGCTGCATGGGTAGAATCGATTTTTCTTTGTTGAGCTATTGCTTGGGCTTCCGCCAAGGCCGCATTTTCCTTGGCAAAATTTAATGAATCCCGTTTTCTTTGGGCTTCTAGTTTTGATGCTTCCATGGCCAATTGCTCCAATCTAGTTGCTTCCCTTATGGAATCTTTTTGCCGCTGGCGTTCCAATTTGGCCATTCGCTCCTCCTCTTTTTGTGCTTCACGCTGTGCCAGTTTTTCGGATCTGGTCAACTCTGGTTCAACGGGTTCGTCAACAATAAGCTCTTCCTGTGGATATCGTTCTTCTGAGGATAATGGTCCCAATTTATAGGATGTGACCAGTTCAAAGGTAGGGTCGGTTCCTTTTAGGTCATTGGAAACACCAAATTCCACCAAAGCGCCCAATGAAAAGCGTTTAAAAAATCGGCCCCCGGCACCTCCTGAAATTCCATAAAAACTATTGTAACCCAGTTGCGTCCAAAACTTGTTTGTACTTAATAGGGCATTAATTCCCAACTGGGAATCAAAACCGGGTATGGATTTGTAATAGAGGGTTGGTCTTAAAACCGAGTTTTCATAGGACGAAAGTATACCTACCGGAAAATCGTAACTGGCGAGGGCCAGGAATATCCGTCCGTCGGTACTGGTATTCCTTTCGTTCGTACTGATATTGTAATCCATTAAATTTTCCGAGGACAGTCCCAAACTAAACTTATCGATCCGTACATTGATGCCCGGTGCCATTTGCACAATGAAATCATTGGTGATTTCGGTCTGTATCGGATTTGGTATGAAAAACCGTTGGTCCGCCAATTTTTGCTGAAACCCCAAAATATTGATTCCAACTCCCAAACTTGCCGTTTCGCTCAATGGAATATTATAGGCGTAATTGGCAACGATACCTGTATTAATAAAGATTTCCGTATTCTGCTGAAAGAATCCCAAACCTGCCGTGGAAAGCTCGTTCAGACTATGGGAGTAATTAAAAAATAAGCTCGTTGGGTCACCATCAACGGTCTGCCATTGCCACCTTGACCAGAATGCAAAAGAGGATGGATCGTTCCTATCCAATGCAAAGGCCGGGTTCAGTAGACTGGAATTGTATTCCGTTAAATTGTGCTGTCGATAATCACTAGGAAGTGCGACATCCTGAGCATTTAAACCAACAACTACAAAAACAATAAGAAGTGCCCCACAAAATTTATTCATATGCAAAAAAACAAAAAATAGCGGTGTAACGTACTATTTTAAAGTAAATTTAGTTCTGTATAAACGCAATTGTTAACGCTGAACCATGAAAGTACTAAAGATTCTATCAATTTGTCTTTTGTTGACTATTTTTTCCTGCAAAGAGGATACGCCTGTTGAAAAACAGGATGCGAGTTCGGGTATTTCCACCTTTTATTTTATAAGACATGCAGAAAAGGATAGAACCGATCCAGAGGATGCAGACCCAGAACTCAACCAAAGTGGTCTGGGAAGGGCCATGCATTGGGCCGAAATTTTAAATGAAGTGGACTTGGATGCCATTTATTCCACAAATTTCAACAGGACATCCATGACAGCGGCACCAACATCGGTGAAAAAGAACATTGACGTGCAATACTACGATCCAAGAATTTTGGATATAGACCAGTTTAAAAAGGACAATCTAAATAAAAATGTTCTTGTCGTAGGCCATAGCAATACCACACCAGAATTTGTAAACTTACTTTTAGGTGAGGACCGATATGCTCCCATTGACGACGCTGAAAATGGAACCTTGTTCATAGTGACCATTGTAAACGGTGTCCCCTCAAGTACCCGATTGGTTTTTAATTGTAATTGCCCCGATTAACTTTCACGTTTTCCAAGGTAATATTTGAAAGTAATTCCAATTGGTTGTTTACAAATAGACTGTCAATGTTGTAGATTGACGTATTCTTTAATTTGGGTTTATAATTTTTATAGTCCACAAACCTGATATCGCCCACATAACGTTCGTTATACGCCTCCCGAAAACGCTGGCCACCTCCATTAACATGAAATTCATAGGCCAAATAATCGGGTTTAAAGGTTTCCGTATGGAACCAATAGATATAAACATCGTCAAAATCATCTCCGCCGCCTTCTTCTTTAAAGGTAACCTCGATTTTGTAATACGATTTGCCCTTAATGTCGACTTTACCCAAAAGCTTCTTCTGTACGGCCCTGTCGTTCAAACCGTAGGGCAGATTGGCAAAATAATGCACGGAGTTCACGGAATTGGCATAGTTGTTTGCTAGAGAATCGGTCAATACAATAAGACTGTCATTTACAAATCGCTTAAATCCAGAGGGTTCCTTTCTATCCAAAATAAGGGCCGTGTCACTTTCTATAATCCGCTCCAAGACTTTATTTCCATTCTCCAATTTTGAACTGTAATGAATGTCCCTAAAGTCAAAGTCGATATTGGACTTCGTATAGTTACTCCCACCGCTTACTTGAATACTTTGGTCTATTATTTCTTGGGCTGTGGGAATCTTTTCCTTTACCTCACAGCTCATAATAAGGCCAAGTAAAACGAAAAATGAAATAATTCTGGTCATTGATGTTTTCATGCTTAATCGTATACCTATCGGATTCATTACAAAATAAATGCAATAAAACCTTATATCGCTTAAATGTGCTTATTTTTGTGGGAAATGCAAAAGAACATCAACATAAAAAATAAAAGGGCACGCTTTGAATATGAGCTGTTGGAAACCTTTACGGCAGGTATCGTACTAGCGGGAACCGAGATAAAATCCATCCGGTATGGAAAGGCTTCCATAACTGAAAGTTTTTGCGAGTTCAATGACCGTGGAGAACTTTTTGTTATCAATATGCAGATCGACGAGTATTCCCATGCATCGCACTTTAACCACAAACCCAAAGCGGAGCGTAAGCTCCTTTTGAACAAACGGGAGTTGAAAAAATTGCATAAAGAGGTCAAAACGACCGGACTTACCATAGTTCCGTTGACCCTATTTATCAATGACCGTGGTCTTGCCAAAATACAGATTGCTTTGGCAAAAGGTAAAAAGCTTTACGATAAAAGGGAAACCATTAAGGACAGGGACAATAAGCGTAACCTGGATCGTATAAAAAAGAGCTTTAATGCCTAACTGCCTAGTTTTTGTCCTCCAACAAGGGCACAAACCGGAAAGAACCGTATTCCGTCTTTTTGAATTCCTTTTCAGAAGTTCTCTCAAAAAGCGTCATAATCTGCTCTTCGTATCCAACAGGAATCACAAGCCTACCCCCTACTTTTAGTTGGGACATCAATGCCTTTGGTACTTCTGGCGCACCAGCCGTAACGATAATGCGGTCAAAGGGTGCTTCTTCGGGAAGGCCTTTATAACCATCCCCAAAAACAAACTTCTTGGGGCGATAGCCCATTTTTTTAAAGAAGAGGTTCGTTTTTTTAAAAAGTTCCAACTGTCTTTCAATGGTGAAGACTTTTGCCTTGCATTTTAACAGCACGGCAGTTTGGTAACCACTTCCGGTGCCTATTTCCAAAACACTCAAATTGGGTTCCAGTTGCAATAATTCCGTTTGAAAGGCAACGGTATAGGGTTGGGAAATTGTTTGGTCTGCAGCAATAGGAAATGCTTTGTCTTGATATGCATGCCCTTCAAAACTACTGTCCATAAAAAGATGCCTCGGCACTGCCCTGATGGCATCCAAGACCTTATTGTCGGTTATGCCCTTTTCAATCAGCAATTCTGCCAATTGATTTCGCATGCCCCTGTGTTTATAGGTGTCTTTCAATGTTAGCTTGGTTTGGTTACCAAAGTTATAAAAGATAGCATTAGAAATGAAGTGGCCCCAATGGTAATTATCAAAAATGGATTTTACAATGCTGTCGTAACTTATAAACTATGTGTATTTTTGATGAAAAAGTTACAACATGCTCAAAGTTGGGGTTCTAGGGGCCGGTCATTTAGGCAAGATTCATTTACGTTTGCTAAACCAATCCGAAAAATATGAATTGAAAGGGTTTTATGATGCCGATATCATGAATGGTACTAAAGTGGAGACCGAGTTTGGTTATACTTATTTTGACAACATCAACACGCTGATAAATGCCGTTGATGTGGTCGATATTGTCACTCCTACCCTTTCCCATTACGAATGCGCCAAGAAGGCCATGGAAAAAGGCAAGCATGTTTTTATTGAAAAACCCATTACCAATACCTTGGAAGAAGCTGAAACGCTTTTGGTTCTTGAGCAAAAATTTGGGGTCAAGGGACAAGTGGGCCACGTGGAACGCTTCAACCCTGCTTTTACTGCAGTTAGGGAATCCATAAACCAACCCATGTTCATTGAAACGCATCGTTTGGCGGAGTTCAATCCCAGGGGTACGGATGTTCCGGTTGTATTGGATTTGATGATTCATGATATCGATGCCATTTTGAGCGTGGTGAATTCGAAGGTAATAGGGATAAAGGCAAGTGGGGTATCGGTGTTGAGTCAGTCCCCGGACATTGCGAATGCCCGATTGGAATTTGAGAATGGCTGCGTCGCCAACCTAACCGCAAGCCGTATTAGTCTTAAGAACATGCGTAAATCTAGATTTTTCCAAAAGGACGCTTATATATCCGTGGATTTTCTGGAGAAAAAGGTGGAAGTAGTGAAAATGAAGGACGCACCGGAGGTTCCCGGGGATTTTGATATGATCTTGCAAAATGCGGAAGGCGTTAAAAAGCAGATTTATTTTGAAAATCCTTCCATTTTGGGCAACAACGCTATTTTGGATGAACTTGAATCTTTTGCCGATGCAATTAACAACAATACTAGGCCCACAGTAACATTGCAACAGGGTACGGAGGCCTTAAAAGTGGCCCTACAGATTATAGATGCATTTGAGAATAAATCACTGCTGGGATGATTATTGTAATCTCCTAAATGCTTTAAATAAAAGAAAGAATGGAAAAAATTGCGGTGATAGGTGCTGGAACGATGGGTAACGGAATTGCCCATGTTTTTGCCCAAAATGGTTATAAGGTACAGTTAATCGACCTGAATGAAAATGCTCTTGAAAGGGGTATTGCCACCATTTCCAAGAATTTAGACCGAATGCTGGCCAAGGAAAAAATATCCGAAGTAGATAAACAAAATACTTTAGATAATATTGCTACATATACCGATTTGGAAAGCGAGGTAAAACAGGTGGATCTGGTCGTAGAGGCCGCCTCAGAGAAATTGGAAATCAAGCTGGATATTTTTAAAAAATTGGATGCCTTCTGCAAACCTGATGCTATCTTGGCAACCAATACATCCTCCATTTCCATTACCCAGATTGCTTCGGTGACCTCTAGGCCATCCCAGGTAATTGGGATGCATTTTATGAATCCAGTGCCCATTATGCAATTGGTGGAAATCATCCGTGGATATTCTACTTCGGACGAAACCACAAAACAGATTATGGAGCTTTCCAAGAAATTGGGAAAGACACCCACCGAAGTCAACGACTATCCCGGATTTGTGGCCAATAGGATTCTTATGCCTATGATAAACGAGGCCATAGAATCCCTACATCATGGGGTTGCCGGAGTGGTGGAAATAGATACGGTCATGAAATTGGGTATGGCCCACCCCATGGGTCCGTTGCAATTGGCAGATTTCATTGGGTTGGATGTTTGTTTATCCATTTTACAGGTGATGTACGACGGATTTAAAAATCCAAAATATGCACCTTCCCCCCTTTTGGTCAACATGGTTACCGCAGGAAAATTGGGTGTTAAGTCCAAGGAGGGTTTTTATGATTATTCAGAAAACACAAAAGCCGAAACCGTTTCAAATCAGTTTAAATAATATCCATGTCCATAGCCGAAAACCTTAGGTCCATCAAAAAAGAGATTCCTGAAAGCGTAACCTTGGTAGCGGTTTCCAAAACCAAACCGGTGTCGGATATTCTGGAGGCCTACCATAGCGGACATAAAATCTTCGGGGAGAACAAGGTGCAGGAAATGGTCCAAAAATGGGAGGAAATGCCCAAGGATATCCAATGGCATATGATCGGACACGTACAACGCAATAAGGTCAAATATATGGCGGAGTTCGTTTCCTTGATACATGGGGTTGACAGTATAAAATTATTATCCGAAATCGATAAACAGGCGAAAAAGCACAATCGGGTAATCCCCTGTCTTTTACAGGTACACATTGCCGAAGAAGATACCAAATTTGGTTTCGATGCCGATGAAATAACCGATTTGATTCACCATCCGGAATACAAAAAACTACAGAACATATCCGTTCAAGGATTGATGGGTATGGCCACATTTACGGATGACATGGAACAGGTTAGAAGGGAATTCAGGACCTTGAACAGGCTTTTTCGCGAATTGAAAAATACACTTCCCCAAATAGCCATTCTTTCCATGGGAATGAGCGGCGATTATACCGTTGCCATTGAAGAAGGAAGCACGATGGTACGCATTGGAAGTAGTATCTTTGGAAAACGGAATTACAAGTAAACGTGTTAGTGCAACGTTCAAAATAGGATTGAAATTATTTTATGTACGCCATACTGGATATAGAAACGACGGGAGGGAAATTCAATGAAGAGGGCATTACGGAAATCGCGATTCATAAATTCGATGGGCATAAAGTAACCGATTCTTTTATCAGCTTGATCAATCCCGAAAAGGAAATCCAGCCGTATGTGGTCAATTTAACGGGCATAAACAACAAAATGCTCCGCACCGCACCCAGGTTTCATGAGGTTGCCAAAAGAATCATCGAAATTACCGAGGATGCCGTACTAGTAGCACATAATGCTCAGTTCGACTATCGTATACTGAGAACGGAATTTCGTAGATTGGGTTATAACTACGAGCGAAAAAGCCTCTGCACGGTCGACTTGTCCAAAGTGCTTTTACCCGATGCCGAATCCTATAGTTTGGGTAAATTGGTTAGATCCCTGGGTATTCCGGTAAGTGACCGTCACCGGGCAAATGGAGATGCCCTGGCTACCGTAAAATTATTCAAGCTACTGCTGGCAAAGGATACGGGAAAGACCATAATCCAGGATGTCATTAGAAAAGAGGCGCATGGGGAACTCTCTGAAAAACAATTGGATATTGTCCAAAGCATGCCCAATAAGACCGGCGTTTTTTACATGCATAACAAGGATGGGGATATCATTTACTTGAGCAAAAGCACCGATATCAAAAAAAAGGTGAACCAACTATTTACCAAGGCTGGGGAACGGGCCAGAAAACTGACCAAGGATACCAGAAAGGTTACCTATGAAAAAACGGGCAGCGAATTGGTGGCACTGCTCAAAGAACATCAAGAACTATTAAAAAATAGGCCTAAATACAATTCCATGCCAAGAAAAAGAATGTTCTCCCATACGCTCTGTCTTTCAAAAAATGAATATGGGTATTTGGGATTAAAAACTGTCAAGGTAAATCAGTGTACGGACGCTTGGGGATTTTTCAACGGGGAATTCAGTGCCAAAAATCATTTGTTTAAGATTACTAGGGAATTCAACCTATGTGACAAAATCAATGGCATAAGTGAGGCCAGAGGTAACTGTGCCAACTATTTGGAAGGCAAATGCAAAGGTGCCTGTATTCAAAGGGAAGATGTTGAAACCTACAATGAACGGATTTTGGAAGCTCTGCAAAAATATTCGCTAAGGAATAAGGAAGTGGTGTTGGTGGATAAAGGTCGTGAGGTAGGTGAATATTCGGCCATTATGGTTCGGAAAGGTTCTTTGGTGGGTGTTGGTTATTACGACCTTAACCATCAAATAAATAATATTCATATCTTAGAAAATTTGATAACTCCAATGAACGGCACTCAAAACGCCAATTTCATTATTGAATCATATCTAAGAAAACGGAAAATATTGAAAACGATTTCCTTGTAAATACCATTGAACAAGAAGGGCGAAAATACCGATTGGAAACAGAAACTTCATGAAATCATTTATGAGGCAGATACCCCTATGGGCAAATGGTTTGATATTGTCCTTATTTTTGTCATACTCTTCAGTGTGCTGTTGATTATGTTGGAAAGTGTGAAGCAAATCGATGAGGAATATCATAGAACACTTCTTACCTTGGAATGGGTCGTCACCATTCTTTTCACCATAGAGTACATCGCAAGAATCATTTGCATACAAAAGCCCTTTAAGTATATTTTCAGTTTCTACGGCATCATCGATTTTTTATCCACGATTCCCTTATACCTTTCCTATGTGCTCGCGGGCTCCCAGGTTTTGTTGGCGGTGCGGGCATTTAGATTGTTGCGCGTATTTAGGATATTGAAATTGGTCCGTTTTCTTGGCGAAGCCTCACAATTGAAAAGTGCTTTGAGAGCAAGTAGCGCCAAGATTACGGTCTTTTTGTTTGCCGTTTTGATACTTTCCGTAATGTTGGGTACTTTGATGTATTTGGTAGAAGGCGACGAAGCTGGATTTACCAGCATCCCAATGAGTATTTATTGGACCATAGTTACTTTAACCACGGTAGGTTACGGAGATATTGCTCCCATAACCCCACAGGGTCAGTTCATAGCAACCGTTATTATGCTGCTGGGTTATGGTGTTATTGCCGTGCCAACGGGGATGGTAACCGTTGAATTTGGGAAACGGTCCAGGGCTTTAAAAACGGGCGAGGATAAAGTGGAAAAATTCGTCCATGTAAACACCCAAGCGTGTCCATCATGTTCCAAGGAAGGCCATAGGGACGATGCCAGCCATTGTTATAATTGCGGAAGTTTGCTGAATGAATAAAGTGCTCATTTCTGTAATTGGTCCCACGGCGATCGGAAAAACGCGATTGGCCATTTTATTGGCAAATCATTACAAAACGGAAATCATTTCCGCGGATTCCCGACAGTTTTTTAAGGAAATGTCAATAGGTACCGCTGTACCAAACCCTACCGAGCTTTCTAGTGCCGTTCATCATTTCATACAGCATAAAAGTATACTTGAACCCTATTCCGTGGGTGATTTTGAGAGGGATGCCCTAAACATGTTGAAGGGAATATTTCAAAAAAATCATGTGGCAATCATGGTGGGTGGTAGCGGTCTTTATGTGGATGCCGTCACCAAGGGACTGGATTCCTTTCCCCAAGTGGATAGTGCCATACGTGAAAAACTGAACAGGGAGCTAGCCGAAATAGGAATTGAAAGTTTACAATCCAGACTCAAGGAACTCGACCCCGATCACTATCAAAAAATGGATATTCAAAACCCCCATCGTATCATAAGGGCCTTGGAAATCTGTATTGGTACGGGAAAACCTTATTCCAGTTTTTTGAATAGGCCCAAAGACAAAAGAAACTTCAAAGTGGTATCCGTTGGTTTAATGGCCGACAGAAAAGTGGTCTATTATAGAATTAATGAAAGGGTGGATGGTATGATGCAGGACGGTCTGTTGGCAGAAGTGAAATCCCTCGTTGCATATAGCGAATTGAACGCACTGCAAACGGTAGGTTACAAAGAACTTTTTGAGTATTTAAATGGAAATTGGACCTTGGATTTTGCAGTTTCAGAAATCAAGAAAAATACGCGAAGATTTGCCAAGAGACAGATTACCTGGTTCAAAAAAACCGAGGATGTCCTGTGGTTGGATTTTGATAATACTGCAGATAAAATGATTACCAAAGTTGATAGGAAGGTCAAAGAATTACAAAATGAATGAGACAAAAATTATTTTCGTAATGGGTGTTTCCGGTTGTGGAAAATCGACCGTTGGAAACCTTTTGGCCAAGAAATTGGGTTATGCCTTTTTTGATGGTGACAATTACCATCCCCAAGCGAACATAGATAAGATGAGCAAAGGGATTCCCTTAGATGATAATGATAGAAAAGGTTGGTTGGAAACATTGAATGAATTGGGGATAAAACATCGGGAACAGGGGGCCGTAATCGTATGTTCTGCACTAAAAGCAACCTATAGGGAAATGCTAAGGAATGGGTTGGAAGAAGTGGCTGTTTTTCTATTTCTAAAGGGTACTTTGGAGCAAATTAGTTATCGGCTTAGTTTAAGAAAGGGGCATTTTATGCCCAAGGAATTGTTGCAATCTCAATTTGAAACTTTGGAGGAGCCAGAAAACGCACTTGTAGTAGCAATAGATCATTCTCCAGAAGAAATTGTAAATCAGGTTCTTCATCTTCTTTCAAATTAAAAAAGCACCCTAGTGAGGTGCTTTTTTGTTCTTATAATTGTTAGGACACGATTATTCGTCCTCATTTTTTATGACCAACCGGAAGCCCTCGCCATGGATGTTCAAAATTTCAACATTTTCATCTCGTTTTAGGTATTTTCTAAGTTTGGCGATATACACGTCCATACTTCTGGAAGTAAAGTAATTGTCATCTCTCCAGATTTTGGTCAGTGCCAATTCCCTAGGCATCAGATCATTTTCATGGAGAGCCAAAAGCCGTAACAGCTCGTTCTCCTTTGGGGACAATTTTATAGCTTCCTCTTCCTTGTACTTTAAAAAACGAAGTTTTGAATTGAGATGGAAACCGCCAATTTCAAATTCGAACTTTTTACTATCGGCAAGGCTGCTGGATGCTTTTCTTTGAAGTATGGCCTTTATTTTCATCAATAGCACCTCAGAGTCAAAAGGTTTGTTCAGATAATCATCGGCACCCGCCTTATAACCTTTTAGGACATCCTCCTTCATGGTTTTCGCCGTTAAAAAAACTATGGGAACGTTCTCGTTCTTTTCCCTTATTTCTTTAGCCAAGGTAAACCCATCCTTATAGGGCATCATAACATCCAAAATGCAGATGTCATAGTTGTCCTTCTTAAACTTTTCAAATCCCTCCATACCATTTTTGGCCAAGGTTACATCAAAGTCGTTCATGGACAAATAGTCCTTAAGGACAATACCAAAGTTTGGATCGTCTTCTACTAAAAGTATTTTCTTATTTACTGTTTCCATAATTTTTAAATTAAAGGCAGTTTAATGTAGAAAGTGCTTCCTTTGTCTTTTTCACTTTCCGCATATACTTCCCCTTGATGATCATCTACTATTTTTTTTACATAGGCCAGTCCTAATCCATGACCCTTAACATTGTGAATATCCCCAGTGTGTTCTCTATAAAATTTTTCAAATACCCGTTTTAATACGGCCTTGCTCATCCCTGCTCCTTGATCCTGCACTTTAATAAGAATACTATTCTTGACTACTTCTGTATATACATCTATTTTTGGCGAATCATTTGAATATTTTATGGCATTATCCAAAATATTTACAATAACATTGGTAAAATGCATCTCATTTGCCAAAACTTCTGAACGGTGTGCATCCAAATGGGTTTCAATATAACCCCCTCTATCCTGAACGATAAGTTCAACATGTGTAATTGCATCGTTAATTATATCATGCGCATCTACTCTATCCTTACTGATATCCAATTGATTTTTTTCCAATTTGGAGATACGAAGTACATTTTCAACTTGAGCGTGCATACGTTTGTTCTCGTCCCTGATCATTTGTAAATAGCGGGAAACTTTTTCCTGGTCACCTATGATTTTTGGATTTCGAATCGCTTCAACTGCAAGATTGATAGTTGCAATGGGCGTCTTGAACTCATGCGTCATGTTGTTGATGAAATCTGATTTTATCTCGGATATCTGTTTTTGCCTGATCAACTGGTATATCGCCCCTGAATATGCAATGACGATTATTAGTGTAAAAAGGAGTGACAAAAGTGCCAATCCCAAAATGGACTGGACCAAAAAGCGCTTCTTTTTTGGAAATGAAACCAACAAGTCAAAGTTGGAAATACCGTCAAAATCCGTAAATAGGGGTGACTTATAGATATTCACTTCTGAATATTTGAATTTTCTGGATTTCAACTTGGTCGGCAGACCATTGCTATATACACCATATTCAAAAGCTATATCCACTCCCCTATCAGCTAATTCCCGCTGTACCAATAACTCAATTTCCTGTTTGGATACGCGCTTGTGAATGGGAACCCTTTTGGCGTAGTTCGTAAAAAGATCTTCAACGGCATATTTGTCTATATCCCTCAAACCACCTATTTTTTCCAATCTTTGGATAGGTGTAAGCCGATATCCTTTTCCATCTATATTTAAATCTTCCCTAAAGATAGAAGTAGTACGCTTGCTTGTATAGTTTTTGATGAAAGTGGTATCGCCCACTTCTCCATTATCAAAGAACGTTGAGGAAATTCCATAGTCCTCCTCCAGGATACCATGCTCATACAACAATATCTCATTGGAATTGACATCCCTATCAATGAAAAAGAAATTTCTGAAATGGGTTTCCTTCAATTCCCCGATACTATCCTTAGCATAAAGATATCTATCGTAATAATTTTTTTTCTCCCGCTCCTCTATTTGATTGGTAACACTGTTTAAAGCCTCGGAAACAACATTTGAAAACTGTTCTTCCTTGTTCTCGACGGATTTTTTTATCCAAATACTTTGAATGAAAATCAACCCAATGAGAGAAAGGCTCATTAGAACTACCAAGAGAACAAATAACCTCTTATTCATTATAATGTTAAAATTAATTATTTACAGGGAAGCCCTAAGTACGTTTAACCAAACCTTAACACAAATGTTAAAATTTGCAGTCCTTAGTAAAAATCAAGGATTCGAGAATGAATCTCATCCACTTTTGCACTAGTTTTTTCTAGGTTAACATTTTCAATGACATAATCCGCTAAGGGCAACTTTTTTGAATCCTCCAACTGATTGTTCATTCGGGCCAAGATCTCCTCACGTGTCGCGTTGTCCCGTTCCAAAAGCCGTTTTATGCGTACTTCCATAGGGGCAGTGACCAAAATAACCTTATCATATAAACCCTGGGCGTCATTTTCAAACAACAATGCAGTTTCTTGAATTACATATGGGGCATTTTGAGTTTCACTCCATTTAACAAAATGTTTCCGAACGACAGGATGCACAATTTTGTTTAACCTTTTCAATAATTTGGGGTCGTTAAAGACCGACTTTGCTATATATGAACGGTTCAATTTGCCATCTTGATAGGCCGTTTCCCCAAACAAGTCTACCAATTTTTTTCTAATGGTTTTGGAGGTATGCATAAGTTTTTTGGCCTCCAAATCAGAATTATAAATAGGCACACCCAATTCTTCAAACATCTTTGCTACGGTAGTTTTTCCACTACCAATGCCTCCGGTAAGGCCAATTATTTTCATCTGTTTAAAAGCGTTTAAAAAATTTTAGATGCCACAAAAAGTAATAAATTAAAAATAGTTTCCTCTTTATAAGTCAGGTATTATTCCTTCTTTAAAATAAATTCAACTTCCTGGGGTCTTAGGATGGCACTATTGATATTTTCCGGTTTTTCCCGGAGCACCACGGGCAACATATTTTGGTTATTTTCCTCGATTTTTTCATAATCTGCCAAAACCAGAAAATCCTCTGAGGAAATCTTTTTGAGCACTTCCAAGGGTGCTTGGCAAACGACCTGAACGACATCAGGGAACATACGGACCTGAACGCTATCCGGTAGGTTCAACATAGTGACCGGAACTTCAAAAACCTGTTCTGAAAATTTGTAAATCTTCCCAGAAATTGTCACTATAGAAGGCTCAAAATTGGTCTTGGTCAATTCCCGGGATTTAACCAACGTAATTTTCTTTGTAAAATCAGTAGTTAGGTTCAATAGTTCCGTATAGGAGGTAGAAACGGACGAAATAGTATCAATTTGGGGTTTTGGGCCGTTGACAACAATGGTTTTGGGTTCAATTACCAAAGAGTCCATAAGTGTGTGGTTCTTGGCAAATGTAATGTTGAGCTTTGGTAAAACAGGAACTTCCTTGGATTCAAGTGTAGTCAATTTCACAAAAATCGTGTCGTTGTCCATATCCAGCAGTTCCATGTTGTTGGATAGTTGATCTCGTACTTGCTTTCTGTAAACGGATGGAGGTATGTAAAAGCGATCCGACTTCTTTTGTATGTCCGATAAATTGATCTGGATGCTCTTTTTTCTGATGCCAAACCCAATAAATTGAAAGCCTACCGCACGTAACCGAACCCGTAGTTCACTTCTAGGATTTTCTAATAAGAGATACTCTGGTGGAACATTTACATAGTTCAATTCAAAAGAGGTTGTACCTACAAACGTTTGGGCAAGATTGTTTACCAACCATGCCAAAAAGGAGAAAAATAAAAAGACCAAAAATACCTTGACCTTACGCTTTTTTAATCCAGTCTTTATTCGCTCTATGATCACAACCTATCCTAAGTTCTAAAAAATAATTTCGGAAAAATTTCCTCCGGTGTCCTACTACTAAATGTAGTATAAAAAGTAGACTTCAAAAAACCAAAACCATAGCCGCCAAATTGCACCAACGTAGCGAAAACAGCCATACTGCCCACTTTTAAGCTTTTAGTGCTAACAGTAGCATCCATAAACAAGACCAGAAAGTAAATCAAAACGCAAATTAAAGGAGCCTTAAAACCCAAAAAAGCGAATCCAATAGATGTTAAGAGGAATAAAATAAACAATGTGGGAAACCAATAGGTCAATTTTGCCGTTGTTGGGTGCCACTTGTTAAGTATGGGGCGTACCATTCCAAATTTCCTGACCTGTATGTAAAATTTGTTCCAGTCTATCCTTCTTTTATGGTATACAAAGGCTTCGGGTATCAATTTTGTCTCATAACCCTTTTCCCAGATACGAATCGTCAAATCTGGGTCTTCGCCGGGATGGATATTCCCATAACCGCCAGTAGCTTCAAATGCTTCCTTTGAAATGCCCATATTAAAACTTCTGGGCTGGAATTTATTTACGGCATCCCTTCTTCCGCGGATTCCGCCTGTGGTCAAAAAGGAGGTCATGGCATAATTGATTGCCTTTTGCACATCACTAAAGGAGGAGTGTGCCGCATCAGGGCCGCCATAGCAATGTACAAATTCCTGGGTTAGGCTTTTTTCAGCCTCCTCCAAATATTGTGGCGGTAGAATGCAATCGGAATCCAGGACAATGAAATAGTTCCCCTTGGCCTTTTTCATACCATAATTACGGGAATCCCCTGGGCCAGAATTTGGTTTTTGAAAATAGGATATATTGAGTTGTCCCTCATAACTTGCAACAACCTCTTTTGAGGGAACTGTGGAACCATCTTCAATAACCACAACTTCAAATTCCTTGGGATAGGTCTGTTTTAAAAGACTCTCCAAAAGTTCCTCTATTTCGCTGGGCCTGTTATATACCGGGATTATAAACGAAAATGATAAATTCATTTCAAATTTTCATCTGTTTATTTTTATTGTTTTTAACAGATTTGATGTAATTCAAAATACCCATCTTACTGGATATCAATATATTATATGCTCATTTCACACAATTAAAATCCCCGATAATCCTCGGAAAATCTTGTTAGAATTTATCTATCACCTCCTGACTAACGCCTGTATTGGAGAATCCGCCATCATGAAAAAGATTCTGCATGGTCACTTTTCTTGTTAGGTCTGAGAATAAGGTTAGGGTATAGTCTGCACAATCTTGGGCAGTGGCATTCCCCAAAGGCGACATTTTTTCCGCGTAATTAATAAAGCCATCAAAGCCCTTGATACCCTGACCGGCAGTGGTTGCAGTTGGGGATTGGGAAATAGTATTGACCCGAACCTTCTTTTCCTTACCGAAGAAATAACCAAAACTACGGGCTACGGATTCCAGATAGGCTTTATTATCGGCCATATCATTATAGTCTGGAAAAGTTCGCTGTGCGGCCATATATGTTAAGGCAACAATACTGCCCCATTCGTTCATTGCATCGTTCTTGTATAAGGATTGCATTACTTTATGAAAGGATAGCGCGGAAACATCCCAGCCTTTTGCCGTAAAATCATAGTTTTCATCGGTATAGGCCCTTCCCTTTCGCACATTCACTGACATCCCTATAGAATGTAGTACAAAATCCAACTTGCCCCCCAAAATTTCCATCGACTTGGTCACTAAATTGGACAAATCTTCCTCGTTCGTGGCATCGGCGGGAATAATTTCGGAACCCGTCTTTTCGGCCAACTCCTTGATCTGCCCCATTCGCATCGCTATGGGAGCATTGGTTAGGACAAATGTTCCACCTTCCTCATGTACACGTTCCGCCGTTTTCCATGCGATTGAATTGGCATCCAAAGCGCCAAAAATGATTCCCTTTTTTCCTTTCAATAGATTATAGGCCATGTTCGTTGGTTCTTTCAGTTGTTAATTTTTCAAAGATATTTAAAATATACCAATCCGATTTTACCCCTTCGGATTTAATTTAGCAATTGCCGGGCATGCGCCAAGGCGGAATCAGATAGTTCGTTGCCTCCTAGCATTTGGGCGAGTTCCACTACTCTTTCATCATTGGACAGTTTGCGCATGTTGGTACTGGTTCCATCGGTCGTATCGGTCTTAAATACTTTAAAATGGTGATTGCCCTTGGATGCGACCTGTGGCAGGTGCGTAATGGTAAATACCTGCATATCCTTGCTCATTTCCTTCATGATGTCCGCCATACGGTTCGATATTTCCCCGGATACGCCCGTGTCAATTTCATCGAACATGATGGTGGGCAATTTTTCGTATTTCGCCAAAATGGCCTTTATGACCAACATGATCCTGGAAAGTTCACCGCCCGATGCCACTTTTTTAAGTTCGCCATAATCACTTCCTTTATTGGCCGTGAACAAAAAAGATAGCTCGTCCATGCCGTTGGTCCTAAACGCATCCGTACTTTCCAGTTGGATTCTGAAGGAAGCACTGGGCATTCCCAAGTGGGCCAAATCCGATTCCAACTGGTTTTTTAAATCAGGTATGATGGCATTCCTGCGTTCCCTTAATACCAGTGCCTGCTCCTCCAATGAGGATTCCAAGTCTTGGAGTTCCCTCCTTTTGATGGATATCTTTTCATCCACATGGGCGGTTTCAAAGGCTTTTTGGGAAAGTTCCTCCCTTATTTTAATCAATTCCGATATTTCAGAAACCCCGTGTTTTTTCTGTAGATTGTACAGTAACTGCAATTTGGTGTTGGTCTGTTCCAAAAGCTCCGGATTGGACTCTACACCATCCTGAAAAGCCTGCAGCTCCGCATTTATGTCATCCATTTCAATATAAATAGATTGGATGCGCTCGTGTAGGTTTTCATATTGCTTCCCAAAACCGGACAGTCGGGAGAGAGTGCTTTTTAAGTCGGACAAGAGTGTTGTTAGTCCGATCTGTTCGTCGTTCATCAATTGGTCGCCCTTGGAAAGTTCCTCCATGATCAATTCAACATTGTTCAATTGCTCGTATTGCTCTTCCAATTCTTCCAAAATACCTTCCTTTAAGGGCGCCGCTTCCAGTTCAGTCAATAAAAAATCATTATAGTCCTGTTCCTTTAGGGCGTTATTTTGAAACTCGATAAGTTCCTCAAGTGCCGATTTTGTGGATGTATAGGAAGACAACGTCTTTCTAAATTCATGGAGTCCAGACTTATTGTCCGCCAAGGCGTCAATCAATTTTAATTGAAAATCGATCTCGGTCAATCGCAACGTTTGATGTTGGGAATGGATGTCTATGAGTCGGTCACCCAATTGGGACAGCACATCCAAGGTTACCGGGGTATCGTTAATGAATGCCCTCGATTTGCCACTGGGGAGAATTTCCCTTCGAATTACCGAACTATCCTCATAATCCAAATCATTCTCCTTAAAAAACGATTGGAGACCATAGTTCTTAATCTGGAAATAGGCTTCTATAACGCACTTGCGTTCTTTGTCCCTCAGAGAAGACAGATCCGCCCGCTTTCCCAATACCAAGGAAAGACCTCCCAAAAAAATGGATTTTCCGGCACCCGTTTCACCGGTGATAATGGTAAAACCAGCATCCAAACCGACTTCTAGACTATCGATCAGTGCGTAATTGTCAATGGAAAGATTGGTCAGCAAATCCTTGAATTTTTAGAAAATCAAAGGTAATCTATTTAGGGTATCAAAATCAAATTCAAGAACAAGTTCAAGTTCAAAACGAAAAGTCAAAAGTTAAAAGTGGAAAATATTAAATTTTAGTGCGAATAGCGCTTTTCGTTCAGCGGACAGTGAAAAACGAAAAATAATTAGCTATTTGTTGGAAAAATGAATTAAAAATTCAAATTCCAAATGTCTGTTGCGCTATTAATCTAGTAGCGATTAGCGTTGTGCGTACAGCGAACAGCAAATGGCCAAAAGCCAAAAAATCAATACTTAATTTCATTCCAAGTGCTGGAATACAGGGGGGCAATTTTGTTGAGGGTCTCCTTTAGTTTTACAATATCCACCTTGGGACCATCGGAGAAGATATTCTGGATTTCCTCTGACTTGGCATCAAAAAAGGTCTGAATCAGAAAAGCATTGGGCCTTCTATTTATCATGGTCTGGAACAGGTTCATGGTACCTGCAATGATTTGCTTTCCAGTGCTGTTGTTATCGGCCAAAATATCCAAACCTTTTCTATGATAGTTGTACATCGCCACGCGATATTCTTTATACGTATTGGATAGTAAATTGTCCACCAATTCAAATCTGCTACGATCCGTTGTTTGTGTCCAACCACTATAATTACTACCTTGGGCTTGCGTTACGATACTTTGGGCCTTTCGATAGAAATCGGTACCGCCTTCCAAGGAAAACGTATCCGCATCAAGTCCCAAAATAATATAGACATAATAAGCGACCACGGCCACTAAGTTGGATTCGAATACATTTTCATTAAAGACCAAAGGTTGGAATTCTATGTATTGAAAGTTGAACTGGTTGTCCTTATAATTGAAGACCGGGCTTTCATAGGAAGTGTTGTAGACCGGTCGTGAGGATTGGATTTGGATGTTACCACTAAATCGGTCCGATTCATAGTCCGTAATCGTTATGAACATTTGGGCATTTACCCGTTCATTTTCCTTATAAACTCTGTTCGTCCACTTGTTTTTATTGACGAAATCACTCAAGGAGCGTTCCAAGGTCTTGAAAATTTGTTGGTTGGTTTGTGAAACCTGATCCGAATTTATAGTCACCGTACAATTCAATTCCTGCGCATGAAGCGATAAAATACCTAGAAAAATTAACAGGATCGATAACAACTTACGCATAGCGTCTTTTTATGATTTCGTTCAGGATATCCTTGGCTACTGCAGCCTTAGTTTTTAATTCAAACGTTTGGATCTCCAAATTGGTATCTATAAAGCTAATTTTGTTGGTGGTGCCTCCAAATCCGGCTCCCTGATCGTTCATGGAGTTCAAAACGATGGCATCCAAATTCTTACGTTTGAGCTTCGATTTTGCATTTTCCAGTTCGTTTTCCGTTTCCAAGGCGAAACCGACCAGAAATTGAGATTTTTTTTCTTGACCGAAGGAATACAAAATATCCCTGTTTTTAACAAGGTCAATTTGCAATTCGGCATCGGATTTTTTTATTTTTTTGGCCGATTTGACTTTCGGCTTGTAGTCGGCCACAGCGGCCGCACAAATGACAATGTCAGAATCGGCGAAATGCCTGTGGGCCTTTTCATACATCTCATCGGCGGAGACAACCCGAATCAAATGTATGCTTTCATTGGCTGCTTCATATTTTGAAGGTCCGGATACCAAAAAGACTTCTGCACCTAGATCTGATGCAGCCTTCGCCAATTCAAACCCCATCAATCCGGAAGAATGATTTCCAATGAAACGCACGGGATCAATGGCTTCGTAGGTAGGCCCAGCGGTAATCAATACCTTTTTATTCTTTAAGGGAAGCCCGGCGGACAAATAATTGGATAGAAACTGTACGATAGCCTCGGGCTCCGCCATCCTTCCTTCTCCATGCAGTCCACTGGCCAATTCACCGGAAGCCGCAGGAATCATCAAATTTCCAAAAGACTCCAGTGCCTCGAAAGACTTTTTTGTAGTAGGATGTTGGTACATGTCCAAATCCATCGCAGGAGCAAAAAAAACGGGGCATTTTGCCGATAGGTAACATGCCAAAAGGATATTGTCTGCAGCCCCGCTTGCCATTTTTGAAAGCGTGTTGGCGGTTGCGGGGGCTATAAGCATGATATCCGCCCAGAGTCCCAATTCCACGTGGTTGTTCCAATCGGTCGTATTGTTTTCTGTCTTGACGAAATTGGAAACTACGGGATTTTTTGAGAGCGTGGCAAGGGTCAACGGGGATACAAAGCAACTGGCGCTTTCGGTAAGAACGATTTTAACCTTAGCGCCAGCTTTTATCAATAAACGTACTAGAAAGGTCGTCTTATAGGCAGCTATCCCTCCGGTTATGCCTAAGAGGATGTTTTTGCCTTCCAACATATTTTCTATACGTCTTTCTCCGTATTTCTGTGGTAAATTTTATCATTCAACCACTCTTCTACTGCTAAGGCGTGTGGTTTGGGAAGCTTTTCGTAGAATTTGGAAACTTCTATTTGTTCCTTGTTCTCAAAAACCTCTTCCAGGCTATCACTATAGGTGGCGAACTCCTCCAATTTCTCGAGCAATTCTTTCTTAATTTCGGAATTGATCTGTACGGCACGCTTAGAAGCAATGGAAATTGCCTCGTAAATATTGTTGGTAGGGGCATCAAACTCATTTCGGTTAATGGTCACCGTTGATACAGGCGCTTTTGAGTTTTTTAAATCGTTCATGTTCATACTAAAACTAATTATTTTGATTCTTCTATGGTGTTGAATTTCTGTAATTCGTTATTGATCCGCTTCAAGAGCTCAGCAGATTCCTTTTCATATTTTGTACTTGGAAATTGTTTCATCAACGTTTTATATGCTTCCATAGCTTCAGTAAGTCGCTCCTCCTGAAGGCTTTCAAAACTATTGATGGCCAAATGTGTTAGGGCATCTACTTTAATAAAATAGGCGTCCTCCCTGTAAATGGAACCAGGAAAATCCGAAATAAAGTTATCGCTTGCAGCAATGGCAGATTTCAACATATCGTAATTAAATTCCCCAAGCTTGTTATATTGCTTGAGAATCTCAAACGCTTTTTTCTCCTTTTTTCGTGTGAGCTCCTGGGCCATGGCATTGGCATCGTCAAAGAATTCCGACTCTGGATACGTGTTAATAAAGTTCTGTAATTTTAAAAGCGCCTTGTCCGTATCGGTCTGGTCCAAGGAATAGGTGGGGGAAAGCTCATAGTAACTTTTGGCACCTAAAAACGATGCTTCGGTAATTTTATCGCTTTTTGGATACGATTTTATAAACCGCTCAAATTGATATCCGGCCATGTTATAATCCCCGCGCTCAAAATAACTGTTCGCCAAAAAGAACATTACCCGCTCACCTTGGGGTTTGCCTACGTATTTAGGCGCAATCTGCTCTAAAAGCCTATTTGCCCGCTTAAAGTCCTTTGCATCGTAGAATTTTTCGGCAAGGTCGTATTTTGCCTTCAAATCCTCGTTCTTGAGCACTTTTTGGTACTCGCTACAGGATTGAAAAACAACCAACAGCAGACCAAAAGCAATAAATTTTCTCATTTTGAAAAACATTTTGCAAAATTAGTGATTATCAACGGATTTAAAAAACATTTTTAATCCGCTAAAAATAGGACCGTTATTGGATAAACCCGTCGTATTTGGCATGGATTTAACGCCGATGGGGTTATGCCGGAATCTTGGTAAGGGAAGCTATAAAATCGGCTATTTTATTCTTTAGACCTGAAGATGCTTCCAATAGTGGCAACCGTACCGATGCCCTGCACATACCCAGAATCTCAAAAATTGCCTTTATACCGGCAGGATTGCCTTCCTCAAAAATAAGGCCCATCCCTTCTTGCATCATGTAGTGCAATTCATAGGCCTCGTCACTGTTGCCATCCATTCCAAGACCTACCATTTGTGAAAATACGGAGGGCAAACCTTGACCTATAACGGAAATGACACCTTCTCCACCGGCCAAAATAGTGGGCAAAGCGGTAATATCATCCCCAGAAAGCACCAAGAAGCCTTTAGGTCTTTGTTCAATCAATTCCATTACTTGTACCATATTTCCACAGGCCTCCTTTATGGCAACGATATTTTCAAAATCCCGTGCCAACCTGAGCGTAGTACTTGGCAACATATTGCTTCCAGTCCTACCCGGCACGTTATAAAGAATTATAGGTAAGGGAGAAGCTTCGGCCAAAGCCTTATAATGTTGATAAATTCCTTCCTGAGTCGGTTTGTTGTAGTAGGGCGAAACGGAAAGTACCGCATCAAAATGGCTAAGGTCCGTGGTTTGGAGTTCTTCTACCAAAGCAGCGGTATTGTTCCCCCCTATACCTATTACCAATGGAAGCCTACCCTCGTTTGCCTCGATTATGGTATCCTTGACCAATTGCTTTTCGCGTTTGGAAAGGGTGACAGATTCTGCCGTGGTACCCAAAACCACAAGGTAGTCCACACCTCCTTCAATAGTAAAGGAAACTATTTCTTTCAAGGCTTCCACATCTATAGAACCCGACGCCGTAAACGGGGTTATCAACGCCACACCTGTTCCCTTTAACTTTTCCATACACTATATTTCTTTAAAAACGCCTAAATACTTTTTCAATTCCAGTTTGAACGTTTTAAAATCGGACATTGGGGTGTTCATTATCAGGTCGTTGTAATCCGGTCCCACAGTTCCGAATCCTACTTTGATCCTTGCTTTGGTCTTGATGGACATCAAATTCAGCAACAGGTTGTTTTCATCATAATAGTTCACCAATAGATCGTATTCCCTGTTCAAGAACTCCAACGCATAACTGTTTTCGATTTCGCCGTTCCAACCCAAGTCTTTATCCGAAAATATCGGGGTGGAATACGGAGAATTCTTGTCATAGTAGCTTTTATAGCCTATGATTTTCACCGCATTCGGCCTTAAGGAAAAATCATCCAAAAACTGATAGAACACATCGGTCTTATCGAATTTGTCCAAATCCACAATACAACCCAAAGAACTTATCCCCTTTTCACGGGTACTTACGTATCCCGGTTTTTCGAGCTCCTGTTTGATAAATTTAAGTCCGAATTTCTGTTTAAACCTGTCCTTAATTCCTTTTAAAAACATGTATTTTTACATTTCTACAAATGTAAATAATATCCGTTCAACTGTATGACGAAGTTAAAACACTTTGGTTGTTTAAAAATAAAACATTTTGTTTTATTTATAACATTTATGGGAATGATAGCCTGCCGTCAATCTCAGGACAGACTCATTAATATTGAAGGAAAACAACTGATTGTAGATAGTACCTATGCGGTTGTGGATTCAATTTCCAATTTTATTCTGCCCTACCATAATCATGTAGAAAAAATGTTGGACAGTACATTGGCATATGCTTCTTTGGACATTTCCAAAACGGACGGAATTTACAATACCACGGCCGGTAACCTTATGGCGGATATCATTTTGGAGCAAGCGGCTCCTATATTTAAAAGCAGAACGGGAAAGGATTTGGATTTTGTATTATTAAACCATGGAGGTATCCGATCCAGTATTTCCAAGGGAAAGGTCTCTGCCCGAACGGCCTTTGAGGTGATGCCCTTTGAAAACAATACGGTGGTAGTGGAATTGAAAGGGCAATCCGTAAAAGAAATGCTGACCTATCTTATTAGGTCCAAAAGAGCACACCCAATTGCAGGTATTCAGTTGGTTTTGGACAAGGACGATAGTATCAAATCCTTAACCATTCAGGGGGTACCTTTTGATGAGAAGAAAAGTTATTATGTGGCTACTTCCGACTATCTGGTCTCCGGCGGTGATGATATGTTTTTTTTTAAAGACGCCTTGAAGGTGACGGACATTGATTATAAAATTAGAAATGCCTTGATCGATTATTTTACAAAAGTGGATACGCTTGCGCCAATAGTTGATCTGAGATATTACAAGATTGAATAAGTGGGGCAATTGGCTTTAAGCCATCGGTTCGACGCTGTGCGCTAAGCCCAATTCGTTTTCAATCTTGTGATTTGGTTTTTGATATTTTTGCTACTAGCTAGAACCTTAAATCTTTTGATTTTGAATTTGATTTTTGAACTTGAAATTACAAATGGATAGAAGAAAATTTGTTACACATACGATAGCGGGTTCGGTAATGCTATCGGCCGGAGGCGTCTTATTGAATTCCTGTAAGGCTTCAAAAAAGCATCTGACCATTCTACATACCAATGATGTACATAGCCACATCGAAGCCTTTCCTAAAAATCATGCTGACTTTCCAGGATTGGGCGGCTTAGCTAGACGTGCGGGGTTGGTACAAAAAATACGAAAGGAAAATCCCAATACGCTTTTATTGGACGCTGGCGATATTTTTCAGGGAACCCCGTATTTTAATTTTTATGGCGGTGAACTTGAGTTTAAGCTAATGAGTATGCTGCGATATGACGCCGCCACCATTGGCAATCACGATTTTGATAATGGAATCGACGGGCTTTTGGCGCAATTACCCTATGCAAGTTTCGATTTTCTCATCGCCAATTATGATTTTACGAATACAGTCTTGGACGGATATACCAAGCCCTATAAAACGTACATTAAAGATGGTTTAAAGGTTGGTATTTATGGCCTAGGCATCAATTTGGCGGGTTTGGTGACCAAAAAACTTTATAAGGAAACGGAATACTTGGGCCCCTACGAAGTGGCAACGGACATTGAAGCTCTTTTAAAGATAACCGAAAAATGCGATATCATCATTTGCCTATCCCATTTAGGATACAGCTATGAAAATGAAAATAGACCTGATGACCTGAAATTGGGTAAACGTACCAAGTATACGGATTTGATTATTGGTGGCCATACACATACATTTTTGGAAAGGCCTACCGTGGTTACCAATGCAAACGGACGTGGAATTTTGGTTAATCAAGTGGGTTGCTTTGGCGTCAATGTAGGTAGGGTCGATTTTTATTTCGATGAAGCCGGCGGTAGTGCGGAAGGTGTTACCATTTCAGTATAGGATTAGAATGAAAGAAGAACTATTACGAACGGATTCCGGCAATCAGGCCTTTAAAAAACTGGTGCAATTATTGGATGCAGATCTTGCCAATCGCGATGGGGAGGACACCCTTTTCTATTCCCAATTTAACGGCATAACCCAATTACAGCACTGCATTGTTTTTTTCAAGGATGGTGTTGCAATAGGTTGTGGGGCTTTTAAGAAGTTCGCTGACCAAAGTGTAGAAATCAAACGTATGTACGTGCTACCTGAACATAGATCCAAGGGCATTGCTTCAAAAGTATTGGGAGCTTTGGAGGCGTGGGCATTGGAATTGGGAAATACACAGTGTGTTTTGGAAACCGGGCTCCGGCAACCGGAGGCCATCAGTCTGTATAAAAAGAGTGGGTATGAAGTCACCGCAAACTATCCTCCCTATGAGGGCATTGAAAACAGCGTTTGTTTCAAAAAGAAAATCGGATTTTAAAAGTAAAATTTATTGGCGATACCAAGGGGATTGATATCCCAAGACTTGTAAGCCTTAACGCTAGTTGGGCAGACCTACAAATTAAAACTTCCTTTTGGAAGAATTTCTAGTGCGCTTGCCCCGAGGTGGTTCAATCGGGATCTTAATCTTCCGAAGATTTTTTTGGGTCGTAGAGTATGATGACCTGTACTATAATAGCAAGGAAAATCAATACATAAATTTCTAGTCGTGTGAACAGATCAACGGAGTCCACGGCTTTCTTGCTAATGTTCATTTGTCTACCCCCTTCACTTAATTGGATTTTGGAAAGGTCAAAAAGGTTTTCCTTTACATCATCAATTTTGGACAGCAAAGATGTTCTTTCAATCATATTGGTTTGTACATAAGCTCTCTCTTGTAATTCCAATTCCTCCAAATTTTGCCTGAATTCGTTGAAAATCCTTTCCTCCTCCTTGGTCAGTTTCGTTTCGGAATATCGCCGAACCAGAGTTTGAATTTTGTCATTGATCTCCAAGTTCCTATTCCCATAAAAAGTGGAATCCTTTCCCATCATGGCGATTTCCTTTTCATGAACGTATTGGGAAAACTCGAATATGATATCGTTAACAACGAGTCGGTCTTCATATATAGTAATAACAGAATCCTTTACCCTTAGAAAATTGTTTCTATCGATTAGATTCGTTGCAAGAATCAACACAAAAATCATTAAGATTCCCAACACCCATTTTATCTTGTTCAGTATCGTCATGTTCAGGTTATTTTAGAAGCTGATTAAAAATACAAAAACCTTAAACAATTTCATATACCTTGAATTATAAGGAATTTAACATCAGTAAATTCCTATTGGTGGAAATGTATTTTTCCATCCATACAAAATTTGATAATTTGACCTTAATGTTTATCAAATCAAAAGCGAAGTGACAATGATAACCAAAAGACCTGTACTTTTTTCATTTCTTGTACCAGTAGGAAGATTGTCCCTACCGAGGAACCGTCGGAAAAACATGGGAATTGGAATATATTTCTGGTCCAAGGTTTACTTTTTATTGACCTTAGCCGATGGAAAACTGGTTCTTAAATCTGGGGACAAAATTCTTATCAAATTTAGATTGGTAAGTCGTTAAACGATTGAATTCCGCGAAAAGGCTACAACCTAAAAGACGGATTTAAAAAACTATGTTGGACTTAATAAGGTAATATTAAAGTTAAAAATGGATTGTTATGGGTAAGAAGTTTGCCAGTATTGATGTGGAACAAAGGACATTCATAGAAAACCAACATATATTCTTTGTTGGAACTGCAGCTTGTGAAGGGAGGGTAAATGTATCCCCAAAAGGAACCGATAGTCTAAAAGTCATTACTGAAAACAAGGTGATTTGGTTAAATCTTACGGGCAGCGGAAACGAAACGGCGGCCCATTTATTAAAAAACGCCAGGATGACCCTTATGTTTTGTGCCTTTGATGGGAAACCAAAGATTTTAAGGTTATATGGAAATGCGAAGATTTACCACAAAAGAGATGAGGCGTTTCAAGTATACAGCGAACTTTTTCCAAAAAATGCCGGTGCTAGACAGATTATAGAAATGGATGTAGACCTTGTTCAGGTTTCCTGCGGTTTTGCTGTACCTTTGATGGATTATAAAGAAGAACGAAATACCCTGAACGTTTGGGCCGAAAATCAGGGAGAGGAAAAAATTAAGGAGTATTGGAAGCATAAAAACACACAGAGTATAGATGGTTTTGAAACCAATATTTTAAATTAACTGATTAGAAAATAAAGAGTGTCATGAAAAAAATTCTTGGTAGTTGTTTAACCGTTTTACTTCTTGGTGCTTGCGGTGAGGAAAAGCCAAAACCAAAACTTGAGGCATCCACGAATAAGGATTGGGTCATTATTTTTGATGGAAATTCTACCGATGCCCTTAGGGGTTATGGTATTGAAGACTTTCCAGAAGGTATTTGGTATGTGGAGAACGGTGCCTTGGTTGCCAGTCCTGATACCACAAATAGGGACCTTGTTACCAAGCAGCGTTTTAGGAATTTTGAACTGGAATATGAATGGGCCGTTGATACCGCAGCAAATTCAGGGGTTTTCTTTCACATGCAGGAAGATTTGTCCATGGAAGCGGGAAATGGCAATAGTCCAAACTGGTTGGACAACTATGAACTGCAAATCCTGGACGATGAAAATTTTTACGACACCCTTGCCGTACGATCTGCTGGTTCCTTGTACGATTTGATTGAACCTGTTGCCAAGGAACTAAAACCAATCGGCGATTTTAACAGAGCAAGACTTGTTCACAATAACGGACACGTTGAGCACTGGCTAAACGGGAACAAAGTCATAGAATTTGAGATGAACAGTCCCGAAATGAAGAAATTGTTGAACGAAAGCAAGTTTAAGGAAAATCCCGATTTTCACTCCCACCAGGAAGGTCACATCATGTTTCAGCATCACGGCCAACGTGTTTACTTCAAAAACATCAGAGCTAGGGAAATCGAATAGTATTTATTGAATCAATTACATATAAAAAACGGTACTCCTTACTTTTTCCGTTTCATTAACTCGGCTTCGATATCCTTTAGACTGAACCCCTTGGCCTGTAATAGGATCAAATAATGAAAAAGTAGGTCGGCACTTTCATAAAGAAACAAATCATCTTTGTTATCCATGGCTTCTATGACCGTTTCCACGGCCTCCTCCCCTACTTTTTGGGCAATTTTGTTGATGCCTTTTTCAAAAAGGGAAGCAACATAGGAAGTGTCGCCTTTAGCGGCTTTTCTCCGTTGGGCAATTGTATTTTCCAATTCTGAAAAGAATCCAAAATTAGAATTGTTTTCCTCGTTCCAACAAGTATCACTTCCTGTATGGCAGGTTGGCCCTACCGGATGTACGTATATCAATAGCGTATCGTTATCACAATCATTTTTTATGGCAACCACCTTTAAAAAGTTACCACTTTCCTCACCTTTGGTCCACAACCGCTCCTTTGTCCTGCTATAAAAAGTAACCTTTCCACTTTCTTGGGTTTTCTCCAGGGCCTTTTGGTTCATATATCCCAACATGAGCACATTTTTTGTTCGTGCATCCTGTATAATGGCTGGAACAAGTCCGTCCGTATTTTTTGTAAAATCTACTTCCATCGTAAGTCGTTATTCGGCCAAGGCAAAATTCACGGCCGCATTTGAATGAATTAATGTAGTGTCAAAGGTAGGAATATTGCAATGTTCCTGTTGGATCAACAAAGGTATTTCGGTACAACCTAAAATAACTCCTTTTGCCCCTGCTTTTACTCCAGCATCGATAATCCTGAGGTAAACTTCCCTGGATTCAGGCGAAATAATTCCTTTGGAAAGCTCTGTATAGATAATGTTATGGACCAATTCTTGGTCTGACTCTTTGGGTATCATAGTTGTTATTCCAAACTGCGTTTTGAGGATATCTTTATAAAAATCAAGCCCCATGGTATATTTGGTTCCCAACAAAAGCACCGTATCAATTCCTTTGGAAACAACAGCTTGCCCAGTAGCTTCGGCAATATGGAGTAAGGGTATGTTGGTTACCTTCTTTATACTATCCGCACATAGGTGCATGGTATTCGCACCGATGAGAATCATTTCTGCTCCGGTTTGCTCCAACCTTCTGCCGATATTGGCAAATTCCTTGTTCAAGGATTCCCAATCCCCGGCACTTTGCTTTTTGGAGATTTCATGGAAGTCTACCGACTCCATCACCAATTTACACGAATGGGAACCTCCCAATTTTGAATTCACTATCTCGTTTAGGTACTGATAATACAGTTGGGTGGACTGCCACGTTATACCTCCAATAAGTCCGATTTTTTTCATCTATCTCTATATCCTAACGGGAACGCTTTCTTTTTGAAGTTCCTTTTTTAAATCCCTTATTTTAATTTCCTTAAAATGGAACACACTGGCGGCCAGGGCGGCATCTGCTTTACCTTCCTTAAAGGTGTCCGTAAAGTGCTGCATATTTCCTGCCCCGCCTGATGCTATAATTGGAATAGTAAGTTCGTCGGACAATTTGGCCAAGGCTCGGTTTGCAAAACCGTCCTTTGTACCATCGTGGTCCATGGAGGTAAACAATATCTCACCGGCACCCCGTACTTCAACCTCTTTGGCCCATTCAAATAGTTTCCGTTCCGTAGGTACCTTGCCTCCCACCAAATGCACAATCCATTCTCCATCAATTTGTTTGGCATCGATGGCCACCACAATACATTGAGATCCAAATTTAGCTACCAAATCATTGATTAATTTCGGATTCTTCACCGCCGAGGAGTTTATGGAAACCTTGTCCGCACCGTTTTGCAGTAAAATATCCACATCCTCTACTGAGGAAATACCACCTCCAACGGTAAATGGTATGTTTACCTTTTCAGCTACGTGATACACCAAATCCGCCAAGGTCTTTCTTTTTTGTTCTGTTGCCGAAATATCCAGGAAGACCAGTTCATCCGCGCCTTCCTTGCTATAGATTTCTGCAAGTTCCAACGGATCACCGGCATCCCTTAAGTCTACAAAATTGACGCCCTTTACTGTTCTGCCGTCCTTTATATCTAAACAGGGTATGATTCTTTTTGCTAACACTTTTTAATTTAGAATTAAGGATTTAAAATTTAGAATATTAATTTTCTCATATTCATGGTTAAGAAATTTGATTTAATCGTTTTCGAACGGTCATGATTGAACTAACCGTTATGGCAAGTAGTTCGTTGGCTTCCTTTAAAAGAACATTCAAATTATTTTTTTCATTAATTTCAGTTTTTTGAAACATTTCAAGCCAAAACATACTTTCATCCAATTCTTCTTCCACAATCTTCAGTTTATTAATAAAATCTTTATCGGATTTTGCTCTACAAGCAGCTCTATAATTTGCACCAACTGAGCTGGAACTACGAATCAATTGTCTTACCCAAGCATCAAATTCCCTTGATTTAGGAATTAGCTTACAAAGTTCCCAACATTCAAAGGAAAAATTTTGAGTTCTAATTTTTAAATCCTTCATTAATTTTTATTATTCAGCTTTTATTCTTCATTCTGAATTCGTCATTCAAAACTGTTAAATCTAGACCATCATAAAAACCTAAATCCTTGTTCCTCAAAAGCTTTACCCAAAAAGCGATTTGACCCGTGTGGTAAGATAAATGCTCCACCGCATGCATTATGACCCCTACTCCTGAAAAGGAAAACCCTTGAACGGAACGAATTTTGACCAATTGCTCTGGTTTGGCATCAAAAATGACCCTCTTGGCATCATCCACCGTACTGCCCAGTTTTTTAAGCAATTCCACTTTAGTGAGCCCCCCTTTGGTTTGAAATTCGGCATCCCTATTGCGTATATCGTCCACCTCGCCCAGGGAAGAAATAATATATTGGGTCATGTTACCACAAATATGGAGAATTAAATTTCCAATGCTATTCAAGGAGTCGTTCGGTTTTTGCCAGACCTCCGCATCGTTGATGGATTCCATACTTGTTTTAATCATCCGGGTACTTTCATCCATTCGATAGAGGGCATTCTTGGCCAGCTCCTCTATGAATCGTGCTTCTTTATCCATGGTTCATAATATAAGTTTCCAATTGTTTCAAGGTAATCCTATTTTCATATATGGCCTTGCCGATAATGACTCCCTCACAACCAATTTGCGCCAACCGGGGAAGTTCTTCAAAACAGGAAATCCCCCCCGACGCAATTAGTTTTAGAGATTTCCCCGATGTTTCCTTTACTATTTTTTCATACAGTTGAAACGAGGGGCCTTGTAACATTCCGTCTTTTGATATATCGGTACAAATAACATAGGAAATCCCTTCTTTCTGATATTCCTGAATAAAAGGAATCAGGTCTTCGGTCGATTCTTCCTGCCATCCGGAAACGGCCACTTTTTCTTCCATCGCATCGGCCCCTAAAATTATCCTTTCTGCCCCATGTGCATTCAGCCAACCAAGAAATACTTCCCTATTTTTTACCGCTATGCTTCCACCTGTAATTTGACTGGCACCACTTTCAAAGGCAATTTTCAAATCCTCATCGGTTTTTAATCCACCGCCAAAATCTATTTTCAAGCTTGTTTTGGATGCAATCTGTTCCAGTACCTTATGGTTAACGATATGCTTGGATTTTGCCCCGTCCAAATCCACTAGGTGAAGGTATTTTATACCATGGGCCTCAAACTCCTTGGCGACTTCCAAAGGATTTTCGTTATATATTTTCTTGGTATCATAATCCCCTTTGGAGAGCCGTACACACTTCCCTTCTATTATGTCGATGGCTGGTATGATTCGAAGCCCCCTATCCCCCAATGGGGAAATACCATCCATAGTTACCTTTGTCATACCCATAAAAAATTCTCCAATATTGCCGAACCATATTCCCCCGATTTTTCAGGATGGAATTGGGTCCCATAAAAATTATCTTTTTGAAGGGCCGCACTGTAGGGTAGACCGTAATCCGTAATCGCAATAGTATCTCCACATAAGGATGCGTAAAAACTATGAACCAGATACACATAATCTTCAGTAAGACCTTGAAACAAGTCACCCTTCAAATCATATATCTTGTTCCAGCCAATTTGTGGAATTTTTAAGCTCCTTTCAGGTGTGTGTGGGCCAAACTTTACAACATCGACATCAAAGATGCCCAGTCCTTTGGTATTACCTTCTTCCGAACCGTTACACATCAACTGCATTCCCAAGCAGATACCCAAAACTGGTTGTTTAAGGGTGGGAATCAATTTATCCAACCCACTTTCCCTTAATTTTTTCATAGCGCTACTGGCTTCTCCAACGCCAGGAAATATTATTTTTTCCGCATTTCGTATTTCGTCTACAGCATTGCTTAATACAGCATCATACCCTAAACGTTTTATCGCAAATTTGATACTTTGGATGTTTCCCGCACCATAATTTATAATAACAATTTTCATAACACACCTTTCGTAGATGGTAGGAACATTTTTTCAGCGTCCCGCTT
This sequence comes from Maribacter aurantiacus, assembly GCF_005780245.1. Lineage (NCBI taxonomy): Bacteria > Pseudomonadati > Bacteroidota > Flavobacteriia > Flavobacteriales > Flavobacteriaceae > Maribacter > Maribacter aurantiacus. The sequence goes on along the minus strand of NZ_VBUK01000004.1, from coordinate 157,996 downwards.
TACCGCCATTTTTATACTCTTTGCAAAGGCCTTGAAAATAGCCTCTATCTTGTGGTGCTCATTGGTTCCTTCTGCCTTGATATTTAGGTTTGCCTTGGCACCATCCGAAAATGATTTAAAGAAATGATGGAACATTTCGGTGGGCATGTCCCCAATTTTTTCCCGTTTGAAATCGGCATCCCAGACCAACCAGTTTCTTCCGCCAAAGTCGATAGCGACCTGTGCCAAGCAATCGTCCATGGGCAGGCAAAATCCGTATCGTTCAATGCCCAATTTAGTTCCCAAAGCTGCATAAAACACTTCTCCTAAGGCAATTCCTGTGTCTTCTATCGTATGGTGCTCGTCCACTTCCAAATCGCCGTCGACTTTAATCTTTAGGTCCATCTGCCCATGTCGCGCCAATTGGTCCAACATATGGTCAAAAAAGGCCAATCCGGTATGGATGTCGCTTTTTCCCGTCCCATCCAAATTTAATTCGATAAGGATGTCCGTTTCGTTGGTTTTACGATGTGTAGAAGCCGTTCTTTCCTTCAGTTTTAAGAACTCAAAGATTTTTTGCCAATCGTTGCTTTCCAATGCAATAAATGCATCCAGCTCTTCTCTTTTCACCGTAATTTCGGAAGTGCCCAGATGTGTTTCGTCATTGATGTAGATGCCTTTGGCACCCAAATTCTTAGCGAGTTCCATATCGGTTAATCGGTCGCCAATGACAAAGGAATTTTCAAGGTCGTATTCGTCAGAGAAATATTCTGTAAGGAGTCCGGTGCCCGGTTTTCTAGTATTGGCGTTCTCATGGGGAAAGGTGCGGTCCAAGAATACTTTATCGAATACCACGCCTTCATTCTCAAAGGATTTAAGAATGAAATTATGAACGGGCCAGAAGGTTTCTTCCGGGAAGGAATCGGTTCCCAAGCCATCCTGATTGGTAATCATGACCAGTTCATAATCCAGCTCCTTGGCTATTTTTCCTAGAAAGGTAAACGCCTTTGGATAGAAAACCATTTTTTCAAAGGCGTCTATCTGCTCGTCTACCGTTTCCTTAATAAGGGTACCATCCCTATCGATAAATAGGACTTTGCGGCCCCCTCCGCCCCCAATGGGGAAACTATTTTTAGCTTTTTCCGATTTCATTCGTTTAAAATTAGGTTAACAGATTGATTTTAAACATTTCCTTTAATAGAGGTTTTTAACTTATGATAGCAAAGCCCTCGATGAGGGTTTCACAGGTTTAAAATTAGTTCAATAGTTTAATTTTTAAGCATTTACATTTGTACGGGGACTGGATTGCCATAACAAATCCCTCGATGAGGGTTTCATGGTAATTCTTTTAAGGCCTTTATCAAAAATTCATTTTCCCTATGGGTCCCTACGGTAAATCTCAAGGTGTTTTCACAAAGCGGTTGCGTAGTTCTATTGCGAATGACAATACCTTTTTTTAGCAATTGGTCATATCTGAGCAATGCATTGTCCACTTTGGCCAGAATAAAATTGGCATCGGTAGGATAAACTTGTTCAACAAATTGAATGGTTTTCAACGTTTGTTCCAATGCCTTTCTTTCTTTAAGGATATTCTCGACTTCTTGGATAATTCCTTCCTGATTCATTACCCTTTCCAACGCCCGTTGTTGGGTCAGTTCGTTGACATTATAAGGCGGTTTTATTTTGTTTAATACCGATATTATTTCTTCGGATGCCATACATATCCCCAAACGGATGCCGGCCATGCCATAGGCCTTTGACAAAGTCTGTGTTACAATCAAATTGGGATAGTCCGATAATTTGGATACCCAACTATCCTCCAATGAAAAATCTATATAGGCTTCGTCAATGACCACCAAACCTTGAAAGGACTGCAACAAAAATTCAATGCTTTCCGCAGCGAAACTATTCCCTGTGGGGTTGTTGGGCGAACAGATGAAAATCATTTTGGTTTGGGTATCCATCGTATTTAAAATCGTGTTCACATCCGGTTGGAAATTCTCCAACAATAGTACTTCCCTATTTTCCACTACATTGATATCTGCCAAAACCTTGTACATGCCATACGTTGGCGGCAGTGTAATAATGTTATCCACTTTTGGTTCACAAAAGGCCCTGAAAAGCAAATCGAGCACTTCATCACTGCCATTGCCCAATAAAATATTGGCTTCTGAAATTCCCTTTTGCGCGGCCAGTACCGACTTCAAACTCCGCTGCTGTGGATCCGGATAGCGATTGACGCCATTTTGAAACGGATTTTCATTGGCGTCCAAGAAAATCATTTCCGAACCATCCGAAACATATTCGTCCCGGGCCGAGGAATAAGGTTTTAAGCCCTTTACGTTTTCCCTGATCAATTTATTCAGTTCAAATTTTTGCATATCAATATTTCTCGACCTTGATCTAAATGACATTTTTTAGTTCTTTCAACCGTAAGGTGACCGCATTCTTATGTGCCTGCAAACCTTCCGCCTCCGCCATAAGCTCAATGGCCTCGCCTATATTCAGAATTCCTTCCGGGCTTATTTTTTGAAAGGTCATACTTTTCATAAAACTGTCCAGATTCACGCCACTATACTGTTTCGCATAACCATTGGTGGGAAGTGTATGGTTGGTTCCGGATGCATAGTCGCCCGCACTTTCCGGGGTATAATTTCCAACAAATACGGATCCGGCATTTGCCACGTTGTCAATAAAATAATCTTCGTCCTTGGCACAGATAATGTAATGTTCCGGCCCGTACGCATTGATCAATTCTACGGCCGTTTGCCCATCTTCTATATAAATCGATTTACTATTTTCTATGGCCATTTCGGCGATGTCCTTTCGTGGTAATTCTTTGAGCTGATTTTCAAGTTCTGTTTCTACTTGGTTTATCATTTCTTTTGAGGTTGAAACCAATAGTACCTGACTGTCCGTACCGTGTTCGGCCTGACTCAATAAATCGGATGCAACGAAAGCGGGATTTGCTGAATCATCGGCAAAAACCAAAAGTTCACTAGGCCCTGCGGGCATATCGATGGCCACGCCATGCTTTGTGGCAATTTGCTTTGCGACGGTTACATATTGATTTCCGGGTCCGAAAATTTTATAGACTCTGGGAACGGATTCCGTACCAAAGGTCATTCCTGCAATCGCCTGGATACCCCCAACTTTCAGGATTTTTGTCACGCCACATAATCCCGCTGTATATAATATCGCAGGATTGACATTACCTTGCTTGTCCGGTGGCGTACATAAAACAATTTCTTTACATCCCGCCAAATTCGCCGGTACCGCCAACATCAAAATAGTAGAAAATAAAGGGGCCGTTCCCCCAGGAATGTATAAACCGACTTTTTGAATGGGTCTCTTTTCCTGCCAACATTCCACACCAGGAGCGGTTGTTACAGAAACCTTTTGGGTCTTTTGGGCCCTATGAAACTTCTCGATATTGCTTTTTGCCAATTGAATGGCTTGCTGTAGCTTTTGGGATACCGAACCTGCTGCATCCTTTATTTCCTGTTCAGATACCAATAAACTATCCAGCACTACCCCATCAAAGGTTACCGTATACTTCTTCAAAACGGAATCCCCACCATCCTTCACTTCTGAGAAGACCCTATTTACCGTATCCTCGATATCAGATATAGTTTGGGTGGGTCTTTTTAGCAACTTGTCCCAAGATTCTTTACTTGGGCTATAAATTTTGTTCATACTTTCAATCTCAAATTAGCAACTGATTTTTAGCTTTTGGAAATTCATTATATTTTATAACTACGAGCAAAATGCCAACATCCAATAGCCGTTTCACAAAACCATTTTCTCGATTGGGCATACCAAAATACCTTCGGCACCCACCTTTTTCAATTCGTCAATCACTTCCCAAAAGGTATCCTTATCGATAACCGTATGCACGGAACTCCATCCTTCTTCCGCCAAAGGTAGCACCGTTGGACTGCGCATCCCGGGAAGTAGTTTTAATATATCATTTAACCTATCATTTGGGGCGTTCAACAGCACGTATTTTGATTTTCGGGCTCGCAAAACCGACTGAATCCTAAATTGAAGTCTTTTCAACAAGGCTTTGCGCTCCTCTGATATCTTTGGTGAAACAGCCAATACCGCTTCGCTGGTAAGCATCACTTCCACTTCCTTCAAATTATTCTTGAAAAGGGTGCTACCACTGGAGACAATATCACATATTGCATCCGCCAAGCCAATATTGGGTGCTATCTCCACAGACCCGTTAATAATGTGTAATTCCGCCTTGACCCCTTTTTCCCTTAAATAATTGTTCACGGTATTGGGATACGAGGTAGCGATACGTTTTCCTTCAAAATCGTGTACGGATTTATATTTAACCGATTTTGGAACCGCCAACGAGACCTTACACTTGGAAAAGCCCAATTTTTCCGCAATCGAAATATCCTCTCCTTTTTCAATCAAAACATTTTCCCCGATTATGGCTATATCCACCACTCCGTCCCTCAAATATTGGGGAATGTCGCCATTGCGCAAGTAAAAAACCTCCATGGGAAAGTTTCTACTGGATGCCTTCAATTGGTCCTTGCCATTATCTATGGAAATGCCACAATCCTTTAAAATTTGAAGGGAATCCTCGTTCAATCTTCCCGATTTTTGAATCGCAATCCTAATTTTTGTCATGCTCGTTTCTTTATTTTTTTGTTGATGCTATTGAAACCAAAAACAAAACCCGCTTGATTTCTCAAACGGGTTTTAAAATATGTCTGTAATACTACAATACATTTTTACCTCGCTTGAGAGCAAGTATAAAAATGATGATGTGTATTTTTTTTCTTCATTACTGTGTAAAAGTAAAATTTAATTTTTTTATGGAAAAGAATATTTCCGAAAAATAACAATTGACTCGATATTCGAGATTTAGTTCAAAAAGCGAAATGCTTAGGTATTTTAGTTATTTCCCAAAATCAAAGGCAATCCGTCCCCTCCACTTCCAATGACCACTACTTTTGAATTTGGGGATTCTGACATTTTTAAGGTAGCATCGATACCTTTATCCTGCAAAATCTTATCGGTCAAGGATGCACTTAGTATTTTATTGGCATCGGCCTTGCCTTGCGCTTCAATTCTTTGACGCTCAGCCTCCTTTTCGGCAGTAATCAATCGGAATTCATATTCCAAGGATTCCTGTTCCTGCTTCAATTTTCGCTCTATAGCGTCCTTGATAGTCGGTGGCAAAGTAACATCACGTACCAGTATTTCATTGAGCTGTATGTATTCGTCGTCCACAATCTTTTTGGTCTCCTCAAAAATCTCCATTTGAATGGCGTCCCTTTTACTGGAATACAATTGCTCCGGTGTATAGCGACCAACTACGGAACGCGCCGCGGAACGGATCGTGGGTAACAATACGCGTTGTACATAATCTTCCCCCTTTTCTTGGTGCAACTTGCCCAACTCATTGTATTTTGGTTGAAACCAGGCCGATGCATCCAGCTTTATATCCAGACCATTGCTGGAAAGTACGTTCATTTTTTCAAAGACTTCCTGCTGCCTAACCTCATAGATATATACCTTGTTCCAAGGTGCGACCAAGTGAAATCCTTCTCCCATGGGGGGCTTATCCGTTACCACACCGTTTCCAAACGTTCGGTAGAGCACACCTGCTTCACCAGAACCAATGGTAACGGCAGATTTTGAAATTAATATGACCAGTACAATAAAAATAAAAATGACCGGCAAGGCTATTTTTGGTAATTTGTCCATCTCTTTGTGTTTAAATTAGTCCGTTATATTTTCTTAGGAACCACTCCGTACTAAACGCCACTATGATTATGGCCAAGAGTATCCTGTAGTCTATCAAAGATACGATATTTTCAATGCTTTTTTGTGTCGGCACGTAGTTGTTGTTGCTGGTTAAATCCTCGATCAAGCTATCGATTTGGTCTGGAAAAAAAGAAGCACCATGGGTGTTATTGGCAAGCAGGGCCATTTTTTTGTGGTCACTGGAAACGAATTGTTTTTCAAGATTAAAATCAGAAATTGCAAAGCTCCCGTTTTTTGAGATTCCCTCCCCTTCCACATTTACTGTAAATTCATAGGATCCCGGTTCCAAATCGCTCAAATCCGCTTCGTAGTATCCGCTTCTTATGGCCATGGTCCTACTGGAGGAATTCCCGTTTTCGGTGTTTGTAATGGTTATATTCAGGGTTGCATCTGGGTCAAATATATATGCCTGGTCAAAATACGTGGCGGTAATGATCGCCCTATTGCTGCCCTCAAAGGTATTTGAATACTCCAGGTTGAGTCGGTCTCGCTGTGCACTTGCCGTAAAATACCGCACCAGTCTCCCCATAAAGCTATCGAAATTCGTGAAATCGCCAGTGGAACGATAGGTCTGAGCGCGCCATCTCCAAATATCGGCACCTGCCAAAATACCCTTCTTCCACGATTCCTGTTCCATAACAGTAAGCAAGGGTGAATTGATGTTCACGCCCCTGATTTCAGAATCCAGTAATACATCATGGGGTATCTTCATTGTAATGGGACCTGCATCGCTCGTTAATGGGGGAAAATCGTCGGTATCAAAATCGGAAATATCAAAATTGGAAAAAGCGGCATTGGGCCTCCCAAACACCTCTTGTTCCGGATAACCCAGTTCAACCTCAAAATCTTCCTGAACCTGATTGAGAAAATTAAAGTCGGTATTGACCCCAGTTATGATCAAATAATTGGTTTTTTTGTTTTTTATGAATTGAAAGATGGCATTAAAACTTCTATTGGGATCATACAGCAGAAAAATATCCATTTCCTCTAAAGTTCCGGCTAGAGCATTTGGTTTTAAGAATGTCACATTTCTTTGTTCGTTACTTTCAATCGCTTTTTTAAAAGCTCCCAAATCTGGATGCAGAATTTCAGAAACGATGCCGACATTCGTTTTTTCGTCGATCACTTCCACCATAGTTTCTCGGCTATTGTTTGCAATATTTCTTTCCGAAGGCAATTGGGACGTGCTAACGCTTATCCTTTTTAGGCCTACAGTAGTAGCATCTATCAGCGTATTGATGTTTTTTAAATTGTTGGATTCCGATAGTTCAATGGTTTCGGAAAAAATAGTCCTTTCCCCTACCTTTATTTGGACCCGTGTAGCAATAGAGCCGCTTCCCTGATATCGTACATAGGTTTCAACCGGGAATTTATTGTTCAGGAAAGCATAGGTGTTTGTATTTATAGGTCCGATACCCAAATCTTCATACGCCGTAGTATCGCCGACCGTGATAGTATACACGGGCTTTTTAGGACCACTCTGATAGGTATAGTCCCTGCCCACGTTTTGATTCCCATCGGAAATAAGGATCAATGCACCCTGCTTTCTCCTATAGGCCTCGTTAATACTAAAAATAGGTTCGCCTATATTCGTATATTTATCCTTAAAGGAAAGACTGTCCAAAGGTTTCAAATCGGTTCCAAAGGCGAATCTGCTTATGGCAAACCTATTTTGAAGGTTTTCGGAATTGTTCAAGGCTTCCAGAACGGTATTTACGTCAGTTCCATGTTCCTGCATGGATGTGGAATTATCGACCAATATATTCAATACCGGATTTTCAATGGTATAGGTAGATTTGGCAAATTGGGGATTAATGAGGAGCAACAAAATACCAAATACACCTAAAAAGCGAAAGAAAGCCAAAAAAAGGGTCAACCGAGTCCTTTTCTTTTTCCTATAAAAATACTGAAACAGTGCTACCAAAATAGCAACCATTGCGGCTAAAATAACAAGGAGAACTGTTTCAGTTTGCATTAATTGAATTTGTTGAGATGACTTTTGGAAGTCGGGAAATATTCGGTGCTTATGTCAGCATCCCGCCATCCACATTGAGCACCTGTCCCGTAACGTAAGCCGATAGGTCAGAGGCAAAGAACAGACAGGCATTGGCAATGTCTTCCGCAGTGCCACCACGCTTTAGAGGGATGCCGTCCCTCCAGCTTTGGACCGTTTTTTCATCCAGCTTCTCTGTCATTTCCGTTTCTATGAAACCCGGTGCAATGGCATTGCAGCGAATATTTCGAGATCCGAGTTCCAGTGCAACCGATTTTGTAAAACCGATCATACCGGCCTTGGAGGCCGCATAATTGGTCTGTCCGGCATTGCCTTTTACACCAACCACGCTACTCATGTTTATGATTGAGCCCTTGCGTTGTTTTAGGAAGGTACGTTGTGTGGCCTTTGTCATGTTAAAGACCGACTTCAAATTGATGTCCATAACGGAATCGAAATCTTCCTCGGACATACGCATTAAAAGATTATCCTTTGTGATTCCCGCATTGTTTATAAGTACGTCGATTACGCCGTTAAAATCCTTTAAAACTTCGGCAACCAGGTTTTCCGCTTCGGCGTAGCTTGCAGCATTACTTTTGTAGGCTTTTGCCTTTACGCCAAGGGCATTAAGTTCCTTCTCCAACTCCAAGGCGGGTGCCTCGCTAGAACTATACGTAAACGCCACATTGGCCCCATTTTCCGCAAATACCTTGGCGATTCCCTTTCCAATACCTCTGCTGGCACCGGTAATTATTACATTTTTTCCTTCTAACAGTTTCATGTAGTTACTATTTCTATGGTCTTTTATCAAATATAAGTATATAGACGAAAAAAAATCCCGTTGTTACGGGATTTTAATATGGCTTTAAGGTACGTCCTAAGACATTACTTCTTTTACTTTAGCACCTATTTCGGCAGGAGAATCCACCACATGGATTCCGTGCTCCCGCATGATTTTCTTTTTTGCCTGTGCCGTATCGTCACTACCACCTACAATGGCCCCGGCATGTCCCATGGTCCTTCCCGCAGGAGCCGTTTCCCCAGCAATAAACCCTACGATCGGTTTTTTACTTCCGCTCTCCTTATACCATTTTGCAGCATCGGCTTCCAATTGACCGCCAATCTCACCGATCATGACTACACACTCGGTTTCAGGGTCATTGATCAAAAGTTCTACGGCTTCTTTAGTAGTTGTACCAATAATAGGATCACCACCAATACCGATAGCCGTAGTGATTCCCAAGCCTTGTCGTACCACCTGATCGGCAGCTTCGTATGTCAATGTACCGGATTTTGATACGATGCCAATGTTCCCTTTCTTAAAAACGAAACCTGGCATGATACCTACCTTGGCCTCTCCTGGTGTGATGACTCCAGGGCAGTTTGGACCGATTAACCTACAATTTCTGTCCTTTATATAGTTGGAAGCGATCACCATATCCGCTACCGGAATTCCTTCAGTAATGGTAATAATCACTTTGATGCCCGCATCCGCAGCTTCCATAATTGCATCCGCCGCAAAAGCGGGCGGAACGAAAATGATAGAAGTATCTGCCCCAACTTTTTCAACAGCTTCACTAACGGTATTAAAAACAGGTTTTCCCAAATGCTCTTGGCCGCCTTTTCCCGGAGTAACACCACCAACGATATTGGTACCATATTCAATCATTTGTTCGGCATGAAAGGTGCCCTCGCTTCCTGTAAATCCTTGTACAATAATTTTGGAATCCTTGTTTACTAAAACGCTCATATTGCTGTTGATTTTTATTGGCACAGCCAAGGGTTAAACACCGATTGGCTTGCCTCGAAATTAAAATTAGTTCATAACGTATTACCCGTTGGTTTGACCCGAGGTATAATTCTGCTGCAAAAATATATGTTTGTCAAAGAATACTAAAGTATTCCGCTTCTTATTTATTGTCCAGTTTTTTTATTATTTCCGGTATTTTTTTTGTGTATGCCAATTGCTTCAGCTTCTCGCGAGATTCTTCAATAGGCGTACCAAAATAGCTTTTACCTCCAGGAACCGACTTTGTAACGCCCGTTTGGCCCATGATGACGGCCTTTTTCCCTATGGTGATGCCACTATTGGTACCCACTTGCCCCCATAGGGTGACTTCATCCTCAATGACCACACAACCGGCAATACCAGTTTGGGAAGCGATCAAACATTTCTTGCCAATAACCGTATCGTGTCCTACATGGACTTGATTGTCCAATTTTGATCCCGCACCTATGGTAGTATCCCCGGTAACGCCACGGTCTATGGTACAGAGGGCGCCCAAGTCCACATTGTCCTCAAGAACGACCCTTCCTCCGGACAACAATTTATCAAAGCCTTCAGGCCTGTTTTTATAATAAAAAGCATCGGCGCCAAGGACGGATCCCGCATGGATCGTAACCCCATTTCCAATGATGCAATTATCATAAATACTCACATTGGCATGAACTACACAATTGTCCCCAATGGTAACATTGTTCCCTATAAATACATTGGGTTGTATTATGGTATTTTTTCCGATGTTGGCCGAGTTGGATATCGCCCTGACCGAAGCTACAAAGGGACTGAAATACTGGGTGAGTTTGTTGAAATCCCTAAATGGGTCATCCGAAATCAAAAGGGCCTTGCCTATTGGGCAATCTACCTCTTTATTGATTAGAATTACGGTCGCCTTGGAATGTAAGGCCTTGTCGTAATACTTTGGATGGTCTACAAATACAATGTCCCCTGCTTCCACTACATGGATCTCATTCATGCCCAACACGGGAAAATCCGGATCACCAACAAAATCGGATTGAATGATTTCGGAAATCTGTTTTAGGGAAAAAGTAGTCGGAAATTTCAAGTACCTGGTTTTATTCTTTTACACGCTCCATGTATGATCCGCTGGAGGTGTCGATCTTAATTTTATCGCCCTCGTTGATGAACAACGGTACGTTCACCTCTGCACCAGTTTCCACTTTGGCTGGTTTTGTGGCATTTGTGGCGGTATTTCCTTTTACCCCCGGCTCCGTATAGGTTACTTCCAAAACTACACTTGCCGGCATTTCAACGGACAGGGGCATGGCATCCTCCGTATTGAACATAATCTTAACCACTTCCCCCTCCTTTAAAAGTCCAGGCGCATCCAAAGCGCTCTCGGCTAGTGTAATCTGGTTGTAGTCCTCTGTGTTCATAAAGTGGTAGGTCTCCCCTTCCGCATACAGAAATTGGTACGATCGTGTTTCTACACGTACATCCTCAATTTTGTGTCCTGCAGAAAATGTGTTGTCCAATACCTTCCCGGTAGAGACACTTTTTAGTTTGGTTCTAACAAAAGCCGGTCCCTTACCCGGTTTCACATGCAAAAATTCAATGATTTTATAGATATCATTGTTGTATCTGATGCACAATCCTTTTCTAATATCTGATGTAGATGCCATTCGTTATATTCTTAAAATGATTTTTGATAATTTATCTGGATAAACCAAGACGTTGCAAAAGTACAGTAATTAACTGTTACTGAAATATCCTTTCATAATTCCACGTTGCGAATCCCTTATGAACTGTAGAATTTCGTCACGCTCTGGAGTCGCCTCCATTTCGGCCTCCAAAATTTGGACGGCCTGGGTATTGTTAAAATTCTTCTGATATAGAATGCGATATATATTTTGAATTTCCCTGATTTTATCCGATTCATAGCCCCTCCTTCGTAAACCGACGGAATTAATCCCGACATAGGAAAGTGGTTCCCGGGCGGCTTTCACGTAAGGGGGTACGTCTTTTCTAACCAGAGATCCTCCTGTTACAAAGGCATGCTGCCCAACCGATACAAATTGGTGCACCGCCACCAATCCGGCCAAAATAACATTGTCACCAATGGTCACATGTCCGGCCAAGGTAGAATTGTTGGAGAAAATACAATTGTTGCCCACCAAACAATCGTGGGCGATATGGCAATAGGCCATGATAAGACAATTTTTGCCCACCACCGTTTTCATACGATCCGATGTGCCTTTATGAATGGTAGCACATTCACGGATGGTAGTTCCGTTTCCAATGACCACGGTCGTTTCCTCGCCCTTGTACTTTAAATCCTGTGGTGGGGCGGAAATTACGGCACCAGGAAAAATATTGCAGTTTTTCCCGATTCTAGCACCTTCCATGATCGTGACATTGGAACCGATCCAAGTGCCCTCTCCAATGGTTACGTTGTTGTGAATGGTGGTAAAGGGTTCTATTACCACATTCTTTGCAATCTTGGCGCCTGGATGCACATATGCCAGCGGCTGATTCATACTGTCCTTATTATTTTGATTTTACGATTTGGGCCATCAGTTCCGCCTCAGAGACCAATTTATCATTTGCATAGGCATAGGCCTGCATGTGGCATATTCCCCTTCTAATGGGCGAAATCAAATCACATTTGAATATTAAAGTATCACCGGGAAGCACCTGTCTTTTGAACTTTACGTTGTCCATTTTCATGAAAAAAGTCAAATAGTTTTCTGGATCCGGTACGGTACTCAACACCAAAATCCCGCCTGTTTGGGCCATCGCTTCCACTTGTAAAACACCTGGCATTACTGGAGCACCTGGGAAATGTCCTACAAAGAAAGGTTCGTTCATAGTTACGTTTTTCATACCCACAACGTGCGAATCAGAGAGTTCCAATATTCTGTCTACCAATAAGAAAGGAGGTCTATGCGGTAACATTTTCATAATTTGGGTAACATCCATCAAAGGCGGTTGACTCAAATCATATTTAGGTACGTTATTTCTTTTTTCAAGCTTTATGATTTTGGAAAGCTTTTTTGCAAATTGGGTGTTTACAAAATGACCGGGCTTGTTGGCTATTACCTTTCCACGAATTCGGGTTCCGGCCAGTGCCAAATCCCCTACAACGTCCAAGAGTTTATGACGGGCGGCCTCATTGGGCTGATGCAAGGTGAGGTTATCCAAAATCCCGTTCGGTTTTACGGATAGCTTCTTTTTATTAAAGGCCTTTTCCAGTTTTTTCATCGTCGCCTCGGATATCTCCTTGTCAACATATACGATCGCATTGTTCAGATCTCCTCCTTTGATAAGGCCATTTTCCAAAAGCATTTCAAGCTCGTGCAGAAAACTAAAGGTACGTGCTGCGGAAATCTCCTCTTTAAAATCGGAAAGTTTATCCAGGGTGGCATTTTGTGTACCTAGTACTTTGGTGCCAAAATCCACCATGGTGGTCACCTGATATTCATCCGCAGGAATAACGGTGATTTCACTTCCGCTGGCTTCATCTTTATAGCTTAGCACATCCTTAACGACATACTCTTCCCGCATTGCTTCTTGCTCAACAATACCCGCGCTTTCCAAAGCTTCTACAAAAAACTTTGCGGAGCCGTCCATAATGGGCGGCTCGGGAGAGTCCAGCTCGATCAGTACATTATCGATTTCCAAACCTACCAGTGCGGCCAGTACATGCTCCGAAGTATGGATTTTTACGCCGTTCTTTTCCAAATTAGTACCTCGCTGGGTATTTACCACGTAATTGGCATCGGCTTCTATAATAGGTTCACCTTCAAGATCTACACGCTTAAATTTATAGCCATGGTCTTCAGGTGCGGGAACAAACTTTATGGTCACGTTCTCCCCGGTATGCAGACCTACTCCGGCAAGGGAAACTTCCTTGGCAATGGTGCGTTGTTTATCATTCGTATTCATCGTCGATCCTTATTTTCCAAGTTGTCGATTCTGTTCATTATTTTAGGTAAGTTTTTAAAATGCACGTACGACTTGTTAAAGTCGCCATAATTCAATGCCGGCGATCCTTGAAGGACTTCGTTGTCCTTTACATTTCTTCCTATTCCGGATTGCGCCTGTATTTTTACATTATTGCCAATAACGATATGACCTACGATACCCACTTGACCGCCTATCATACAGTGCTTCCCGATTTTTGTAGAGCCCGCAACCCCTGTTTGGGCGGCAATTACCGTATGTTCCCCAATTTCTACGTTATGGGCAATCTGAATTTGATTGTCAAGTTTCACACCTTTTCTCAAGATGGTGGAACCCAGAGTTGCCCTATCGATGGTGGTACCGGCCCCCACATCTACATTATCCTCTAAAATCACATTTCCCGTTTGGGGAACCTTGCTGAATTCTCCTTCGGAATTGGGGGTGAACCCGAAGCCATCGGCACCGATAATCACTCCGCTATGAACCACGCAATTGTTTCCAATGATACTTTCAGAATAAATTTTGGCCCCCGCAAAAACGACAACGTTATTGCCTATTCGCACGTTATCCCCAATATAGACATTGGGGTAAATCTTGACGTTATTTCCAATGGTTACATTACTTCCAATATAGGAAAACGCCCCCAAATACAAATCGTCACCAAATGTGGCGGAATCCGATTTATAAACAGGTTGCTCAATGCCCGTTTTGTTATTCTTGACCTGATTGTAATATTCCAGTAATTTGGAAAAGGACTTATAGGCATCCTCCACTTTGATAAGGGTCGTTTCCAAATCCTGCTCCGGAATAAAATCCTTGTTTACTATGGTGATGGAAGCTTTGGTCTTGTAAATATGGGAAGTGTATTTTGGATTGGCCAAAAAGGTCAAAGAGCCCTTTTCTCCTTCCTCGATCTTGGCCAATTTGTGAACGGCTATCTCTGGATTTCCATGGACTTCACCCTCTAAAATACCTGCAATTTGACCTGCTGTAAACACCATGGGCACAAATGTAAGAAAAATTGTTATACGGCATCTTTGGGGTAACAGATATAATATTTGGTCACCGTTTTTGACAGGGCTGTAATATTCAAGTGATCCGAAAGTTTTGCTACATCTACGATTTTCCCATTTTTTCGTAAAATGTGGATGTTTTGGCTTTCTTGATTATAGGCCCTGTTCTCAATTTCCCCGGTGAATATAAAATAGGAGATTTCATCCTCCGTGGATAACCCGAACATCTTGGCAACCTTCTCCTTCCTTCGGGTCAATTTTCCCTTTTTGATGGGCTCTTTTTTAACTTTGATGTGCAGCAGCTTTCTATTTATCAACATTTTGCAAAGTGTAGAGAGCACCTTATCATCCTCTTCCTGCCAATTCTTTACTGCGGATAAAATGTCGATATCGTCCAACTTTGAGAACCGCTCCAGCACTTGAGCGTCAAATCTATCCCGATTAATATCATTTTGTAGAAAGAAAAGTAAAGAGTTGCTCCCATGTAATTGCCGGCCATTTTTGATCAAGAAACGCGCCCTCTTTAGAATACTGATCAGAATTTGCTCTGCCACCACCCCAGTCTTGTGTAAATACACTTGCCAATACATAAAACGGCGGGCCATCAAAAACTTTTCCACAGAATAAATACCCTTCTCTTCCACTACGAGATTACCACTGTCCACCACATTTAACATGGTGATGAGTCGGTCTGCATTGGTATTTCCTTCAGATACGCCCGTATAAAAACTATCCCTTTTGAGGTAGTCCAATCGATCCATATCCAACTGACTTGAAACCAGCTGATTCAAAAACCTTTTAGGATGTTTCCTTGTAAAAATGGAAATTGCCTCGTCCAATTCTCCGTTGAAAACCTTGTTTAGTTCTTGCATGAATTGAAGCGAAATTTGCTCGTGGCTAACCCCGTTTACGATACTATGTTCCATAGCATGAGAAAACGGGCCATGACCAATATCGTGCAAAAGAATCGCTCCCAGAAGTCCTTTTTCTTCCGCCTCCGAAATAGCTACACCTTTAAATCGTAGTACCCGAATCGATTTTTGCATTAGGTACATGCTACCTAAAGCATGGTGGAACCTGGTATGGTGCGCACCTGGATAAACCATATAAGAAAGTCCCATTTGCGATATTCTACGCAAGCGTTGAAAATACGGATGGGCTATCAGGTCAAAAATCAAATCGCTGGGAATCCTAATAAATCCGTAAATTGGATCATTGAATATGGTGAGTTTTTTGGGTTTCATTTAAACATTAGAAGTTGCATCCAATTTTCAAAGTTATGTAAATTAATAAGGTAATACCTTGTGGTTTGAATTGAGATGTGAAAAACGAAAAGTGAAAATTGGAAAGTGAAAAGTTAAAAATGGAAATTTTGAATTTTAAGATTTTCATTAACCAACAACTAGCAACCAAAAACGAATAACGAATTAGAATACTTAATGAACAAAATAAAAATACTTTGGGTGGACGATGAAGTGGACCTATTAAAGCCACACATTCTCTTCCTTCAAAATAAAAATTACGAAGTAACTACTTGTCAGAGTGGACAGGAAGCTTTGGAAGAATTGGAAAAAACACGGGTGGACATTGTTTTTTTGGACGAGAACATGCCGGGTATTTCAGGATTGGAAACCTTGAGCGAAATCAAGATTATTGATTCCTCATTGCCCGTGGTGATGATTACCAAGAGCGAAGAGGAATTTATTATGGAAGAGGCCATAGGCTCCAAAATTGCCGATTACCTCATAAAACCGGTGAACCCGAATCAAATTTTGTTGTCCCTTAAAAAGAGTCTGGACCATTCCAGATTGGTATCGGAAAAGACCACCAGTAACTATCAGCAGGAATTCCGGAAAATTGCCATGAACCTATCCATGGTGAATTCGTATGAGGAATGGGTAGAACTCTATAAAAAATTGATTTATTGGGAGCTTCAACTCGAACAAATAGAGGACAGTGGAATGTTCGAAATCCTGGAATCCCAAAAAGTGGAAGCTAACAACCAATTTGGGAAGTTCATCGATAAAAATTATGAAGATTGGTTCCACGGAGGCGATGCCCCGGTACTATCGCATACCCTTTTTAAAAATTGGGTAGCCCCCGAAATTAAGGATGAAAAGACACTGTTGATCGTAGTGGACAATTTGCGATACGATCAGTGGTACTCCTTTGAGGATACAGTAGGTTTGTTCTACAAAAAGACCAAGGAAAAATCCTATTACAGTATTTTGCCAACAGCTACTCAGTATGCCCGAAATGCGATTTTTTCAGGATTGACTCCTTTGGACATGGAGAAAAAATATCCAGATTGGTGGAAGAACGATACCGATGAAGGAGGCAAAAACCTTTATGAAGACAAATTTTTGGAGGCGCAATTGAAGCGATTGGGACTCGACTTAAAATGGGAATACCATAAAATTAGTAGTCTTAAGCAAGGGAAACAACTATCCCAGAACTTTAGATCCCAAAAAGATAATGACCTTACCGTAATTGTCTACAATTTTGTGGACATGCTCTCCCATTCCAAAACGGAGATGGAGGTCATTAAGGAATTGGCATCCAATGACAAGGCCTATCGCTCGCTAACACAAAGCTGGTTCAAAAACTCCCCACTGTTGGAAATCATCCAGCAGGCGCAAGGCCTAGGACTGAAATTAATCATTACGACGGACCATGGCACTATCAATGTAAAATCCCCGTCCAAGGTCATTGGGGATCGGGACACCAGCTTAAACTTGCGGTACAAAACGGGTCGGAGTCTTAGCTATGAGGAAAAGGACGTGTTTGCCGCAAAGGACCCAAAAAGTATTTTTCTTCCTAATATCAATGTGAGCAGTTCCTTTATTTTTGCCAAGAACGACCTTTTCTTTGCCTACCCAAATAACTACAATCATTACGTAAGCTATTACAGGAACACGTATCAACACGGTGGGGTTTCCTTGGAGGAAATGATCGTGCCTTTTATAGTTTTGGAGCCAAAATAGTCTTCATGGAACTTATTTATACCGAAAAGGAACTTCAGAAAACGGCAAATGCCATCCTAGCGGAATTTTCTACAAACATATTCGCCTTTTACGCTCCCATGGGTGCCGGAAAAACGACCCTGATCAAGGCCCTCGTAAAGGAATTGGGCGCCGTTGACGAAGTAAGCAGCCCCACGTTTGGACTGGTCAATGAATATGCAGATACCCATGGTAATCCGATCGCCTACCATTTTGATTTTTATCGATTGAAGGATGAAATGGAAGCCTTGGATTTTGGCTTGGAAGACTATTTCAATGTCGATGCCTATATTTTTATGGAATGGCCGGAAAAAATCCCATCCCTTTTGCCGGACAACGTAATTGCCATAAAAATTGAAATTTTGGATACAACAACCAGAAAGATATCCATGGTTTGATCAAGTCATTCGCACAATTACCTCCATTTTCAAAGAAAATCAACATCGTTTAGCAAAGGGAATTATTGTATTTTTTCGATGAAATACATGTATATCGATAAAATGTATATTTTTCACGACGAAATGCACAATTTTAACGTTTAAATGCATTTTTTTTGTCCATTATTTCTTACGTTTGCAGTAGAACAATTTGATTACTAACTAAAACCCCTAGTGAAAATGAAAAATAAAAGAACATTTCTTGCGTCCCTCGCATTAGGAGTATTTCTGTTAGGAGTTATTTCTCCAACAGTTCTAGACCAAAAGCCTAGTGTGGATAAACGATTAATTACCAAAACCGGGAAAAAGCAATAGTCTAAAATTTCAGTTTTGAAAATTTAACAAAAGGACAATCAATAAATTGTCCTTTTTTTCGTTGAGATATTTTAGCTTGTATTCCAAGCAAAGAAATATCGATGACGTAAATGAATAATTCAGAAAGAAAGCGAGCAAAGAGGAAGTTATTTTTAGACTCATTGATGGTCTTTTTAATTATAGCTTCTCCTTTCATCTTCAAACTTCACGAATATGTATCCACTGAAGAAGGGGCTACATTAAACATTTTAGGAATTGAAATAAATGATAATGGTTTTGCTAACTTAAGTGTTTACATATGGTTCATGTTAGGAAAATTAGTTCCATTATACCTTCTTTTAATATGGTTTTTTACATGTAAGCACTGGTGGTATCATATAATATTGATTCCTATTACAATGTATGCTTTTCAAATTTTCGAAGAGATTTATTCAGATGATTATTATATTGATACTGAAAACATCCTTTGGCTACTACCAATTTGTATGGTAATTATTCCTTTTGTTTATTTCATTAGAATTAAGCTTTATGACAAGTACGTACATGGTATCGACTTGGAAGCCATGGAGGCTGAATTGGAAGAGCTTAAAGAAAAAAATAGTAAAGACGGATATTCCTCAAAAGCTTCCCATGAAAATGACGTAGACGTAGCCGAAGATTTAAAACCCGAGTCGCTCTCCGAAGAAATAAACCGAAAACTTTCCACGGACAATATAGAGCAAGGCTTAAAAATCTTCCAGGACAAACTGCAAAACTGGTTCCATTTCAGGCTTTGACCATCAGGACATTTAGGTATACTGTTACGAAATCCATTTATCTAAAAATCGTACATTTGATTTAGGACGTATTCATCCTTTTTTAGATATGCCTCTATGAACCAACCAAGCTCTCCATTTAGTAAACAGCAATTAATACCCCAAGAGGAAACTCTTGAGGTCCTACGGCAAAAAGGGGAACTCTTTATAGGTATTCCCAAAGAAAATCAATATCAAGAAAAACGGATATGCCTCACTCCTGATGCAGTAAATGCCATTACTTCCAATGGTCATAGGGTACTTTTGGAATCGGGTGCCGGGGAGGGTGCCAATTTCTCCGATAAAGATTACGTAGATGCCGGAGGAGAAATAACCCGCGATACGAAAAAGGTCCTTTCATGTCCGCTGTTGCTTAAAGTGGAGCCACCTACCCTATCGGAAATAGCCTTGATCCATCCGCAGACTACGGTAATATCGGCCTTACAAATAAAAACCCAGAACAAAAGTTATTTTGAGGAGTTGGCCAAAAAACGGATAACGGCCATCGCTTTTGAATACATTCGTGACGAGGATGGCAAATATCCCGCCGTGCGCTCCTTAAGTGAAATTGCCGGAACTGCCTCCGTACTCATTGCCGCGGAATTAATGGCGGCCACCAATAAGGGAAACGGACTCATGTTCGGGAATATAAGTGGGGTTCCACCTGCAGAGGTGGTTATCATTGGTGCCGGAACTGTTGGGGAATATGCCGCAAGATCGGCCATTGGACTAGGTGCCAACGTGAAGATTTTCGACAATTCCATAACCAGGCTTAGGAATATCCAGACCAATTTAAAACAGACAGTCTACACCTCTACCATACAACCTAAAAACCTGCTCAAATCCTTAAAGCGATGCGATGTCGCCATAGGAGCCACCCGAGGTAAAGGTCGGTCTCCGGTCATTGTAACCAAGACCATGGTGGAACATATGAAAAAAGGTGCAGTGATAATTGACGTAAGCATTGATACCGGCGGGTGTTTTGAAACCAGTGAAATCACGAACCACAATAAACCTACCATTGAAAAGAGTGGGGTTTTACATTATGGTGTACCCAACATTCCATCTCGATATCCTAAAACGGCCTCTGTATCCATCAGTAATATTTTCACCCCATATCTCTTAAAAATTGGTGAGGACGGCGGACTTGAAAATTCCCTGCGTTTTGACAAAGGGCTGCGAAACGGTCTTTATATGTACCACGGCATCCTGACAAATAAATCCGTTGGGGATTGGTTCGACCTTTCCTACAGCGACATCAACTTTCTTATTTTTTAGAAATAGGACTCCAAGCTTTCGGTATTGGCAGTAAACCGCTAATTTTGCTCATCTAATTGTATCGATGACCATGTCTTTTTTAAAGCGATTGGGATTTTTTTTGGGCGGATTTGCCATCGGGATTCTATTTTTGGCATTGTTTTTACGAAAGAAATCGGACGAAACAGGAGTCAGTTTCTGTTACTTCCCCAATTGTAGAACCTTAAAGGACATTCGGTCCAAATCCTTGTACTACTCGGACGCCGTTCAGCGTCAACTTTCCGAAAAGGAATTGGATACCTTGGATATTGTTTTTCTTTTGAACGAAGGCACCGTGGATTTCTCAAAGAGCGACACAAAAAGTACGCCTTGCAAAACCTATTTTATCAAAGGAAAACAAAAAGACCAGCAACTGTCCGCTTGGGTCAAAAACTGCAGCGAGAAAGCCAGTATTGAGTCGGTCTCGATCGAGTAACTAGATTTTTCTTCGTTTTCGTTCCTTCTTCAGCAAGGAAAGCTCCCTACTGGTTTGCCCTGCAACGGACGTATTTTCCTCTGCCCTTCTGATGAGATACGGCATAACATCCCTCACTGGGCCAAAAGGTAGGTACTTGGCCACATTATATCCGTGTGCCGCGAGGTTGAAAGAAATATGATCGCTCATACCATAGAGCTGTCCAAACCAAATGTCCTTATGGTTTTTCTCCACTCCTTTTTCCCGCATCAATTCCATAAGTTTATAACAACTATATTCATTATGGGTACCTGAAAAAATCGACATATCCTCCAGGTTTTCCAGCATATAGGCAATGGTGGCATCAAAGTTTTCATCGGTGGCCGCTTTTGACTCACAAATGGGGCTTGGGTACCCTTTCTCCCTTGCCCGTTCATTTTCCTTTTCCATGTAGGCCCCGCGCACCACCTTGATTCCAATTTTGAAACCGTCCTTTTGTGCCCTTTCGTGCAAATCCCTTAAATAGGGCAATCTGTCCCATCTGTAGGTCTGCAGCGTATTGAAAACTATGGCTTTCTTCTTGTTGTACTTGCGCATCATATCTTCGGCAAGTTGGTCGGCAGCATCCTGCATCCAACTCTCCTCTCCGTCTATTAACAAGGAAACATCCAGGTCATGCGCCTTTTTGCACACTTTGTCAAACCTATTGATGACCCGTTGCCACTCGGCCTCCTCCTTTTCCGTTAATTTTCCGCCTTCACTTATTTTTTGATACAGGGCAAACCTTCCAAATCCGGTTGGTTTGAAAACGGCAAACGGTATGGCATCCTTTTCCTTTACAAAATCCAAGATTTTTAGGATCATCTCCGTGGCATTGTCCAACGGGTCTTCCTCATCCTTTCCTTCCACGGAATAATCCAATACGGAACATACTCCTTTTTCGAACATTTTATCCACCACAGGCATACAATCCGCCTCGTTGACGCCCCCACAAAAATGATCGAACACGGTGGCCCTAATGAGCCCTTCTACGGGTAGATGCGCCTTGATGGCAAAATTGGTCATTGCCGTTCCAATTTTGACCAAGGGTTCGTTGGCAATCATCTTAAAAAGAAAATAGGCCCTTTCTAATTCAGAATCTGATTTTAGAGAAAATGCAGTTGCGGTATTCTCAAAAATAGCGTCCATACGCGTACAATTTTTAAGGCTCCAAAGATAAAGACAGGATTTCTATTCTATTGAGTAAAATAACCTTTATTTTGCGCTCTTAAATAAAAGATTTTTGGTGTACTCGTAATTCCAATCCCATGCAGTCCATAGTATCAGATTCATATTCCGTCCATTTTGAAAGCAATGCATTTGAAGCCCTAAATTCCCATTTGTCCTCGCACAATTACTCAACCATTTTTATTTTGGTGGACGAGAACACCCATGAATTGTGCCTGCCCCAGTTTATGTCGGAAATTGCAGGGGACTATAATTTTGAGATTATTGAAATTGAATCGGGAGAGGCCAATAAGACTATTGAAACCTGTGTGGGGGTTTGGGAAGCACTATCAGAACTTGGTGCCGATCGTAAAAGTTTGCTCATCAACTTAGGAGGTGGCGTTCTTACCGATTTGGGTGGATTTGTGGCCTCGACTTTCAAGCGGGGGATAAAATTCATAAATGTCCCCACGACCCTCTTGTCCATGGTGGACGCGTCCGTTGGAGGAAAAACTGGTGTAGATCTTGGGCCTTTGAAAAATCAAATAGGGGTTATCAATCAGCCTGAAATGGTATTAATTGTATCCGACTTTTTAGAATCCTTAAACGAACGACAAATTACAAGCGGTTTTGCGGAAATGCTCAAGCACGGTCTCATACGAAATGCCGATTACTGGGAATCCTTAAAGCAGGTAAGTTCCCTTTATGAACTAAGAGATCATATTTTGCCATCCGTGGCGCTCAAAAATGATATCGTCTTACAGGACCCTACCGAACAAAACATCCGTAAGGAATTGAACTACGGACATACTTTGGGCCACGCCATTGAATCCTACTTTTTGGAAAACGAGAACAAGGAGACCTTGTTGCACGGTGAGGCCATTGCCATAGGCATGATTACCGAGGGCTACCTTTCCTACAAGCTTACTGGATTACCTTTGTCACAATTAGAAGATATAAAATCCACTTTTTTGAAGTATTATGAGAAAGTGTCATTCACGGCCAAGGATATTGACGCCATTCTGGAACTGTTGAAATATGATAAAAAGAACTCCCATGGAAATATCAATTTTGTCCTTTTAAAAGGAATCGGAGAAACCCAGATAGATGTAACCATTTCACCCGAATTATTTCAGGAAGCTTTTGCATACTACATGGAATAAATTCTACATATACTAAAACTACTGTTTCACAACTCTTTAGATATATCAATGCATTAAATAATTAGTTTAGGTTCAAGAATTAAGTATCACAGTAACCAACCTAAACTATTATGACCAGACGACTCATTGATTACAAAAAGTTAGACCATCATCTAGCCACTTTATTAATTGAAAAATACCCTTATGGATATGGGGATGAGGACATTATCGTATTCAAAAATGCAAGTGGTGAATTTGTGGAAGCGGTAGAACTGAGAACGGAAGATACCTTATACTTAGTGAAAATAAGTAAAAGTCTCTCCAACTTTATCGCCAATTTTGAAGATACCATAGAAAAGGAATTGGACAGAAAAACTGCGGCTGATGCTATTGAGGAAGATGAACAAATTATCCCTGAATTGGAGATGAACTACGAATCCGAAGACGAGGATTACTCAGACTTAGACTAGTCTACGCATATTTTTCCAATAGGATATTGGCGTGATGTTTTTGGTGTCCGCTAATGGCAAAACCCAATGCCGCAACACTCCAAGGAATTCCACTGGCAGTACCAACCCTGCCCAACTGGGTATTTCCAAGATTTTTAAAAAGTGTTATAGTCGCATTACGGACGGCTAAATACTCTTCAAGTATTTCCTCCTTGGTCCTATTAAGGCTATTGCTTTCCAAAATGTATGCATCCTGATCAAAACCGGGCAACTCAACCTTGTCATTTCTTGAGAATCTAAATGCCCTATACTGAAAAATGCGTTCCGTATCAATGATATGAATCAACACCTCCGCAACGGTCCATTTAGTATCGGCATAGGCATAACCTAATTTTTCCAAAGGAAGTTCCTTAACATAATCTAGAAACCACTCTTTTCCCTCGTAAAACGAATCCATGAGGTTGACATCTTCCAGGGTGTTGATATAGGTATCGTAAAAATTGGAGGAACCTAAGTTTGGAATTTCTGATTTCTTCATAATATGTGCCGATAGTTTGGTCAAAAAAGCCCAATCAGTTCTTGATCGGGCTTGGAAAAAGTGTCAAATAAATACTATAATTCATTAAAAATGGTATGCATCAATCGTTTCTTGTCGTTAAAACTTTCTTCCAACGAAATCATGGTCTCCGTTCTGCTGATGCCATCAATATCATCGATTTTGAAAATGATGTTTTTTGCGTGTGTGGTATCCTTCGCCCTAATCTTACAAAAGATATTAAACTTGCCCGTAGTGATATGGGCAATGGTCACGTTTGGGATTTGATTCAAACGTTCCAAGACAAATTTGGTTTGATGTGTTTTTTCAAGGAATATGCCCACATAGGCTATAAAAGCATATCCAAGCTTTACATAATCCAACGTGAGTGAGGAGCCCTTGATGATTCCTGCTTCCTCCATTTTTTTTACCCTGACGTGAACGGTACCGGCGGAAATCAGTAGTTTTTTAGCAATATCGGTAAAAGGAGTTCTGGTGTTGTCAATCAACATATCCAGAATTTGATGATCAATTTCGTCTAATTTTACTTTACCCATGGTTGATTTATTTTATGCAAAAATAAAAAATATTAAAAAGAATTATAATAAATATTACGTTTTTGTACGAAAATCGTAATGAGTCTAAACTTAACCAAAAATAATTTTATTGTTTGATCAAATCCGTGATTTTCTTGGTATTTAGCCAATTCAAATCTTGTTTGATTAAACAATCTTTGGTTATATGTCCAAAATATATATTTGGTTTATGTCCCTTTTCAGTTATCGTAGGTACAAATTTCACATTGTTATCCTCTAAAACTTCCTTGTATAGTAAGGAAATGCATTCCCCTTCCTGTAAGGATTCATCCAATATATGGGCATTTTCAACAAGAATATCGACAAATAGCTTATTGTTTTCCGGTATTTTAAAATAATTTTCTAATGGGTACGAATCCATTTTGTCATTAGCAATTGTATAAATAGCTTTATAAAGTGCCTGAAAAATCAAATCTCGCGTTCTCTCCCGTTGATAATCACCAGGGAAATGACCGGCTTCAAAAAGTATCGTAGGTATTCCTTCCATTTGAAAAGCATCCCCGACACAATTAGGATTGAAAGAATCGTCAAACCGACCTACCTGACCTGGAACCGATTTTTGTAGTTCCTCATTCATGGCCACTATAATTTTCATGGCGATGCCTCTTGAATCGGAATTATTTCGAGCCTCGTCAAATGAAGGCGCCAAAAAGGACACAGTGGCCGGACTTTTTATGCTGCCTACGTTAAAAATGGTCCGTTGATCGTGCAGGTTAAAACAATAGTCCGGTTTGAACGCTTCAAAAACTCTGCGAAGCACCTTGCTTTCTGGCTGCGACCTATGCTGTGCGTCCCTATTTAAGTCAATTTCGTTGGAATTTGACCTGGTGTAGGCCTTAGCGCCATCCGGATTGAGAATTGGAATAATCTGTAAAGTAACCTTCCCCAGAAAATCCCCGACCAGTGAGGGGCTTTGCTTTAATAGGTTTAGAAGATCAAGTACTGCTTTGGTAGTGGTAGATTCATTACCATGCATTTGTGACCACATCAATATACGCTTTGGCCCTTGACCAACTCTAACTCCATAAATTGGCCTATCTTTTACGGAACGTCCCAAAACCTTTAAATTAAACGAATTGCCCAGACCATTTAGGAATGCTTCGATATGTTGATTGGTTACGTACCTACCTTGAACGGATGTTACCTTGAAATTTAGATAGTCGTCTTTGTCCGGCATAATTTTTAATTTCGCTCAACGAAAATAATACAAACTATCTTAGAAATCCCAAATTTACTACCACCCCCTACCTATATGTTTATAGCTAATGGACAATTCGTGAAAGGCAAAACTCCTTGAAAAAATTTAACAAAAGTTTTTGTAGGCATGCTTCAATTCTTGGTGAATAAAAAGGACGATTTTGGTTATTTTGCACCCATGTTTAAAAGAGTACTTTTTGTTTTTATTTTGTTCATTGCTTTGGTCTCCTGTTATAGTCCAAGTAGGGATTGTCAGGCATTTAAAACAGGGGAATTTTTATTCGATTATCAAATTGGGGATTCCCAGAAACAAGGGCGGTTTATACGAGGTGAAAATTTCAGTGTGGATTATTATGAGAACAAAGTTGATAGTGCATCCATTCGATGGATCAATGATTGTGAGTTTGTACTTCAGGACTTGAAGAGCAAAGTAGGCATCCACTATAAAATCATCAAAACGACCGATAGTTCTTACACCTTTGAATATAAAAATGCCGTTAAGGACCCTAATCGAAAAGTCGTCGTAAAAACTGGTACGGCAGTCAGGTTAAAGTAATAAGTTTAAACTCAAGTGCTAGAATCAAGTTCAAGTGCAAAATTTCAACAAAAGATTACCGGTTCCTTTTTAATTATTTTACCATTTCACAAACTAACTGTTTCACTATCTCACCAATACACTATTTCACCAAATCATTATTTTTTTAGGTTTACATAGGTTACGAATCCCATCATCCCGGATTTTATCAAATCAAATTCTTGAATTTTAAGCAGTTTTATCAATTGTTTGAAATTTTGCTGGATTCACACCGAATTTAATTAGTACATTGAAATTCCATTACGATATTCATAAAATCAACCTTTTAAATAAAATGAAAAAATCAAGTAAACAAAATCAATCAATTAGCCGAAGAAGTTTTGTAAAGAAAAGTGCCATGGCCTCTTCCATATTCATTGTCCCAAGGAACGTTCTTGGAGGGCCTGGGTTCATAGCCCCAAGTGATCAGCTCAACTTAGCGGCCATTGGCTCTGGAGGTAAGGGATTTAGCGATATCACTAACGCATCAGTTAATGGTAGGGAACGTGTAGTGGCCCTTTGCGATGTAGATTTTTCCGGTTCTGCGTCCAAGGCTGTTGAAGCTTTTCCAAAAGCAAAACTTTACGATGACTTTAGGGTGATGCTTGATAAGAAAAAGAATATAGACGCAGTTACCATTTCGACCCCGGATCACGTACATGGACCTGCCGCCAAATATGCCATGGAAAGAGGTATCCATGTGTATGTTCAAAAGCCGATGACCCATAATATCAAGGAAGCCAGAAAGCTCACGCAAATGGCCAGGGAGAGCAAAATTGTTAGTCAAATGGGTAATCAAGGTGGTTCCAATCCTCTATTGGGAATGGTCCAAAAATGGATAGACGACGATAAAATAGGTGCTATCAGTAAAGTACAGATTTGGACAAACAGACCCGTATGGCCCCAAGGAATCCAGATGCCCAAGGCCGATGCCAGTCTTAAACCAAAGGATCTCAATTGGGACCTATGGTTGGGACCAGCCGAAGAGAGACCTTTCATTCCTAATTTGCATCCGTTCAATTGGCGAGGTTGGTGGGATTTTGGTACAGGTGCATTGGGAGATGTTGGTTGTCATTTGGTGGATATTCCTTTTAGGACCCTAAACTTGAAGTATCCAACGGCCGCTGAGTGTAGTGTCGGTTCTGTTTATACACAGATGTGGACACCGGATTATTATCCAGAAGGTTGTCCTCCATCCTCATTCATCACATTGAATTTTGATGCAACGGAGAAAACCAAGTCGCCCATTGAAATGACCTGGAGTGATGGAGGCATCAGGCCGGCCCATCCAGATATCATTCCGGCAAATGATGATATAGGAGGGAGAAACAGTGCCAATGGCGTTCTGATTATTGGAGAAAAGGGAATCATATCCACCAATATCAACGACAGTTCACCATTGATGCCAAAACTGTATCTAAACGATGGCACTACGGAATTTGGTCCAGAAGTGGAAGAAAATTTAGAACCAGAGTATGGGCACCAGCGAAAATGGGTAGACGCTTGTAAAGCGGGATTTGGAAGTGAGGAACACTTGGCCTTAACATCTTCCTTTGATTATGCGGGCCCAATGACGGAAACCGTACTTATGGGGAATCTCGCCATACGAAGCTACATGCTTAGAAAAGAAAATGAACAAGGCCAAATGGACTTCTATGCCCGCAAAAAATTATTATGGGACGGTGAAAATATGAGAATCACCAACTTGGAGGAAGCCAATCAATTTGTAGGAAGGACCTATAGGGATGGGTGGGAAGTATAGATTTTTGAACTATTAATTAGGTCTATTAAAGACAACCTCTGGGTTGGCGCTTTTATGTTCGTTAAAAAGACGCTGTTGCTGCTTTACCGTTAAGGTACTGCCATCATGGCTCCAACCTGGAGGTCCAAAAATATACATGAACTTATGGGACCATTTGTCCGCTTTCTTCACATCGTTCCATATATCCTTGAACTCATGCGTTAAAATAACTAGGGGATTATAGGAATTTGGTGCGTGAATCACCCCGAATTTCACCTCTATATCATCATCCAATTCCTTCCAAGTCCCGAATATTTTATCAAATATGTTGAGGAACCCCCCGTGGTTTTTATCCAAATACTCTATATTCTGCGAATGGTGCACCTGATGCATCGTATGGGTATTGAAAATCTTTTCTATCCAACCCATTTTGGGTACATACTTGCTGTGTAGCTGAAATTGCCAAAAAGATTCTATCGCCAAACAAAATATCACCACTTCCACAGGAAATCCTATGGCCGGCATCCACATATAGAAAAACGGTTTGTACAATAAAGTGAACCATCCATTTCTAATGGCGGTACCCAAATTAAAATGATCCGAAGAATGATGCACAATGTGGGCTGCCCAAAGTATCCTAATTTCATGATTGGCCCTGTGGAACCAATAGTACGTAAAATCATCAGCCAGTTGGCACAGTAGGAAAATATACCATTCATAGCCAAAGGATTTATATCCCATGATATTCATTCTAACCCCATCCACCATAGGGTTGAATAGTTCATAGGTAAAATTGAAAACCACAATCAATACGGTAACCTTGATCAACGGACCCAGTATGGCGGATCCGATTCCCATCGCCCCGCTAGCCATTAAATCCTTCCAGACATATAAATCCTCGTCACCATGGGTGTGACTATAGGTAAGTTCCAATAATATGAAAGCAATAAAACAGGGTACTCCGTAAATGAGGGGGTTCGTTAAATCCATTTAATTCCGTGATTTCGCCAAATATAATTAGAAAAGGTTCTTATGAAGGAGAATTAAAATAATTCATTTCTATAAAACTATAAATAATTCAAAAAATTAGCGTTGCTGTTGATTTTTTAGGATGGTATTCTGCTCTTTCATTAAACTTTCCAAATTTGACAGCAGCTCGATGTTTTTTGGAGTCACCACCTCCGCATTGGCGGGATCTTCAGATTTTTCCTTGAACCTATTTATGAACTTGAGCATTACAAAGATGGTAAAGGCTATGATTCCGAAATCTAGGATAACTTCAATAAATTCCCCATAACCAATTGCTACTTCTTCCATGGCTTCAGTTGCTTCCCGTAAAATCCATTTCTTATTACTAAGATTAACATCATCCGTCATCAATGATAAAGGCGGCATAATGACCTTCTTGACCAAGGTATTTACCACTTCATTAAAGGCGGTACCAATGATGATACCAATGGCCATGTCTATCATATTGCCTTTAACTGCAAAATCCTTGAACTCTTTGAACAGACTTTTCATGTATTACCTAAATTAAAATAAAGTAGTTTGACCTTCACCCTGCTCGCCGTCCTTTTCATCACTGTCGTACTTACTTGTAGGCCCTGAGCCATCATTTCCATTTTCTTCTGGAGAAATATTTTCCTCATCCACCACTTCAATATCCTCGGCATCTTCGGGTTCCTTTTCCTCATAAGGCAGCGGATCCAACAGGTTGATATTTTTTACTTTCTCAGGTGTCAGTTGATTGCCCATAGCCTTGATTCCCTTAACTGCTATAAAATCCTCCAGTTCCACCCTCAGATTTTCCTTTGGATCCTTGCCCCTGGGTTTGGGGAATTCAACTTCTACCACCGGAAGCCAATCGGTTGAAACGATTTCCAAATACGACTTTGAGTGATCAGTTATGAAGGTTTCCTCCTTATTTTCGTTTTCAACATGGAACCTTTTCACATAAAAACGTTCCTTTTCACCTTCCCAATAAATGGCCGAGATTGGTTTGTTGGGATTGTATTTTTCCAGAACGATCATATCCTCGTCAAAATGGGAAGTCAATACGGGCTGAATGGTTTTCACGACCCCTTTTTGTGTAATAATCAGCAAAAGGTCATCTCCCTTAAATTCCCCTATGAGTTCTCCCCTACCGTCAACATTCAATCTTCGGACGACATCATCAAACCAGATCTTTCTGGGTTTTAACGTTGAAACGCCCTTTTCCTTGAGCTCTATACGCTTCACGGAATATTTGGTCACCACATTCCCTTTGGAGCTTCTGCCTTTAATAAGTACATCGGCAAAATCGATATCCCACTTCAATTTTTTGATGCTTCCAGCTTGCCTCAGATTCACGGTAACCACTTCGGCTTCCCCATTAGGATTGGCTGAAAAATATAATACCTGTGAATTGGGGGTGCCTGCCGTCAAATCATAGCTTTTGTCCCTTGTAATGGAAGTGACATTGAACCTTTTAATATAGGAGGGGCCTCCTTTACCATCTTTATAAATCATGTTATAAATAGTGCGCTTGTCCTTTTTCTTAAAAACGGCTACGTGGATAATGTTCTTACCCACAAAAGTCTTGGCGTCTACCTTGGTTACCTGCATGGAACCATCCCTAGTAAATACTATGATATCGTCAATATCGCTGCAGTCCGTCACATATTCGTCGCGCTTTAATGAAGTCCCCACAAAACCTTCCTCCCTATTAACATAGAGCTTGGTATTTCTAATAACCACTTTTGTTGCCTCGATATCATCGAAAATGCGTATTTCGGATTTTCGCTCCTTGCCTTTACCATAGGTTTCCTTTAAGTTTTTAAAGTAGTCTATGGCAAATTCGACCAAATGTTCCAAATGGTGCTTTACTTGGGCGATTTTCTCCTCAAGGCTTTCCAAATGTTGTTGGGCCTTGTCCAAATCGAACTTGGAAATCCGTTTTATCCTGATTTCGGTCAGGCGAACGATATCCTCCTCGGTGACGGGACGCCTCAAATGCGTGGTATGGGGTTTTAAGCCTTTGTCAATGGCAGTGATGACGCCTTCCCAAGTTTCCTCTTCCTCGATATCCCGATAAATCCGATTTTCTATAAAGATTCTTTCAAGCGAAGCGAAGTGCCATTGTTCCTCCAACTCAGAAAGCTGGATTTCCAATTCCTGCCGCAACAGTTCTACCGTAGCATCCGTAGAACGTTTCAGCATTTCCGTTACTCCGATAAACAATGGTTTATTATCTTCAATAATACAGCCTAAAGGAGAAATGGAGGATTCGCAGGCCGTAAAGGCATACAGTGCATCTATAGTCTTATCGGGCGAAATCCCGGATGGCAGGTGGACTAAAATCTCTACTTCCGCAGCGGTATTGTCCTCGATTTTCTTGATCTTAATCTTCCCCTTTTCATTCGCCTTTAGGATGGAATCGATTAACGTAGAGGTATTGGTTCCATAGGGTATTTCGCTGATAACCAGACTATTCTTATCCAATTGGGAAATTCTTGCACGCACCCGAATCTTCCCTCCACGTAATCCGTCATTGTAATTGCTTACATCGATAATCCCGGCGGTTGGAAAATCGGGAAACAACGTAAAACGCTTTCCTTTTAGGTGTTTTATGGAGGCATCTATCAGCTCGATGAAATTATGCGGCAGGATTTTGGTCGAAAGCCCCACAGCAATACCTTCCGCCCCTTGGGCCAACAAAAGCGGAAATTTTACCGGTAGGTTTACAGGTTCCTTTTTTCTACCGTCATAACTTAATTGCCACTCGGTGATCTTAGGACTGTAAACGACCTCCAAGGCAAATTTGGACAATCTGGCCTCTATGTATCTTGATGCTGCGGCACTATCTCCAGTAAGAATGTTTCCCCAGTTCCCTTGGGTATCGATCAATAAATCCTTTTGCCCGATTTGAACCATGGCATCGGCAATACTGGCATCCCCATGGGGATGATACTGCATGGTATGCCCCACAACGTTCGCGACCTTGTTATACCTACCGTCATCCAATTCCTTGAGCGAATGCATGATACGCCGTTGAACTGGCTTAAACCCGTCCTCAATGGCGGGAACGGCACGTTCCAAAATAACATAAGAAGCGTAGTCCAAAAACCAATCCTTATACATACCGGTAACCCTGGTAAGGGCATCGGAAGATTCGTCTTTGTTTGGTTGTTGACCTTCAGATAGATTATCGTTCTGACCGTCGTTCAATGCTGCATTTTCTTCCATTCAGAAGCAATCGTATTTCTAATTTATTTTTGATTTTCCTCCACAAGGTCAATCTCCACTTTTAAGTTTTCTATGATGAATTCCTGTCTATCCGGTGTATTTTTGCCCATGTAAAAATTCAGCAATTCCTCTATGGACATGGCCTTGTCCAACATTACCGGCTCCAACCGAATGTCGTCCCCAATAAAATGCTTGAATTCATCTGGGGAAATTTCGCCCAAGCCCTTGAACCGCGTTATTTCAGGCTTGCCGGAAAGTTTTTGAATGGCCAATTGACGCTCCTCGTCACTATAGCAATATATGGTCTCTTTCTTGTTCCGAACCCTGAACAACGGGGTTTGGAGAATGTACAGATGATTTTCCTTGATCAATTCGGGAAAAAACTGCAGGAAAAAAGTGATGAGCAATAACCTAATGTGCATTCCGTCCACATCGGCATCGGTAGCGATTACAATATTGTTATACCGAAGGTCCTCCATGGATTCCTCTATATTCAGTGCAGCTTGCAGCAAGTTGAACTCCTCGTTTTCATAAACGATTTTTTTGGACATGCCATAGGAATTCAATGGCTTGCCACGTAGGCTGAAAACGGCTTGGGTATTCACGTCCCGGGATTTTGTAATGGAACCGGAAGCCGAATCCCCCTCCGTAATAAATAGGGTGCTTTCCAACCTTCGCTCATTTTTCATATCCCCCAGATGCACCCTGCAATCCCGTAATTTTTTATTGTGCAGGCTGGCTTTTTTGGCTCGGTCCCTGGCCAATTTTCGGATTCCGGAAAGTTCCTTACGTTCCTTCTCCGCCATGATGATCTTACGCTGGAGTTTATCAGCTGTCTCCGGATTTTTGTGTAGATAATTATCCAACTGGGTACCTAAAAAGTCGTTTATGTAGGTCCTAACCGTTGGAAAATCGCCTCCCATTTCCGTGGAGCCCAATTTCGTTTTGGTCTGACTTTCAAAGACGGGTTCCATGACCTTGATGGAGATGGCCGAAATAATCGATTTGCGCACATCCGAGGCATCATAGTTCTTCCCATAGAAATCACGAATCGTCTTTACAATGGCTTCCCTAAAAGCCGCTTGGTGGGTACCTCCTTGGGTGGTGTGCTGTCCGTTGACAAAGGAATGGTATTCCTCGCTGTACTGCGTCTTGCTATGTGTAATCGCGACCTCTATATCATCCCCTTTCAAATGGATAACGGGGTACAGCATGTCATCCATATTGTTATTGTCCTCCAATAGATCCTTTAGCCCATTTTCCGAATGGAATTTCTCACCATTAAAAACGATGGTCAACCCTGGATTTAGGTATACATAGTTTTTGAGCATGCGCTCCACATACTCGTTCCGGTACTTGTAATTTTTAAAAATACTTTCGTCCGGAACGAAAGTGACCTTGGTTCCCTTTCTTTTGGAAGTATCTTCCGGGCCTTCCTCCTTATCCAGATTCCCAAAACTGAATTGTGCGGTCTTTACCTGATTGTCCCTAGAGGACTGGACCTCAAAAAAACTGGAAAGGGCATTCACAGCCTTTGTACCCACACCGTTAAGTCCTACGGATTTCTTAAAAGCACGACTGTCATACTTACCCCCGGTGTTCATTTTGGAAACAACATCCACCACCTTGCCCAAAGGTATGCCCCTACCATAGTCCCGAACCTTAACGGTCTTGTCCTTGATTGTAATCTCAATGGTCTTTCCGGCGCCCATAACGAACTCGTCGATACAGTTATCAATGACTTCCTTGAGCAGAATATAGATTCCGTCGTCTGCCGAAGAACCGTCCCCCAATTTTCCGATATACATCCCAGGCCGCAATCTGATGTGTTCTTTCCAGTCGAGCGAGCGTATGTTATCTTCTGTATACTGAGATTCTTGGGACATTTAACTAAAATTTATGAAAGTGTGGTTAAAGATAGCATGACTCGCATAAAGATAAAACCCCTTAACAGTAAAGTAATTAACAATAGATGGCCCCGTATTGTTGATATAGTAGCTACCTGTCCTCCAAGGGAAAATTATAAAGCCCATGTTTTTCAACATGCCCACAAACCAATTTTTTTATCCTGAAAGGTGATGTATTGGTGTAAATTGAAGTATTCATATTGAAAAGAACAGCCAATGAAACCAATTTAAAGCAGGTTTTAAGTAAAATAGGTTTGCCCCTTTGGGAGATAGGGGACTTTACACATTGAATCTAAAGTGCATTACGTCACCATCCTTAACGATGTATTCCTTGCCTTCCACACGCATTTTACCTGCTTCCTTCACCTTGGCCTCGCTGCCAAATTTCACATAGTCGTCATAGGCGATTACTTCGGCGCGGATGAAACCTTTTTCAAATTCGGTATGAATGACTCCGGCTGCTTGGGGTGCCGTCGCTCCTACTGGAATGGTCCAAGCCCTAACTTCCTTTACTCCCGCTGTAAAATAGGTTTCAAGATTTAGGAGTCGGTATGCACCACGTATCAATTTTGCAGATCCCGGCTCTTTCAAACCAAGGTCTTCCAGAAACATTTGCCGTTCTTCGTACGTCTCTAACTCGGTTATATCGGCCTCTGTACCTACGGCCAAAAAAATCACTTCTGCATTTTCGTTGGCAACGGCCTCCTTTACTTTTTCCACATAGGCATTTCCTGTGGATGCCGACTCTTCATCCACATTGCACACATACATTACGGGCTTGTCTGTTATGAACTGTAGTGGTTTCACGAATTCCGTCCTATCTTCATTGGATATTTCGATGGCCCTAACGGAAACCCCGGATTCCAGGCCATTTTTAATCGCCATCAAAACTACCTCTTCCTTTTGTGCTTCCTTATTTCCTGTTTTGGCCGCTCTTTTTACCTTGTCCAATTTTTTGTCCACCGTCTCCAAATCCTTTAATTGAAGTTCCATGTCAATGGTTTCCTTATCCCGGATCGGATTCACACTTCCATCAACATGGACGATATTTTCGTTATCAAAACATCTTAATACGTGTAGGATAGCATCGGTCTCACGGATATTTCCCAAAAACTGGTTTCCCAAACCTTCACCCTTGCTGGCTCCTTTTACCAAACCGGCAATATCCACGATTTCCACGGTCGCAGGCACCACACGTTCCGGTTTTACCAACTCCTCCAGTTTTTCCAACCGTGTGTCAGGGACGTTTACCACACCAATATTCGGCTCTATGGTACAAAACGGAAAATTGGCACTTTGTGCCTTCGCGTTGGACAAACAATTAAATAGGGTCGATTTTCCCACATTGGGCAATCCCACGATTCCTGCTTTCATTTTTTAGAAGTTAGATACTAGATATTAGATGATAGACTTTTATTTCAGGGCGCAAAGATAGCTTTTACGCTGTTATTATTCCTATCAAATAAAAAACCCGAACAGAGTTCGGGTAAAACGATTGAAGACCCTTTGAAAATCAAACTTATTAAGTCTAATCTTCTGGATGCATGAAAGCCTGTTTGGCCAGCAAGGTCTCCTCTGATTCCACGTGGTCCTCATCGGGCACACAGCAATCCACAGGACATACGGCCGCGCATTGTGGCTCTTCATGAAAGCCCATACATTCCGTGCACTTATCCGGTGCTATATAATATACTTCATCGCTAATAGGTTCTTGGGCATCCTCTGCGTTCACGGCCTTACCATTGGGCAAAACCACGTCTCCCTTCAAAGAAGTACCATCGCCATAGCGCCACTCATCTGCTCCTTCATAAATTGCCGTATTGGGACATTCCGGCTCGCAGGCCCCACAGTTTATACATTCGTCTGTTATTATTATAGCCATAATTCAATTTTTATTTAATATCGATTCAAAATTAAAACCATCTTTGGGTACTTCTGCCCCACACTTTTTCAATTGAGAATCTTACTTTTGCACAAAAGTAAACCCTAGTAAACTTGTATACAAATATAATGGCAGAACAACCAGAAAGCATAAAAGCTTTTGTTAAACTCGGAGAATTTTTGGGTGATTTTTGCCAATTTACCAAAGGGAACAATGAAATTAAAGGAGACCAAGTAACTTGGTTCCAAAAACTGGAGGCCGTGGTAGGTAGGGCATCCAGTCATAACGGCTGGTTCACAAAGGAGAACATCCTATTCGCCTTTGAACAGTGGTCCAACGCGTTGCAGGCCGATAACTTGAAAAAATGGCTGGATCGGTATGATATTCAAAGTTCGAGCCCCTTAACAGTTGCCATCATTATGGCCGGAAACATTCCCTTGGTTGGGTTCCATGATTTTTTATCCGTGCTGGTAACCGGAAACCGCGCCTTGGTAAAGTTATCCAGCAACGACACCCTTTTGCTGCCCTTTTTGGCAGAATATCTTGTATCGGCTGACCCCTTACTTTCAGACCGTATTTCATTTTCGGATGAAATCCTGACCGATTATGATGCGGTCATCGCTACGGGAAGCAACAATACCGCCCGCTATTTTGAGTATTATTTCGGCAAGAAGCCGAACATTATCCGAAGAAACAGAAATTCGGTTGCAATAATCCAGGGCGACGAAACACCCGAAACACTTTCGCTATTAGGTGAGGATATTTTCCTGTATTATGGCCTAGGATGTAGAAGCGTATCCAAAATCTTGGTCCCCCATGGGTTCGATTTTGACCGGCTCTACAAAGCCATTTATCCCTTTAATCCTATTATACACGAGAATAAATACGCCAATAACTATGATTACAACAAGGCCGTGTACCTTATGAGCGAATTCAAGTTTTTGGACAACGGTTTCCTAATATTGAAGGAAGATGACGGCTATGCCTCTCCCATTGCGACTCTTTTTTACGAATATTATGAAACTTGGGAGTCTCTAGAAACTACGTTGACGAGGGATGCCGATAAAATCCAGTGCATCGTTTCTTCCAAACCCCGTCCAGGCCATATCGCCTTTGGAGAATCCCAAAAACCCGCACTCTGGGATTATGCGGATGGAGT
Organism: Maribacter aurantiacus; assembly: GCF_005780245.1. Taxonomy (NCBI): domain Bacteria; kingdom Pseudomonadati; phylum Bacteroidota; class Flavobacteriia; order Flavobacteriales; family Flavobacteriaceae; genus Maribacter; species Maribacter aurantiacus. The sequence continues at coordinate 120,646 of NZ_VBUK01000004.1, read as the reverse complement.
GGATACTGTTGAATTCCTGTTAAAAACATCCCTCAAGAATTAAATCCATCTTTATCTTAAATCAATAGAAATTTCTGACCTTTATCCCCTTAATCAATTGAAAAATGCAAAAACATAATTTTAGTGCTGGTCCCTGTGTCCTTCCTAGGGAAGTACTCCTTAAAGCCTCTGAGGCCGTTATGGATTTTAACGGATCTGGCCTGTCCTTAATAGAAATTTCTCACCGAAGTAAGGATTTTGTGGCCGTAATGGAACGTGCCCGTTCCCTTGTGTTGGAATTATTAAATCTAGAGGGAAAGGGGTATCAGGCCCTATTTTTACAAGGGGGTGCCAGTATGGAGTTTTTAATGGTGGCCTACAATCTTTTGGAAACGAAGGCGGGCTATTTAAATACAGGAACTTGGAGCGATAAGGCCATCAAGGAGGCCAAACTTTTTGGGGAGGTAGTGGAAGTCGGGTCTTCTAAGGACGAAAATTTCAACTACATACCAAAGGGATATGCGGTTCCTTCTGGTTTGGATTATTTACACCTTACATCCAACAATACCATTTTTGGAACACAGTTTAAAAAATTTCCTACGACCGATGCTCCGTTGGTCTGCGATATGAGTTCCGATATTTTCTCACGGGTGCTGGATTTTTCTAAATTCGATTTGATATATGCCGGCGCACAAAAGAATATGGGCCCTGCCGGTACCACATTGGTCGTTATCAAGGAGGAAATATTGGGCAAGGTGTCCCGGAAAATTCCATCCATGCTGAACTATCAAGTACATATCGATAAGGAAAGCATGTACAACACCCCACCCGTTTTTGCCGTCTACACGTCCATGCTCACCTTGGAATGGCTAAAGAATATGGGAGGCATCGCCGCCATTGAGGAAATCAACGAGAAAAAGGCCCAGTTACTGTATTCGGAAATCGATTTGAATCCCGTATTCGAGGGGTATGCCAACAAAAATGACCGTTCCAATATGAACGCCACCTTTAATTTGGCGGAAGAAGGTCTTAAGGATACGTTTGACGCCATGCTGAAAGAAGCCGGAATCAACGGTTTGAACGGGCATCGCTCGGTTGGTGGATATAGGGCCAGTATGTACAATGCCCTTTCCTTGGAAAGTGTTGGAGTCCTGGTGGACGTAATGAGCGAAATGGAACGGAAAGCATAACAAAATGAAACCCTAATCGAGGGAGTTGTTATGGTAAGTAAATTACTTATTCCAGATTAAATATTTAATAATCAGGCTATTGACCACATATTTAACGTATGAAATGAGCCATAACAAGTCTTGATACCCACCTTGATGGTTATTGGCGAATTGCATCTGACCTTTTAACAATATTAAATATAAACAGATGAAAATATTGGCGAACGACGGAATATCCCAGAAGGGCATTTCGCTTCTTGAGAAGAATGGATTTGACGTAATTACTACCAATGTGGCCCAAGAACAACTGGGCCATTTTATAAATAAAAACGAGGTAACCGGACTTTTAGTACGAAGTGCCACAAAGGTCAACAAAGATTTGATCGATGCATGTCCCAACCTAAAGCTCGTTGGCCGTGGTGGCGTAGGCATGGACAACATCGATGTGGAATATGCCCACAAAAAAGGTATCCAGGTAATCAATACGCCCTCGGCATCCTCATTGTCGGTAGCGGAGCTGGTATTTGCCCATTTGTACGGAGGTGTCCGGTTTTTATATGATGCCAATAGAAATATGCCTTTGGAAGGCGATAGCAAGTTCAAGCAACTAAAAAAATCCTACGGAAACGGAAAGGAACTTGCCGGTAAGACTTTGGGTATCATTGGATTTGGAAGGATTGGACAGGCCGTTGCAAAATTGGCCCTTGGTGCCGGAATGAAAGTGGTCTTCTTTGACCCATTGTTGGATGATGTTTCCCTAACATTGTCCTTTTTTGACGGACAATCCGTCACTTTCCATCTAAAAAAAACGGATAAGGAAGAATTGTTAAGGATATCGGACTTCATAACGGTCCATGTTCCCGCACAGAAAAACTATGTTTTGGGCAAGAAAGAATTCGACCTGATGAAAGATGGCGTTGGAATTATCAATGCAGCCAGAGGAGGTGTAATTGATGAAGTCGCACTTGTGGACGCCTTGGAGAGTGATAAGGTTTCCTTTGCCGGGATGGATGTGTACGAATCGGAACCCCGGCCTGAAATCAGGATATTGATGCATCCTAAAATATCCTTGACACCACACATTGGAGGTGCCACAAACGAAGCACAGGACAGAATTGGGATTGAGTTGGCGGAGCAGATAATTTCACATTTTAAATAGTGCTTTATTGCGACTTTTTTGAACTCTTTTTGTACATTACCGGCAGAACATTAAATTAACTATAAAATGGCAGGATTATTAGATTTATTGAATAGCCCAATTGGCAAACAGGTTATTAGTGGTGTTGCAGGACAGACCAATCAACCGGAAAGTAAAACGGCGGATGTGTTGAGCATGGCCATGCCCCTAATTTTGGGCGCTATGAAAAAAAATGTAAAATCTCCAAGTGGCGCGGAAGGTTTGATGAGCGCTTTGAACAGCAAGCACGATGGAAGTATTTTGGACAATTTGGGAGGATTGTTCCAAGGTGGGGTAGATGATTCCGTAATGAACGATGGAGCTGGGATTTTAGGCCATGTTTTTGGTGGTAAGCAGCCGCAGGTAGAAAATGCCCTAAGCCAGAAATCCGGATTGGACGCAGGAACGGTCAGTCAAATTCTTAAGATAGCCGCTCCTATCGTTATGGGCTATTTGGGTAGGGAAACCTCTCAAAACCGTGTCAACGATTCCAATGGAATGAATGCCCTTTTGGGAAGTATGCTGGGCGGACAACCGCAACAAAACCAAAGTTTAATTACCACATTATTGGATGCCGATGGTGACGGAAGCATTTTGGATGACGTTGCAGGAATGGTTATGGGCAGCAATAAAAAGAAAGGCGGACTAGGAGGTCTCTTGGGAGGTCTTTTTGGCAAATAAGCTATTTTTAACCTTATTTAACGAAGCCGTTTGATTGTTCAAACGGCTTTTTTGTATCTTAATGATTATGAAAAGGAAAATACTCAATACATCATTAAAATTCATGGGCGTTCTCTCGCTCGGCCTTTTATTGGCGCATTGTGGAAGCACCAAGGAGGCACTTTCCATTTCCGATAAAGAAAGGCAGGCGTTCGAGTCAACCAAGGGTGACACTGTTAGAATTGCCAATGAAGAAACTGAATATGAAATCATAATCATAGATCCCGGTTTCTACACTTGGCTAAATTCCATAGCCAGGCCGGAAGGTTATTATTCCCAATCCTTTTTGGAAAACAGGAATATTTTAATGGTCATGGAATGGAATAGACGAGTTTTACAACCTGCACAGTTCAGTCCAAATCTGTACGAATTGCAAATCGATTATAAATCGGAAATTGATTATGGGTATGAAGTCAATTATAAACTCTATAATTACTTTATTTATTTTCAACGCAAATACAATCAAAGACTGGGACCTTTTTTACCTAGGATTTAGGGTTTATCTTTGCCCTGCAAATCAAAAAAAATGCAGAAGTTAAAGAAGCATTGGGGAATACACTCTACTTTCCAACTCATAATAATATTCATCGTTTTCGCTATTACCGGTTCTTCATCGGTATATGTGGCAAAACCATTTTTGGATGTAATTGGACTAGAGCAAGACAATTTTCCGGATACTTGGTGGAGTCCAATTGTCTATTGGACATTACGTATACTTCTTATATTTCCCTTTTATCAAGTACTTTTGGTGGCCTACGGATGGTTGTTTGGACAATTCAAGTTCTTTTGGACCTTTGAAAAAAAGATGCTGAAAAGAATGGGGTTTGGCTTTTTGTTTAAGGGTTAAGTTTTATTTAACAATTATTAGGGTAGCATTTGCTAGTTTTGCTGTTATGGGAAGTAGGCTATTTACATATCTAGCGGCTTTTGTCTTATTCACCTTGATGCTTTTCAAGGTGTCTTCCATTCATATTTATACACATCAAGATGGTTCCGATAATATCGAAAACTGTGAAACCTGTTACTTTTCCTTTCAAAATCAGCAAGTAGCGTTTAGTACTGTTTCGGTGCTAATTTTCACGGCATTGGTGCTGATTTATATCGACAGAAAATTTACAAAGGAGACTACTGAACTTTTAAAGTCTCCCAATCTTCCATATACACATTTCGGGAGGCCTCCCCCAATTTTACGCTAATTTCCATCTTTTCAAATCGGTAAACTATGGTTGCCGATATTATTTAGCGTAAACATCATTTAATGAGGTATTATTTAATACTACTTTTTGTATTTGCTGGCTTCAGGGTAAGTGCCCAGGATTGTAATTCCATTTTGGTGGGAGAGGTATATGATTTTCATGACAATCGTCCCTTGAACGGGGCTACCGTTTCCATAACCGGCAAGGATAGAACTACGCTTTCCAAGGAAGATGGTAAGTTCAGTTTTAGGAACCTATGCGATGGTGTCCTGGAATTGGAGATTTCACATCCGTCATGTACCACAAAGTTTGTGGTCCTAACAATTAAGGGAGATACTTTTGAGAAGGTTTTTTTGGAACATCATTTGGAGGAACTGGAAGAGGTAAAGGTTGTTGGCAATATTCCAAAAAACACGAATTCCGGTCAGGAAGAGCGTTTGTCCCAAAAGGATATCGAACGAAGTAGCGGTAGTAGCTTGGGAGACGCACTAAAGAAAATTACGGGCGTATCCACCTTGAATACTGGTGGCAATATAGTAAAACCTGTCATTCAAGGATTGAACGGTAGTAGGGTTTTGATACTCAACAACAACGTGCGCATGCAGGATATGGAATGGGGAGATGAACACGCTCCCAATGTGGATATCAATGCAAATCAGGAAATAAGCGTCATCAAAGGTGCCGCAGAACTTGAATATGGAGGGGATGCCGTTGGAGGTGTTATTGTTTTAAACCCATTGCCCATCGTTCGAAAGGATTCGCTGTTTGGAAAAACACAAATGAACCTTTTCTCCAATGGTCGTGGAGGTAATATCACGAGCACAATTGCCAAGTCCTATGATTCCGGACTTTATTTAAAAACACAAGGATCCTATAAGCTTTTGGGCGATTTGGAAGCTCCAGATTATATGTTGTCCAATACAGGCATCAGGCAAATTGGGGTTTCCTTCAATGTTGGAAAAAGGGACTTCATACAAGGCTGGGAGGCCTACTATTCCTTTTTCGATACCGATATAGGAATCCTTAGGGCCTCGCATATTGGTAATGTGGACGACCTAATCCAGTCCATTAATAGTGAGCAGCCCAATGTCATCAACGATTTCACCTATACCATTGCCAGACCCAACCAAGAGGTTTCACACCATCTTGGCAAACTGAATTATTACCGCAGAATGGAAGGGTTTGGTAAATGGACGGTACAGTACGATTTTCAGAAAAACCGAAGGTTTGAATATGATATTCGGGTTGGTGATGATGCCGACAAAGCTTCCTTGGACTTGCAGTTGACCACACATTCCCTGTTAACGGATGTAAAATTTGATGCGAAGCAAGGGTTGGATATTAAGGTAGGCCTGTTGGGAAGATATCAAAACAACTTTGCCAACCCCGATACGGGCGTTAGACGACTCATTCCAGATTATGATAAATATGATTTGGGGGCCTTTGGCGTGGCCGAATACAGTCTAAATGAGTCTTGGACCGTAGATGGAGGTTTGCGCTACGACTTTAATAGGATAAACGCTAAAAAGTTCTATCGCACCAGTCGATGGGAAGAAAGGGGGTACGATCAGGATTTCAGTGATATTGTATTGGAGGATTTGGGGACACAACTTCTCACAAATCCAATTTTCAATTTTCACAATTTTTCTGGTAGTGCCGGCCTAAATTATGAAATGGGTGATGACAATTTGTTACGGGTAAATTACACCTATTCGCAAAGGGCGCCCAATCCAGCCGAATTGTTTAGTGAAGGCCTTCACCACTCCGCGGCAAGGATTGAATTGGGCGATTTGCGCATCAACAGTGAAAAGTCCTCCAAAGTTTCCATATCCTTGGAGCGAAACGCCCAGAATTGGGGCTATACAATTGCACCTTTTTTCAATAGCATCAAGGATTTTATACTACTGGAACCCACGGGTGCGGAATTCACCATTAGAGGAGCCTTTCCCGTTTGGTCCTACAGGCAGACCGATGCCACCTTGTATGGATTGGACGTCTCCATATATAATAACTGGAACACAAATATACGTTCGGAACATAAATTCGCCTGGGTTCGAGGTACCGATGTCGTTACCGATATCCCATTGATCAATATTCCGGCGGCAAACTTGAACAATAGTATTGAATTTAAAATTCCTTCGTGGAACAGTTTTACGTTTGGCATGGAAAGTCAGTTCGTATTTGAGCAAAAAAGATTTCCCCCAAACATCACCGTCTTCTCACCGGAACAACAAGAAGATGTCCTTTTGGCCATCAATACACCACCGCCGGCATATCACTTGATCGCCTTAAACGCGGAAAAGTCTTTTTCACTGTTAAACGAAAATGATTTAACCGTAGGATTGGCTGCGACCAACCTATTAAATACCTCATACAGGGATTATTTAAACAGGTTACGGTATTTTGTTGATGACATGGGGAGAAACATTAATTTAAGAATAATCTATAATTATTAATAAAAACAAATGACTATGAATACAATTAAAACTAAAATGAAAAACAACAACGCTATCAAATCGATTCTCTTACTATGCTTCGTTGTATTTGGCTTTGTGTCCTGTGATAATGACGATGACAATCCAGCACCAATTGATGAGGAAGAGGTCATAACCACAATGAACGTTAGATTGACGGCTTCTGGTAGCCCAGTAACTTTAACATCCCAAGATTTGGACGGTGATGGGCCCAATCCTCCAGAAATAACGGTTTCAGGAAACTTGGTTTCAAATACCACCTATAATGGGAGTATCGAGCTATTGAACGAAACGGAAACTCCCGCGGAGGATATCACTGCAGAAGTTGAAGAAGAAGATGAAGAACATCAATTCTTTTTTACGGCTTCAGGTGCGATTACGAGTGTTGATTACGATGACGAGGATGGTGATGGAAACCCAGTTGGCTTACTTTTTACTTTAACTACAGGTGATGCAGGTAGCGGAACCTTACAGATTACCCTACGTCATGAACCCAAAAAACCAAACGATGGAACTTTGGCCGATGCGGGTGGTGAAACAGATATTGCCCAATCCTTCACTTTGGTGGTTGAGTAAAACGCCACTTTAGTTCTTCGATAGTTTAAATTCTTTAGATACTATTAAATTTGTTCAAGTTGTAAAAAAGTCTTTCCTATTCAATGGAAAGACTTTTTTCATTTAGACCATTGAACACATAGATATTTGGGAAATGCTAATTGGAACTATTTTGTATCCAAGGTATACCACTCAATGTCCGTTAGGGCCGCTCTCCTACCCTTTTTGAAGGTTGGATAGTTCGTTGTTAAGTAGTCCACAATGACTTGCTGGTTTTCGCCCAAATCCCAAAGCCCCTGTGTTTCCTGCATCCAACGGATGGTAGCGTTCCATTGTTCCTTGCCCATTCTGTTTTGTACGATCAATTTGGAAGAATGGCACGTCGTACAATTGGTAATGACCTCCTGTAGTCCTTCAGCAGCAACCAAACCGGTTCTCACATGAATACCGTCCACAATTTCATCCGGATTTTCATCCGCTACCTTGTAGGTATCCTCATTTTGGATTTTTTCAGATTGCTTTTTATACAAATAAGCTGCACCCAAGGTCAGCATCAAAATAGCTGCAATGGCAACATAACTGATTATCGGTTTTTTCTTCATTAATCGATGTTCTTTGCCCTATACCACTTTAACGGCAATCCTGTGACAGGCATTGTTTAGGTATCCCTTTGGGTTCCATCCCGGTAACACCATAGGTTGTTTTTTTCCTTCACTATCGGTGGCCCTTGCCCATACCTCATAATATCCCTTTTTGGGAAAATTCACTGTGGCTTCGAAGCGTTGCCATGCCAATCGGTTTACAGGTCGCTTTAAGGAACATGGCTGCCATGATGATCCAAAATCTATTGAAAATTCCATTTTCTGCACTTCAAATTCTCCGGCCCAGGCATGGCCAGCTATTCGGAAATTGGTGCCGATTTCGATTACCGCTCCGGATTTGGGAGAGGTTATCAAGGATTTAACAGGCATGGATTCTATAATGCACATGTTCTCATCCTCGACTTTTTCTCCCGGGGCAACGGTTTCACAAGGGACTCGGTAGGAACTTCCCCCCATCTTTTCACCATCATGGATTTTATTTCTCACGCTGATTCTATTGATCCACTTACCCGATACGGATGCCGGCCAGCCACCAGCCACCAATCGCAATGGGTAGCCATGTACCAAAGGAATATCCTCACCGTTCATGGCATAGGCAATTAGCGTTTCATCCTGCAGGGCCTTGGTTATGGGAACCCCCCTGGAAATCGGCTGCAGATTGGGATTCCTACTGAGATGTAGATCGGCGCCATGGTATCCTATGTACACCGCATTGGATTTTATACCGACATCCTCCAATACATCCCGCAACCGTACTCCGGCCCATTTGGCACAGGATACCGCCCCTACGGTCCACTCATTTCCTTTGGCAGGAGGATCAAATTCACTTCGCCCATTACCCCCACATTCCAAAGTTAATTGATAGGTATGGCTTTTAAATTTTGATTTCAATTCGGAGAGCGTATATGTTTTCTCCTGCTTGACCGACTCACCGTCAATCGTTAAGGTCCAATTTGACGCGTCAATTGATTCTGGAACAATGCCGTTGTTCCGTATGAACATGTATTTGTTTGGTGTGATGGCATCGTTGAGCAAGTGGGCCCTGGCTTCCATATTCCAAGGCTTATCGTTAAGTAGGACCATTTCAGGGTCCTTATGGAACATTTTAAAAGGGTCAGGATTCTGGAAAGTCAATGGAACATAATCTTTTGGAAGTAAATCCTTAAAAACGATATCACTTAAAACGATGGCAGAGAAGCCCCCAAAACTGGCTTTTTTAACAAAATTTCTTCTTTTCAAGATGCGTGGATTTGCTCCTAAAGTTACATCTTTTTAAAATTTCGGAAGAAATTATACCTCTATGGTTTTTCTATTTTTGGCCGACTTGAACACATACGTATAAAACCACATAATGGTAAACGTTGGAATGATATCCAAACCAGGAATAATCTCTTCAATGAAGGTAATGATCCCGGCAGCCTGACCAATTTTTCCTTTGTACATACGTGTCATAAGCCAACCCGATAAAGGGGCCCAAATGACATCCGAAAACTCGCCCACAAATGGAATTGCAAAGGATAGCATTCCAATAGCATCGAACAGAAGCCCTAGGAATAATTGTTTGTATTTTTTATCTGTAGATTTTGACATGTCATAAATTTAAAAAACCTACTGAAAAGAACAATAACAATGCCAAGTTTCACAAGGAATTTTATTTGAGAAAGGGTGTACCCTTTATCATTAGCCTCAAGGTAGTACTAAAGTTATGTCATTAAAATTATATAAAATTAGGTCTCGACTCCGCTCGACCAGACAGGGGATATAATTGGTTAAAAATATCCTAATCGTAAATAATAAGGTTTTAGGATAAATCTGAGCTGATCAATTTTAGAAATTCATTTCGGGTTTCAATTTTTTCAAATTGCCCCCTAAAACCAGATGTAGTAGTAACGGAATTTTGCTTTTGGACACCCCGCATCATCATACACATGTGGGATGCCTCAATAACCACGGCCACCCCTTTGGGCTTCAACGTATTGTTGATGCATTCCAGAATATCATGGGTAAGTCGTTCCTGTACCTGCAATCGTCGGGCAAAAACATCCACTATCCGTGGAATTTTACTAAGTCCAACAATGTGTCCATTTGGAATATAGGCGATGTGTGCCTTACCAAAAAATGGCAACATATGATGCTCGCACAAAGAATAAAGTTCAATATCCTTTATAATGACCATATCGTCATAATCCTCCTTGAACATAGCCCCCTTCAAAATTTCCTCGGCATCCTGTTTGTAGCCTTGCGTGAGAAACAACATGGCTTTAGCGGCCCTTTCCGGTGTTTTTAAGAGTCCTTCCCTACTTTTGTCCTCCCCTATTTCATCGATTACCGATGCAAATTTTTCCTTGATTCCATCGGTAATTTCCATGTTGTATTCCTCTAAATTTCTATATGGCGCCATTTATTATGTTTAATAAATTAAAATATTCGTTGAACAAAAATATTCATTGATACATCAATTCAAGCCAATATATCGTTAAAATTCGAATACCGAAATCAAATATTTCTATAGTGTGCGTTTCCAACTGTAAATACTTTCTCAAATGTCCGATGGATTTTTTTATCTGACCCCCATTCTTTATTTTCACCACTTCAATAATCCGTGATATGATTACAGCCACGAACATCCATAAATATTATGGGGAATTGGAAGTGTTAAAAGGTGTTGACCTCCATATAAAACAGGGCGAAATCGTTTCCATAGTGGGCGCCTCAGGTGCCGGAAAAACAACGCTTTTACAGATTTTAGGCACACTGGACGTTCTTACGAACACCAACGATGGCACCTTAATAGTTAACGGAACGGAGACGACCCAATTGTCCGACAAGGAACTGGCCAAATTCAGGAACGAACACATCGGCTTTATTTTTCAATTCCATCAACTTTTACCTGAGTTTACGGCCTTGGAAAATGTATGCCTACCGGCGTTTATAAAAAAAACACCCAAATCAGAGGCTGAAAAAAGAGCCAAGGAACTATTAGATTTTCTTGGACTATCGCATCGCTATGACCATAAACCCGCCGAACTTTCCGGGGGCGAGCAACAAAGAGTGGCCGTGGCACGGGCCTTGATCAACAATCCCTCTATCATTTTTGCCGATGAACCTAGTGGCAACTTGGATTCTGAAAGTGCGGACAACCTCCACAACCTGTTTTTTGAACTTCGTGAAAAATTCGGACAAACCTTCGTAATCGTTACCCATAACGAAGAACTTGCTGAAATGGCCGACAGAAAGTTGACCATGGTGGACGGTAAAATTGTGGACAAAGAGGTCATACTTTCCTAAATCCATGTTCGAGGAAATCCTATTGTTTCTTAAAAAACCCGTTTACGAGGAAATGGATTCCCTAAACACCTCGGAAAAACTCAGATATATACTAAAATTGGTGGTATTGGCTATTGCACTAAGCGTCCTTTTGAGCTTCCTACTTGGTTTATTGGAAACCCTCTTCAATTTGGATTTTGGGAAACATGCTATGGATGATTTTCTAGAAAATTACCCGTTGGTCTACCTATTGATTTTTGCGGTCGTAGGCGCTCCCGTCCTTGAGGAAATGCTATTTCGAGGGCCCATGATATGGTTCAAGAATTCCAAGTTTTTCCCGTTCATTTTTTATGTATTGACACTAGGCTTCGGGTTTATGCACATTTCCAACTATGAAATGACCCTTCAAAACCTGGCGTTGTCCCCTATTCTAGTCGCACCACAGTTGGCTGCGGGACTATTACTCGGGTTTGCCAGGGTCAGATTCGGCCTACTTTATTCCATACTCCTTCACGCCCTTTACAATTTCGTATTGGCCGGACCCATTTTAGTGTTCCAACTATTAGATATCCCCATCGAATGAACAAAAAGGAACTAAAGGAATTTTTGGACCAAAAGGTAATCGAATACAACAATCCCAGATTTTTGGAATCGGATCCCATTCAAATTCCGCATCGGTTCAACAAAAAAGAGGATATAGAAATCAGTGGTTTTCTAACGGCGACCATTGCATGGGGTAATCGAAAAAGCATCATCAACAATGCCCAAAGGATGATGGATTTACTGGGCAATAGCCCCTATGACTTTGTACTGAATCATACGCTGGCAGATTTGGATGCTTTGGACAGTTTCGTTCATAGGACCTTCAATGGAAATGACTTGGTATATTTCATTCGAAGCCTCAAGAACATTTATGAAAATCACGGGGGACTTGAAGGTATTTTTACCCAAAACCAGGGTAAAACCTCTTTGCAACCCACCATTTCCCTTTTTAAAGAACGCTTCTTTGAACTCCCATTCGAGAGGCGCATTGCGAAGCATGTCTCCGACCCCTTAAAAGGTTCTGCGGCAAAAAGAATCAATATGTTTTTGCGCTGGATGATTCGGGATGCAAATACCAATGTCGATTTCGGTTTATGGAAAAATATATCACCTTCCAAATTGTCCTGTCCCTTGGATGTACATTCTGGTAACGTAGCCAGAAAACTAAAACTGCTCAAACGCAAACAGAACGATGCCAAAGCATTGGAAGAACTGGATAAAAGTTTGAGAAGACTCGACCCAATTGACCCTGTAAAATATGATTTCGCTCTTTTTGGTTTGGGTGTTTTTGAAAAATTTTAGTTCAAGCTTTCGAATTCCCTATCGGTCAGGGTTTTTAAGAATGCGATAATGGCCTTTGATTCGTTGTCCGTCAACCCCAGGGAATCCGCAGGAAGAGTCTGATTGGGAACATCAAGTCCCATTCCCTGTCCACCCCCCACATTATAAAAGGTGATGACTTCTTCCAAGTTGCCATACACGCCATTATGCATGTAGGGCGCTGTCAATTCACTATTTCGAACGGTAGAAGTTTTAAAAAAATTACGTTTTTCAGCTACCTTGTATGGAAAATATTGTCCCATATCCTCATCCAATTCAGGATGGTCAAAGTCATCTGTTTTGGGTACGCCCAAATTTTCAAATTCGGTTTCCATGTATTTGGGAGGAACCGTACCATTGAAAGCAGGGGGAAAATGACATGTGGCGCATGCAGCCTTGCCCATAAAAAGATTGAAACCTTCTATTTCCTCGTCCGTAAGTGATGCTTCCAAATCCTGCATATTTCGGTCAAATTTGGAATCGAAAGGAGCCAAGCTTCGTATGTACGTCGCAATGGCGTTTCGTACATTCAGGTCGGAAATGGTCCCGTTGAACAACGAATCGAACTGAATCTTATAATCCGCATTCGCTTGAACTTTTTGTTCCAAAAGTTTTAAATCGATATGAAACTCGTCCTCATTGTTCGCTACGTTTACGATTTGATCCTCGAGACCATCCGAACGACCATCGAAAAAGAACGAGGTTTGATAGGCGGCGTAACTTAATGTAGGAGTGTTTCTTTGAAGCTCTTTATTGTTAATGCCGATTGCTATTTTCCGCCCGTCCGTAAAGGCTTTCTCCTTTATATGGCAAGTTGCGCAGCTTATGGTTCCGGTACTTGATAAGGAAGGGTCGTTGAAGAGTTTTCTCCCCAATTCAATACGATCTTGGGTCATTTGTGGATCCCGTTGTTCCGAAAACATTTTCATATTGAAAAAGTTTTTATCAAAAAGATTCGTAACGGAAGGATTTAAAGTGCGGGACGTGTTCATGGAAATCCCCCAATCGATGGCAGTCAAATGGATCAATTCCAATTGTTTGTTAGTATGATTTTTTATAAAGGTGTAACGGTCAAAACTGTCAAAATCGGAAGTATTTAAATCCTTCATCGTTAAGGCGATTTCGGTCTTCCATTGCTGATAGAGGGATTTGTCGTTGAAAGCATTTTCATACATATCGATAACCTTGGAAAGTGTTTCGTAATTGTATACCGCCTCGTTCAAGGAATTTGACAACATGGGGGAATCAAAGCCTGTAATGCCCTTGGTCGCAATGTTAACAACGGCATCACGAATCATCTTGAGGTGATGGCGATCTCTTTGATTAATCAATATATGATTCTTTCTAACAAAAGGTATGCGCACTTTTAAGTATTCCAATACGGTATTCAATTCCTTGTTGGAAAAGCCCTCTTCGGCAAACAAAAGTTCCTCCAAAACTTGAAAACTTTTTGGCTGAAGCACCTTAACATCTTGATAATCGTCTATTTCAACCTTTACTAGGTTTGGTGCGTTCATGGAAAGGTAATTTTCATAATCGTAAGCGATGAGCAGGGGCTCTACCCTCTTATACCATTTTCTAGACTTTAAAAATAATTCCCGATTGGCCGCTACCGACTTTAAGGTATCCATTTGCGAAATAAAATGCGCCGTGCTATCCAAAGTAGTAAAGTATTGCGCTCGTATCGATTCATTAAATGCGGATTCCATCTCATTTGAAGCCAACAATTTAGGTTCCGTATCCCCTTTGCATGAAATCATCAACACAAATGTGGTAACCATAATCAATCCCAAATCTTTTATTCCCATTTTCGTTCAATTTTTAAATAGACAAAAAGGGTCTCTTTTGTAAGAAACCCCTTTGAATAAAATTCTAAATCCTATTATCTAGGTAAGCCTGTTACTCTAAAAAGGAAGGAACCTTCCAAGGTAGCACTGGATTCATCGATGGCCGTTGGATCCACAAACTTCAAACCGTCCGCACGTACCGCTGTATCAGGTGTATCGCTAAAGCTCCATCCATGTACCTGTGCACCGCCCATGAACGTTGGCTCGGAAGCGCCAATAATATCGGTTACATCAATAAGACCGGTTATTTCCCACATATCGGTAGTAGTTCCCAAACCTAATCCTGCCGCAACGGTCTGGTTACACTCCATGACCTCTACAAAGGCACCTGTATTCAAATCCAATTGCCATAGTTTTGCAAATCCGGAAATATCGGCATTCAAAGAAGCATAACCGTTGGGGTCTTCTTGGATATAGGCATAGTTTTCGGTTACCAAAATATTATCGGGCGAATGCATCCCATCACCTTTTCCGCCTTCCAGGTCACCATCCACCACAACGGTCAATTTGGCGTCACCGGTAGGATTATCTGGATTGAGTTCCAATTTATATACCCTACCAAATCCGGTCCCTCTCAAGTTAAGGTCCGGGTTATCGCCCCGAATCCTTCCGGTGGCATTGAAATAAACTTCCCTGTTGGCCTGGGCAGAACCCTTTCTCCAGTCAATATCCTCAATTCGCTGAAAGCCTATCGCAGATGAATCGATGGCCTCTTGGTTCAATTCGGCCAAGGTCCTTTCCGTAACTTCTACCCATTCAACATCGTACTCGATGTCTTCGGCCATTCCCATTTCAAACAATTGTCCACCTGCACCAGGTGCGGTTTCCACCGGGTTTTTCCCCCTCAATACATATAATTTTCCACCATACAAATCTCCTCTGGAACCTACGTACATTCCAAAATGTGCTTGTGGATAGGTATTATTACTATCATCATCTCCCATAAACACAACGGTTTGGGACGGATAGGCATCCTTACCGATTACCACGGCATTTTCCGTGGACCACTCGCCCATAGCTGGAAGTCTTTCGGCCTCTACCCTATTTTCTGCGGCCCTAAAAGGATTTACTTTGTAGACGCCTTTGGCGTTTCCTCCCCATTCACCGCCGGAAAGGTACAAAGGCCCAAATCCATGTTCCTCAACGGTTACCGAAGAACCGGAACACATGGCGGTAAAGGCAGTGGCCGTTGAATTGACGATGTAATCCCCTTCCATGGGCTCTAAATTCGAGTTCATTCGGATTCGGGCAATGGAATAATCGGCCTCCAGATTGTTGATAAATGCGTACGTACCATCTCCATAGGGATACAAAGCGGCACCGTCCATATAAGAACCGTATACAAAGGTGGAATCCGATGCTAAGATATCAGCGGAAGAAAGAATCATTTTTAGATTGGCGGAACTTGCAAAAGATCCTTTCAATTCAAAAACATCATTAGGCACTACAGAACTGGTCAAAGGTACCATTTCCTCAATGGTAAGGTCCTGTCCGTCCTCGCCATCCTGACCATCTACCCCATCCCTTCCGTCAACACCGTCGATGCCGTCACGACCGTCCATACCATCGATTCCATCCTCCGGATTACAACTAACGGCCGCAATCCCAAGCAGGGAAAGTGCACAGATTTTAAACAATACATTTTTTGATTTTTTCATTTTCGTTACAGTTTTCAGGTTATGAATAGTCCAAAACTATAACGGGTACCTTGTTATAAGGTGTCCTTAAAATTAGGAATGTATTACGATTAGTTTTCCTAAATGTTAGGGCTTTAATTTAATGTAAATTCACCGTTTATAAATTCATTGTAAGTTGGTTTCAGCCAACGATGCCCATATTGCCCAAATCCAAGGTTTGTTTCTTACCGCCTTCCGCAATAGACCTGTAGATGGCCTCCACAATGATCATGTCCCTCTTCCCCATTTCCCCAGGGGCAACATTTGGTGTTCCCATGAGTATGTGTTTGGCAAAATCGTCCATTTGAAGAGCCTGCTGCCTTTGATGTGGAAAACTGATGACGTTTCCGTTGGATGTTCTACCGCTGATGGGCCCATAGCTATGGGCAGGATCCAATTCAAACCAACCATTGCTGCAATGTGATTTTAGCCGATTTCCATTGGCATTATGGGAGGTCATCATATGGGCGACGGCACCATTTGGAAATTCAAATTGGGCCGTTATGGTTTCGTCCGTATCCTTAAAATAATCGGGTCTGGTACTAAATTCCTGTGCTGAAACCGATGAAGGGTTTGACCCACATCCGTAAATACTGGTCTGTATGGAATAAACGCCCATGTTCATCAAGGCACCTCCGCCGGATAATTCCTTATTGAGTCGCCATTGATCCGGATTCCCATTGGAAATATATCCTGCATCCGAAGAAACAAAATGAACATTCCCAAATGTCTTTTCGGCTACATATTTTTTTACTTCCTTCGTATACGGGTCGGACTGCATTCGATAGCCAACTGAAAGTTTCACACCGGCCTTGTTACAGGCATCGATGATGGCATCACATTCGGCCACACTAATGGCCATGGGTTTTTCGCAGATAACATGTTTCCCTGCCTTTGCTGCACGAATGCTAAAATCTGCATGCATGCTGTTTGGTAGCACCACATATACGATATCAATATCCTCGTTATTGGCAATAGTATCAAAATTGTCATAATTATAGGTGTTCTCCTTTGGTATCCCGTATTTATCTTGCCAAACTTGTTCCTTTTCCTTAGTTCCAGTAACGATGCCCGCCAGATAACAGTGCTCCGTATCTTGCAACGACGGAGCCAATTGATACGTACTGTAGCTGCCGAGGCCCACTAGGGCCACGCCCAATTTTTTATTTTCATTTTTTGCGCTTTGGCCACAGGCCAGACTGGTACTGCCCAATAATGCCGTGGCCGTTATTCCTTTTCCAAGGGTCCATCCAAAGTCGCGACGAGTGAATGTTTTCATGCGTTTAAAATTTGGTCAATAGTTCGATTCTTAAAAATTTCCTTTTACATAGGTCTTTAACTTACTGTAACAAAACCCTCGATGAGGGTTTCATTTCCTTCCTTTAATGATTAATCAATTTGATACACTTTTAAATATACTAAGAATAAAGTTGAATTTTGGATCGTGTAAAAAGAGATATATACATATAATGGTTATTTTTAGGGGCCTAATTCAGAGAACATATGAAACGATTACTTTTACCAACCATCCTAGTTTTACTATTTCACTTTCAATCCAAGGCCCAGGGAAGGGAACTTCCGGTCGATACGGTAGTTACCACCCAACATAGCGTTGTCATAAACGGGACTTCCATTGATTACACCGCAAAAACGGGAACGCAGCCCGTTTGGGACGAAAATGGCGATCCCATTGCCTCCTTGCATTATACCTATTATACCCGTAACAATGTCAAGGACCGTGCGGCCAGACCTTTGTTGATTTCGTTTAACGGCGGGCCTGGTTCCGGTTCCGTATGGATGCATTTGGCCTATACAGGCCCCCGAATATTGAACATTGATGACGAGGGATATCCCGTGCAACCCTATGGGGTTAAAGAAAACCCTTATTCCGTTTTGGATGTAACCGATGTGGTCTACGTAAATCCCGCGAACACCGGGTATTCCAGAACGATTCCGGAAACTGGCGATAAAGTGGACCGTAAAAAGTTCTTTGGTATCAATGCCGATATCAAATACCTCGCAGAATGGCTGAACACCTTTGTTACCCGACACAACAGATGGCGCTCCCCAAAGTACCTCATTGGGGAAAGTTATGGTGGTCCTCGTGTAATGGGCCTTTCCCTGGAATTGCAAAATGCACAATGGATGTACTTGAACGGGGTGATCTTGGTCTCGCCCGCCGATTATAAAATCATCAGAAATTCCGGACCCGTTGCCGAGGCGATGAACCTGCCTTACTATACGGCGGCTGCATGGCATCATAAGGCATTACCTTCGGCATTGCAAAACAAGGATTTACTTGAAATTTTACCCGAATCCGAGGAATATACAATCAATACTTTAATCCCTGCCTTGGCCAAAGGCGGGTTTATACCGAATACGGAAAGGTCTACGGTTGCCGAAAAAATGGCCTATTACTCCGGATTGGAAGCGAAAGATATTCTGGACCAGAATTTATCCGTTCCAACTTCTTTCTTTTGGAAAAACCTCTTGAAGGAAAAAGGGGGATATACCGTTGGGCGATTGGATTCCAGGTATTTGGGAATGGACAAACAATTAATGGGCATGCGACCCGATTATAATTCCGAAATTACTTCCTGGCTGCACAGTTTTACACCGGCCATTAATTACTATCTACAGGAAGAACTTAAATTTAAGACAGACATTAAATACAATATGTTCGGTCCCGTACATCCATGGGACAACTCAGATGAAAATACCCGGGAGAACCTAAGACAGGCCATGGCCCAAAATCCCTATTTGAACGTGATGGTACAATCCGGATATTACGATGGCGCCACTACGTATTTCAATGCAAAATATCTTATGTGGCAAGTGGACCCCAGTGGTAGAATGAAAGACCGATTCAGTTTTAAGGGGTATCGTTCCGGTCATATGATGTACCTTCGTAAGGAGGACTTACAAAAGGCCAATGATGACATTCGTGAATTCATCAAAAACACGCAAGCAAACGGCAAAAGTGCAAAATACTAGTATTCGCCGCTGAGAACACTTGGCGAAATAGCCAAAACGGAAAGCGAGGTAGCTGGGGAAATGAAATCCATTGGATAATAATCATGTTCAATTTTAAATCCAATGGCCTCTCTATAAAGTTGCGCTCGCTTTCTTTTTTTCTTTTGTTTGAAAACATCGATGGTGACACCTACACTAACACCACCAAGGACGGTCGCCAATAGATCGGAATTGTCCCAACCACCGTATTGGTTCTGGTCGATACCCTCCTTTGCAAGACCTATTAGTAAGCTTCCGCCAATTGATCCTGCGAAGGTCCATGCCCTGTTTCCATCCGAAATCTGGTTCGCCAAACCTGCACCAACCATACCAAAAAGGTTACCGCCCACAAAATGAAGCACCTTGTCCTCACCAATTTGGGAGTATCCTTTAACTGCAAAGCATGCCGCAAGGCAAAATAATAATACTGTTCTCATACCACGCAAATATATTGAAAGCATTGGTTTGTTGCGGTTTTTTATCCGATAATCAAAAAGTACATACTTCCCCAGGGCTTCACAAATCACCTTTGACCTTACTAGTGTACCAAAATCTATCCCGAATCACTTTACATAAAAACTATAGTTTAAAATAGTATCTTAGGGCTTTATTCAACGTCTTGGAGATTAAAAGCTATTTAAGGACAAATAAAATAATTCACCTGGCCTTGGTGGCCGGTGTTTCGGTTTTTCTGCTACTTTCCTATCTAGGTTCAGGGGAATTTAACGCCCAAATGGATGAATCAAATCCATTTTTATACCTCGTTCCCATTACGGCCGTCGCAGGTTATTTTGGGAGTCAGTTTATTTTTAGAAATCAGATTTCTGCCATAGATAAAACGATGCCTTTGGAGGAAAAATTGAAAAGGTACCAGTCCGCATCGATCGTTAAGTATGCCTTATTGGAGGGCCCCGCTTTTTTGGCCATAGTCGGGTATAATACATCCGGTAATGCCTTGCCTTTGGTCATAGCCGTGTGTTTGGTCCTGTACTTGGCCGTTCAACGGCCAAACCTACAAAAGCTCTTGGATACGCTTCCTTTGACATCGGACGAAAAAAGAATACTTCAACACAATCACTATCAATAACGTACAAATGAAAAATTTCAAGGTTTTGCTTATGGGAATCCTCGCCACTTTTTTATCCCAGCACACGGTTTTAGCTCAGGATTGGGCCAACTTAAAAATGTTCCAAGAGGCCAATGGATCTTTGGAAGCCCCCAAAGAAAATGAAGACAGGGTCGTTTTCATGGGCAATTCCATCACCATTGGTTGGCTGAATTCCAGACCGGAATTCTTTGAGGGAAAACCGTATGTGAACAGGGGCATTAGTGGACAGACCACGCCCCAGATGCTGATTCGCTTTCGGCAGGATGTGGTGGACCTTCATCCAAAGGTGGTGGTCATCCTTGCCGGAACCAATGATATTGCCGGGAACACGGGACCGTCCACCTTGGAAATGATCATGGACAACATCAAGGGCATGGCAGAAATTGCACACGCCAATGATATTAAGGTGGTACTATCATCTACCTTGCCAGCGTATGATTATCCTTGGAAACCAGGGATGGAACCCGCCGGAAAAATAGTGGCACTTAACAAAATGATAAAGGCCTATGCTGAAGAAAAAGGGCATTTCTATCTTGATTATTTCTCGCAAATGGCGGATGAAAGGAACGGATTGCCAAAAAAATATGCCGATGATGAGGTCCACCCCACCGTTGAAGGATATAAGGTCATGGAGCCTTTAGTGGAGGAAGCCATTCAGAAAGCCTTGAATAAATAGCCCTTGAAAAAAAAGGACTTACAAGAGGATATATCGACCCAAAACTGGGACAGCATCGTCATAGGTTCAGGTGCTGGGGGGCTGACCACCGCTTTATGCCTTGCAAGGGCCGGACAGAAAGTCCTATTGTTGGAACAACACGACGTACCCGGTGGATGGTGCCATAGTTTTTATCTGGAGGGACACCGATTTACTCCGGGTGTACATTACATTGGATTGGTAGGTGAAGGTGAATCTACCAGTAATTTGTACAAAGGTTTGGGCATTGCCAATGATTTGGTGTTTTTTAGGATGAATCCCGATGCTTATGAACATGTGCGTATTGGAAACCACCGATTTGATTTTCCCGATAATCCCGAAGAACTTGAAAACCGATTGATTGACAGATTTCCGAAGGAAAAAAAAAGAATCAAAAAATACCTAAAGCTAATCCGACTGGCAAGCGAGGAACTCTACACGTTACCTTACATAAAGGGTTTTTGGAAAAAATTGACCATTCCGTACAGAACCCGGCATTTTGGCAAATACGGTTTGTTCAGTCTCAAAAGGGTCATAAATTGGCATATCAGAGACCCACTTTTAAAAAATGTCCTAAATATTCAATGCGGCGACCACGGGGTGCAGCCAAGGAAGGCTGCATTTATTTTACATGCCGCTTTGATGTACCACTATTTTAAAGGAGGATACTATCCCATGGGTGGCGGAGGTGCCTTGGTAAAATCAATGACCAATAAATTCAAGGAATATGGAGGTGTCCTTAAAACTTCCACCTCCGTTAAAAAAATACTGATCGAAGGCGAAACGAACAAGAAAGCTACCGGAGTGGAGCTTGCCGATGGAAGGCAAATTTTCGGGAAGCATATTGTTTCCAATGCGGATGTCGGCATCACGTACAACCAACTCATCGGGAAGCAGCACCTAAGCCAAAAGCTTCAAAAAAAATTGGAAAAAACGGTCTATTCATGCACTTCGCTCATGTTGTTTTTGACGGTGGATATGGATGTGCGAAAGGCCGGTTTGGACTCCGGAAATATTTGGGTTTTACCGGATAGGGATATGGATGATTACTATGACAGCATAATGAAATCGGACCTTCAAAAGGTCGGATTTTTCGAGGCGCTTTTCGTGAGCTGTACCACCTTGAAAGACCCTACAAGTTTTGATGGAAAGCACCATTGCCTGGAAGTAATCACCTTTATAGACTACAGGACATTTGAGCCTTTTGCGGAGGAAAGTGCCGAACGGTCGGAAAAATACCTCCGGTTTAAGGAGGAACTCACCAAAAAAATGGTTTTGGGCTTGGAAAAAGTGGTCCCAAATATCAGCAAGCACATCGTCCACCAAGAATTGGGCACCCCAATTACCAACGAATATTACATCAATACAACAAGAGGAAATGTCTACGGAACAGAAAAAAGCCTAAAGCATATTGGACCTTTTGCATACAAATCCAAAAGTGAGATAGAAAACCTATATCTATGCGGTGCCAGTATTTTATCGCACGGTGTGGCCGGGGCAAGCCATTCTGGGGTAAATACGGCAGCGGTTATTCTAGGATGCCACGCCGATGAACTAAAAGAACCCCAGGAAGGGCAGGAATTGCTCATTTTGGAGGCCGAAGACACTCCCAATAACTACCCGGAGGAGATACAAAAGAAAATCAGGCTACGACAAAAAAGGACGCAGGAAAAATCAAAAAGCTTGGCCTAACCAAAAAGCAACGGAAAAAACTTACCCTCCATTTTCTGCCCCTTTGAAATAGGCGGGACACCCTTTAAGAGTTCATCATTGGTATTGCTTACCGTACCATCAGCAAAAACGTTTAGGACAAAGGCCCTTCGAGGCCTATTCGATTTGTTTTCATAGGAACCATGTACCATTAAGGGATGGTGAAAAGTGGCATAGCCCTTCTTCAAGGGAATGGGAACAGGGTTAAATTCCCTGCGCTGATCTTCGGTCAAATAGTCCAAAAGCCCCTCCATGTTTCCGGCAAGTTCAGGGGCATCCAGCAACCCCCAATTGTGGCTTTTTGGAACATAATACAAGCACCCGTTTTCTTCGGTGGCATCGTCCAGACCTGTCCAACAGGTTAAATGTTGCATGGCCACGGTGCGTGTCCAATACGAGTAGTCCTGGTGCCAGGCCACTACCCCACCGTGCTTTGCAGGTTTATAAAAAAGCTGGTCGTGCCAAAAACGAACCGCCCTATTTCCCAACAATTGATAGGCCGCCATTACAAACGCCGGATTCCATAGAACATCATGAAAGCCTTCCGTAATCCTCCAATGCCCAAGGGAATGAAACAATACGGAATCCTGGTCCTTGGATTCGTTACTGTGAAATTCGTAAAAAAGCGAGTGTGCAGGATGTTTTGGATCCATAAGCTCGTCCAATTCCTTTTGCAAGTGTAAAATTTGCCCTTCGTCCAACAGTTTGATACCGGATACATATCCATATTCCTCGTAATGGGTCAATTGGGCTTCGGATAGTTTATAAGCCTCCCATTCATCTGCTGTTTTGGGGAATTTAAAAAGTTCTGAGATGAGCGAATGTCGCTCTGCCAAATCCCTAATTTGCATCGGTCAAAAATAATAAAGGTTACCCTTAAAGATACTGAATTCTATTTTCTATATTGACGTGTAAATCCAACTATTATGAAGTACTTTTTACTTGCCATCACTCTAGGTATTTTCGTTTCCTGCGCTGAAACTAGTAACGATGCGGAGGACATCTACCAAATCAAAAAAATCTTACATGACCAACAAACTAGCTGGTCCAACGGTGATATTGAGGGTTTTATGGCCGGATACTGGGAGAGCGACTCCCTTAAGTTTTACAGTGGTGCCAAACTTTCCAAGGGCTGGGAGACAACCTTGGAGAATTATAACCTGCGCTATCCTTCAAAAGCACATACGGGCAATTTACAATTTAAAATCGCTGATATTTCCAAAATAAACAAAGATGCCTATTGGGTGATGGGAGAATATCATTTGACCCGGGAGGTTGGGGATGCCAAAGGGACCTTTCTCATTATTTTCAAAAGAATTAATGGGGATTGGAAGATAGTGGCCGATTCATCTTGCTGATCATATTCCATATCCCACTTTTCCTTATTTTTGACAAATTTCACAAAATACCTATGAAACCCTCATCAAGGGATTTGAGTGATTAACTAAATTCCTCTTCCAAAGGAGGCAATTAAAAATCAATATGTTGCATTTAATTTAAACGTATGAGAAAATTAGTTTGGTTGGTGGCGGTCCTTTTGGCCGCATGTAATTCCTCACAGAAGACAGTAAGCACGGAAACCATTTCAAAAGGACCCGTCGACCCTAAAGTCTATGCGGAAACAATAACAGAGGCCGAATTGAAGGAGCATTTGTACATTTACGCTTCCGATGAATTTGAAGGCCGGGAAACCGGACAACCCGGACAAAAAAAGGCCATTGCCTACCTAAAAGCGGAATATGAGAATTTGGAGATTCCTCCCGCCCAGTCCAATGGTGATTACTTTCAGAAAGTACCCATTGAAATCAGCAATATTCCCGTTGGCAAGTTAAGCATCGACACTTCCGATTATCTTTTGGGCGAGCACGTACTTACCTTTTCAAAAGCCCAATCCGGGGACAATGAAATTGTATATGTAGGATACGGTATCGAGGACGATAATTATTCTGACTACCAGGGAATGGACATTGCCGGCAAGTTGGTATTGATGAAAACCGGGGAGCCCATGAACTCGGACGGTACGTACACGATTTCCGGTACCTCTGAAAAATCGATTTGGAGCAACATGTCGGAATCACTTGGAAAACGCTTCCAATTGGCCGAAGACAAGGGAGCTATTGGCGTACTTTACTACGATGCCGATAATTACCCAAGATTTAAAAGTCGGTTCGACTATATGCGAAACAGTAATAGTGGCAGAATGAGCCTTAAGGACCTTCAGGAAAATGACTTTTCAAGTCTGTTTATCGATGGTACGTTGGCAAAAGCGATTTTACCATCTATAGAAACAGACCAAACGCCCAAGGAATTAGACTCAAAAGCAACATTGGCATTTGAAAGTTCCAACGAGGAGGTAGATTCGGAGAACGTAGTGGCATTTATACAGGGAAGCAAGAAACCCAATGAATATATTATCATTTCATCGCATTTGGACCATATAGGAATTACCGAAGAGGGCGAGATCAACAATGGCGCGGACGATGACGGGTCTGGAACCGTGGCGCTCTTGGAAATTGCGGAAGCCTTTAAAAAAGCTCAGGAAGACGGAAATGGACCGAGTAGGTCTGTGGTCTTCTTGCACGTGACCGGAGAAGAAAAGGGCCTTTTGGGTTCTGAATATTATACCGATGTAGAGCCCATTTTTCCCCTAGGCCAGACAGTTGCGAATTTGAACATTGACATGGTGGGAAGAATAGACCCTAAGCGGGATGGGGATAGAAATTATATCTACCTCATTGGTTCCGATAAATTGAGTACGGAACTACATGAGCTTTCCGAGGAAGTGAATTCCAAATACACCCAATTGGAATTGGATTATACCTATAACGATGAAAACGACCCCAATCGATTTTATTACCGAAGCGATCACTACAATTTTGCCAAAAACAACATTCCCATAATTTTCTATTTTAACGGAACACATGACGATTATCACAGGCCTAGTGACACTCCGGACAAAATAAACTATGATTTATTGGAGAACAGAACCCGACTGATTTTCTATACGGCATGGGAATTGGCAAACAGGGCCAATCCCGTTGTTGTCGATAAGGCTTCGGATTAAGGAAGTTTAAGATTTAAGTTAAAGGCCGATAGTTATTATCGGCCTTTTTCTTTTAAAAAGTAAAGACTGGAATCTGGGCATTCCTTGCTCTACACAGGCTTCTTACCCTACATTCAGGATACAAAAAAGCCCCGGACATATCATGTACAGGGCGAGTTTAAAATGCTTTTTGGGTGGAAGACCGGGTTCGAACCGGCGACCTCTGGAACCACAATCCAGCGCTCTAACCAGCTGAGCTACAACCACCATTTATAAGCGGTGGCAAAGGTAATTTTTTTTCTTCTACTTATCAAAAGAAAATCTACTTTAAAATATTGTTGATCGTACAAAAAGATTAAGTTACACTTATATTATCAGGTTTTAATTCAACCATTAAAAACTTGTGCACTAGAGTAAGAGAAATTGACAAATTAATACGATGGTGAATTTACCTTCTAACTGATTTTTTTTATAAAGTAACACTAATCAAAAGCCAATCTATTACAAACTCTATATACGTTCAAGAATAAAATAAAAGTAAAATTTTAGTATTTTTCGTTCACACACGTATCAATATCCATTTAACTATTAAACAGGATGAAAAGTTCAAAAATGCTTAAAACTACATTTCTGTTCCTATTTATTTCCATAGCTGTATACTCACAAAAGATACCTTCCATACTTAAGGACACGATTTATATTTTGGAGCTCAACAAACGAGCGGAAGAACTGCGCTATAGAAAATCGGATTCCATTCAAATAATCGCCTTACAGGCTTTGGAGCTAAGCAAGGAAATCAACTATGAAAGAGGTGTATTGTATTCCACATACAATCTGGCCAGCTACGAGTTGTATCAAGGGAACAGCAAGAAATCCTTGGAAATAAATTTAGGAATTTCAAACCATCCAAGCTTGTCCAAATACCCAGATTTGGGCATAAAAATATATAATGATATTGCCCAAGCCCACTTCATACAATCAGATCATCCAAAGGCCTTTCAAAACTTCCTCATGGCCAATTATTTGGCTGAAAAAACCAAAAATTTAAACGAATTGGTTCGTATTAACAACAATTTGGGTACAATGTTCCTATTATTGGGAGATTATAACGAATCAATGCTTTATTATGACGCTGCAAGAAAAGTTATCGATCAAGAAACGCCAGTTCACATCCATGGTATTATTCTATCAAATCTTGGCTATCTGAATATGCGGAAAAATAATTTGGATAGAGCAAAGGATTATTTAAAGCAAGGTCTTGAACTTGCAAAAAAAACCAACTTTTCAACAATCATTGCGTTCAATTATCTGACTACCGGTGAAGTATTTAGTTTAAATAAGGAATATGACAAAGCATTGGAATTTTATGAAAAAGCCGAAAAGGAATATCAGAAAAGTGGGGATAAAAAAGGTATTTCGGATTTATATTTTGGATTTGCGTCAGTTCATTACGAACTAGGTAATTATGCCCTTTCGAAGGAATTTGCCCTTAAAAGCCTAGATTTATACAAATCCTTTAAATTAAGATCTGGCCTGGAAAAGTGTTCTCGCATACTCTATAAGTTGGCAAAGTATGAAAGTGATTTTGAAGACTCCCTTAAATATTTGGAAAGTGCCGAAGCCTACTCTGACTCCATTTCCAAAGAACAAAATAAGACCAATCTCTCCATGCTAAAGGCAAAGTTGGCCTTTGAGGAGGAAAGGTCAAGACTTGAAGAAACCAATCTGGCCACCATAAATACCCAAAAAAAATACATAGGTTGGTCATTGGTATCACTAATAATGGCAATAGTCGTTATTTTTTTTATTCAGAAATCCAGTAAAAAAAGAAAAAAATTAAATACCATTCTTGCCGACAACGAGCGAGAATTACACCTAACAAATCAAACAAAAGATAAATTGTTTTCCATTGTGGGTCATGATCTTAGAGGTCCTATCATATCGTTGAAGGGTTTGTTGGATGTCTCCCTAAATGAAGAAAATGGTGAAAGTCAGTTCAGGAGATTTGGACCTAAATTACAGAAGGACCTTGAACATATTCATTTTACTTTGGACAACCTTTTGAATTGGGGTCAAACACAAATGAAGGGATCAAGTATGGTACCAAGAAATCTTCTAGCACGAAATGAAGTCGAAGATATCTCCAAGATTTTTAATGAAAATCTAAAAAACAAAAGAATTAAACTTATCAACTCTATACCAGATAATTTATGTGCCAAAATGGATTTGAACCATTTTGAAATTGTCTTTAGAAATTTAATAAGCAATGCAATTAAATTTTCACATGAAGGCGGAAAAATTTTTATTGATGGAGAAATATCAAAAGACAAGGTGTTGATTAAAGTTAAGGATAACGGTGTTGGCATTAGCGAAGACAATATTAAAAAGATATGGGACTACAAGGAACATTTATCAACTTTTGGTACGAACGACGAAAAAGGTACTGGTCTTGGGCTGATGCTTTGCAAGGAAATGGTCGAAAAAAATAATGGTGATATTTGGGTGGAAAGTGAAATAAATAAGGGCACAACTTTCAAAGTAAGTTTGCGGCCCTGTACTTAATCACCTAAAATTTCCAACTTTAGGATGCATTTTCGTTTTATCTTTAAAGGCTTTACTTTATTAGTAATATAAATAATATTTAGATGTAGAAATTTCAAACTATCGATGAATTACATAAATTCAAGATAAAACACATAAAAATTGATAGTTCACAACAAAAAATGAGACATGTGGTAAAGGCATTGTAAATTCACATTTTGTATGAGCAAATTCAGGTGATTTCTAAATTTAAAACCTTTAAGAACTACGACAGCAAAGCCTTTTATATAAGAGGAGTGCTTCTACTATTTATTTTCTTTACTTATGGTGCACTTGCCCAAATGTCTTATAAGGATTCCCTATTGATTGGAATTTCAAAGTTTCAAAACTCCTCCAAAGAAAATACTGAGTATGTAGAATTGTTATTGGAATTAGGTCTAGAGCAGCGGTATTTCAATCTGGACAGCCTTAAATTACTATCAGAGGAAGGGCTTAGAATAAGTGAGAAAATAGGCTATGAAATCGGTAAGGCAAATGCTTACCTAGGTTTAGGAACATTTTATTCAGACAAGGGCAAATATGATGAGTCCTTGGGCAACTTGCAAAAGGCCTTGGATATCAGTTTTGTTGAAAAGGACGATACCTTACGCTTAACAATTCTCAATACCATAGGCGAACAATTTGACTATAAGGGTGATTATGACCTTGCCCTAAGCAAATACCTTGAATGCATTGAACTGGCAGAATATCTTGAAAATCAAAAGATGTTATCCATAATCAACGAAAATATTGCCAACCTCTATATTTCCCAAAAGGATTTTGAAGAAGGTATGTTCTATTATGAAAAGGTCAAAAAAATCAACGAAAAAATAGGAGATGCAATCATCATGGCTGAAACCATGAGCAATATGGCCTCGGCCTATGCCGATATGGGAAAATTGGAACTTGCCATGTTCAATATAAATAGTGCCATAAAAACCTTTGAGGATAACAGAATCAGGGATTGGCTCGCCTATGCATACCAGGTAAAAGGTAAAGTGTACTTAAAACAGCAGAAGAATAAATGGGCCTTATATTGGTATGCTCAAAGTGAAATCCTTCACGATAGGTTAGACGATTTAAGGGAGGAAATACAGCTTTTGACGGGAATGGCAAAAGCGCATCTGAAATTGGGAAATGATAGTATATCAACAATATATGCACAGCAGGCTTACGACCATTCCTTAAATCTGGATGTTTTATCAGGAATAGAGGAAGGTGCTGAATTATTGTATGAAATATACAAGAATAAAGGCGACTATAAAATGGCCCTAGAGTACCATGAAATTTTCAATGAGATTTCCGGAAAAATTTCCAGAAAGGAAAGTAAAAAGGGACTTACGATGTTAAAAACCAAAATAGCGTATGAGAGGCAGAAGGAGCAGTTAATCCTTGAAAATAAGGAGGCTTTGGCCAAACAGAAGAACTATGTATATGCCACCTTAATTGTTTTAATAATATTCTTGTTCATAACAGCCCTAATTAAACGTAATGCTAAAATTCAGAAGGAGTTGAATAAGGAACTTATTTTAAAACAAGAAGATTTAGAAAGAAAGGAAAAGTATTTGTACGAGGTCGACCAGACCAAGAACAAGCTTTTTTCAATCATTGGTCATGACCTCAGAGGCCCCATTGGAGCATTCCAAGAGCTGATCAAATTGTTTAAGGAAGGTGACATGTCCAAGGAAGAGTTTTTAGGCTTTGTACCCAAATTGAAATCGGATATAGATAATATCGCCTTTACGCTCAACAATTTACTTTCTTGGGGACAAACCCAAATGAATGGGGCCCATACGAAACCTGGAATCACGGCCATAGAAAGTATAGTTAACGAAAATATAGCCTTGCTTTCAGAAGTAGCAAACAATAAATCCATAAGGCTTATCAACAGAATAGAGTCCAATACACTGACTTGGTGCGATAGTGACCAAATTGATATTGTAATCCGCAACTTGATCAGCAATGCCTTGAAATTCACTCCTAAGGACGGTATGGTAACCATAAGCGCAGCCGAAAAAGCCAGACACTGGGAAATTCTTGTACGCGATAATGGTGTAGGTATGAGCAAGGAAACCATTGGAAAAATATTCGACCAGGCCAATTCCCATACTACCTATGGAACCAATGATGAAAAAGGTACCGGACTTGGTTTGTCACTGTGCAAGGAAATGGTTGAAAAAAATCATGGTAACATTTGGGTGGATAGCTCCATCCACAAAGGATCCAGCTTTTACTTCACCATACCAAAAGCCAAAAAACAATACAAGAAAACGGCCTAAATCAAGGAATCAAGGGAGTCTACGGCCAGCATACGCTCTACGGTAAAACCTTCGGCATAATCCACCCCGATCAATCTGCCCAAATCTTGAGCCCTGTAGCGCACACTTTCAATAAAGGTCTTGCTACTGATGGGCGTCTCCGGCTCCTTGCTCTTTGGGTCATGGAACTGGGAGGAATACGCCAAAATGGCTTCTGTTTTCTTTCCCATGAATAGGCTTATATCCACTGCGAAATCAGGTATCAGGTTTTTCCATTGGATATAATGATATACCAATTTTGGACGCCACTTTTCTTGAACCTTACCATCAAGAAGAGTCTCAATTTTTATAAGTCCGCTTAAAAAGCAGGCATGGCTCACCAATTCACTTCCCTTGGCATGGTCAATATGTCGGTCATTTATGGCATTGCATAGGACTATTTCAGGTCTGTACTTTCGAATCATTTTAATAACCTCCAATTGATGTGCCTCGTCATTTACAAAGAACCCGTCACGAAAGCCTAGGTTCTCCCGGACCAAAACTCCCAAAATGTTTTTGGCATTTTCAGCTTCCTTGTCCCTAATTTCTGCAGTACCCCGAGTTCCCAACTCACCTCGGGTCAAATCCACAATGCCTACCTTTTTGCCTTTGGAGACTTCCTTGGCTATGGTCCCGGCCGCACCAAGTTCAGCATCGTCCGGATGCGCTCCAAATACCAAAATATCTAATTTCATTTATAAGTGCCTTTTTGGATTTTTAAAAATATCAAACGGTCGTTTTAGTCTCTTTCTTGACTTTTTTAATGGCATATTCAATATCCGCAATTAGATCTTCCGGCTCCTCGATTCCTACTGAAAATCGAATCAACCCATCCTTGATGCCTTGTTCTGCCCTTACTTCGGCACTCATCAGGGCATGGCTCGTCTGGGTTGGTGAAAGTACCGTACTTTCCACACCTGCCAAACTCATGGAGGATTTGATTATTTTTAGGGATCTCTGAAAAAGCGAGGCATCCAAATAGGGCTTCAATTCAAAAGAAAGCATTCCCCCAAAGCCTTTCATTTGCCGCTTGGCAAGTTCATGGTCCTTATGGATGGTCAACCCGGGATAATACACTGCATCAATATCCACATGGGCTTCTAGATACTGGGCCATTGCCAAAGCATTTTCGTTTTGGGCCCGGACCCTGAGCCCCATCGTCTTTATACTTCTTTCCAACAACCAAACCGTGTAATCACTAAGGCTACCTCCAAAGTTTTTGGCCAAATGGAATATGCGATGCATATGTTCCTTGGTAGAGGCTACGGCACCCGCACAGATATCCGAATGACCGCCCATGTATTTGGTGGCACTATGAATGACCACGTCGATGCCAAAATCTATCGGATTTTGGTTCACCGGACTGGCAAATGTATTATCGATCATGGAAACGATGCCATGTTTTTTCGCTATGGCGGCCACACCTTCTATATCGGTTATTGTCAACAAGGGATTCGAGGGTGTTTCTATATAAAGCACCTTGGTGTTTTCCCTAATTTCGTTCTCAAAATCCTTAGGCTCCCATCCTTTTGTAAAGGAATAGGAAATACCATATTTATCGAACTCTTCGGTCACCAAATTATAAGTGCCCCCATATAAGGTCTGTTGTAAAACAATGTGGTCCCCTGCCCTAAGGAATGCCAAGAGGGCCGTACTTACCGCAGCCATTCCGCTTCCAAAAATCAAGGCCGACTCCGCATGTTCCAATGCGGCGATCTTTTTACAAAGACCTTCCTGGTTGGGCGTATTAAAATACCTAGGGTATCGCTTAACATCTACATCATCAAACGCATACGAAGTACTCATATACAAGGGGGAAACCGCGCCTTTATATTTGGTATCCTCCAATTCTCCCACGTGTGTACAAATTGTATTCAAGCCTTTACCTCTTTTATCCATTGTTCCTAGTTTAATGAATTGCTAAAGTTACGAAATGAAGGTGAAACTTAGTCGACGCAGTTTACGCGCTTACTCAAGATCAAAACTACTCCCTGAAACACTTTAAGCAAATAAAAGCCGACAAACTTTGGTTCGATTTTTTTAAAATACCTTTCAACCAAAAATAAAATCTGCTAATTTTCTACAATGATTCATATGCCTTACTTTATGAAGACCCAATTACTTGCAATTCTCATCCTTTTTTCGGTAATCATTTCCTGTAAAAATACCGCGACCGTAGTCCCCCAAAAATCAACTTCCGGCTATCAAGGACAAGGTGTCAGCCCTGTCGTGCCTACCGTAAACAGACCGGTACAAAAACAATGGAAGGGCATCTGGTCCATGGAAAATCAAACCTACTTTTCGAACGATTTTGATGGTGCCCGATTGAACGGTGTGGCCGAAGACGGTAACGACCATTACACCATTTGGATAACTGCAGAGAATACGCCCATAAACGTGAGTCCTTGGTATTCCTTCAAAGTTTGGACCGGTAAGCCCAGGGAAATTACCATTAAACTTTCCTATCAGGATTCAAGAAGTAGGTATTATCCCAAAATCAGTTCAGATGGTATCCATTTTAAGGTTTTGGACAGTACCAACTACAAGGTAATAAATCCGGGCGAAGGGGAGTTTGGCATCAAAGCGGCACCCGAGTTTGCTGAAATTACCTTAACCATTGGTAATGAACCCGTTTGGATATCGGCCCAAGAACTTTATACTTCCAAAAGAGTGCAGGAATGGGTAGATTCACTCTCCGTTAAACCCTTCATTACCAATTATGAAATTGGGAAATCCCACGAAAACCGTGCTATCCAGCTCATGGAGATCAAGGAATATCCAAGTACCAAGAAAGCATTGATGATCATCTCCAGACAACACCCGCCGGAAGTTACTGGATTCCTTGTGATGAAATCCTTTATGGAAACCATATCCAGTGATACGGAACAGGCAAAGACTTTCAGGGAAAAGTTTGATATTTTCGCCGTACCGCTTATGAATCCCGATGGCGTGGACAACGGACATTGGCGTCATAACATGGGCGGTATTGACCTGAATCGCGATTGGGAAAATTTCAATCAGCCGGAAACAAGAAGCGTGCGCGATTTTCTGAACAAAAAAAATGAAGAGGGCTACGAATTCGTTTTTGGGGCCGATTTTCACTCAACTTGGGACGATATCTATTATCCAATTGACAGCACGGTCATCGGACAAAAAGGAAAGATCGTTTACGATTGGATCGAAAGCATTTCAACCCGACTCCCTCAAAAAAGAACGAATATTGCTCCCTCTGATAAAATCAAACCGACCATGGTTTCCAGAAATTACTTTTATGTACACCATGGCATGCCGGCCATCGTTTTTGAACTGGGCGATAACACGCCCCGGGATTTTCTAAAGGAGAAAGGAAAGGTTGCCGCTGAGGAGATAATGCGGTTGTTGTTGGAGAAGGAATAGTTGTTGGTTGTTCGAAATGGATTTTTGTAAATTTTATAATTATAAACGATTTATATAAACCAATAACAACTTTAGCTTAAAAACGAAGCGGTATTCTGTGATTTGAAATTAGGATTTTGAGATTTTCTCTTCTATCCTTTGTTCAATATTGCATGGTTTTGACTATATACCTGCTCCAAGGTCGGTCAAACTATATATTTAGATATTCTTCCAGTCGCACCGTGTATCAACAGCTTCATGATAGCACCTACTTTTTTTTGGCGTAATTCACCTGATACCTCCAGTAACTCAGTGCTCCCAAGGCCAAAACGCCAGCAACCGTATACCACACAAAGGTTGGTGTAATCACCTGTGCCCCACTCGCATAGCTATGAAGTCCCACCAAATAAAAGTTCACACCAAAATAGGTCATCATGATACTACCAAAGGCAACGACGCTCAAAAAATTAAAGGTCCACCTTCCCCTTAGCCCGGGAACCAATCGTGTGTGGATAACAAAGGCGTAAACCATAATGGATATCAAGGCCCACGTTTCCTTAGGGTCCCAGCCCCAATAACGGCCCCAACTTTCATTGGCCCATTGACCCCCTAAGAAGTTCCCAATCGTCAGCATGACCAAACCTATCGTCAATGAGAGCTCATTGATGATGGTGAGTTCCTTCAAATTGATATCCATACGTTCGCGATTTTTCTTATTGGTCAACAGAATCAAGATCAAAGAAACCACCCCTAAAATCATCCCCACTGTCAAAGGACCATAGCTGCCAACAATGACCGCCACATGTATCATCAACCAATAACTGTCCAATACGGGAACCAAATTGGCAATGGAAGGGTCCACCCAACTCTGGTGGGCTATCCATAACAACATGGAGGTTACAAAGGCCGATGCGGCAACGGTCATATTACTTTTTCTACCAAACAATAAGCCCATGCCCATCGTTGCCCAGGAAACATACAGGATACTTTCATAGGCATCGCTCCATGGCGCGTGGCCGGAGATATACCATCTCAAAATCAAACCGGCGGTATGCCACAGGAAGAATAAATAAATGACCCCTTTGAAAAAATAGACCCCAATTCTCCAGATGGAACGATCTTTAAAAATTTGAAAAATGAGAATCAAAAAGAAAAGTACGCCAACCAAGGCATAATACTGATACAGCCGATTAAAGATATTCAGCTTGTTGTAAATAACTTCGGTGTTGATTCTTCGTTCCGATGGCAAAACTTCGCTACCATTGTTCACCTGATTTTGCTTGAAAGCGGCCAGAAGTCTGTCTGCTTCACCATAGTCCCCTGTCTGCTGTGCCTTACTTAATGTCATCAAATAATACGGCATGGCATTCTTGACAAAATTGGCATATAGGGAATCCTGAATTTGAATCTGTCCCCCACGATATTCTACCGCCGATATCCATTTGTTGTTCTCATCGTTCAACAGTGGGAAAATTTTAACGATATCCTGACCCAAGGCCTGATTCAATAGACTTAAACGGATGTTGGCATCCTTGAAATCCTGTTCAAACTTGTTTGGGTTATTTGTAGCTGTTGCCTCCCTTAAGAAAGGCTCCAGCTTGTACGTCCCGTCCGGATTAAAAAAATCAGTCGCCTTTACGTATTTCTGCCCTTGCGGAATTCCTATAATTTTTCTTATGCTATCGTTTTGTGCCTTTTTGTCCAAGGCAATAAACTCCGCATTGTACCAAACTGCGGGGTTCATGATCATGGAAAGAAAAATTTGGTCTGAACTATACCCCAAATAGGTATCCTTAAGGCTCAACTTCCTCAGTAATTCCGAAGAAAAGGTATTGACGGGCTTCATCCTTCCGCCTTCATCCTGAATCACCAATTTCCCGAATTTATCCGCATGTTCCTTGGCCACCATGGAGGATTTTATGAGGGAATCTATTTGTTGTTGGGTGGGTGCTTGGGTATGGTCATGGCCATCGTCCACTGTATGCTCCTGCGCTTGTAAGGAACTAGATAGCCCAATTATAAGTATTAGGGCCGTAAGTATCTTTTTCTTTTTTTCCTTCAATTTATCCAAGGACTCCGCCAAATCCTTGAAGCGGGTTTTCCCAAAGAACATGATTCCCATCAAACCAATATACAACAGAAAATACCCTACATAGGTAATCCAAGTGCCCCAAAAATCGTGGTTTACTGAAAGTCGGGTGCCTTTTTCGTCAGGGTCAAAACTGGCCTGGAAAAATCGGTATCCCTTATGGTCCAAAATGTGGTTCATGTAAATATCATAATCAAAGGGCCTTTCATCCTTTATGGTCACCTTGCTCATAAAGGAGGCATAGGCGTTCTCCGTTCCAGGATATTTTTCGGCTATAAAATCGTTAAGTTGTATGGCAAAAGGAAGCTCGTAAATCTTGGAACCATATCGCAGGGCAAAATCCAAGCCCCCAACGTTGAATTTATCGCTAAACTGGGTCTGCCCCTTACTTCCCAACACCTTTACTTCCTTGGTCTCGCCATTACTGGATACGGAAAGTACAAGCGCATCCAAATCGAATTCCATTTTTTCGGCTTCGGGTATTTCCACAATGCCGTAGGTTCCCTGTACTAAGGAATCGGGGATGACAAACTGCATATTGGCCGTATTGTACAAAGAACGCAATTGTAATTTTTGTACACTATCCTGGACCAACTGTCCCTGAAATTGGTCGGCCATGCGCATAAAACTTCCTTGAAACGGAGAGGATATTCGATATTCGGGGCCATCGGTGAAAATATTTATGGCCCCATCAGTCTCATTGTTCAATGAAAACAGCACGCCGTGAATGCTCATGACCTTGCCATTCTCCAAAAAATGTTCGTGTCGCTGACCATCGCCCGCTTCCACGATTTTTAGATATGTATTCCCTGTCGTTCCCTGAATGAGGCCCTCCTTGGCACCCTCAATAAAGTCAACGTAGGAAATGGTAAATTCTTGACCGTTAAAGTCCCCGGTCCATGGCAGATTGGATTTTATGGCTTCTGGGGTTACGATCAAATCATCCTCCATAGTTTTCCTTCTTGGCTCTCCATTGATATCACCCTCAATGTAGGCCGTCAAATAGGTCTTATCCGAAAAGAACACATTTTCAGTTTCCCCTTCCCTGATGGGCATCATGCCCTCGTAGCTGATATATCGGGTTACAAATGCACCAACAATGATCAATATCCAAGACAAATGCAGGACTAGAACGGGCCATTTTTCCTTTCTCAACAAGCGATAACGCGCAATGTTCCCAATGAAGTTGATTACAAAAAAGACCATAATAACCTCGAACCAAGTGGTATTGTATATCCAGATTCGGGCAGTTTCCGTACTATACCAACTTTCAATAAAAGTCCCAAATGCCATGGCCACGGCAAATACGATAAACAAAACGGACATTAAACGGGTGGAGAAGAAAATTTTCTTTAACAGATCTGTCATTTAAGAAGACAATGGTTTTCAGGTTGCAAAAATAAGTCCTTTTACACTTTTTTTTAAACGATATCCATGGAGAATAGTGTAACAAAATGTTAATTTTCTAGGGACTACAATAGTCTGTAAAAGTGAGAATCACATCCATATATCCTCTAGTTTGGCTATCACAAAGAATATAAATGTTTTTCAAAAAAATGTTTCCTAGTCTGGAAACACTTTCAAGAAGCTTCCCAGGGAACAAAGGAACTGCAACAGTTTACCCATAAAATCTCCAAGCAATTCTTTGTATTTTCGCCGAATGATTTCCGTAGTCATCATAGGAACTGGGAACGTGGCCCAAAATTTGGCATCGGCATTGTATGGTGTTCTTGAAATACATCTGTCAGGAATCCTTGGCAGGTCAGAGGCTTCCGTATCCTATTTTGAGGGCAAAGTCAATGTTATTTTGGATTGGATGGAAATCCCAAAGGCCGATATCTACATCATCGCCGTGAAGGACGATGCCATAAAGGAAGTGTCCGATGCCCTGAACGTAGAAGGAATGGTGGTGCATACTTCCGGAAGCGTTGGTCTGGATGCCCTGTCAAAGCATGAACGAAGGGGTGTTTTCTACCCCCTACAGACCTTTACCGCTGGAAAGATCATTGATTTTAAAACGGTTCCCATGTGTCTGGAAGTTTTCAATGAAAAGGACATGGAGATATTAGAAACATTGGGGAGAAAAATTAGCAATAAAGTTCAGCACATTGATTCCGCCCAGCGAAAAGTGTTGCACGTGGCCGCAGTTTTTGTGAATAATTTTACCAACTACATGTATACCATCGGAAAGCAAATTTGCAATGAAAATGACTTGGATTTTTCAATACTATATCCTTTGATAAAGGAAACCGCCGCCAAAATAGAAACCTTGTCCCCCGAAGCTGCACAAACAGGCCCGGCCATACGGAGCGATTTAAAGACCTTGCACGGACACCTTACTTTGTTAACCGATGAAAAACATAGGACCCTATATAAACTAATAAGCAATGCGATAAAGGCATCCAACCAAAACGAAAATGAAGAAAAGCTATAAGGAGTACTTAAAGGATATTAACACATTTATTTTTGATGTCGATGGCGTTTTGACCGATGGGAGCGTCCTTGTGACCACCACAGGGGAAATGCTCCGAAAAATGAGCGTAAAGGACGGATACGCACTAAAGGTCGCCATCGATAGAGGGTATAATATATGTATCATCACGGGCGGTACCAACGAGGGTGTGAAAAAACGCTTGCAAGGTTTGGGCATCACCGATTTTTACATGGGCTCCCATCACAAAATCGATGCTCTGGAAGAATACTTGGGCATTTATGGAATCGATCCGAAAAATGTACTTTATATGGGCGATGACATACCGGATATCCCTGCCATGAAAAAGGTGGGCGTGGCCTCCTGCCCGCAAAATGCCGTACCGGAAGTTAGGGCCATCTGTGACTACATCTCGCATATCAACGGTGGCTCTGGATGCGCACGGGACGTCATTGAACAGGTACTTAAAGTACGGGGAGACTGGATGGATAATTTTGACGCGGCAAACGCTTAGGGATGTTACGGGAAAAGCTTGGCGATTACAAATTGATATTGGCATCTGGCTCGCCTAGGAGAAAACAGTTCTTGGAGGAGATGGGGCTGGACTTTGAAATTAGGTTGAAGCCTGTGGAGGAAATCTACCCCGAAGTACTTCAAGGTGCGGAAATATCTGACTTTCTTTCGAAACTAAAGGCATCGGCTTTTGAAGGGGCATTGGGTCCAAAAGAAATTCTAATTACGTCCGATACCGTGGTATGGCATAAAAACACCTCCTCGGCCAAAGCGGGCGATGCCAAAGAGGCCCATGACATGATTGCCAAATTATCTGGCGATTGGCACGAGGTCATTACCTCGGTATGTTTTACCACAAACAGCGAACAGATTATTAAAAACAGCATCACCAAAGTAAAGTTCAAGAACCTGTCCGATGCCGAAATCGATTATTACATCACCCATTTTGCGCCCTATGACAAGGCCGGTGCTTATGGCATCCAGGAATGGATAGGCCTTATTGGCATTTCTGAAATTCAAGGTTCCTACACCAACGTGGTGGGTCTACCTACAAACCTGGTATACGAAACGCTTTTGGATATGGTTTCCAGATAGATTTTCCTTAATTTTAAAGAAAAGAACGTTTTATGTTTAAGAAATGGTTGACCTTGGAAATGTCGGTGGTCCTATTGGCTGCCGTCTTTACGACATTTCAGTCCTGCAATTCCAAAGTAGCGAACGATACAAAGGAAGAAAGTGTAACGCCAAAAAAAGAACCGGAATCCCCGCGAAAAAAATTATCCCAAGAATTTAAGGACTATTGGTATTCCGGCACAGCGGAAATTACATCCTATGAACTAAAGCAAGCGCGCTATGGAGAAATACGAACAGGCAAGGCTGTGATGATTTATGTAACGGAACCTTTTTTGAAAGACAAACAGGTAAAAGCGGACCAAAGTTCGCCAGATAATATTCCCGTCCTAAAATTGAACGCCACCAAGAAATACCTGACCGGCATTTACCCCTACTCCATTATGACCAGTAGTTTCTATCCGGTTTATGACAACCAGCACGCGCTTAAAGTGTCCTTTTCAGCGCAGGAATGGTGTGGCCATGTATATGCCCAAATTAACAATAAAGAAGCGTTTCAGGTCATGTCCCGTTCCTATTTTGAATCGGAGGGCGACCAAGATTTCAACCTGAAAAAAACAGTTTTGGAAAATGAACTTTGGAACAAACTAAAAATCAATCCGGAAAATCTGCCGCAAGGCACCCATCAAATCATTCCTTCCCTCGAATATGTTAGGCTCAGCCACAAGGAATTAAAAGCCTATGATGCAGAAGCCACCCTAACAAATTCTGATGGTTTTTATACCTATGAAATTACGTATCCGGAATTGGAAAGAAGCCTTTCCATAACCTTTGGAAATGCTTTTCCGTATCCCATCGAAAGCTGGTCAGAAACCTCAAAAAGTGGGTTTGGCCCAGACGCCCAAATTCTTACTTCAAAAGCTACTAAAATCAAGACCATTAATGCCCCCTATTGGCAACAGAATCACAATAAGGATTTATATTTGCGGGACAGTTTAGGTCTATAATTTATGGAAGGTTTTATTGAAGATCACAAAAGCAGTCTCCTGTTCAGTCTTGTACTTTTTGTAATTATCCTCATTTTTAAAATCATATTTACCTCCATCGTAAAGAAAGTGGGTAAATTGAGCGATTTTAATCCCGTACGGATCAATTTGATTATCAAGTACATCAATATCGTATTGATTACCTTGGCCATCATTGCCCTCACCTTTATTTGGGGCGTAAACTACCGGGATCTGGGCGTTCTGCTTTCCTCCGTTTTTGCAGTAATCGGCGTAGCCTTATTTGCGCAATGGTCTATTTTGAGCAATATTACTGCGGGGGTCATCATCTTCTTTTCCTTTCCATTTAAAATTGGCAATACCATTCGAATACTGGACAAAGAAATTCTGGATACCGACAATCCCGAGAGGGAGGTTTTTGTCATTGAGGATATTAAGCCCTTTCATCTTCACTTGAGAAGGGCAAACGGGGAAATTATTACCTATCCCAATAACTTGGTCCTTCAAAAAGGGGTGGTATTGATATCGACATACAAAAGCGAGGAAATTGCTGCGGATAAATAAGTTACCAGTCTGTTAAAGAAGTCGTAAAATCGAGTCTTGGGCATGCAATCTTTTTATCTTTGAGATTAGACCAAAAACCAATTTAATGCGCCGTATCACCATATTTTTACTCATGGGCCTCCTTTTTATTGGCCCATCCTTTGCCCAGACACCAAAAAACCATTCCCCCGCCGATATTTTCCATGAGATTCAAAAACTGAATTTTTTAGGCACGGCATTATACATAGCGGCCCACCCAGACGATGAAAACACCAGGCTTATCTCCTACCTTTCCAACCATGTCCACGCCAGGACAGGCTACCTTTCCTTAACAAGGGGTGATGGCGGCCAGAATTTGATCGGTCCGGAGCTCAGGGAATTGCTGGGCGTACTGAGGACACAGGAACTTTTGGCCGCTAGAAGAGTGGACGGAGGCGAACAGTTGTTTACAAGGGCCGTTGATTTTGGATATTCAAAAAATCCGAAGGAAACATTGGAAATTTGGGACAAGGAACTGATTCTTGGTGACGTGGTTACGGCCATTCGTAAATTCAAGCCCGATGTCATCGTTAACCGGTTTGACCATAGAAGTCCCGGAACAACACATGGGCACCATACTTCATCGGCCATGCTAAGTATGGAAGCCTTTGATTTGGCCAATGACCCCAAGGCATTTTCGGACCGATTGGAAAACACCGATACCTGGCAACCCAAACGTTTGTTTTTTAACACGTCTTGGTGGTTTTATGGTAGCCAAGAAAAGTTTGAACAGGCGGACAAAACCAAACTATTGAATGTGGATATAGGAACCTATTATCCTATATTGGGCATGTCCAATAATGAAATTGCTTCCTTGGCCAGTAGCCAGCACCTTTGCCAAGGTTTTGGAAGATTGAGCTCCCGTGGCACTGAAGAAGAATATCTTGAACTCCTAAAAGGCGACTTACCTCAGAATAAGTCGGATCTATTTGAAGGCATCAATACCACGTGGACCCGGGTGGCCGGTGGAAAGGAAATAGGAGCCATTCTTGACAAAGTCGAAGCGGAATTTAATTTTAAGGATCCCTCCATTCATTTACCCGATTTGGTAAAGGCCTATCAGCTGCTTCAAAAAATAAACGATGACCATTGGAGGGAACTAAAAACTAAAGAACTTAAAGCGATTATCGAGGAAGTGGCGGGTCTTAATTTGGAAGCATTTACTACCCAAGCCTTTTCCAACCCAGGAGAATCCATAGAACTCAATTTGGAGGCGGTCAATAGAAGTAATGCCGACATCGTTCTGGAATCGGTATCGGTAAATGGAGAAAAACTTTTAATTGAATCGACGGATTTGAAGTACAACGAGCTGTTCAAAAAACAACTGAAGATCACCATTCCCAACACTACAAACTATACAAGTCCCTATTGGCTTATGGAAAAGGGAACATTGGGAACCTATACAGTGACCGATTCGGAATTAATAGGAAAATCTGAAACCCCTAGGGCCTTCAAAGCGACTTTTAATCTACTTTTTGACGGTGTCAATATCCCGATAACAAAAAATGTATCCTATAAATACGGAAGACCGGACAAAGGGGAAATATATCAGCCTTTTGAAATCGTGCCAAAGGCAACGTCCATGTTGAAGGACAAAGTTCTTATATTTTCGGACGGAACGCCAAAACAGATTCCGGTTACCGTAAAGGCCCATAAGGACCATGTATCGGGTAAAGTACGTTTGGAAATTGGCGACGGCTGGATTCTCGATTCGGCTACCCAACCATTTTCCATTGAGAAGAAGGGCGACGAGCAGACGCTGGTATTTACACTGACCCCTCCCACTACCGAAAATGAAACGTATTTAACTTCTATAGTATCCATAGACGGCGAAAACATTTCAAAGGAACTGGTAACCATCGCCTACGATCATATACCTACTCAGACCGTGTTGATGCCCTCCGAGGCAAAAGTCGTTAGACTGGATATTCAAAAAGCTGGTCAGCATATTGGTTATATCATGGGCGCCGGGGATGATGTCCCCACCAGTTTGGAACAAATTGGGTATACAGTGCATATTATAAATCCTACGGACATAGACGAAAATTCCTTGGGTAAATACGACGCCGTAGTCCTGGGTATCAGGGCCTATAATGTGGTAAATGAATTGAGCTTTAAGCAACGATATATTCTGGAATACGCAAAAAACGGGGGTACCGTAATCGTCCAGTACAACACGGCGGGCAGATGGGCGGACCAATTTGAAAATATCGCCCCGTATGATCTTCAGATTTCCCGTGACCGGGTGACCAATGAAAATTCCGAGGTTAAAATAATCGCCCAAGACCATGAATTGGTAAATTATCCCAATAAAATCTCCTCCAATGATTTTAATGGATGGGTTCAGGAACGCGGTCTTTATTTTCCGGATAGCTGGAGCAAGGAATTTACACCCATCCTGGAAATGAAAGATGAAGGGGAAAGAGCCACAAAAGGAAGTTTATTGATAGCTCCTTACGGAGAAGGTCACTATATTTACACAGGATTAAGCTTTTTCAGGGAACTTCCCGCGGGTGTTCCAGGAGCCTATAAATTATTTTCGAACATGCTATCCGTGGGTAAGGATAACCTGTCAAAAAAGGAACAGATCAAAGGATGAGTCAGGAAAAAGATGAACATAAAAGTTGGAAACGTGAGTATTCCCTGGTTCTGATTCTTAATCTTGTTTACATTATCGTTTTTTATCTTATAATGACTTCATACAATTAAAATGGGCGCACTGGACTGGACGATTCTTGCTGGTACCCTATTATTCATTGTAACCTATGGGGTATGGAAAACCAAGGGAAGTGCGAACGTTGACGATTATGTAAAAGGTGGAAACGAGGCGCAATGGTGGACCATTGGACTCTCGGTTATGGCCACACAGGCAAGTGCCATAACGTTTCTGTCCACGCCCGGTCAAGCATTTCACGATGGTATGGGTTTCGTACAGTTTTATTTTGGCCTACCACTGGCCATGATTATCATCTGTTTGGTGTTCGTTCCCATTTATCATCGCATGAAGGTATATACTGCCTATGAATTTTTGGAAGGACGGTTCGATTTAAAAACCCGTTCCTTGGCGGCCATCCTATTTTTGATTCAGCGGGGCCTTGCCGCGGGAATCACCATTTTTGCACCTTCGATTATCCTTTCGGCCGTTTTGGGTTGGGACTTGGGCACCCTCAATATTATCATAGGTACCTTGGTAATCATTTACACGGTTTCGGGTGGGACCAAAGCGGTCAGTGTTACCCAAAAGCAGCAAATGTTCATCATCATGACGGGCATGTTCGTGGCCTTTTTCTTTATATTAGGATTTCTTCCTTCGGACATTACTTTTTCCAAGGCCCTAAAAATAGCCGGCGCGAGCAATAAATTGGATATCCTTGATTTTAGTCTGAATACCAAGAGTAGGTATACCTTTTGGAGCGGTATCACGGGCGGTCTCTTTTTGGCCCTTGCCTATTTTGGTACAGATCAGAGCCAGGTACAACGCTATTTATCCGGAAAATCCATCAGGGAGAGTCAACTGGGATTGGTCTTCAATGCCATATTTAAAATCCCCATGCAATTTTT
Organism: Maribacter aurantiacus; assembly: GCF_005780245.1. NCBI lineage: Bacteria > Pseudomonadati > Bacteroidota > Flavobacteriia > Flavobacteriales > Flavobacteriaceae > Maribacter > Maribacter aurantiacus. The sequence continues at coordinate 76,053 of NZ_VBUK01000004.1, read as the reverse complement.
CATTCTATTGGTCGGGGTGATGGTCTTTGTCTTTTATCAATACAATCCTTCGCCCTTGAATTTTAATCCGGCGGCGACAACGGCCGTGATGGAGTCTGACTATGCCGAGGATTATAAAATCCTTCAGGAAGGACAGGTTGCCTTGGAAGCTGAAAAGCGTATCGCCCAAAATCAGTTTTCGACCGCCCTCGATATTAAGGAATACACGGCCGTTCAGGAAGCGAAACAACAAATCATTCGGATCAATCAAAAAGATAGCACAAACAGGGTTGCCGCAAAAGCCCTGATTTCACAAGCAGATGATTCCATCGAAACCAATGATAAGGATTATGTCTTCATTCACTTTATTCTGAACAACCTGCCAAAGGGATTGATCGGTCTTTTATTGGCGGTAATTCTCTCGGCCGCCATGTCCTCTACGGCATCGGAACTGAACGCCTTGGGAACCATTACGGCTCTAGATTTGTATAAACGTAATAAAAAAGGAAGCTTTACGGAAAAACACTACTTACTTGCTTCCAAAGGTTTTACTCTTGCCTGGGGTGTCATCGCCATTTTGATTGCCTGTATTGCCAATCTTTTTGATAATCTAATTCAACTAGTGAACATTATAGGTAGTATTTTTTACGGAAATGTACTTGGCATATTTCTCTTGGCTTTTTTCTTCAAGTTCGTAAAGGGAAATGCAGTGTTTTTTGCCGCCATCATTACCCAGATAATTATCTGCATCATATATTACAACCTAATCCATATTTATCCTTCTGGAGAAGAAAAGCTAGGGTACCTATGGTTAAACTTTATTGGGGCTGCCCTGGTCATAATTACGGCCATTATTTTCGAAGCCTTTGACAGAATGTTGAGCAAGCCTCCAACAGAAGCATAAAACCAATCAACTATCCTAATTTCCATGATTGCCCACGATATCAAGCGTTCGTTTATTTCAAAATATCAAAGGGAATCGATCCTGGTAAAGGCTCCCGGAAGAATCAATTTGATTGGGGAACATACAGATTATAATATGGGGGTTGTACTACCCGCTTCCATTGAAAAAGGAATTTATTTTGCCATTCAAAAAAATGGGAGTTCGTCCATTCACATAGAAACTTTTCTGACGGATGCCGAAAAAATCGAATTCGACCTAAAGGGAAATCCTAAACCTTACCAGGCCTTTTGGGGAAATTACTTCAAGGCCATTTTGGAAATCATGGTATCCAAAGGATATTCATTAAAAGGTTTCGATTGTGTATTTGGAGGAGATATTCCAATAGGAGCCGGACTATCTTCCTCCGCCGCCCTTTGTTGTGGTTTCATTTTTGGCGTTTCGGAAATTTTAGGCCTTTCCATTAACAGGGAAGAGAATGCCCTCATAGCACAGGCCGCGGAACATAGGATTGGACTTAACTGCGGATTGATGGACCAATATGCCGTTCTTTTTGGAAAAAGGAACAATGCGCTGTTTTTGGATTGCAGGGATTTGACCCATGAGTTTGTACCGATTAATTTAAGTGGTTACAGCTGGGTACTTATCAATTCGAATATAAAACACAACCTTGCTGTAGACTCCGAATACAACAAACGGAGAATTTCTTGTGAAATGGTCGTTTCCAAGGTCAATGAAAATATTCATCCCGCAGCTTCTTTAAGGGATGTTACCCTAGAACATTTGGAAAAAATAAAAATGGAGGTAAGCCCTACGGATTACAAAAGGGCAAAATATATTCTAGAGGAAAACGAAAGGGTTTTAAATATGATAGCTGCCCTAAAAGCCGGTGACACCCAAGAAGTAGGTAATCTACTTTTACAAGGCCATTGGGCCATGTCTCGGGAATTTGAAATAACGACTCCCGAACTTGATTTTCTGGTAAAAACAGGTGAGAAATTGGACGGCGTAGTGGGTTCCAGAATGATGGGAGGTGGATTTGGCGGGTGCACCATAAACCTACTTAAAACGGACAAAGTTGAATCCTGTCTGTCCGAAATAAAAAGTGCCTATCGTAAAGAGACCAACATTGAATGTGAAACCTATCCGTTGGAAATTGGGGATGGGGTCCATGTGCTAGATTAAGCTGCCAAGAAGTAAGCCCACTGGATGTCCATACGGATGGAATTTATAAATTAAGCGAATCTATTGGAATAAAGTCTCTTTCGTTACCAATAAAAAAGCCCGCAAGCTACATGCATTACGGGCCTTTTACAAAGACAAAAATATTCTTAGGCTCCCCATTCCTTTAAGGAATCCTCGTTCATTTTTACATAATCGGCATTACCGGCCTCTTTCGCTTTTGCCAATGATTTTTTTGCAGCTTCTATGGCTCCTTTTTTATCCCCGGCCTTCGCCAAGATCAAGGATTGCTGTCTTAATTGCCAATATGCAGGATTCTCCGTCATGTTCATGGCGGTATCCATCCATTCCTTGGCCTTATTTATGTCCTTGCCCTCACTTAAATAATAAACCGCAGCAGCATAGTAATCCCCAGCTCCTGGTCCGGACATGATTCTATCAATATTTTTCATTACGGTAGCATCGGTTGGAACCTCTATGGGAACGCCTACATAGACCTGCTCCCACATAATACCCAAATTGGCACCTGTTGTAGTAAGGTCATCTATGGTGATGGTAAAAGTTTCAATGGGCATTTCAATAGGATACACAGGTACGGTCGCCGTGGCAACAATTTTGCTCTCTTCCCAATTACTGGGTACGCCACCTCCATTGGTATCCGTGTAGAAAAACACTTCCCACTCCTTTTGACCTGGCTTTGTAAAGATGGAATAGGTTCCCGCTTTTACCTCGCTACCTGCAATGGTTACGTCCGTATCAAACGAAATTGTTGTGTAGGCATTGGCACCCGTTCTCCACAATTTGCCATAAGGTACCAAATCGCCAAAAACTTTTCTTCCACGCATGGAAGGCCTGGAATAATTCACCACTACCTCCGTCAATCCAACCATTTGAACCAATTTGGAAGCGGGACTTGGGGCCGGAGTATTGATTTGGGCCTCAAGGGATAATGATGCCACAATGGCCAATAAAAAGAGTATTACTTTGTTCATAGTTAATTGATTTATTTAGTTTTAACAAAACTAGGTATAAACCAAAATCCCATTTGTTAAGAAAGTATTAAATAAGCGGGATACAAGTGCTAGTAAATGGCAAAAGGTACGGAAAGGGTACCCGTATTTAGATAGGCTGCAAAATAGAAAATCCCGGGTCCGTTAATTGTGTTGGATATTGAACCCGATGTATCTACTTCATTCCCGGAGTTCCAAACGAGCCTCCCGCCTGCATCAAAAATGGCACTTCCAAAAACCGTATTGGAGGTTTGAATTTCATAAACGAACGAACCCATATTTAGATCCTTATATATAAGTATCGTTTCGTCCTCGTCAATTTCTATGGGTTCTTCGGGGGTTTCAGGTTCTTCGGGGGTTTCCGGTTCCTCAGGGGTTTCCGGTTCATCGGGAACCTCGGAATCGACAAATGTAATTTTAAACAGTCTTGCGGCACTGGTGATGGAAGGTGTTTGTCGTGAAAAAAATTCAGAAGTAAAGAGGAATTGGTTGGCACTTATTTGGGCGATACCTTCGGTTTGTACAAAGGACAGTCCTAAATCGTAGCTGCTAAAACTTCCATTGAAGATGTTCGTACCGATGGAATTCTCGAATTTGATTAAAAACGGCATTAGAATGGTTGAATATCCCAGTAAATACAATTCGGTTCTTGCACTATCATAAACGGCGTCCGTCACCAAGCCCACCTCGTTTAATGAACCGATGTTCGTAGCGACATGGCTACCGATGGTCTTTGGAATGGAATATGCGACAGATCCCAGACTTTGCCATTGCTTCGTAAAGACAACCAACGCATCATCCAAAGCGATGAAAGCTTCCGCATCCCAATCGGAACTTCCGTTATTGGTAAAATCCGTTTGGTCCTCATATGTGAATTCGATTCTTTCGGCCTGTACCTGGTCGTACACTAGATAGTCCGACTTCGCAATTCGGTAAATCACCAAATCCGTTCTCGTTCCAACATTGTTCCCAAAATCCCCGATATAGATATAATTGGCATCCTGTGTCAATGCCTCCCAGTCCGTATTTTGGGCATTGGTAATTGTTATGCGTCTGGTTATGGCCAAGGAAGTGGTATCCATCTCATACAGAATTGGCTCGTTCCCAGAATCGTTATGGGTTATCAATCGGTCATTAAAAAAAAGTAATCCGGATGATTCGTTGATTTCGGCATTCAAACCGCCAACTTCAGAAATCGTTTGTTGCGCCGTAAGCACGGACGTAAATAATACCAACAAAACTGTAAAATATTTCATGGCAAAACTCACATTGCAAAGGGAAAATACAAAATCCTTTTGGTAAGCAGCTTACGTGCACTTATTTAAACTATCAAAGATTCAGATTCATCGGTGAAAATTCATATCCTCTTGCATAGATAAATGCTAAGACTTTATATTTTGTTTAACTTAATTCAATATTTGTTAAACAAAAATTAGGTATATTTGTTAAAAGGATTGTATGAAACTTTATCAGCTTAAGTCAAAACAATATTTGCCCATAAGTCAATCAGAGGCTTGGCAGTTTCTATCGAATCCTGCGAACCTAAAGGTAATTACACCAGAACATATGGGTTTTGATATTCTGGATGGCGCTGATAGGAAAATGTTTCCCGGCCAAATTATCCAGTATATCGTGAAACCTTTTCCAGGGTACTCCACCAAGTGGGTAACGGAGATAACCCATGTGCAGGCCGGAAGCTATTTTGTGGACGAGCAACGTTTTGGACCCTACAAATTGTGGCATCACAAACACTTCATCAGCGTAATACCCGGTGGTGTTTTAATGGAAGATATCATTGATTATAAATTGCCCTTTGGGATTTTGGGCCGGATGTCGCACCCATTTCTGGTAAAAAAGCAATTAAAGCAAATATTTATGCATCGAGAGCAAAAATTGACCTCACTTTTTGGTAGTATGCTAGATAAACAAAACACCGTTGAATTTAAATGTATATAAATGAAACCCGTATCAAGGGATTTGTTATAGTGAATCACATAACTCTAGAAAAGGAAATGTTTAAGAATCAAGTTATTGACCTAATTTTAAACATATGAAATGAGCCATAACAAGTCTTGATACATAACGAGATGGTCATTGGCGAATTACACCTGACCTACGAAAAACAATAAAAATAAACAGATGAAAACAATATTATTGATAGGTGGATCTCATGGAATTGGTTTGGATGTAGTAGACCAATTAAAGGAAACTCATAATCTTTTGGTAGCATCCAGAACGGAACTCCCGGAATCCCATAAAAATATTAACCATATTCAGTTCGATGCCACGGAAGATGTATTAAATATGGACGATATTCCCAATTTGGATGGTTTTGTGTATTGCCCTGGAAGTATCAACCTGAAACCTTTTAAGATGATGAGTTTGGAAACCTTTGAAAACGATATGGAAATCAATTTCTTTGGTTTGATTCGGGTTGTAAAGGACATTATACCCAAGATGAAGGATGATTCAAGCATGGTATTTTTCAGTACGGTAGCTGTCTCCAATGGAATGCCCTTCCACACCAGCGTTGCGGCGGCAAAAGGTGCCATAGAAGGCTTTGCCAAATCCTTGGCCGCTGAATATGCGCCAAAAATAAGGGTGAACGTCGTGGCACCTTCATTGATAGATACTCCTCTGGCCAGCAGACTGCTCAACAACGACAAAAAAAGGGAATCCATGGGGGAAAGACATCCATTGAAAAGAGTTGGAAAACCAGAAGACATAGGGAATATAGTTTCCTTTCTTCTAAGCGATAAAAGCTCTTGGATGACGGGACAGGTCATTGGAGTTGATGGAGGAATCTCTACACTAAACCTTAGTTAAATGTCCAAAAAGAACGTCACTATTTTTTGGTTCCGAAGGGATTTACGGCTGGATGATAATGTAGGCTTTTTGGCCGCATTGAAGTCGGACCACAAAGTACTGCCCATTTTCATTTTCGATACCCATATTCTTTCCAAACTGCCCGAAGACGATGCTAGGGTAACCTTCATTTTTGAAACCTTGCAGAAAATGAGGAAAGAACTACAAGATGACTGGAACAGCTCATTGGCCATATATTCCGGAACGCCAAAATCGATTTTCGAGGAATTGATAGAGATGTACAATATTGGAAGCGTGTACACGAATAGGGACTATGAGCCGTATGCGAGGGACCGTGATGGGGAAATCGAGGAGCTTTTGGCGAGCCAGGATATAGCCTTCAAGACCTTTAAGGACCAAGTTATTTTTGAGACCTCCGAAGTTATGAAGGACGATGGCGATCCTTACGTGGTGTATACACCCTATAAGAACAAATGGAAGGAAACCTTTGACAAGGATAAACATCTACAAATCCATTATACGAATAGTTATTTGGATAATCTAATCGAAAACACGAGGCTTCCCAACCTTACGTTGAGCGATTTAGGGTTTAAAAAATCGGACATAGAGGTGCCGGATTTTACTGTCACCCCTACCCTAATCAATAATTACGAGGATACCCGAAACTATCCGGCAAAAGAAAATGGTACTTCTAGATTAGGACCGCATTTAAGGTTTGGAACGGCATCAATACGGAAAATGATGAAAAAGGCCATCAACGAGGATAATGAGGTTTTTTGGAGCGAATTGATTTGGCGCGAATTTTTTATGCAAATCCTTTGGCATTTTCCTCATACCAAAGACAAGGCCTTTAAACCAAAATATGACCGAATCGAATGGCGCAACAAGGAGGAAGAATTCGAGAAATGGAAAAAGGGACAAACGGGTTATGCCCTTGTAGATGCCGGAATGCGTGAACTAAATTCGACCGGCTATATGCATAATCGGGTGCGAATGCTCGTCGCTAGTTTCCTGTGCAAACATTTATTGATCGATTGGCGCTGGGGAGAGGCCTATTTTGCCGAAAAGCTCTTGGATTATGACATGAGTGCCAACGTAGGCAACTGGCAGTGGGCGGCCGGTAGCGGTGTTGACGCGGCCCCGTATTTTAGGATATTCAATCCAATGACCCAAGTGGATAAATTCGACAAGCAAAAAGAGTATATCAACAAATGGGTACCGGAATTACAGGAACTGAATTATCCAGATAAAATGGTAGATCATAAAATGGCCAGAGAGCGCTGCTTGGAAACCTATAAAGAGGCACTTAACAATTGATTATCTTGAAAGCTGCTCAAATGTGGCTTCCAACTCCTGTTGTTCCGCCAATCTTCTTCTCAGGATATTGACATATTGCAGGGCCAGTCTAGTATCATAATCGGAATACGCAGCGGATGCAAACTCCAAGGCCCTTTCCAAATCACCATTGATTTCATTGATGATGGCCATATTGTAATGGGCCCTTCCGGCAATTTTGGATTTTCTGTTATCAAGTTCCGTAGCCCATAAATCGGCCGCTCCATCCCAATTGCCAGTTCTGGCCCTTCGCATCGCGATTTTAAAATTGTTGGTGCCGCGTACAAAATAATTCCGTGCTACTCGCACGTTAATGGGCCTTGTCAAGAGCGCGTAATCCATGCCAATGGTGTTACTTATTTGAAAAACGCCTTCCTTTCTTCCCGCTATGGCTTCAAACGCCTTTGCCGGATTGACACCCTCTCCCACCGATGTAAGGAAGTCATTAAAAATATATTCGTCCAAAATTGTTTTTGTAACGGGATCGTAAATCCTCCAGCCATTTTCAATTAATGTATTTAAGGTTAACCTATGACCTGGAATCCCTATGTTAATACCTACGTTGTTAGGTATACTTACGGTGGTTAATTCATAACTGGGCGTTGTATCCGTATCATAAAACTCCAAGGAAAATAAAATGTCCACCTCGTTCTCCTGACAAATTTGCGCTACAAAATCCGTAGGCAAGGCAGCTGGAAAAACACCCAAACCTTTGCGCGATCCCTCAACATCTTCGATTATCCTGACCACTTCAAATCTGCTGTCCCTCTTCAATGCATCCAGAAGCCCTTGAATGGCATATTCTGCGCCTTCTTTGTCCAAATCCTTTCCTTCAAGGGACAAGACCTTATCCAGTTTATCCAGTTTATTGTTTTCTTCCGATGGAATACTCCTGTTGAGGATACCAATCTTGGTCACATGGGCCGGAATGGCAATCCTCGGAGCCTGCGTCACTCCCATGGTCAATCTATTGGTAGAACTACAGGAAACGTTCATTAGAATGATTCCGGCAATTAGGAATATGTTTAAAATGTTCTTCATGCTATCGGATTTAAGGATATAATTGGTTGATTTATAACGAAAAACTTTACTGTTAAGTATTTCAGGAAGTATGTAAAAAACGCCAAGAACTTAGAAGTCTTGGATTATCTGTTCTAAGAACATAAAAATTTGAACAAGCCTATATTGTAGGCGCTTCCTTCAGACCTTTTAAAACCTTATATTTACGCTACAATGAAATCATTCTTTCAATTTATATTTAGAAACACTAAATAATCCATACCAAGTAAACCGATAAAAATGAAAAAATTCCTAGTACTAGCATGCTGCTTCGGTCTGATTAACGTTGTTCAGGGCCAAAAAATGAGTAAGGACAAAAAAGCGGTCATTGCTTCCGTTGAAAATCATAAGGAGCAACTTATCAAAATCAGCGACTCCATTTGGGCGTTGGCAGAAACAGCCTTTGAAGAGACGGAATCTTCCCGAATCCTTGCTGACTATGCCGAAAAAAATGGACTGACTGTAACCCGGGGCGTTGCCAATATCCCCACTGCCTTTACGGCCACATACGGTTCCGGCAAACCGGTTATTAGTATTTTGGGTGAATTTGATGCCCTACCCGGAATCTCTCAAAAGGCGAGCCCGGAAAAATCGCCTTTAAAAGAAGGAGCGGCGGGCCACGGTTGCGGCCACAATATGTTCGGCACGGCAAGTTTAGGGGCCGCCATTGCCATAAAGGAATTAATGGAAGCTGGAAAAATACAGGGGACCGTCAAGTTTTTGGGCACACCAGCAGAAGAAAAGTATTTTGCTAAAGTGTGGATGGTTGAGGCCGGACTTTGGGACGATGTGGACGTAAATGTGAGCTGGCATCCTTCCGCAGGTATTGAGGCCGATGTACAAACGGGCCTTTCCCTAATCGATTTCATCGTTGAGTTCTACGGACAGACAGCGCATGCATCCGCGGACCCCTGGAACGGCAAAAGTGCCTCCGATGCCCTGGAGCTGTATACCACCGGCATCAACTACTACAGGGAGCATATTTTGCCAACTTCACGTATTCACTATCACATACAAGATGGCGGACAGGTAGTAAATGTGGTCCCGGACTATGCAAAGCTTTGGGTACGGGTTCGCGACCCAAAGAGGTCCAAAATGTTGCCTACCTACGAACGCGTAAAGGCCATGGCGGAAGGTGCTGCCATCATGGCGGATGTAGACTATAAAATTTCATTGGTCTCCGGTATTTATGAAACCTTGGTCAATAGGACCGGTGGTGAAATCATGCAGTCCAACCTGGAGCTATTGGGCCCTATTACCTATACGGAAGAGGAGGAAGCTTTTGGAAGGGCCATCCAAAAAGCGACGGGAAAACCCGAAGTTGGAATGGACGGTAAGGTATACCCGCTTAAGGAAACGGAAGAGAATCCGGGTGGCGGTTCCACGGATGTAGGCGACGTGAGCTGGAATGTACCCAACATTAATTTGGGAGTTACCGTAGCGCCAAAAGATACACCCTGGCATTCTTGGGCCGTTGTGGCCTGCGGCGGTATGTCCATTGGCCATAAAGGAATGGTGCATGCGGCCAAAGCGATGGGTATGACCATGTTGGACCTTTTTGAAAACCCAAAAATGGTGGAGGCCGTGAAGGAAGAGTTCAAGACCAGAAAAGGAAATGAGGTGTACGAGCCCATGATTGATGGGCCACCACCTATTGGAAAAAATTAAGAAAAAATAAGATTGCTATGTTCGGATTATTTAAAAGAAAAACAGAAAAGGAAAAATTGACTGTAGAATATCAAAAGCTCATGAAAGAGGCTTTTGAACTATCGACCATTAACAGAAAAGCAAGTGATGAAAAATATGCAAAAGCGGACGAAATCCAGAAAAAACTGGATGCCTTGGAATGAAGTTAAAAGACCAACATTAATGGTCCTTTGTTTCTTTTTTCTTCAATATTCGCTAAAGGCCCAGGAAGAATCAGAAACGGGCTTCGATTTTAAGTACGACCATTATTCGCTCATTGTGAAGGACTTGGAAAAAACGGGAAAATTCTATAAGAACATTCTAAAACTTAAGGAAATTCCCCATCCTTCAGCCACTTCCGGATTTCGTTGGTTTGTAATCCATGGGAACTCGCAATTGCATTTGATCGGAAAGGACAGCGTACCTATGAAGCACAACAAAAGTGTCCATCTTTGTTTGGCCACACAGAAACTGGATGAATTTATTGCCCATTTGGAAGAAAAGAACGTTCCATACTCGGACTGGCCAGGTAAACCAAACGCCGTTACCTTGCGGGCCGATGGAGTCCGACAAATTTATGTGCAAGATCCTGAAAATAATTGGGTGGAAATCAATACGGCCGTTCATTAAAAAGTCATGCTCATCTTTATAATGACCAAAACTGTTTTGGGTTGGAAATAAAAGGGATATCGCCCGAAAACACTTGGCCGATCAGGCATCAGGTTATGTGGCCCAACCATCCAATCGAATTCGTAAAGCTGGAGAAAGATACCTCCGGAGCACATTACGGAATTTTCGTTGAAGATAAATTGGTGAGCTGTATTTCCCTTTTTATAGCGGATGATTCGGCCCAATTTAGAAAGCTTGCAACATTACATGGATACCAAAAAAAAGGATATGCTTCGGCGCTTATCGACCATATAATCGCCATTTGTCTTCAAAAAAAGGTACAAAAAATTTGGTGCAATGCCCGACTGGACAAAACCGACTTTTATGAAAATTTTGAACTGATAAAAACAAAAAATAGCTTTTCAAAGGAAGGAGTATCCTACCTAGTGATGGAGCGAATTTTGTGAAGATAATCTGGTAGCGTAATTTTACGTAGCTATCTTGAACTAAAAATCATTTTAATGAGCAATACTATAATACGAAAGTTTCCTCTCGGTTTTCAATGGCAGACCCAGGACCCATTTTTATTCTGTGTACACCACTTAGATCATTTTCCTGAAGGTACACCAGATTTAGGTCCAAATCCAGAACTACTGAAAGGAAGACCTTTGGGCGGGGATTTTGATCCCCACCAGGACTGGCGTATGTATCATGGTCAAACCATTCCCGGATTCCCCGCACATCCACATGTTGGATTCGAGACGGTAACAGTTGTTAACCAAGGTTTTTGCGATCATTCCGACTCCTTAGGTGCAGCAGGAAGATTTGGCTTGGGCGACACTCAATGGATGACCGCAGGAAGCGGTGTGCAACATTGCGAAATGTTTCCGCTATTGCATACCGATAAGGAAAACACCTTGGAACTATTTCAAATTTGGTTGAACCTACCAAAAAAGTCCAAGTTTGCCGATCCCTATTTTAAGATGCTCTGGCATGAGGATATCCCTATAATAATAAGGGAAAAAGCTACGGTTACCGTAATTGCCGGGAACTTTAATGATATTACGGCGCTTGCACCACCGCCGGATTCTTGGGCATCGGAGCCTGAAAATAAAGTAGCTATTTGGAGTATCGTTATTGAGGCCAACGGAGAAATCCGTCTTCCAAAGGCAGAGAAAGGCATTAACCGAAGTATTTATTTTTATGAAGGGGACGAAATTAGCATTGAGACCGAAACAATCCCCAAAAACTTTGGTATGGATGTGAATCCTGAAGCGGATATCAACCTAAAAGCAGGTTCAAAAGTTGCCAAGCTATTGGTGCTGCAGGGGGCCCCTATCAACGAGCCCGTTGCCCAACAAGGTCCCTTTGTAATGACCACACAGGAAGAACTTCAAAAAGCTTTCTCACAGTTTAGATTGACCCAATTTGGTGGATGGCCATGGCCCTATCCCGATAATGTTCATGATGCCGAAAAAGGTAGGTTCGCGAAATATCCGGATGGAACTGTAATTGAAAAATAGTTATCCCCAATTAAATCCTGTCTATTTTTGCCCCGATAGCTTTCAATCGTACATCGATATTCTCATAGCCCCTATCGATCTGTTCAATATTGTGGATAATAGAGGTACCCTTTGCGGATAAGGCAGCGATCAGTAAGGATACACCAGCACGTATATCGGGTGAGGTCATCGTGGTCGCTTTCAATGTCGACTTAAAATTGTGCCCCATGACGGCAGCACGATGCGGGTCGCAAAGAATTATCTTGGCACCCATATCCAATAGTTTGTCCACAAAGAACAGTCGGCTTTCGAACATTTTTTGGTGAATGATGACTTCCCCTTTCGCCTGAGTGGCTACTACCAAAATAATACTAAGAAGGTCTGGAGTCAACCCGGGCCAAGGCGCATCGGCAATGGTCAATATCGACCCATCAATGTAATTTTGAATTTCATATCCGTTGGTATGTTTCGGAATAAAGATATCATCTCCTCTCCGTTCCAATTGTATCCCCAGTTTTCTGAAAACCGTGGGTATTTGTCCCAAATCGTCCCAACTTACATTTTTTATGGTCAATTCACTTCGAGTCATGGCTGCCAAGCCGATCCAGCTTCCGATCTCGATCATATCGGGCAACATGGTATGTTCCGTTCCCCCCAAGGATTCCACACCATCAATGACCAACAAGTTGGACCCGACTCCCGAAATCTTGGCACCCATCCGAATGAGCATTTTACACAACTGTTGTAAATAAGGCTCGCATGCCGCATTGTATATGGTGGTTTGACCTTTCGCCAATACCGCTGCCATTAGGATGTTGGCGGTGCCGGTAACTGAAGCTTCATCAAGCAACATATAGGTACCTTTCAACTCTTTTGCCTCAACCCCATAGAAATATTCCTCCTTGTTATATCTAAACTTGGCACCGAGCTTTATGAAGCCTTCAAAATGGGTATCCAAACGCCTACGACCTATTTTATCCCCTCCAGGTTTTGGAATATATCCTTTTCCGAACCGGGCCAATAATGGTCCAACCAACATTATGGAACCCCTAAGTCCTCGCCCGTCCTGTTTGAACTGATCGGATTGTAGATAATCTAAATTGATATCATCGGCCTTGAACGTGTAGGAACCCTTTCCTCTTTTCTGAATCTTTACACCAAGATCTTCCAAAAGGGATATCAGTTTGTTCACATCAACGATGTCCGGGATGTTGTTTATTGTAACTTTTTCCGATGTCAAAAGTACGGCACACAGAATTTGCAATGCCTCGTTCTTTGCACCTTGTGGCGTTATTTCACCGGAAAGTGAATGTCCGCCTTCAATCTTAAATGTTCCCATCTAGGAAATGGAAGTTTAGTAGCGTTTTTTACCGCGATTATTGTTTCTATTCTTTTTACCGGAACTTGGCCTTGGGGTTTTGGCAACCTTGTTTTTAAGGAATTGTCCGCTATCGGTAAGATTTTCGCCTTTGGCGGCCAAATCTATTTCACCATTGCTCAGCTCGTACAAATGGTTGAAAATTGCGGTATCGTCCACAACTTCCTTGTTCCAGTTAAGATAGCATTTCTTCATATGATTGGCAATGGCGTACTCCAGGCCGGAGCGCTTGTCACCTTTTTCCCATTGTACGGCAACGTCGATCATTCGCTTGATGTTGTTCCCGTAAAATCTGTATTTAGGATAGTTCTGGGGATATTCCAAAGGTTCTGGACGCTTTTGCAACATCTCCTTAGAAGTTATTGGGAAAGGTGATTCCACGTCGAGTTTAAAGTCGGACATGATAAATAGCTGATCCCACAATTTGTGCTGAAAATCAGGCACGTCGCGCAAGTGGGGCTGCAAGTTGCCCATAACGCTGATAATGGACTTTGCCACACGGTTACGTTCTGCATCATCTTTTATGGAAACGGCATAGTCCACCATTTTTTGAAAATGCCTACCGTATTCAGGGATGATCAATTGGGGACGCTCTGTATTGTATTCGAGGTTGTTTACTAAATCCAAATTGGAAAATTTATCTTAAAAAATGTTTCGAAGAAGTCTTCTTTTTAACGTCTGCAAAGTAATAAAATTATGGCGGAAATACTATTTTACTACATAATCGAAATTTAACTTATTGAATTTTGCCCGAAATCCAAAGAATAATCCCTCACACTTGTAACTCCTTAAATACCCCTAGGAATTTGGAACCATTGATTTTAGAGGGAAATCACTCCCTCTATAGCCCCTACTTCCTTATATTTCTCAATGACCTGGTCCGGATTCTTGAGGTTGACGGTAATCGAAACACTGGTGTACTTTCCGTTTTTGGATTTTTTTGATTCGATGACGGCACCCATATTGTCAAAAATCTTGTGTATGCTATTGATTTTTTCCTGATCAGATAAAACAATGAATTTGTACAAGTAATTTGAGGGCCATGTGCTAGTCGCTGATAACTGTTCCCTTAATTTACTATAAAACGCATCAGAATTATTTTCTGCCATTATATTATTTTTTACAAAGATACGGGTAAATGATTAGTTTTTTAAAACCTAGCGTTTGCGTAAATTTACAGGGTAAATCTACAGTATTTGGACTTTAAGAGGATTGTGATAACCGGTGCCCCCGGCACCGGAAAGACTTCGGTAATTAAATCTTTGGAAGATAGTGGATATTACTGCTTTCATGAAATCATTCGTACCATGACCCTGGAGGCCAAAAAATCGCAAAGGTCAGATTCGGTTTTGAGCAACCCCATTGAATTTGTGGACGATTCTTTGGCATTTAACCATACACTTTTAAAAGGTAGATTGGCACAGTTCCAAGAGGCCGGAAACCTAAAAAATGATGTACTTTTTTACGACCGGGGCACCCCCGATGTTTTGGCCTATATGGACTATTTTGGACAAGCATACGATGTGGAGTTCAAGGAGATTTGTAAGCAATATAGATATGACCAAGTGTTCATTCTCCCTCCTTGGGAAGAAATCTATGTACAGGACAATGAGCGATTGGAAAGCTATTCCCAGGCTGTAGACCTACATATTCATCTGGAAGAGACCTACCGATCTTTGGGTTACGACATCGAGGAAGTACCATTTGGAACTGTAGCGGAGCGTTTGAATTATATAGTGAAAAGGATAATCATATAAGTGAGCTTAGATCCACATAAAGTACTCAAAGAATATTGGGGCTACCCACATTTTAAGGGCTCTCAGGAAGAAATTATTAAAGCGGCCCTCAATGGTAGGGATGTTTTGGCATTATTGCCCACAGGTGGTGGGAAGTCGGTTTGCTTTCAAGTTCCCAGCATGGCCACCGAGGGTATCTGTATCGTAATTTCCCCTTTAATCTCCTTAATTCAAAACCAGGTTTCGCAATTAAAAAGCATGGGTATAAAGGCCATTGGCATGACCGGCAAGATGCGTTTTGAGGAGATTAATGATCTTCTGGACAATTGTGTCTATGGAGACTACAAATTTCTATACATGTCTCCTGAACGTTTGGAGCAGGAAATGGTACAGGACCGCATCCGTCAGATGAACGTCAATTTTTTGGTGGTCGATGAGGCCCACTGTATTTCGCAATGGGGCCACGATTTTCGTCCGGCGTACCTACAATGTAAAATCCTAAGGGAGCTTCATCCAGAAGTCCCTATGATGGCCTTGACCGCTACGGCCACACAAAGGGTAGAAGCGGATATTGTTAAGCAATTGGAATTGTTGAATCCACTGATTCAAAAGCAATCGTTCGTACGGGATAATATTTCCTTTAGGGTAGATACCCAAGAAGACAAGCGGTTTCAACTTTTGTATTATTGCAAGCGACTAAAAAGTAGCGGAATAATTTACACACGCTCGAGAAGGGTTACCGAGGATATCAGTAACTATCTTTTACAAAATGGGATTTCGTCGACGTTCTATCACGGGGGAATTCCCGAAAAGGACAAAAGGGACAAATTGGACAAATGGCTCCAGAACGAGATAAAGGTAATGGTAGCCACCAATGCTTTTGGCATGGGTATCGATAAGGCCGATGTTTCCCTTGTGATTCATTATCAAGTTCCGGACTGTATCGAAAATTATTTTCAGGAAGCAGGCAGGGCTGGACGTAATGGGGAAAAGGCCGCTGCAATCCTCATCACAAATAAAACCGACCAAGAACTTGCCAAAAAACAATTTTTAGATGTATTGCCCGATGTCTCCACGGTAAAATACATCTATAGAAAACTGAACAACTATTTTCAAATCGCCTATGGGGAAGGGAGTAACGAAACATTTCGAATACATTTCAATGAATTCTGTGATGCCTATCAGTTAAATACTCTGATAACATACAATGTATTGAAGATTATGGATAGATACTCCGTCATCGCACTATCTGAATCTTTCAACCGTATGTCCAGTGTACTCTTTATATGCACCAAAGAATTGCTTTTAGGCTATTTAGGTAGAAACGCTTTTTTAGACGACCTGACAAAATTGATATTGCGAACCTATGGCGGAATTTTTGAAAACCATACGGTCATCAATACCTTTACCCTGGCCAAAAAATTAAGTTTCCCCGAAAAGAAAGTGCTGGAATACCTCGAAATTTTGGCGCGGGATGAAATAATCGAATACAATGCTTCCCATAGTGACCTTGAAATTACCTTTTTGGTACCAAGGGAAGATGAGCAGACCATAAATCGATTTGCGAAAACTATCAACGAACAGAACCAATTGAAACAGGCCCAGGTAACGGCCATGCTTAATTATATTGGAACGGACCATGTATGCCGAAGTAAGCAATTGCTAACCTATTTTGGGGAAAAGAACCCCGATTCCTGTGGAATCTGCGACGTATGTCTAGGAGCTCCTTCTAAGGGTACTCAACTTCTGGAACTCAAGAACAGAGCGATAGGATTACTGAAAAATCAGGATGCCTCCTCAAGAACATTGCTAACTTTGCTTCAGTGCCAACAAGAATTGCTCCTACTGGTATTACAAGAACTTTTGGAAGACGGGATTGTGGAGATTACCTCCAAAAACGAATATAAAATCATCTAATGCAAGCATTACGAATAGTATTTATGGGAACCCCAGATTTTGCCGTGGGGATTTTGGATGCCATCGTTCAAGGCGGTTACAAAGTAGTAGGTGTGGTTACGGCCCCTGACAGACCTGCTGGAAGGGGAAGAAAACTAAACGAGTCCGCAGTAAAAAAATACGCCCAGGACAAGGGCCTGCCCATTTTACAACCGACCAATCTCAAGAGCGAGGATTTTTTGGGAGAATTAAAGGCATTGAACGCGAACCTTCAAGTGGTCGTTGCCTTTAGAATGTTGCCAAAGGCCGTTTGGCAAATGCCGGAATTTGGCACTTTTAACCTCCATGCCTCCCTGCTGCCCCAATATAGGGGCGCGGCCCCCATCAACTGGGCCATTATCAATGGCGAAATAAAAACGGGAGTCACCACGTTTTTTATCGATGATAAAATAGACACAGGGGCTATCATCCTCCAAAAGGAAACCGAAATTCACAAGGACGAGGACGCTGGTTCATTACATGACCGTTTGATGGTATTGGGCGCCGATGCCGTTATGGAAACTTTGGAAAGGATTTCACAAGGAAATATGGGTGCTATGGTACAGGAAAATCCGGCCGAATTGAAAGTGGCCCATAAAATCCAAAGGGATACATGCAAAATCGACTGGAGCCGTCCCATGGATGAAATATATAATAAGATTCGGGGATTGAGCCCCTACCCCGCCGCTTGGAGCACCCTAACAAATGATGGGGAACAACTGGATATTAAAATCTATAAGGCTACCAAGGAAAAAACAGACCATTCCTTGGATTTTGGGAGCTTACTGTTCGACAAAAAAGAGCTAAAAGTTGCAGTTAAAAATGGGTTCCTGAAATTATGGGAAGTACAACTTCAGGGGAAACGAAAAATGACGGTATCAGATCTGTTGAATGGCCTTAATCTATCAAAAAATGCCAAAATTGGCTGAAGCCCCGTCATTATTGGGATAGCCGAAGACGTAAAAAAAGCCTTACTTTATCAACAAACCTCTTGAGTTATCAACAAAATAAGGGATTTGCCCCCATTTTACTTGTGTTGGTCGTAAATCCATATAAATTTGTTATAGGTTTAAAATTATTTAACAACAATTAATTTAATCAGATTATGAACAAAACAGAATTGATTGATGCAATGGCAGCAGACGCGGGCATCACTAAAGCAGCGGCTAAAAAGTCATTGGAGTCTTTCTTAGGAAATGTTGAAGGTGCTCTAAAAAAGGGCAATAGAGTTTCTCTAGTTGGTTTCGGGTCTTGGTCCGTATCTAAAAGAAATGCAAGAGAAGGTAGAAATCCATCTACTGGTAAAACTATCCAAATCGCAGCTAAAAACGTTGTTAAGTTTAAGGCAGGTTCTGACCTAAGCGATGCAGTTAACTAAATAATTGCAAGATTATCATATGAAAAGGCACTTATTAAGTGCCTTTTTTTATTCCCAGTTTGGAAAATTAATGTGAAATGTCTTACTTTAGGATTATTCAGGTGTTTAAATATGGTGCATTTAAAGCCAAACAAGGGTAAGTTGTTAATTGCTGAGCCGTCTCTAACAGGTGACGTTTCCTTCAATAGATCTGTAGTTCTTATTGCGGAGCACAATGAAGAGGGGTCCGTAGGATTTATACTCAATAAACCTTTGGAATATCAAATAAGTGATCTTGTTACCGAAATCTCCAAACCCTTTCAAGTATACAATGGCGGACCCGTTGAGCAGGACAATCTATACTTTATTCATAAAGTACCCCATCTAATCGATAATAGCGTTGAAATTTCGGACGGTATCTATTGGGGCGGTGATTTTGATAAGACCGTAGATCTTATCAATAACCACATTATTTCCGAAGACGATATAAGGTTCTTTCTGGGCTACTCCGGTTGGTCTTCTCTCCAACTGGACAAGGAGCTATCATCCAAGTCTTGGATAGTTGTCAAGAATGAATATCGGAGTCAGATTATACAAAAACCCTCTGGAGCTTTTTGGAAGGAAAAAATGCTGGAACTAGGTGGAGACTATCTATTATGGTCCAATGCACCGGAAAACCCTAGTCTTAATTGAGGGACTCCAATTACAGTTAGCAGTTAGCAGTTAGCGAAGATCAACTACCAAAAATTGAATATGGAATTACAGGTACAAAGTAATTAAATGATGTTCTGTAAAAGGTATTCCCCTGATAACTCTAAACATATTTAATATACACGTTGCGGTTACCAAATGAGCAAAAGCTTACTCCCATTACATTTTTCGTGTAGAAGCAGTAAAGTTTATCAATACCTTGGTTTCATTGAAATTTGTGCGATGAAGGCATCAGGCAAATGAATCAGTAAATCGGCAGCCATTTTTATTTGACATGGTATTGATAACGAAATACTTAAAGGCTAACCTATTTTACTATAAATGACCAGTTGTTTCAATAAAAGCTAAGATGTACCTGTTTTTGGATAATGCGGATTAAACGGCCAATCGGGCAAGGGCATTCAATCTTCCAACGAGCCTTTTGGCCATCGCCGATGTATACTCCTTTTTGCGATAGTTGGTAACCGGAACGATTCCTTGGATAGTATTGGTGATAAAAAGCTCATCTACCTTTTGAAGTTCAAAGGGCGATATACTCTCCTCTACGATTTCCAAAACTTCATCATCCTTCAACATGGTAAGTATTTTTTTTCGAATGATTCCGTCCAAGCACCCATCCTTCAAGGGGGGCGTCTTGACTAAATTTCCAATTACTACGAAGATATTCCCGTTTATGGCTTCCACGACGGACTTATCATTATTGAGCAACAAACAATTCTGATAATCGTTTTCCTTTGCATAAATGCCCGCCACTACGTGAATTATTTTATTGTTCGTCTTTAGGTTTGACAACATGTCGGTATTCAAATAAAAATCCTTAAAGAGTTCTACTTCATAAACAGCTTCATTCAGAACATAGAAAGGCGCATCTAAACTACTTACTTCGATCACATAGGAAATATCATTAGTCTGTGGAGTATATAAACCCCCATCATTCCTGTAAACGGCAAAACGAATCCTATGGGCAGGTGAGGTTTCATTGGGACTTATGGTCTTGTGAATTTCCTCCTCAAAAAATTCCAAGGTAAAATTCATGGGGATTTCCATGCGTAAAATACGCATAGAAGCCATAAGTCTAAGGTAATGCTCCTCCAAAAAATAAATATGGCCGTTAACTTCCCTTATGGTCTCAAAAAGAGCATCCCCATACTTGAAACCGCGGTTTTGGTGATTAAAAAAACCTTGTTCGTTTCCAACTAATTCCCCATTAAAATTTACCATAAAAAAAGGCCTTTACTTTAAAGGCCCAAAGATACGGTTTCATAAAGAAATTCTATTTTGATCCTAGCACCTGTTTTAAATCGGATACTTGGTTCTCCCATAACATCTTTGCCTCGTCCACTTCGTCCTCTTCGGCAAAATCGGTTATGAATAGCGATACATCCTTGGTAATCTCATCGACAATAATCTTCATCTCAAAATAGGTTCCTTCATCACCTTCGGCCCAAGAAAAGCGTACAAATTCATCGGATTTTCTTTTCAGTAATTTTGCTTCTTCCTCTGCACCGTCCCAAATAAAAATATATTTCTCACCCCGTGAATTTACATTATCGGCAAACCATTCGGAAAGGCCGGAGGGTGTTACCAAGTATTGATAAAGTAATTGGGGGGAGGATTGTATAACGTACTCTATTTCAAATTTAATTTTTTCGCTCATTCGATCGTCTTTATGCGCCCAATATATATATTTCTATATGATTAAAAAATAAAAGATGCTTAATATTTTTTAGACCTCATATGTTGATGAACAAAAAATTAAACTCTATATTTGCAGCCGCAAAAATTACCATGGCGAGGTAGCTCAGCTGGTTAGAGCGTCGGATTCATAACCCGGAGGCCGAGGGTTCAAGTCCCTCTCTCGCTACAAGGTGAAAACCTTTATAAATCAACGGTTTGTGTGTTTACAAACCGTTTTTTTATGTCCATGATTTTCCTAATTTTACAAAAGGAATACGAAAAGGCATACGTTTTTCACGTAAGTCTCTTTTTCTGAGTCAAAATCTATACAGGTGGAGTAGATATCTCCAAGTGGTCCACCTTGTCAAGAAAGGAACAAAAGGCGGCATTAGATAAACGATGGTACGTGTATTATTCCTTTAGAAGCCCTGAAACAGGTAAGATGGTGCGGCAGGCACAAATTAAAGGAGGTGCCAATAATTTTGCTACGAAGAAGGAACGTTATCAATTTCTCGCAATTCTTCGGAACAACCTGCACCAATTGCTTGCGATGGGTTTCAATCCGTACGAGGATAATTCTGAGCTCGTTCAAAAATTAGAAGGAGAATCCCATCAAAAAAAGAAACATTCCAAAATAAAAAGGGAAAAGGTAGAGACTAAACAGGTAAAACCTAGTTTACCCCAGAACCCTCGAAAAACGAAACAAAAACCTGTAGATAAAGGAATGGAGATTCATGAAGCCCTAGAATATGGACTTAAAATAAAAAAGATACACTTGCTGCCTCTGGCTTTGAGAAGTACAAGAACCATATCACAAGATTCCAAAAATGCTTACGCTCTGAGCGACCAGATCTAAAGGGCATTCGGGAAATCGATAAAAAGACTGTTATAACGTATCTCAATTCTATGCTTAGTACCAGTTCATCCAGAAACCGAAATAACAGCAGAACCAACCTTAGCTCTCTTTTTACCACGTTGGAAAATAATGAAATCATCGAAGAAAATTTCATTAAAAAAATAAATGTTCTCAAAACAAAGCCTAAAAGAAACAAGACCTATACAACGGAACATTTAGAAAAATTGGAAGTTTACATGAAGGAGAATGACCCACTACTCCTACTCTTTATACAATTTATCTCCTATAATATGTTAAGGCCAATCGAAGTCTGTAGATTACGCGTTAAAGATATTGATGTGCGGGATAAAAAATTATTTATTCGGGCGAAGAACAAACCTGTAAAAATCAAGATTATCCCGGATATATTATTCAGCAAGATGCCCGACCTTTCGAAAATGGAACCTGACCAATTTTTGTTCACTCCATATGGTCTTGGTGAACCTTGGGATTTAAAAGAAGTAGATAGAAGGAATTACTTTTCTCGACGGTTCAAAAAAATCAAGGATATTTTTAATTTGGGAGATGAATATGGCCTTTACAGCTACAGGCATACGAATATTGGAATGATATATCGTGAAATGTCAAAAACCATGTCCCCTATGGAAGTCAAAAGTAAATTGATGCTGATAACCGGACATACTACCCTAACAGCACTGGAAAAATATCTGCGTGATATCGATGCGGAATTGCCAAAAGACTATTCCAACTATTTAGATCCTACCTTCTACAATAAAGAAACACCAGATAAAGAATGAAGTATTTTGGACGTCTTAAAAATACCGACCTCTCCAATTTGGATGAAGAAAAAAAGCATCTGCTTTACCTCAAAAGAAGGCTATTTGAAAAACAGCGTGTAGTTCCTCTTTCTGAACTATTCAAGTCAAACGAATCCAACAACAATTTTAAAGTCGTTTTGGAACCCAATAAGAAACTAATACTTGAATATTATGAGTTTCTAAAGGACCACTACTCCCATTTCATTGAGGATAACTGTATGCTTTACCTCCACCCATTTAACAAAATTACCTTTGGTATGGGGCCTAAGGAGAAAAAAAAAAGAGGCCAGGCAATACTATCTGTACATCGCTGACGCAATAAAAGAGAAAAGTGTCGAATGGATAGGTTTCAACAATTCGGCCAGGGGTACCAAAAGGATTGTGAACAGCACCCCTTTGGAAGACTGCTATGACAAGAGAACTACCTTGGCATCGAGGGCCATTAAAGATCATCAGGAAGGTTTGGAACATTTTCTAATGGGTAAAAAAGAGTATTTTACCTCCGAGTTAATAGCGAACGTTCCCGTATTAACTGAAATAATAAAGTTCCAGGGAGGGCTTCAATCCCTTTTGGACCTAAATGAGGATTTTTCGTTTGAGGAAGACCGCTTTTTCAATGTGTCTACGAAAAAGGAAAAAGAGCCTTTGGATTCGGAAAATAAGAAACTGGGCAAAAAATCAAGGCAATCGCGTATGCCCACTGATGAGGAAGCGAAGAAATACCTAATAGACACCTTGTTCCGAAAAAAGAGTTGAAAAGCAACGGTTAACTGGCCTTGAATGTCAACTATTCATCACCTATTTGCAAATGTCTCATTATCTGTCAACAATTATCAGCATGAGATTATTGCAAATCGAATTGTAAAGACTAGGTATCCTATTTTAGTTAAACATAGCTACATACTCGTTAATTCATCTTATCTCACAACCGCATGCAACAACCATATAACGTTGCCAACAACTACGGTAATTCAACAAGAAAAACATATAGCAACGCCAAATCAACGTTTCAAAATCAGTCAATCAACGTCCTACATTTACATGTAACCGTGGTTTCATCTCCATTTGTTTACTTTATTCCCTTTGTATTTCCATTTTCAACGCAACGAGTTGTGTTGCCTAAAAACCATAAACGTTGGATGCAATTTAAGTCAATCTACTCGTAATAGATAATAACATCCAAAATCTGGATTGAAGGCCTATACGGTCACCCATTCACAAAATCCTTCATAGTTTGGATAAGAAACAAGGAAATAGGTAATTCTCAAAATACGCTAATTCTTGATTCAATACTTGCTACTTCAATACATCTTCATTTAAGGACGAGAAGGACAATGACCGTTGCCTTCTGAAAATATTTATTTCGATGTATTTAAATTAAAGTTACAAATAGCCGATGAATCTTTAGACTTTGAAATAGGCTAATTAACAAACGAGCTGGGATTATAGTTATGTTTAGGCACATATTTCTCAATGATATATGGTGTTACCGCCTTTAGCGTCTTTTTGTGAAGGGGATGAAGTCCTGGAGAAGTAAAAAATTCGACCGTATTATTATCCGACTTGTAATACCAATAGAGTGCCTCTCCCGTCTCTTCGTTAAAGAATGTGGTACTTGGTTTTACTTCTTCCTTTTTCATTCGTTCCATCCTAAACGTATCCAAGGGTTCCACCTCATTTTGTTGGGAAGACGAACAACCTACCTTCACATACTCCTTTCCCGTCCACGTCATACACCTCTGGTCAAAAATTTGGTAGTATATCAATGCTACCAATATCAATAGTAAGCTGACTCCAATCAATAATTTCCATGTCCTTCCCCCTCTTTTTAGTCCCTCTCCCATTTTCCTTTTCCCCAAATAATCGGAATAGGATATATACCCTAGATATCTACATAATTCGTCTACGGTATTTTCGGATTGTTTAGAGTTCTCCCCATTTTTTTCTATGTACTTCCCATACAATCGCTCTAATGTTTTATAACTAAGGTTACAGGAATCCGCTACATGATTGCATAGGGCGTTTTTTGAGTCATGGACAGAAGTCTCTTTGGCCTTTTCAAAGACCTTTTCGACAATTTCTTTAACCTTGGAATCCTTCATATCCCTAAAATTACATTAATAATTGGTCTTTCCATAATTTCAAATTCCTCTGGAAACGCCTGTTTTCATTGATGTCCAAAACAAGTCAAAAACTTGTCCAAGGTTTGTCTAAGCTTTTACCCCCTATCCTTCATTTCTTTGGTTCAGATTGATTGCTGCCATAGTTAGCTACCATGGCAACCTCGAGAATCAATCGCTCGGAAATCTAATATGCGGTCGGTCAAGACCCGATTGAGAAGTAGGTTCAACACTGCCGCATTTAGATTTCTACTTCTCAAAAACCGGGAGACGTCCCTTCATTTTCACAGCGGTCCAGGACCGCAGATTTAACTGGGTAATAACTCGGACAGGCCTTGGCATGTCCAAAAAATTAAAACAAAATGAAACGGATTTATATAACAATTTTTACGGTTATCCTCAATGGGATGTTATTTTCATGCGACCCTGAGGATATGGTCCAGGCGGAAATACAAGTAGAGGCCTGCTGCGGTGATGGTGAAGATGTTCCACCACCTCCCCCACCACCGGATAAGTAATTAATTTATACATTAGAGGAATGGAATTTAAAAAGATTTCATTCCTCTTCTTTATGATGGTGGCGATGAATTGTCTCATCGCCCAAAAAGAGATTGATAGTTCCTCATATTATTACAGAGCAATTTTAACCCCACAGACTTCCGAACACCTTCCCTTGGGGATTCAATATTATAAGAAGCGATTGGAACTGCACAAAAAGCAAAATGACACTACCCATACCATTAGTGATTTAAGATTGCTCGCCATAGGGGAATTTAAGATTGGCAATATTTATGACAGTGAAACGTACATTGTTGAGGCCTTACAACTTGTAAGGGCCAACTCCTTTGCTGATACATTGGTAAACGCAAAAATTGGATTGTATAATCAATTGGGCAGGATATACCGTTCCCAATTAAATATTGACGAAGCCATGAAAGCCTTCAATGAGGCCCTTGGAGTTGCACCCACTATTAGGGACAGTATTGTACCCCTCAATAACAAAGCCAATATTTTCAAAGACCTTGAAAAATATGATGATGCTGCTAAAATCTATGCCTTTTTGGCGGAAAAAAGCCGCATTTTGAACGATAGTCTTCAATGGGCCTTGGCCCTTGACAATCTTGGAGCGGTTCAATCCCAGCTAAAGGATGACGGAGCCTTGGATAACCTGATCAAGGCAAAGGAAATACGGCAAAACAAAAACTATTTGACCGGCCTTTATTCCAGTTTCAAAAACCTTTCTTATTATTTTAAGGATGCGGGTAATGATATAACCTCCAAGAGTTATGCCGACAGTGCCTACTTCGTTGCCCAAAATATAAACAGCACCACCTATACATTGGATGCCCTTTCCCTCTACCTGCAACAAAGTACAGACCCAAAAATAGCTGCATATAAAAAGTTGAAGGATAGTATGGAAATCGCTAAAACCATCACCGAAAACAAAAACGCCTATGCCAAATACAATTTGGCCGAAGAACAAAAAAAGACCGAAGCCTCCAACCTTTTAAGGGAAATTGAAAGAAGAAAACGGATACAGTACCAGGCTTTGGTATCGATCGCCACGGTGTTACTGTTTGCTTCCTTCTTCGTTTACAGATATCGATATAAAAAAATGAAGGTGGAGGAAGTATACAAAACGGAATCCAGAATTTCCAAAAAGGTCCATGACGAAGTAGCCAATGATATGTACAAGGTTATTGCCAGTTTGGAACTGGATGGGGAAAATAAAGAAGCTACCTTGGACAAACTGGAAAAAATCTACCTAAAAACCAGGAATATTTCGAAGGAAACGGGCGACATCGATGTTGATTCCAACTTTGGTATGGACCTAAATGATATGCTCCTTGGATATAAAAATCAAAAGGTAAGTCTGGTGACCGTTAATCTGAACAAGATACACTGGGAAAAGTATTCCAGCCTAAAAAAGGTAGGAATATATAGGGTGCTGCAGGAACTCATGACCAACATGAGGAAACATAGCAAGGCTACCTCGGTTGCAATTTCCTTTGAAGGTAAAAAGAAGAAACTACAAATAAAATATAGCGATAATGGCATTGGATGTACGCTTAAAAAGACCAGCGGACTTCAAAATGCGGAAAACCGTATTCATTCATTGGACGGAAAGATTAGTTTTGAAACCAGCCCTGGCAATGGCTTTAAGGCTACCATTTTAGTTTAGCGGAGGTATGTTCAAAAAAGTTTTGATAGCGGAAGATATGGAGGACATCAATAAAGGTGTCTTTGCCATGCTCAACGAACTTGGAATCCAAGAAGTACAACAAGTGCAATATTGCGACGATGCGTACGTGCGCATTCAAAAGGCCCGCTTGGACAAAAAACCTTTTGACCTTTTGATTACCGATCTTTCGTTCAAGGAAGACTATCGTACCCAAAAATATCCCAACGGTCCCGATCTCATTGAAAGGATACGACAAGATGACCGCGACATGAAAATTATTGTGTACAGCATCGAGGATAAAATACAGGTTGTAAAGAAACTTTTCAACAGCTACAAAATCAACGGATATGTTTGCAAGACCCGTAGGGGATTGAAAAACCTCTCTAGTGCCATAACGGATATCATAAAAGGAAAAAAATATGTCTCACCAGAGGTTGATAATGCGCTTTCAACACATTCCGATCTGGATATCACTGATTATGACATTGCCCTTCTGAGCCATCTGTCCAAGGGCATGTCGCAAGAAGAAATAAGCGATTATTACAAAAAGAATAATATTTCCCCCGCAAGCCTAAGTTCCATTGAAAAACGATTGAACAAACTTAGGGTCGACTTCAATGCCAACAATGCCATTCAACTTATTGCCATTGTAAAGGATTTGGGCCTTATTTAGTTTCAAAACTTTAAATTTTTGATGCCTTACGGGATTCCGTAAGGCTGTTTTTATTTATCTCTCTAGGTTTACGCCCAATATATTTTACACTAACCCATGGCCTGCTTGCCAATGAAGTATTCGGGGGAAACGCTGACTTGGTAGGTAAGGCCTTTTTTAAAACCATACCCAATATGAAAAAATTGACCTTTTTTTTACTTTCAATTCTACTTCTTTCCAACTTAAATATGAAGGCTCAGGACAATGGTGCGGCCATTGCAGGGGCCGTGGCTGGCATTGCGGCCATAGGGGCCGGAATTGCCGCAGTGGAACAAATGAAAGAACAAGCCGAACTATCGGCAACGGAATGGTTTTTGACCCACCATCCGGAGTTCAATCAATTCTCCCTTAAGACTTTGGACTTTGATGGAAAGAAGTTAAAGGACATGTCCACCACCTCCGTAATTACCTTTAAAATACAAGAGTTCGATATCTATAATGATGAACCGCTGCTCGGTGAAAAATCGGTGTTGTTTGGTTTTACCAGTTATGGATGGATCAACGAGTATGGCATTGATTTCAATAAAGTCCAGTGGTTTCTGATTAACAACGAGGAATGGATGAATATGATGACTGCCTATTCAAAAGTAGCCTCGGGAGTAGAGAATGAATCTATTATTCGTGACGCGCTGACCAACGGCAAAGTATTAAATAGAGGAATTAAGGGCAAAAAAGGCCAAGATGTGGATTTTTATAAAATAGACGGGGACATGTATTTGGTTACCGACTATTCAGACGATATGAAATTCATCTATAATGAAAGAAGTTTAGGAATCTATCTTAAAAAGACGACGGACCTTGTACAGATCAAACGTAATAGTATCATTGAAATCCATGAATTTTTCTTTGATGAAAATTGACCACAGCCTTTATAAATAAAGTAATAACCAAGTGTTGAAACATGCATTTAGTTTTTTTCTATTGATTTACTTAGTGACCAATCAGTCAGATACCGAAAATGATGTGTTTATTTGTAAAACATCATCTAGTACTAAATACCATTATGCATCCAATTGTCGAGGACTTTCTAGATGCTCGTCAAAAATTTATAAGATTACTTTAGCCGAAGCCAAGCGGATGAACAGAACCTTGTGTCGCTTGGAGGATTAGTCAACTAAACGAAAGCTTAGATGGACAGGTACATGGTCTGATAATTTCCTGGAGTCCTCCAGATTCTCACACACTTTTACAAAATCGATGACGCTACCCTTTTCTTTTCGTACCCCTCTATAAAAAATATTGTCTATGGGGTAGTTCAAATAGTTGTGCCCGTCGCAGGCATGCTTTAAGGTAGTGGGCTGATTGGAAATGGCCGCTTTAAAACCAAGGCCTTTAATTTCATCAAAGACAGCTTCCTTTTCATCCACATTAAAATCCCCGGCCAAAATAATGGGGTGATAGGAATCGTTCTTCGCCAAATACGCTGAAATAGCCGCAATTTCCGCTTCCGGGTTTTTGTCGTGCGAACGGGAATGAAAATTTAGGACGGTCACTTTTTCTCCATCAACATAGAAGTCCAAATAAAAAGGCTCCCTATCCACAAGATGGACCAAATCCTTGATCAGCGCCCCTCTATTCTTGATTTTTATATGCCTGGTTTTCCAAATAAAGGCATATCGCTCGGTCACGTACTTGGAGCTGTTGGTGGGATCACTGATCACGTAGTCCCATTGAGCCCCCTTTCGGTTTAAAATGTCCGCTAATTTGGCCACGGCCTGGGCACCCCCATACCCGGCCACTACCTCTTGAATGGCCAGGATATCCGCATCACGGACAATCTCGGCAATCTGTTCCAATTCTGCACTATTCTTGGATTTTCCAAAGTCCCGAATATTCCAGGAAACCAGGCGTATGGATTCCTGGGAATGGATGCCAAAATGGACCAGCACTAGGAAAATCAAGGAAAAGAACCGCTTCATATGTTTTAAAATTTCAATCGAAAATAACCAAAATTCATTTTGGTGTTTACGGGTATCCGTAATCTAGGGACATTACTTCTGTTTAAATTGCTTCGGTAAGTAAAATTAATTATAACCTAAAAAATAGAAGCGGGAAGATGAGTATTGAAGAATTAGATAAATCCCTTTCGTAAATCAATAAAAAATAAAAGCACGATGGCAAGATGTACAGCACCAAACCGGGGACATAGAACAGCTAGCGGAAGGGCGAATTGTCCTGCCTGCGGAGGACGTGGAGGGTATAGCCCATATTCACCAACTTACTCATCGTATAGAGGTAATTATGGAGGTGGAAGCTATAGTGGTAGAAGCACAAGAAATAAAAAAGCAAGTTGGTCAAGTCCTACATCAAGTGTCTATTATACTTCGGCGGAAATTCGAACTTTAACACCGGTTCGTGAAAATGTTGAAAAACGTGCTATTATTCCTGACCTTCGAGATATTTTTCTTTGTCACGCTTGGGATGACCGGAAAGAGTCAGCAAACGAATTACACGACTTACTAGAAGAAAATGGCGTATCAGTGTGGTTTAGTGAAAAGGACGTACTATTGGGTTCTTCTTTACTACGAGAAATCGATAAAGGCCTCGCTAATTCCAGAGTTGGTATTGTCTTAGTAACACCAAATTTCATTAACCGAGTAAGAAATGAAGGAATTGCCGATAAGGAACTTTCTGCACTTTTAGCCCGTGATTTACTCGTTCCTATAGTTCATAATACAACATTTGAAAAGCTACGGGAAGTGAGCCCTTTACTAGGTTCAAGAAGCGGACTTGACACTAACGAAGAACCAATGAAAAATGTGGCGTTGAAATTAGCTGAGTTAGTGAAAGTAGAAGAAGAATTTGCTTAACCAAACAAAAAAAATTTACACAATATAATTATAGGTAATAGAATGAACACTGCTAAAATAAACAACTAAGCACGTCCGAAATTGTTGTAAAACTATTGAACCAATATTGGAAAAAACAGAAAAAATGGAAATCGGAAATAACTCGTTTGAGATAAGTACGAGTGAAAAAGATGCTATAATCATTCAAAGACATTTTGCAAAGCATACTGCTATGGATTTGGAGATTCAAAAATTACCAATACCCAAGAAACCAATTTGGTCGAACCTTATAGTAAGATTTCTACGCGTTTATCAACAAAATTTCTCGGAAATAGGTTCGCCTTCAATAACATATTTAGCAGTTTATGCAAAAAAATAAAAGCCTTTACCTTCCTAGTTATAATTGATAACTACTTTATTTCTAAATTTATTTTTGTTAACAATTATCACGGCTTAATTTCTCCGGGAAAATTTACCTTGGAGAGGTCCATAAAAAAACAAAGCTCAAACTAATAGCCTAAAACTGATAATTGAAATTATAAGTAACTATTGTTTAATTCAAAATCATAAACGTGAGAGCAAAAAAAATAATCAACCAATTAAGCTTTACCTTATTTTTAAGTGTTTTATCCATTAATTACTCCTCGGCCCAAAGTCTGAAGGAAATTAAGGCAATCAAACTAAAACTTCAGAAAGAAAATTTGAGAATGTTTTTTTTGGGGGCAATTAATTTCTGTTCCGATACTGATTACGGTCAATTTCTAGATAACCCTCGTTCTATTGAAGAATATAAGAATGGGGGGAATTGTTGTTCTGCTTCCGTTCCAAGCCCATATATCAATTTATCAGAGTATTATATTTATGCTATGGAGGGTGACCGAAGTATTTTTGATAATCAGAATAATCCCTTCAAATTAAGGGAGGTGAGAAAAAATTGGGAATCAAGAGTGACAATGACTAATGATGAATCAAAAAAAGTTGATCCTACCGAGTTAAAGTTCAAAGATTACAGAGGTGCAAACATAAGTACGTACGATATGAAATCAGAACAAATCAAGTTTGGCGTTGGGCATTATGTTTTGGTCAGTTTTGCGGGTATTCAAGGGGATTGGCATGGCACAATAAATTTTAGATATAAAGGTGAGAAACATCCTATAATCCAGGGTTTTGATATGTCAATAGAGGAAGCGGAAAAGTTGTTTAAATATTTTGAAGAAAATGACAGCAATCCTGGGCCCTTTTCAACAAAGAATTTAAATACTATTATAACATACTCATTCGAAAGACCAGATTATGATGATAGATTGAGTATGCTTGAAGTGAAGGTAAAAAAAGTAGAATATTTTTATCCTGATGGGTGGGATAAAAAAATTGGAGAAGTAATACTTTAATTCTTAAAAGCAAACAGAATGAAATCCGTCAAATTTAGTTGCAAATTTTTAGTTATGGTTTTCACAACATTGCCGTTGGCGATGTGTACAACTGATGACACTCTTACCAGTCAAGAAGAATCGGCAAAATTAGTTGAGCTTGAAAGTGTTCGTTCAATGTCTCCACACAATGCCTGTAATGGATTCACTCTAAACAAAGTAATAAACGATACATGGATTGAGGAAAACTATCCCAATGTAAACCTAACTTTGGGGTCTGCAGGTAGTAATTCCCGTATCTTGGGAGAATTTGGGGCCAGTGATGCCGATTCCGAATTGGAGTTTAGAATGGTTATAGCCCGAAAAAAAACAATTGACAAAAACAAAGAATCTTTCTCCAATGTAATTTACAGAAGCGATGGAAGATACAATGTATTGGACGCTGTAATGACCCAAACCGATTACTATTTTAACAAAAAAGGAGGAGGAACCCTTTTTATTACGCAAGACAAAAAGTATAAAACGGAGCGTTATACTTTTGGAGATAGATATGTAGAAGGTTTTGCTTTTTCCTCTGCTGCCCAATTTGCTTCAGATGGCAACAACCCTAAAGGTATAATTGACAAGGATGAAAGATCTATTTATTTTACTGAGGATGATGTTTTTTCGGCTGATGAAACCCAAACTATACCAGTTTATTTATTTGTAGACTATAGAATGCTTATTCAGTTACGTTTTCTTATTAGAAATGGTGCGCGTGATGTAAGTTTTATTGGATTGGATGCTGATGGAACAGAAATACCAATTAATCTAACAAGTGATTCCGATCTGATTGCTCTATCTGAAGAATTTGAGTCCAAAAATATTGAATCACTCATTTTTAGGGCAAAAGCGGACTATCGAATAGATTATTTTAGAGGAATCATATTCTCCAATGAATCTGATGACAGTGAAATTCACTATATCGAATATAAATATGGTGAACCAATTTATAATTAGAAAATAACAGACTACTCCGTTTTTTTTTGAGTTTTAGTTTTGGAAATTGATTTTATATGGTAACAAAAAGCCATTGTATAACAGTTTCTGCCATCAATTCCAATTCCGCACTATTCTTAGACTTTCCAAAATCCCGGATATTCCAAGAAACCAAATTAATGGATTCTTGGGAATGGATTCCAAAATGGACCAGCACTAGGAAAATCAAGGAAAAGAGCCGCTTCATGGATTTTAAAATTTCAATCGAAAATAACCAAAATTCATTTTGGTGGTTACGGGTACCCGTAATCTTAGGACATTACTTCTGTTTAAATTGCTTCGGTATCTAAAAACTAGCGTTAACCTTAATCAATGTCAAGAGAAATAGGAAATGAAGAATTATATGAATTCCTAACAATCCAATTGAAAGTGCGTGAGTTTTTGGTATTTGATGACAAGTACAGGTTAAACCCTTTTTGATACTATAGCTTATATGAAAATACTATTCATCTCAAAACTTACTTCATACTTTGCCCCTTTAATAATAGTATCTAAAGTAATACAAAGTCTATAGAAACAAGTTGCAAATAATATTATCGAAACAGCATATAGAAGAGAAATATGGAATTACACAGCCAACTAAAAGGAATTGCAGAGAAAGTCGATCAACTAAAAGACAAAATCGATACTGAAGAATCGACAAAACACGCTTTCACGCTTCCTTTCATTAATATTTTAGGTTACGACACATTTAATCCTACAGAAGTTGTACCGGAATTTACAGCCGACTTAGGACTAAAGAAAGGAGAAAAAGTGGATTATGCAATATTTCAAAATGGAAATCCGATTTTAATTGTTGAGTGCAAACATTGGAAGCAAAATTTAAATGTTCATAACTCTCAACTTTTTAGGTATTTCCATGTGACAAAAACTCGCTTCGCACTTTTAACCAACGGAATACAATACAGATTTTATACAGATTTGGAAGAAACCAACAAAATGGATGAAAAACCATTTTTGGAATTTGATATTACGAAACTAAAGGAAAACACCGTCAAGGAAATTGAAAAATTCCATAAATCAAAATTTGACATTTCTTCAATAGTTGACAATGCAAGTAATTTAAAATACACTCGTGAAATAAAATCCCTAATTGATCAGGAGATTACGGATCCCTCTCAAGACTTTGTAAGGCTATTTGCAAACAGCGCTTATAATGGGCGACTCACTACAAAAGTGATGGACGAATTTACTGAAATTGTAAACAAAGCCTTTACCCAGATAATTAGTGAAAGAGTAAACGACAGACTGAATTCTGCATTAAACAAAGAACAGGAAAAACAACAAGCGGAAGAGCAAATTGAGGAACAAGCAAAAAGTAAAGTTGAAACCACGGAAGAGGAAATAGAAGGATATCAAATTGTGGTTGCCATTCTGCGAAGAAAAATTGGAAAAGAGAGGATTGTACACAGAGACACGCAATCCTATTTCGGAATTTTATTAGATGATAACAACAGAAAGCCCATTTGCCGACTTCATTTAAACGGAGGAGCTAAATACATAAGCCTATTTGACCAAGACAAAAATGAAACACGAGAGAAAATTGAATCAATAGATGATATTTATCGCTTTGAAAAACAACTTTTGAACACCATAGAATTTTACGATAAAGAATAATAACTGGCTCGTAACTTGGCTATAAGCATTTGGTAGCTACCGCCTACTTTGCTGTAATCTTGCAAGGTAAATTGCTCTACCACGCCATCTTTCGAATCACTTCCTTAGATGTTCCAAAAACTATGTTTAAGTACTCCTAGGATTGGATTTTAAATAAAAGTAACTATAGGGAATTTAAAGAAAAAGGCTGTATAATAAGCCCTGTATTTTTCGCCGAAAATCACCAATATTCATACTGGTGTTTACGGGTACCCGTAATAATGAAATCATTAGTTCTCCTAATTTTCCTTTGAGTTTATAAGAAGGATAATTTGTTGCGGTTTATTAAATAATATTAGATGATCGAAAAATATACCTCACGACGCAATCTAAAATTGGTTTTTAATTTAATCCTTAATTCATTTAAAATCCTATTGAGGTATTTTAAGCTTTATTTCCATGGTGAGAAACTGATTTGTAATTCATTTAATGTTGATTCTAATTATTCTATTGCAGGGACTATAAATCAGTTGAGATGGGACGTTGAAAATGCAATTTTTATAACCATATGTGAATCATCTAAAATCTATTTTAACTCCGATCAATTACTATTTCTAGTAAATAAAGAAAAAACAAAATTCCAGTTAAAAGCTTATGGCACGAACAGGAGGACAACCCTTTTTACTTGTATAAAGGTTAAATCTCTAGCTAAAAAAAACATTTTAAAAATTAATCTAAAATCCAAAAACCCTTTTATAAAGAGAAAAGAAGACCAACTCCTTAAGAATATAACCCCTTTTGGCATATCTCTAAAGTATCCCAAAGAGCCTATCAGCTGTAAAAGGCAGAGTATACATTTAAACTCAACAGACTATATATCTGACATTTTTCAAAATATCGCGCAAACGACTTCTAAAAAAGAATTAGAAAATATAGGGTTGATATTGAATCCCAATACAAACCAAGCCAACTAGTTAATTATGAAAAGAGAATTTTACACAAGTCCCAAACCTGGAATTATAATGCGCATGTTATGGAAAGCCGCAGGTGCAGATGGGTATATTTTGAAAAAGAGTACTTATTCAGATCAAGTAAAATACGCTTGTCTAGGAGGTATTGTTGTTGCCACGGGCTTCATGGCAGCTTTAGCTGGAGGTTACGCTATATACACCATATTTGAACCCAAAGGATCTGCTTTGGATGGTGGAACCCATACCCAAACAGCAATCATGGCAAGTATTTTTGGAATCATATGGGGACTCATCATTTTTAATATTGACAGATTCATTGTAGCTGCAACTGGAAAAGGCGATGGAACCGAAGCCATTACATGGGGTGAATTTGTGAATTCAGTACCAAGAATAATTATGGGACTTGTAATTGCAATTACAATTTCCAAACCAATGGAAATAAGGATGTTTAAATCTGAAATTGATGCAGAACTTCATCAAGAACAACTTAAAAAACGAAAAGAATATGAAATAGCTACAAAAGCAAATTATGATTCGCGATTCGAATCTATAAATGAAGAAATCAACAAAATCGATACAGATAGAAATGATTTGATAGAAAGAATCAAAAAGGCGGAACAAGAATATACTATGCAATTGCAAGGAAAATATGGAACAGCAGGAAATGGACCTCTCTCAAAAGCACTGAAGGAACAATTAGACAACTTAGAAATTAAGCTTAATCAATATGATAGCAAGCATCAATCTGAGTTAGAAAGGTTAAATAATGAAAAATTAAAACTGAATGAGGAGCTTGATAAAGAGCTAGCTAAAAATGAAAAAGTTGCCAGTGGGTTGGATGGGTTATTGGAGAGAATAAAATTAGCACATGAAATAGCTGGTACGTGGATTACCTTTTTTATAACACTACTTTTCGTTGTTATAGAGCTTACCCCTATTTTCTTCAAAATGATGCTCATTAAAAGCCCATATGATTTCATGGGTGATAACATACAGGAATTGTTAAAAGCTGAAAATGGGATTCAAATAAAATATGATTATTACAAAGACAAAGAAGGCCATGAAAGAGATTTAATTATTAGTCATTTAGCGGAAAAGAAAATCGATGAGAAAATTGCTTTAATGAAAGCCCAAACCGAATTGAGCAATTATATTATAGAGCGTTGGAAAGAGAAAGAAAAAATGAACATTGATAAAAATATAGAAAACTACATTTCTGAATATTAAGTGCCAACTAAGAGAACATACTATCATTTCTGGAAGTTAGCAGGTGAAGATCGTTTTCTACTTGTAAACTCAAATTCAAAATATCAACTACGCTTCGCTTTTAGTGGTATTTTGATAATTCTACTTTTCATAATTGCGTTGATTTCCTATCAACATGTTTTTGCCCAGATATTCAATATCCCAAACTTATCCTGGATTTTAGGCATACTATTCAGTTTGATAATTTTCAACATATACCGTCTTAACTTAATCACAATTTCCGGCAATTCTAATAAAGTGGGAACTGGTTATTCAATTTCAATTTTATTTAGAATTTTTATTGTTCTCCTTCTTGCCTTAACGGTCATCAAACCATTGGAAACGGTAATGCTTAAAAGGACATTAAATAGAGAAATAGCTTCACTAAAAGTAAAGGAAATTAAAAAGGCTAAGGGAAAAATTATGACTCTTTTTGATGCTCAAATTTCTTCGAACCAAGAGAATCTAGACAAGATTAAGGAACAATTTACTAGTGGCAGAATTCAGAATGGTTTAGCTAAAATTCAACTTTTAGAAGCTAAAATTCAAAAATTGATTGATGATAAAAATAGTGAGTTAGAAATCACTGAAAAAAAAATAGATCAATCACCCCATCTTGTTAAAGGGATCATTCTTTTAAACAGTAAATATCCATGGGTTTGGTTAATAACCTTCTTCTTTCTTATTGTATTTTTTCTACCTATAATTATTAAACAATCTGTTCCTAGTTCATGTGAATATGTAAGGCTTAGAGAAGAAGTTAACCATAAAATCATAGTGGAAGAATATACGGCAACCAAGGAAATTTATTCTATGCTATTCCAAAAAAAAATTGGAAAAGAAATTGAATTGGAAGAAAGATATGAAGACCCACCTTTTAACCTTTTAGTAAAATCAACAAATCTCAAAACTGGAAGTGAGGCGGATTATTTGAAGTATTTAAATGGGTTATAAAACACTAACATTTCCGCGCAGTGTAGATCAGAGAACCTATGTGCAGGGTGTCTTTATAGGCAAATACTATGGTGTACAAAACTTTGAGGTACCATTATCTAAATCCGAATTGTACAATATACATATTTATGAAGGCGAAATTGACAACTTTAAAAATGATAGAGAGCACCCAGAAATTATCAATGAAACAGTTTATGATGCTATTATTTCTGAAACTCAACTAACTCAAAAAAGTTTTGAAAATGTTATTGTAAAGCTGAATGACCCCATAGGGAATTTTGACAGTGTTCAATTAGCCATTAGAGGTCCCAAGTTAGAAGCAGTACAGATATTTGATGTTGTAAAGGATGGTAACAAAACCTTTGGAACTATCACATGTTTAGTCAGCGGTTATATTTCAGAAACCCAAACCAAATATGATGAAATGCAAGTGGAAACTTGCAACAATTGTAATCAGATAAAGGAAGAATGTCATTGCAAAGAATTCACTCCCATAAGATATGAAGATGAAGATGAAGAAATTGATCCACCCCCAATAAATCAAGACCCTAATAAAGATTCTATATGGAATAGTATATATAAAACTTTTAACAAGGAAAACAGGTCAAAACTTTGGTACGAACTTCAAACTTCTGGGCTTGGTTGTCTAGGGGCACTAGCAATACTTTTAGGTCTATTTTTCTTATTCTCGATTGGATTACCTGGTATACTAATTGGAATCCTCTTTGTTTTACTATACGTTACAGGTGCCCTTGCCGGTCTCTTCTCACCATTACCTTATCCTTGGAGGCAAATAATTTATGCTGTTCTGGGAATATTGATTTTAGGTTTATTGCTGAGAATATTTAAAGAACCCTGGAACAATTATCAGTTGAACAGTAAACCTCTAAAAACTTCTAGTTCGGGAAGAGACCATCCTAAAATATTGAATGCAGATCCAATAAACCAAACCAACAGATCAGAAAATGAACGAATTTCGAACACTGATATAGATGATACAAATTTTCCTGTTAACCTTGACACTTTGGGTAAGGAAATAGAATATGGGAATGAGAATTCAGTAGATTCTTCAGAAGGTCAACTAAAACAAACAATTACTCTTTACAATGAAAATGGTGAAATCCTCGCAAGTAAAAGAGGGCCCACAGTTAATAATGTTGCAAACCTGCACACGGATACGATGTTCAATAATGCTATTACTAATTCAAAGGCTCATACTATGGAAGTGAGCCCGACCTCAATCTCTAATTCGGATAGTAAATCTGAAACTTTAACTGAACTACCAATATCAAATGTAAATGATGATGAAAGCACAAAACAAGCGAATTTATCAACTGAAAAGTATCAGGCAAATAAAAGTGAACCTACAACGGAACAATTAAATAGCACGAATACGACCCTTGATACTATTAATTCACAAACGACAATTACAAGAGAAAAGTTGATTAAAATACCACAAGTTATGTCGAGTATTGAATTCTACGAAGGTGATATATTCGTTTGTAAGGAAGATGATGGCAAAAATTATCATTTAAGTCAAAAGTGTATAGCGCTTGAGAACTGCACTAGCACTATATATATGATGAATATACCTGTCGCAGAAAGAGAAGGACGCAGTTTGTGTGAATTGGAGAAATCTGATAATTAAGATTCATATGGAAAAAGTTCTAAAAATAATTCTAGCCCTCCTCTTTTTACTTTGCTTGTTTCCCTTACCCTATGGCTATTACGAAATTGTACGGTTTTTAGCCCTTATTGGCTTTGTATATTTAGCTTACCAAACCTATCAAAAGGGTAATGAAAAAGCTGCATTTATCTATGTGGCCTTGGCCATCTTGTTTCAACCATTGTTCAAAATAGCATTAGGCAGAACTATTTGGAATATCGTAGATGTGATTGTTGGCATAGGATTACTCATTTCAATATTTAGGAACGAACAAAAAATCAATAATAATGGAGATTAAAGAACTAGGTCAAAAATTAAATAAGATGTATTCAGAAGCCCCAAAAGGTGAAATGGTGGCTATGATACATTTATTCGGGGTAAAATATGCCAACGAAATTAAAAAGGGTAAATTTTCAAAATATGAAATAGCCAAAGCTGCGAATATTCCTGTATCCTACGCTGTAGAAATAAATAAGGGTGTAAAACTATCACGTTATGTGAAGGCAATCTAATAATCAAATTGGTTCTTTGTCTTAACAAGTAAGTTTATGCTTTCATTTGGGGAATCGGTATATTTACGCAACTACATTACCAATAAAAATCAATGACCAAAAATAAACTCACCTTATCTCAACTAGAGCAATATCTCTCCAAAGCTGCTTGGATTTTAAAAGGTCCAGTTGACGCATCAGATTTTAAAGTGTATATTTTTCCGTTGCTCTTTTTCAAACGAATTTCTGATGTTTATGATGAAGAATATAAAATAGCTTTCGAAGAATCGGAAGGAGATGAAGACTATGCCAATCTTCCTGAATTTCACAGGTTTATAATTCCTGAACAATGCCATTGGAATGATGTACGGGAGACGACCACCAATGTCGGCCTTGCTATAGAAAAGGCCCTACGAGGTATAGAACAGGCCAACCAAGAATATTTATATGGAATATTTGGTGATGCCCAATGGAGCAACAAGAACAAGCTGTCCGACCGTTTATTGATCGACCTTGTGGAGCACTTCTCTCAATATGATTTATGCAACAGTAATGTGGACGCCGATTTATTGGGCAACTCCTATGAATATTTAATCAAGCATTTTGCCGACCTAACCAATAAAAAAGCCGGGGAATTTTATACGCCTCGTTCCGTAGTGCATTTATTAGGTTTAATTCTGGACCCACACGAAGGGGAGACCATTTATGATCCCGCCTGTGGTACCGGGGGTATGCTATTGGAATGTGTAGACCATTTAAGAGATAACCAAGAGGACTACCGTACCCTTAAATTGTACGGCCAAGAAAAGAACTTAACATCAAGCTCCATTGCCAGAATGAACATGTTCCTGCATGGTATTGAGGATTTTTATATAGTACGTGGGGATACCTTACGCAATCCGGCATTTTTTGAGGCAGATGGCCTAAAAACTTTTGATTGTGTTATTGCCAACCCACCATTCTCATTAAAAGAATGGGGTGCCGAAAATTGGGCCAACGACCCCTATGGTAGAAATATCGCGGGAGTGCCTCCAAAAGGAAATGGAGACATGGCATGGGTACAGCACATGATCAAATCCATGAACAGTACAGGCCGTATGACCGTCGTATTACCCCATGGCGCCTTGTTTAGAAAAGGGGCCGAAGGTACAATTAGAAAGGCCCTGTTGGAGCGAGATCTGTTAGAGGCCGTTATTGGCCTGGGACCCAATATTTTTTATGGCACCCAGCTTGCCGCTTGTGTCATGGTATTTAAGCAGAACAAACATGCGGACAAGAAGGATAAAGTATTATTTATCGATGCCTCTGAGCAAGTTCGTGTGGGAAGGGCACAGAACTATTTAGAACCCCAACATATCACACAAATATTTAAATGGTATACTGGTTTTACGGACGTCGAAAACTTTGTTAAAGTTGCTTCCATTGAAGATTTAAAAGAGAACGATTACAATCTGAACATTCCTCTTTATGTAGAAAAAATCATTGAGGATGATTTACCTTCTGTGGAAGAAGCTTTGGCCAATTTAAAACAAGCTTGGAATCAAAGCTTAGAGGCGGAGGATAAGTTTAGACATATTTTGAAAAACTTTATGGATTAGGGACTTGGAGGATAAAATAATCGAAATACTAAATTTAGGAAAGGCTTTAAAAGCGAAAGAGATAGCCAACCAGCTTAAATGCACCACAAAGGAGGTTAATTCTTTACTTTATGGAGTACTAAAGGAAAGGGTAATTCAAAACAACCAGTATCAATGGTCTATAAGGCCAATATCTTATTCTCAGGATAATACTTTAGCAGATAAGGAGGTTCAAAATCACGCCCTTGCCAAACTTTCTAGTTATTATCTGGAATGTCTCTCGAAAGACTATGATAATGGTATAGATGAATGGGCATCAGGTAAGTATGGTAAAGCATATTTCCAATTAAATGTCATTCCCACAAATGAACAACCAACTCAAGTTGACTACGACGATATTTCTTCTATTATTAACAAACTAAATAAAGAAAGAAATGGGCTCACGGTTTGTATCGGTTATCCTTTGTTGTTATCTGAGCACACGAGTAAAAATGGGAATACGTATTACAAGGTAAAACCAATCTTAATTCAAAAACTCGATGAAATCAAATTTAAATCACTTTCTATAACTCCTCTGGAAGAAGCGGCATATTTGAATGTTGAGGCAATTAAATATTTAGAGGGTCTGGATGGAAATGAGAACCTAAAAGAGGTAATATCCTTAAATGAGGAACTTGGAATTAATAACACTGAATTTCCGGAAATTCATGAGATTATTTTAAGACTTAATGCTATAAAGGAAAATTGGAATTGGAAAGAAGAGATTGACCCGGACAATTTAAGTGATTTAGATTTAGCTAATTTGACAAAAGACGGTATTTATAATACTTGTGCTGTTTTTGTAACGGAAAAATCAAAATACACAATTGGTTTAGAAAAAGAACTCAAAGATTTAACTTCTAAAAGTCAGTCCAATTATCTTCCTTCCATTTTAGGGAAGTTAATATCTCATAAAACACAAACAAGTTCCATTGAGGAAAAGGTTCTTATTGAACCTTTGCCAATGAATGAAGAGCAGAGAGAAGCTATTTTAAGAGGGCTCCAAAGTGATATTACTGTTGTAACTGGCCCTCCTGGCACAGGTAAATCCCAGGTCGTTTCCAATCTAATAGTTAATGCAGTTAAGGATGGACAAAAAGTTCTTTTTGCATCCAAAAATAATAAGGCCGTAGATGTTGTTCTTGAAAGAGTTAATGGATTAAGTAATCACCCGGTTATGCTACGCTTAGGTAATAATCAGCGCCAAAGCGAACTTTCTAAATATCTCACTGGAATTCTTTCCTCTAAAGTTTCGAGTTCACTACATGCTAAATATGAAGAAGCCGAAAACATTCACGATAATTTGTCTTCTAAAATTTCAGAACTATATCGTAGACAGGAAAAAATTGTTGAGTTAAGAAATAAAGTTGATTCTAAAGAACAACAAATAGAAACCCTTAGAAATGAACTGGGCGAAGAAACCTTTAATAAGCTCCTGAATGTTACTGAAGCTTATAAATCAGAACTGGAACAAACCCTGGGCATACTTAAGGACCTTTTAAGTGAAAATAACAAAGGGAATGCCTCTTTTTTTGATAAATTATTCTGGTCTTTGGGAAAATCTAAGAGACACGTTAATGCACAGCAAAGACTACATTCCTGTAAACAGGATTTTCAATTTTTGAACGTCCAATTTCCTGAATCCTTAAAAAGTGATTCGCTTTTTCAAGAACTAGAAAGTGCCCATAACAATTACCATTCCAAGTTTAACTTACTTTTAGTTTTATTTGGATATAAATCTCTTTTAAATACGCTTTCATCTTCCACACCTCTCTTTCAACTATCCAAGGAAGAAGCCAAATTACGAGAAGCGATTAGTGAAAATTCCAATCGATTTTGGCAGCTTTGGCTAGAAATTCTGCCGGATAGATTAGATAGAGAAGAACGAAAGGTGATAGGTGATTATATTACCGTTTTGGATTTAATAGTAAAATCCGATGAAGAAAATAAAAGTGCAGGTAGCGGAGTTTGGTCCCAGTATTATAAGCTGCTACCGAAAATTACAAACATTTTAAGTTGTTGGGCGGTAACCTCATTATCGGTAAGATCTAAAGTGCCTTTTGAACCTTGCTTTTTTGACCTTGTCATCATAGATGAAGCTAGCCAATGTGATATTGCATCGGCCTTACCATTATTGTATAGAGGAAAACGAGCCGTAATTATTGGCGATGACAAACAACTTACCCATATCAGTTCCATAAATGAAAGGGAAGACAACCAACTTTTGAATAAATATAATCTCACTGAAAATTTTCTGGTATGGAGCTATGCCTCTTCCTCTTTATTTAGACTAGCAGCATCCTTATGTGACAAGGAAGACATTGTACAGTTAAAAGACCATCATAGATCACATGCGGATATTATTAGTTACTCAAACAAATACTTTTATAATAATTCCTTACGTGTAGCAACTAATTATGATCGGTTAAACGGTATTGATGGCGAAGCTGCTATAAGATGGATAGATATCAAAGGAAAGGTTACCAGTCCAATTGGTGGAGGTTCACTAAATATTATCGAAGCTACTAAGGTCGTAGAAGAGATAGAAAGAATTGTGGCTACGGGCTATAAGGGCACCATTGGGGTGGTTACGCCCTTTAGAGCTCAAGCAAATAGAATTAGGGATATGATTTTTGCCAACAATAGTTTGGTTGAAGCACTTATGAACAAAGATTTTATTGTAGACACAGTTCATAAATTTCAAGGCGATGAAAGGGATATCATGATTTTTTCAGCAGTAGTTTCTCATGGTATGTCTGAAGGCAGCGCCGGGTTTTTAGCTAGAAATGGGAATCTATTTAATGTAGCCTTGACAAGGGCAAGGGCATCACTAATTGTTGTGGGGGATCAAAAAAGTTGTTACCGATCGGCAATTGTCCATTTTTCACAATTTGCAGATCATGTTAAAATGTTACAGGAAAAAAGAGAATTAGAACATTCAAATACACTTACCGATTTTGGCCCACGATTTCCTGAAGTCTCAAGTGATGATATAGTCTCGGATTGGGAAAAATTCTTTTACGAAAAACTATACCAAAAGGGCATTAAAACCATACCACAATATAAGGTAGACAAATACAGTTTGGATTTGGCGCTACTCATAGGAGATGCCAAACTAGATATAGAAGTAGATGGCGAAACGTATCATAGAGCCTGGGACGGGGAATTACTACGTCGGGATAAAATAAGAAATAACCGCTTAATAGAATTGGGGTGGGATGTACAACGATTCTGGGTGTATGAGTTAAGGGATAATATGGATGCCTGCATCAATAGAATTGAAAACTGGATTAACAACCAAAAATAATGACCCAAAAAGAACTTGAAAAATACCTTTGGGGTGCCGCTACACAACTGCGCGGTACCATAGATGCCGGAGATTACAAACAATATATCT
The DNA here is from genome assembly GCF_005780245.1 of Maribacter aurantiacus. Classification (NCBI taxonomy): domain Bacteria; kingdom Pseudomonadati; phylum Bacteroidota; class Flavobacteriia; order Flavobacteriales; family Flavobacteriaceae; genus Maribacter; species Maribacter aurantiacus. The sequence goes on along the minus strand of NZ_VBUK01000004.1, from coordinate 31,349 downwards.
TCCCTTTATTGTTCTTCAAACGCATCTGTGATGTCTATGATGAAGAGTTTGAAAAGGCGCTAGAAGAAAGTGATGGTGACTTGGAGTATGCAGCCTTTGCGGAACACCACCATTTTTTAGTGCCTGAAGGTGCGCATTGGAACGATGTACGGGAAACCACCGTGAATGTGGGCATGTCCTTGCAAGAGGCCATGCGGGCGATTGAAAAAGCCAACCCGGATACCCTCTACGGTATTTTTGGGGATGCCAGTTGGACGAACAAAAACCGACTAAGCGATGAAACCCTTACCAATCTCATAGAACATTACTCCCAACATAAATTGAGTCTAAGCAACATCCCAGATGATAAACTGGGCAATGCCTATGAATACCTCATTAAGGAATTTGCAGATGACAGTGGTCATACCGCAGCCGAGTTCTACACCAACCGCACCGTGGTAAAGCTCATGACCAAAATTATGGACCCACAACCGGGCGAAAGTGTTTATGACCCTACCTGTGGTAGTGGCGGACTCTTATTGAATTGTGCTTTGCATCTAAAGGACGAAGGCAAGGAATACCGCACCCTAAAATTATATGGTCAAGAAATTAATTTGATTACCTCAGCAATTGCCCGTATGAATATGTTCATGCACGGCATAGAAGAATTTAGCATTGTACGTGGCGATACCTTGGCCAACCCTGCCTTTTTACATAATGATGCCTTAAAAACTTTTAATGTAATACTGGCCAACCCGCCCTACAGCATAAAAGCGTGGGACCGTAGCAGTTTTGAAAACGACCCCTATGGTCGTAACCTTTGGGGTACACCGCCACAAGGTTGTGCAGATTATGCTTTTCAGCAACATATTCAAAAGAGCTTAAATGCCGATAACGGACGATCTATTTCGCTTTGGCCGCATGGCGTTCTCTTTAGAGATTCTGAAGCTGAAATGCGTAGAAAGATGATTGAAGATGATTTGGTGGAGTGTGTAATAAGTCTTGGACCTAATCTATTCTACAATTCTTCCATGACTTCATGTTTACTGATTACCAATAACAATAAGGCTCCCGAGAGAATAAATAAAGTTCTTTTCATTCAAGCTGTTAATGAAGTGAGAAACGAGAAGACAATGAGTTATCTAGATCCAAAGCATATTGAGCGAATTCACAATGCATATTTAGCTTTTGATGATGAAGATACTTTTACTGCGGTAGTTGATATTGAGGATATTTTAAAAGATATTAACGCCAGACTTAGTGTTCAGCTATTCGTTAAGCAAGATGCAGTTGAAGAGGAGGATTTTGATGTTTTACTGAATGATTGGGAACAAAGCAGTAAAGATCTGAAGAACTCTATGAATGAACTTTTAAAAACCTTAGCAAATGGATAGTGTATTAATGGAGACTAAGGTTTTGAATTTGGATAAATCAAGTTGGGTATTAACTAAACTTGGGGATTTAGCAAAAGACATCTCTAAACGAGTTGATAATCCAGGAGAGTCTGAATATGACAGGTTTGTTGGACTTGGAAACTTTGTTTCGGGAGACATTAAAATTAAGTCTTGGGAAACAACTGAAAATTTAGCTTCCTCTGCAAAGGCGTTTCAAGCAGGTGACATTTTGTTCGCAAGACGAAATGCATATTTGAGAAGGGCATCTTTAGTTGATTTTGATGGATGTTGTTCAGGAGATGCCTTCGTGTTAAGAGAAAACCATGAAAAGGTCGTTCCAGGTTTCATAGCCTTTTTAATGAACTCAAACGCACTTTGGGACTATGCCAATTCAAATGCTGCCGGTACCATGTCTAAAAGGGTGAAATGGCGTGATTTGGCTGAATACGAATTCCTCCTCCCACCCAAAGACCAACAAGCCCAACTGGCCAAATTACTTTGGGCTATGGATGACAACATTGAGTCTTTGATTCACAATAATGATTCTTTAGAAATTCTTAAAAAATCGCAATTGAAGGAAGTGTTTTCTAAAGAGCATTGTGTAAAGCTGAGAATTGGAGACATTTCCGATAATCTAGACAATAAAAGAAAACCAATATCTAAAAGTAAAAGAGTGCTTGGCCCAACTCCTTATTACGGAGCTAGTGGTATAGTAGACTATGTTGAAGGATTCACTCATAATGAACCAATTCTATTAATTTCAGAAGATGGTGAAAATTTAAATTCTCGAAATTTACCCATTGCTTATAGCGTAGATGGTGAAAGTTGGATAAACAACCATGCTCATGTTTTAAGAATTACAAACTCCAGCAGGTATCTAGTTAAAGAATATTTCAATTTTTCAGATATCAGCGATTTTATTACTGGAGGTACACGTCCAAAGGTCACAAAAGGCATGCTAACGGATATGCCAATCTTTTTACCAAAAGAAGAACTACTTGAAATTTCGGAGAGGAAGTTAATGGATATTGATATTGCCATAGACTCTAATATGTCTTGTATTGAAAGCGCCAAATCCCTTCAAAAAAGTTTAATCAATCAAGTGTTTTAGATTATGAAGTCAAAGAAAGACCTAATGCACTTTTTTAACACCAATCATAATGCGCAAATGAGTAATGGCAACACCAGCTACGCCATGGCAAACACAAATAATGGCCTTTGGTGGTTAAACATTGACCTAAAAAAATTTAAAAGTGTAGTTAATATTATACTCCAAACAAAAAATGAGGCTTTTTGGCTCCAACTTAACCCAGGTTTTGTTGAGGACCTTGCAACAAAATTTAGAATTCGACCAGATAGAAATGCCATTGACCTAGAGATTGTAAGTACAGCTGGAGATGATTACATGCACGACACTAAAAATGGTGGTTCAGGCTTCAATTTTAATCCCTATATAAAAGCCAGCGTTACTTTAAATGTAAATGGTTCACAGGAAAACAAACCAACGTATTGGCATATACAAATGAATCAACCAGAAAACAGAAATGGAATAGTTATAAATTCTGTTGATTTATTAAAGGAAAAAACGCCAGTAATTGGCACTGGGGAATGGGATGATTTGCAATGCGATTATTTTAAGGGCAATGTTGAAGATGCCATGGAGGTTGGTGATGTGGTACTTGTGCGAGAAGGTGTTTTGCCTATAGCACTGGTTAGCATTCAATCCGATAGCTTTACCTCTGAAGAATTAAGGCAAAAATACATCAATGTAAATTACAGAGAGGTCAAGATTCTGGACTGGTATGTTGGCACCGATACTTTTCCTGTGGCCCAAGGTACTTTGGGCAGATTAACTAATAAAAACACCCCTTCTTATAAATTTATAGATAGGTGGTTCAATAGAATTAACACCACTTCTAAAATGGATGAATTAATTAAGATTTTAGAGTACAAGAAACAAATTATCCTTCAGGGACCTCCGGGTACGGGCAAAACATTTACTGCCAAAGAAATTGCCTATCAACTAATTACTAAAAACAGTCTCTCTAAAGATACCCTTGTACGCAAACAGCAGCTGGAGCAAACAGAATTTAAAGATTTTTGCGAACTAATACAGTTTCACCCAGCCTATTCGTATGAAGATTTTGTACGAGGTATTGTGGCAGAAACACAAGGTGAAAAAGTGCACTATGTAACTAAAAATAAAATTCTGGCAAAATTGGCAAAGAAAGCCAAAGACAATCTTGACCGTAGCGAGAAAAGTTTAGGAGACCTTAAGCAAGATGAACGTTATCAAAATGCTCTGGAAGCATTGATTGATAAGGTGCAGACAGAAATTGATACCAGTGAAACCAGTAAGTATTTTTTAACCAACTCCGGATTTATTTTTGATTGTGATGATGAATATTTTAGGTACACCGGTGATGCCTGGTCCTCCAGTTTTAGAATACCATTTGATGAGCTGATTACCATTGCCAAAAACAATTTAAGGTCACGGCAAGAAATTAAAAAATCAAGAGAAGTTCGTGGTAGCAGCAGACAGCATGCTACCTACCTCTGGAAACTGATGGAGGAATATTATAAGATTCTGGATACCTACCCTGTTCCAACTCAAATCATTAAAGAAAATGCCAAAAAATATGTCCTTATTATTGACGAAATAAATCGAGCAAACCTACCTGCGGTTTTGGGAGAATTAATTTATGCCCTGGAATATCGTAATCAACCTGTAAATACCCTATACCCAATCGCAGAAGATTATAAAATTACCCTTCCTGAAAACTTATATATCATCGGAACCATGAATACCGCAGACCGTTCTGTAGGCCATATTGACTATGCCATTCGCCGTCGCTTTGCTTTTGTAAATGTTTTACCGGATAGCAGCATTGTTCCAGAATTTGCTAAATCTCATTTTAGATCTGTAGCTAACTTGTTTACAGAGGATTATTTGTCTTCAGACTACAAAAGAGAAGATGTACAAATAGGTCATTCCTACTTTTTAGGGAAAGAAGAAGAACTTCCATTAAAAATCAATAATGAGGTTATACCCATTTTAAAAGAATATGTAACAGATGGTGTATTATCCCATGAAGCCTTAGATGAAATTGAAAAACTAAGAATTGAAGCCTAGTTTACAACTTATACAACTTACTGAACACGTAGATAACCTTCATACAACAATTGAAGGTTTAAGTGGCACGTGTTATTTTAAGGGTCAAGAGGTAGACCTTCGAAACAGACCACAATTACCATGTTATACCATAAATGAATATGGCATAAGTTCTAACTACTATATTGGTGTAGATTGGTTGTCAACCAAAAGAAAGTGCGCCATACATATTTCTCCAAAACTAAACACCGAAGACCATGAGACCGCTTATTTAAAAATGTTACTGGCCTGCCTTAATGATCCTAAAGCAAGTAGATATTTAAGTTCTATTTATGAAATTAAATTGAACAGTGAAGCAATAGAGATTAATCAGTCTCAAGATGTATTGAGTCCAATTTTGGCCATTCAATTTTTACATCTGGTAAAGCAATTGGTAAAAAAAGGCTTGAGAAAAGCTTATTACAACGAAACCCATTCGCTTCATTCCAGAATAAAAGGAAAGCTTTTAATTAGCCAGACCATAAAACAGCATACGGTAAAAAATGAGCCATTAAAAGCGCAATGTAGCTATGATGTTTTTGGTTTGAACCATCCAGAAAATCAATTATTAAAAGCCGCTCTGCTTTTTGTTCAATCTTACCTGAATAAGTTCAAGCAATATTCAGATTTGGTAGCTCCTATAGTATCCTATTGTCTTCCTGCATTTCAACAAGTTAAAGTCCCAAAGGACTTACGTAATTTGAGAAGCTTTAAGTCCTCACCGTTTTTTTCAAATTACAAGGAGGCTTTAACTATTGCGCGTATAATTTTGGACCAGTTCGGCAATGTGGTTCGCACTACTGAGACAGGAAAAATAAAAACACTACCCTATTGGGTCAATATGGCCTTATTGTTTGAATTGTATGTGTATACCTTACTTCGTAAAAAATTTGGAAATCAGGTTTTATACCAATACAAAGCCAATTACCAAGAATTGGATTTTCTATTACGAACAGAAGATGTAAAACTTGTTATTGACACCAAGTACAAGCCACGTTACACAACCTCCCCCATCAACAAAGAGGATGTTAGACAATTAAGTGGATATTCTCGCATTAAAAAAGTGCGTACCCATTTAAAAGTTACTGAAAATGAATTGGTCAAATGCCTGATTATTTACTCAAATAAACATAATAACAATACGATTGAACCCGAACTGAATTTTGAAAATATGGAAGAGGAACCCAGATATGAAGGTATTTTTAAGTTGGGGGTTTCGCTACCATGGATAAACCCATAATATCGCATATCGCGATATGCAATATTTTATCACAATAAATTGTTTTTATGTAAGTTATATCCTATTATTGCATATCGCGATATACGATACTTATGAAAAAAAGTAGTCTACACCAAATGAAACCACAAGATATTGTGGTATTGGCAAAACTCATTGCGTATGACGACCCTAGCTATACACAGATGGAGTTGTCATTAAGCCTAGAGATGAGCCAGTCAGAAATTAGTAGTTCTTTAAAACGATCCACCTATGCCGGTTTACTGATCAATAAAGGACAAGACGTTGAACGCAAGCTCTTTTTTGATTTCATCCAATTTGGTCTTCCAGTGATTTTCCCTGTTCACCCAGGGGCTATAGTACGTGGTACGGTAACCGCACATAGTGCAGAACCTTTAGCGATGGAATTTTTAAGTGATGAAAAATATGTTTGGCCGTATGCGAAAGGAAGGGATAGAGGCCAAAGCATTACGCCTTTATATCCCACGGTACCTAAAGCTGTTATTATTGACCCTAATCTACATGAGTTATTGGCGCTATTGGATGCCGTGCGTGTGGGGCGTGCCCGCGAAAAAAATCGGGCTTTGGAAATTTTAGAAGCACGTATATGCTAAAAAATACTTTACTAAATAGAGAGGCTACCAAGAAGGTAGCTTTGGCTTTGGGTGACCTCAATGAACGGGTAGTGTATGTTGGTGGTGCTGTGGTCAGTCTATACATTGATGATACTGCCGCCGAAGATATCCGCGTGACCAAAGACATTGACCTTACCTTTCAGATTGCCTCCTTCGCAAAATTGGAGGAACTGCGGGAGGACCTAGTGGCAAAGGGATTTTCCCAAAATGCGGATGATACTGTTACCTGCAGGTTTAGATTTGAGGATTTAATAGTGGATGTTATGACCACGGAAGCCGTTGGATGGGCCCCTTCTAACCCTTGGTTTGAGAAAGGGTTCAATAAAGCCATAACCAGAGATTTAGAGGATATCATCATAAAAGTATTACCACTACCCTACTTTTTAGCCACCAAAATGGAGGCTTTTATGGACAGAGGAATCCAAGATGTTTATGCTAGTCATGATTTGGAAGATATCGTGTACTTATTTAATTATACTACTGATATTGATGCTCAGGTACTGGCATCGGACCCAGAGCTAAAAGCGTATCTGGCAGAAAAATTGGTACTTCTTACTGATAACCGTACAATTATATCGGCAATTAGGGGTAGCTTGTATTATGAACAGGCAGATGAACGCTTGGAAATTATTAAGGAACGATTTCAAAATATAATTAATGGCCTTTAACGAACTCAACAGTGTAGAATATTACATTGTTCATCAGCTTAGCGGAGTTAATTTAAACAAGGATGCCGTTGAAGAATCCAGACCCAATTATGGGGCCAATTGGCACTACAAAACGGCCTCGGAAATTAAAAGGGGCATCAATGAAGTTTTGGTGGAGACGGAACTTAAAGCCGCTTTGGTCCGCCTGAATCCAGAAATTACGGTCAATCCAGAGTTGGCTGACGAAGTTATCTACAAAGTAAGGGCGGTACTATTAGCAGTTAACCAAATAGGATTGGTAAAGGCGAACGAGGAGTTCTTTAAATGGTTAACGGGTGAAAAAACAATGCCCTTTGGAGAGAATAACCGTCATGTCCCGGTTAAGCTCATAGATTTCGAGGATGTTAAAAACAACACCTATATCATTACCAACCAATACCGTATTCACCATAGGGAAACCAAGATTCCGGACATTGTCATGTTGATCAACGGAATACCGGTTGTCGTTGGTGAGGCAAAAACACCCATACGCCCATCCATTAGTTGGCTGGACGGTGCTCATGAAATACATGATATTTATGAAAACAGCGTACCCCAATTATTCGTTCCCAATATACTTTCTTTCGCTACGGAAGGAAAGGAATTGTATTACGGAGCCATACGATGTCCTTTGGAATTTTGGGCGCCATGGCGATTGGAAAACGATGATGATGCCATAGCCAAAAGATTGGGATTAGGCGAGGTAGGCAAAGAACTTTCAGATCTATTGAACCCGCATCGATTACTGGATATTTTACAGAACTTCTCCTTATTCTCTACGGATAAGAAGAAGCGTAGAATTAAGATTATTCCTCGTTTTCAACAATATGAAGGTTCCAATAAAATAGTGGAACGTGTTAAGGAGGGTCGTATTAAGAAGGGTTTGATCTGGCACTTTCAAGGTTCGGGAAAATCTTTCCTAATGGTATTCGCCGCTCAAAAATTAAGACGTACGCCAGAACTAAAGAGTCCTACCGTAATTATTCTAGTGGATCGTACGGACTTGGATACCCAAATTAGCGGCACCTTCAATGCCGCAGATATAGCCAATGTAGAAACCACGGATAGCATTAAAGAACTCCAAACCATGCTTGAACGGGATACCCGTAAAATTATCGTCTCAATGATTTTCAAGTTTAGGGATGCAAAACCCAATATGAATACTCGGGAAAACATAATTGTCCTGGTAGATGAGGCACACAGAACCCAAGAGGGGGATTTGGGGAGACAAATGCGTGCGGCCCTACCCAATGCTTTCCTTTTCGGTCTTACAGGAACACCGGTTAATAAAGCGGATAAAAATACGTTTTGGGCTTTTGGTTCAGAGGAAGACAAGGAGGGGTATATGTCCCGGTACACGTTCCAAGATTCCATTCGAGATGATGCTACCCTTCCACTCCACTTTGAACCAAGATTGGTAGATGTTCATGTGGACAAGGAAAATATAGACAAAGCCTTTAAGGAATTTAAGGAAAGTGCGGCACTGACCGATGAAGAAGCGGATGCCTTGAATAAGAAATCAGCAAAAATGGCCGCCTTTTTAAAGTCTCCTGAACGGGTTTCTAAAATTGTAGCGGATATTGCCACACATTTTAAGGAAAAAGTGAATCCCCATGGATTCAAAGCGATGATCGTTACCCCAGACCGTTATGCATGTGTTCAATACAAAGAAGAACTGGACACCTATTTTCCGGAAGAAGCAAGTAAGGTCGTTATTTCTACATCTGCCAATGACCCTTTGGAGTTCAAACAAAAATGGGGAGTTGACAAAAGCCAACAAGAAAAAATAGTGGATGAATTTAATGATGCACAGTCCGATTTAAAATTCATTATCGTCACAGCTAAACTCCTTACAGGATTTGATGCGCCAATCTTGCAGACCATGTATTTAGATAAATCCATAAAGGACCATACCCTGTTACAAGCAATTTGCCGAACCAACCGTCTCTATCCAAATAAATCATTTGGAAGAATCGTAGATTACTTTGGTGTTTTTGACGATGCCGCAAAGGCATTAGAATTTGATGAGGAAAGTGTAAAGACCGTCATTTCAAATTTGTCAGACTTACGAGGCAAACTACCACAAGCTATGCGCGATGCCCTAAGCCATTTTAAGGAGGTGGATAGAACCTTAAGTGGTTTTGAAGGATTAGAAGCAGCGCAAAACGCCATCAACACAGACGAAAAGAAAGATGCCTTTGCAAAAGACTTTAAATATCTTTCTAAACTTTGGGAATCGCTTTCACCGGACAACCTTTTGGATATCTACAATTCCGATTACAAATGGTTGTCACAGGTCTTTGAATCCGTGAAACCTGCTGGGGATAACCTAGGTAAATTACTTTGGTTTTCTTTAGGGGCACAGACAACAAAACTGATTCATGAAAACATTCATGTTGGGGATGTGCACCAATTGGATGAGTTTGTTCTGGATGCCGATGTTATTGAAGAAATATTTAACAATCCAGACCCTAAGAACGCGAAGAAACTCGAAAAAATACTGGTCAAACGATTCAAAAAACATGCAGGCAACCCGAAGTTTAAATCACTGAGCGAGCGGCTAGAGGAACTCAGGGACAAAGCTGAGCAAGGATTGATAACCTCCATTGAATTTGTAAAGGAGCTCTGCAAATTGGCCAAAGAAACCGTCCAGGCAGAAAAGGAACTAGAAGCATTGATTCAAGAAAAAACGCCCCAGGCCGCCTTGACAGAATTATTCATGGAGTTAAAAACAGATAAAACTCCCGCGGTTGTTGAGCGTATCGTCACAGATATAGATACTATTGTAAGAATGGTGAGGTTTCCTGGATGGCAACAATCGAACCAAGGTGAGCGTGAGGTCCAAAGCTCATTAAGAAAAATCCTTTGGGCCAAGTATAAAATAAAGGACCAGGTGTTGTTTGACAGGGCGTATGCTTATATTAAAGAATATTATTAAATAAACAAGGACGGAAAATCCGTCCTTGCTTCAAGCTAACTAACAACTCAAATAATTACTCAACAACTATTTGTTCATTTCCTTTCTTACTGAGGTAAGCCAGGTCTTGTGCAACTGCAATAGTTCTTTCAATATTTTAGGATTGGTGTCCGCCAGATTGTTTTGTTCTCCGATGTCCTCATCCAAATTCACTAAAAAGAGTCCAGGCATTTCTTTTTGTTTTTCCTCTCCTAATGGTTCATTTACATTCCCTATAAGTTTCCAAGGTCCTTTCCGTACGACCCATTGAGCCGTTTTATCATCATAACCTCCCAATTGCCAGTATACCGCATCATGCTCTGACTTCTTTTTAGCGCTTTTGATAATGGGCATTAAACTCTTACCATCCACTTTTAAGTCAGTGATATCAATATTCGCCAAATCGGCAACCGTACTGAACCAATCCGTCTCCATGGCCAGTTGATCTCGAACCTGATTTGCTGGAATTTCTTTGGGATATCTGATTATGGCAGGAACGCGAATGCCACCTTCGAACATGCTAAACTTACTACCTCTATAGGGACCTGCATTTCCTCCGCCATAGAAAGCCCTCGCTTCCCTAGAATGACCATGGTCGGACTGGAAAATGACTATGGTATCATCGGTAAGACCCTTTTCATCTAGATAATCCAGTACCTTACCAATCTGTTCATCGGTATTCGATAAAAAGGATGCGTATTCCTTTCTAGGCGTGGGTAAATCCTCATAATGTTCCAACCACTTAGGCGTACCTTGATATGGGTAATGTGGCGCATTAAAGGCCCAATAGATAAAAAATGGATTCCCTTCTTCCTTGTCCACAAAGCCCTTTATCTCATCAACCATCAATTCTGAAAAATGCTCCCCTGGATAATATACTTCCTCACCATTTCTATATAAATCATGTTTATTGGGCCCATCCCAAAAGAAAAAATGCGAATAATTGTCAATACAACCTCGTTGATGTCCGAAGAAGTAGTCAAAACCCTGTCCATTGGGTAGGTTTTGAGGTCTATGACCCAAATGCCATTTTCCGATCAAAGCAGTACTGTACCCATTTTCCTTTAGCATTTCAGCCATGGTAACCTCTGCGGTAGGAAGCCCGTATTGACCAGTCTCCTCTGCCCTTTCCGGGATTGGTACGTTATTGGGCAATCCCGCCCTTAAATTGGTTTTTCCCGTTAAAAGTACTGCCCTTGACGGAGAGCATACGGGAGCCCCAGCATAAAATTGGGTAAACCGTACCCCCTCTTTGGCCAATCTGTCCATATTTGGGGTATACAAATCCGTTGCTCCGTAAGCGTTCAAATCAACCGAACCTTGATCATCTGTGAGGATTACAATTACATTCGGCTTTATTTGGGAAGAAACCTGGGACCACCCCATTAAAGCAGTAAAAAAACTTGTAAAAATTAGTAACGTTTTATATCTATTCCCCATAATTCTCTTTTGATTTGGTGTTATTAGTATCCCGGATTTTGTTCCAAATTAGGATTTAGCAAAATATCCCTATCTGGTAATGGCCACAAGTAATCCCTATCAGGATTAAAACTTCTACTCTCGATCACATTTCCATTTTGATCAAGACCATCTTGATTCATTACAATTTCAGCAGTACGCCATCTTATAATATCCTTGTAATAAAGCCCCTCCCCTGCAAACTCAACTCTTCGCTCCAAACGCAAGGCATCCCTAAATTCTGATTGTGATAATCCGGCCACCACATCAGGCATATCAACTGATGGTCTATTTCTAACTTCATTTATAGCATCATAAGCTCTTGAAGTTGGTCCATTCAGTTCATTTTCGGCTTCTGCAACCGTCAATAACATTTCCGCATATCTAAAAAGTATTGGATTTATTTCCGATTGATTGGGTTGGGGAGCGGTTCTTACCTCATCATCCGTAAAATAAGTGTATTTCTTATACGCATAACCCGTAAGATCTGCAAACAGCTCATCCCCGGTAACCAATTGACCATTGAAATTAGAACCAATGGTAATCAACGTTTGGTTCAATCGAGGATCCCTATTTTCGAAAGGGTTGTCAGGATCATATAAACCTGATTCTTCTATGGATTGTCCGTCGGTCATTAAGTAGGCATCCACCAAACTTTTAAATACATTTCCCTGTTGAAACAATTCATGGTAGTTGTTTGTAATTTCAGGAAATTGAAATCCAACATCGAAAATAACCTCGCTATTTCGTTCATTTTCCAACAAGAACAGTCCGCGATAATCAGGGAAAAGGCTATATTCATTCAAATCGATTACGGCTTGGGCAGCCGCTAAAGCCTCGGTCCAACGTTCGTTATACAGTGCCGACCTAGCTTTTAATGCTAGTGCCGTACCCTTTGTGGCCCTACCTTCGTCCGTACTGGTATAGGAAATGGGCAGTACACTAGCCGCTGCATCCAAATCCGAATAAATTACTTCCAGTATTTCTTGTTTTGAATTTCTTGGTAATTGACCTTGTGTATTGTTATTAGGAGGATCCAAAATTAGTGGCACCCCTCCGTAATACTCGACCAGATTGTGGTAATAAAAGGCCCTTAGAAAACGTGCCTCACCAATATACCTTGCCTTGACATCTTTGTCCATAGGAACCAAATCAATATTCGCCAAAAATGTATTTGTCCTACCAATTCCCTCATAGGCAATTTGATATCTAGAATTTATTAATGGTAAAGTTGGATTATTGTCTCCTCTCGCTATGGAAGAGGCTCCACTACCATCGTCGATTTCAAAGGCATTGGGAGTAATATCTTCCAACTTCAACAACCAAGACCCTTCACCACGGTAAGGTCCCAACAGAGGTTCGTAACAACCTGTTAGAGCTGCTACGGCATTATCTTCCGAGGTCCAATACGTTTCTACTGAACTTTGATCTGCTGGTTCAAGTTCTAGAAGTTCCTTGGAACAACTCACTGAAATTGAAGCACAGAGAAATGATATATATATGTATCTAAATCTTTTCATGATAGTTTAATTAAAATGATACGTTAAGACCAATCGTGTAAATTTTGGTCGATGGGTAATCAAAAAAGTTATTACCGATTAAATCGGTTTCAGGGTCAAAATCCTTCAACGGAGTAAATGTTAAAAGGTTTTGCGCATTACAGAATATCGACAATTTGGTCATACCCAGGTTCTCCAATACATCGGCATTAAAATCATACGCTAATTGAATATTCTTTAACCTTAAATATGAGGCATCCAACAACCAAAAATCACTGGGTCTAAAAAGTGTTGCCTGGGTATCCTGGTACCTGGTTAATAGAGGAAAACTTGCATCCCTATTATCAGGGGTCCATGAATCATTCGCCCAGCCAACAGGTAAGGAAGTACCAAACCAAAAAGGTACCCCAGACACATGTTTGTTATAAGTCTGAACTCCTTCTACTCCTTGCCAAAAGGTATTTAACGAGAAGTTCTTATAGCCTAAATTAATATTAAATGAGTAGGTATACTTGGGTATAGTATTTCCCTCTGCTTGTCGGTCGTTAAGATCGATAACCCCATTATTATCCAAATCCTTGTATCGAATATAACCCGGCCTGGTATCCGTCCCCTGGAAAGCATGGGCATCAATTTCATCTTGAGATTGAAATAGACCATCTGCTTGGTACAACAAAAATTGGTTAATGGGTTTCCCCTCTTGCGTAATATTAAAAGGACCCCGTCCATCTGTGGAATTATCTTCAAGAATAATTTCTCCATTTAGGTCCACAACTTTATTTGTGATATATGTCAAATTTCCGGATACGTCATATCTAAAATCCCCAAGATAGTTTCTATGACCTAAGGAAACCTCCACCCCATCGTTCTCAATGGTTCCAATATTTCTTATTGGACCTCCAAGAGAACCAACTTGAGAAGGGATTCCCACTGGCCTTAGTACATCCTCAGTCTTTTTATCGAAATACTCGACACTTGTGGTTAATTTGCCCCCAAAGAAACTAGCGTCCACCCCGATATTTGAAATGGTGGTGGTTTCCCATGATATTTCGTCATCATTATCCACAAGTACAGCTGTACCGGGGTTAATGGTATTGCCAAAAGTGTAATCCTGACCAGGGGAAATAAGATCTAGATACCTAAAGAAACCAATCCTCTCATTACCTAGTTGTCCCCACGAGGCCCTGATCTTCAACTGACCTAACCAGTCAACCTCCTTCAGAAAATTCTCTTCGTTAATTCTCCAACCCGCGGACATGGAAGGGAAAAATCCCCATTTATTTCCCGGTGCAAAACGAGAGGAACCATCATATCTAAAATTGGCCTCTAAAAGATACTTATTGTTCAATACATAGTTTGCCCTGCCAAAATAGGAGATCAAACTAGATTCCCTGGAGGTTCCGCTTACTATTGGATTGGTACTACCTGCATTAAGTTCATAGAGGTTATTACTTAAATAACCCTCATTTGAAGCAGTAAAGAAACTATTGTCAAATTTTTCATAGCTGGTACCCAATAAAATTGAAAGATCCGTCTCGTCGGAGAATGCTTTGTCCCATTTTAGAGTATTAAAAACGGTCCAGTTTAGGGATTCATCATCACTTTGATCAACACCTCTTTGTTGCCCGGCAAAAGTTACATAAGGGTTCCCTCCTGCTTGAATTTGAGTGGGCTCTTTCGTTTTGGCATCATATAGGGTAATTTGGGGAGTGAAAATTTTGCGACGTTCATTTTCACTCGTCAAACCTATATTCAATTTGTATACAATATTAAAAGGCAGCTTTACCTCAGCAAACGTATTGAGGAACAACTTCAAATTTCTAATGTCCGTATCGCCTTCATCTGTTAACGCCAAGGGGTTTCGAAATCTTCTATGGCCTGGTATATCGAAAAAGTTCATTCCATAATTCCCATCCTCCAATTTGGTAGGATGATAGGATTGGGCCTTAAAAATCATTTCCATGACCTCTTGTATTCCTACAACGGGTTCGTCCCTGGTCTTATAGGAGAAGTTAAATGTTCCACCTATGGAGATATGTTTATTCAATTCGGAATTTACCGTAAAGTTGGCATTATAACGTTCAGAATCCGTGCTTCGCAAAACACCATTTTGGTCCAATATCCCGAGTGATAATGCATATGTTGATTTTGAACTTCCTCCCGTAAATCTAAGATTGTGCTGTTGGATTATAGCAGGGTCAAACATAATGTCATACCAATCATTATTGGGATAGGTAAATGGGTCGGTTTGCATACCCTGACGATACTCATCTATTAAACTTTGTGGAAATACCAGTGCATCTTCACTCGTTCCAAAATTTAATTGGGCCTGGGAATACAATTCCATCCAGCGTACGGGGTCTTTAACTACTCTAGGTAGCGAAATCACTTCCTGTACACCAACGGAGTTGCTATATGATATCTGTGATTGTTCCGAACCTTTTTTGGTCGTTACCAAAACAACTCCGTTTGCGGCCCTAGACCCATAAATAGCTGCAGAAGCTGCATCTTTTAAAACTGTGATGCTTTCAATATCATTAGGGTTCAAATCATTTATTGAAAATTCAATACCATTGACCAATACCAAGGGGTTATTGTTGTTTAAAGTCCCTACACCCCTTATTCTAATAGTGGCGGCATCATTTCCTGGTTGTCCCCCTATCTGGTTTATATATACCCCTTGGACACCTTGTAGCGCTTGACTGGAACTAGTAATTGGTCTATTCTCCAAATCTTCGCTATCCACGGCACTTACGGATCCAGTAAGGTTTAACTTTTTCTGGGTGCCATAACCAACCACAACCACTTCATCCAACCCCGCCGTACTTTCCTCTAGGGTGACATTAATGGTACTTTGACCGTCTACAGGTACTTCCTTTGTGGCAAAGCCTATATAGGAAATAATCAAAACGGCATTTTCTGTAGAAAGATTTATAGAATAATTACCATCAAAATCGGTTTGTGTTCCATTAGTAGTACCCTTCTCAAGTACATTTGCCCCTGGTAAAGGTTCACCATTAGAATCTAAAATTGTTCCCGATACGGGTTCCTGCTCTAAGTTTGTTTGTGAAGTATTTGTTGATTGGTTTGAAGAGCTATTAATAGGCACAGGTAATTTTGCCTTTTTTAATAAAATTTGACGCCCTCTTACGGAATAATAAACGTCAGTATTACGAAAGAGCAATCGCAATATTCCATTTATGCTTTCATTTTCTACATTCAACGAAACCCTTCGGTCCAAATTTATTTGTCCAGTCTCGAACAAAAAACGAAATTCAGATACCTCTTCAATATTGTTGAAAATATTTTCAACGGTTTCATTTTCAAGCCGTAAACTTAGTTTGGTTTTTTGTGCGTATGAGTTTGCCTGAACTTGAAATAACGTAACCAGTAGAAGAATAGTTGTCAATTTCATTTTCAAATCCATTTTAGGCAACCACAATCGAGGTAACCTACTATTAAGGTATTTTTTCATAATTTTGAAATGATTAAATGATTTTGGATAAGATTGTTTAATTCGAATTTTAATCGGGAAAATGGTCTCAAGCATTTCCCGATTTTTTTATTGGTTATTTTGTCATAAGCGATCTAGTTTATTGTTATTTGTTGGTTTAGTTAAAGTATTTAATGAATGACAACCTTGTCTTCGGTTATTTCATATTCAAATTTTTGTATCTCTCTTATAGATTTAATTACATCCTCTATACTTTCTACATTTACATTGAACCGAGCATTGAATTTTTTATCGGACAATAGCAGATTATTATTTTGAATTTTGACCTTATACTTCCTTTCTAGTTTTTTTTCCATATTTTTAAAGGACTCATTCCTGAATAACAATTCTCCATTTATCCAACCTGTATAGAGTCCTACATCAACTTGTTCAACGGAAGTAGAACTGGCTCCCCGACTCCAGGTACCCTTTTCTCCTGGTTTTAGAACAACATTATTTATATTAGAATTTGACATACTAACAGAACCTTCTACTAAGACTGTCTTTATATCATTATCCTCCTTATAGGATGTGATATTAAATTCTGTTCCTAGAACTTTTACAGCTACTTCATCCGCATGGACAACAAAGGGGTGGTTCTTATCTTCGGAAACTTTAAAATAGGCCTCTCCGTCAATGTATACCTCTCTATCTAAACCCTTCAAAAATTTTACGGGATATCTTATTCTGGTTCCAGAATTTAAATGTACAATGGTCCCGTCGGAAAACTCTAAATCAAAAATTTTACCATAAGGAATCTCCAATTCGCTATAAACTAATTCATCTATCTTCGAGGTGGATTTATAACTTATCTTATTTCCTTTCTGTTCCCCCAATACCTCACCTGTTGAAGAAACTATTTTTTGACTATCACTCTCTTTGAGAATTTTAACTACATCATTCCCGGTTTTCAATTTTATAGTACCCGTCATTTGATTCACATCAATTTCCTGTTCTAGACCATCAAATGAAAAGTATGACACTAATGCAATCCCTACTAACATGGCGGCATACTTCAGAGCCTTTTTCCAAAGTGGAATGACTTTGGTTGGTTCAGTGAGAATCTTAGATTTTAATAGATCCCACTCATTTTCAGTATGAGAATCTTCTATAAGTTTAATCGCTTCACCGATAAGACCTTCATTGTAAAGTTCAATTACCAGGTCCCTTTCTTCATTCGAAAGTTCTTCGAGAATTTCCTGGCTGAAGATTCCTCTTTCCTTTATCTTAATCAATACTGATTTTAAACGCTCTTTATTAACCATTTAGAGAAGTTTCTTTTCTATATGTTGTAAAAATGATCCGTTAGGGTGACAAAAAATTTGATTATTTTGTTAATTTCATAATTTTATAAAGTTTTTTAGGTCATATTTACAGTACACACCTTATTAAATAGTTAATAACTCATTTAATTAATAGAATTCCTAAATCCTATAAATGCCAGGCATTTGAAAAGTAAACTACATAGGGAAATCGATGAATTGGAAATTTTGTTCAAGGAACATTTTGATTTTCTTTGTTTGGTCTCTCTTAGTATTTTGAAAGATAAATCTGCTTCTAAAGATGTGGTACAGGACTTTTTTCTTTCCTTTTGGAAAAATCGAAAAAATATAGAATTAAATGTTTCCTTCAAGGCATACGCCATAAGGTCTGTTAAAAACCTTAGTATTCAAGTACTAAGGAAAGTCGACAAAGAGCATAAGGCACTAAAGGATTTTACTCCTTTGAAGAATGAATACAACATAGATTGCCCACCTTCCAAACGAGATGAAAGACTTGAAGAGCTTCTCAATAAACTGCCAGAGAAGAGAAAGCAAATTTTCGTTTCTTACGTAATTAACGGACAGAGCTATGCAGAAATAGCCGAAAATAATGGTATTTCAATAAATACAGTAAAAACACAAATGAAAAGGGCCTACCAATTTTTAAGGTCTGAAGCTACGGAGGATTTACTTTATTTTTTCATTCTTCTGTTCACTATCTTTTAAATCAACTTTCAGTAGAGTTTCTTTGGTTCATTTTAACCTTGAAACAAGAGAAAGACCATGGAAAATAAATCTTCTCAATTTTTATTTTTAAATGCGTACTTTAGGTTAAAATTTTGAGTTAAATCAGAGCACACACTGCGGCATACGATTTTAGCGAAAAAAAGAACAACAACCTCCGGAAAGCCCGGTAAATACGGGTTTTGTATCGAATTCATAACCCGGAGGCCGAGGGTTCAAGTCCCTCTCTCGCTACAAGGTGAAAACCTTTATAAATCAACGGTTTGTGAATACACAAACCGTTTTTTTGTGTCCATGATTTCCCTAATTTTACAAAAGGAATACGAAAAGTCATACGTTTTTCACGTAAGTCTCTTTTTCTGAGTCAAAATCTATCCTACAGAACTGTTTTTTCAAGTGGTTCTGTTTGTCCAAAAGTGCATAACGGAAGGCATTGGTTAAAACATGGTATGCTCATTTTTCTTCCAAAAATGCAAATACAGCTTTATCCCTAGGTTACAGATAACCCAAATACCAACCAATTGAACAATGATGACCCAAAGAATATTTTTTCACTATTTTTAGGCTTCCCCCATTTTTAATCCCATCCAGCTTGTATACACTGGAACTACGAAGACCTAATCAATTAAAAAGAGGATATGAAGAATCTTGTCTTAGTAGGGTGTTTAATTTTATTAGTAAGCTGTAGTAAAACTTCAGAAACTAAGGACACCCCAACCACCCAAACGGAAACCCCCGGTACCACCACGGATACCATTACCGAGGAACCTGAGGAAGAACCCGTCACGGAAGAAGAAATGGTAGCGGAAGAACCCATCAGTTTTGAGAATTTTGAAGCCCAGATCACTTCCTTTATGGAAACCTATCAAGTGCCCGGGCTCCAGGTCGCCATAACCAAGGACGAACAATTGGTATATGTACAGTCCTTTGGGTTTTCAGATGTAGAAAATCAAATTCCCGTTGCGGACAATTCCCTGTTCAGGATTGCGAGTATCTCAAAACCTATCACCTTTATCAGCATGCTCAAACTCAGTGAGGATGGTCAAGTATCCCTGGGCGGCAAGGTATTTGGGGAATCGGGCATATTGGGTACGGAATATGGGACACTCCCCTACTCCCCGGGCGTACTGGACATTTCCGTAAACGACCTTATCGAGCATAGGTCCGGTTGGACCAACGACCCGTACGACATTATGTTCGACGACCCCAGCCTATCCTACCAGGAACTTTTTTCTGAAATGATCGATAACCGAAGAATCGACGAGACACCAAACTACTACTACCTAAATTTTGGATACGCTGTTTTGGGCAGGGTTATTGAAAAGGCTAGTAGTGTAAGTTACGAAACCTATGTTCAGGAGAACATTCTTGCCCCCATGGGTATTACGGAAATGAAAATTGGAGGCAGTACCCTTGAGGAAAGGTTTGAAAATGAAGTGGTTTACTATCCAAGTGCAGAAGGTTCTTTTAGCCCTTACAACATGAACGTCACCAGAATGGACTCCCATGGTGGGTGGATTGCATCGGCCAAAGATTTGGCAAGGTTTATTGTGCACATAGACCGCAAACCCAATGTTCCGGATATTCTACCAACTAACAGATTAAATCGGCCGTATTTTAATTTCTTCAATTGGGTCCATACCGGGTCGCTTCCGGGAACCTCCTCCGTCATGAGCAGACATAACGATACCTTCAATTACACAGTGGTAATGAACAAACGGAGCACAAACTATGAGGCCATCTTAAATGCCGTTCAATCCGTCATCAACAACGAGATCGATACCAGAACCGAATGGCCCAATGTGGACTTGTTTACCGAAGATTGACGAAAAGGCAATTTACGGAAGTACCTCGCATCGGCCTTTCAAGATAGTAGGAATTCATGCCGATAACATCGGTAAATAAAATAAATAATGACAGTCTATAGGAGTTACTGAACGATACTGATGAAATACTTCTCTGTCAATCTTTATAAAAAAATACTTAACTGCGCCATAGCGGAAGGTTTGACAGAGGCCGATATTGAAGATTTACCCATTTCCCTTGAGGATGCCGATAATTTAAAATTTGTATCCGCTGATGAACATTTAAGGGCTCACGAGTTGCTTGATAAAAAACTAAGCCCAGGTTTTGCCATAAGGGTTGGGGCGCAAATGAAAATGGATGATTATGGTGTCTTAGGGTTATCATGGAGAACCTGTTCAAAGGTGAGCGAGATTTTTGATCGCAGCGAGCGATACTTTAAGTTACTCTCCAATACCTATCATTGGGAAGTCCAGAATGGAGGGGAGATTTCTCATATAATTCTCAATAGGGATGCGACAAGAAGAGGTATGCAACTATCCTCCGAAGCTAGTTTAGCGGCTACGGTAGTCGTCACACAGGCTATGTCCGAAAAAGTGTTGTCCCCCATAGAAGTATGCTTTAAACATGACCTTCCCAAAGATTTGAGTAGCTTCAATGATGCATTTAAGTGCAAAATACACTTCAACCAACCCAAATACTCCATTAGCTATAGAACGGCTGATCTAAATCTAAGAACCGCCAAGGCGGACGCCAGTATTAATGCATATCTGTTAAAACAAGTTGATGAGGAGACTAAAGGTATCAAGATTGCGGGTAATAAGTTTGTTCGGGATGTTGAAGCACTTATTAAAGATGCACTCCCCACTGGGATTCCAAGCATTCACCATATAAGTGATCTCACGGCCATGAGCAATAGGACCCTTACCAGAAGACTGTCCGAAGCGGGTGTTACCTATCGTGATTTGGTAAAAAAAACCCAAGAACATCTCGCAAAGGAAATGTTACGCGATAATGCCTACAACATTGGAGAAATTGCATTTTTAACAGGTTTCTCAGAGCAGAGTGCATTTAATCGGGCATTTAAGAAATGGACTGACCTTACTCCTACAGAGTTCCGCAAAAATAGCTAACATTCCCCTTTTGGCTTAAACTGTCAAATTGTTGTCTTGAAGTGTCAAAAAAATCTTTTGAACGCTACGCACCTTTGTATCATCAAATTAACGATTCGATAAAAGGATGACAACACTAGTAAAACATGCAATCATATTCCTTCTGACGATTAGTACCAGTTCAACGGACCAAAATGCATTGGTCGATGTATACAACCTAGGCGAAGCGTATCCTCTTAAGAATCCAAAAGAACAAGCATTTCAAATCTTGGAGAACAAATGCAATGTCTGTCATCACACAAGAAACAAGAAACGTGTGTTTACCCCCAAAAATATGGATACCTGGACCAACGACATTTACACCCAGGTTTTTATCAAAAAGCGAATGCCCAAGGGTAAGAAAATAAAACTCACCTCCAACGAGTATCAAGACTTATTAACCTGGATATCATCTCCTAAAACAAATCAAAATGGAAGTAAACTTTAAAATCATCGTATGGATGTTAGGCATCTTATTTACTGGATTAACGGCAGGTCTATGTTTCACCTGGTCCAATGCCATAACACCGGGTATTGGCAGATTGGATGACTACGGCTTCTTACAATCGTTCCAAGCCATGAACCGGGCCATTATCAACCCTAGTTTTCTAATCGTCTTTTTTGGCCCGGTGATTCTGCTGTTCGTCAATGCATTTTTGTATCGCAGCGCACATCCGGCCACCTTTTGGTCCTTTATCCTAGCGGCTTTGCTGTTCTTCTTTGGAATAGGTCTTGTCACGGTTTTCAAAAATGTGCCCTTAAATGAAATCTTGGATACTACCGTCCTGGAAAAAGCAACCCAGCTGGAGTTGGCAGATTTGCGAAAAACCTTCGAAGAGCCTTGGAACAAGTGGCATACGGTCAGGACAGTTTGTTCTACGCTCTCTTTCATCTTATTGCTTACAGGAATTATAGTCAACAAATAAATATCATATCAACTATCATCAATCAAAAAACGAGCGATCATGAAACTAATTAGAACTATTGGCTTTGGGATATTAATTTGGATAATTGGAGTGAATTTATATGCACTATCCTTTTATCTCCCCATTCTGGAGGATACAGAAAAACAGGCCAACATTTGGCTATCCATAATCATTATTCCCGTGGTTTGGTTTTGTTCCAAACTGTATTTTAAAAAGGGTGTCACTCTCCACGGTCTATGGGCAGGGCTCATTTTCTTTGGTGTTTCGGCAATTCTGGATGCGCTGATCACCGTGCCGTTTACCGTATTGCCCTATGGAGGTACCTATGCCGATTTCTTTATCGACTTCGGGTTTTGGTTCATTGGCCTGGAGTTTATGGCCACCACCTATGTTTACTGGCATGCCAAGGTGCGTAGCAAAATAAGCATCGGAAATTATCAATGAAAATCATCAAAAATTTCAATCACCTAAAACGCAAATAATATCAATTTTTAAAACGAACACACATGAAAACAGAGAACATTTTAGTAATTGGAGGATCTGGAAAAACGGGTCGTCGCGTAGCAGAAAATTTAATGCAAGTTGGGCATAATGTTAGGATTGTCGGAAGAAAAACGACCCCAGCTTTTGATTGGGAAAATCCTGAGACCTACGATGATGCCCTAAAGGACATGGACAGGGCATATATCGTTTACTATCCCGACCTTGCCGTTCCAGGATCAAGAGATGCAATAACGACGCTTACTGATAAAGCTTTAGAAGCGGGATTGGAAAAGGTGGTCCTACTCTCGGGTAAAGGAGAATCCGAAGCGGAAGCCTGTGAAGAAATCGTCGCCAACTCCGGACTCAACTATACCCTTGTAAGGGCTTCCTGGTTTAACCAAAATTTCAGCGAAGGAGCCTTTCTGGATTTTATTTTGAACGGGACCGTAGCATTACCCATGCCTCAAGCAAGAATTCCTTTTGTGGACGTCAACGATATAGCCGATGTGGTCACAAAAGTGCTGTTAGATGATTCCTATAATGGGCGGACCATAACCGTTACCGGACCTCAAAAAAGAACCTTTAAAGAGGTCGTTGGCATCATGGCCGAGGCATCCAAAAAACATATTCAATTTGTGCCCATATCTATCGACGAATTTAAGGAGGGTATGCGAAAAGCAGGTCTGCCCGATTCTTATGTTTGGCTTTTTGGGTATTTGTTCAAAGAAGTTTTAGGAAATCCGGAAAACCAGGAAGTTTCAGATGATGTTGCGAAAGTACTCGGTAGACCTGCCATAGATTTTGAAACCTTTGCTTTTAAAACTGCAGGAACCGGAGTTTGGAATCAAAAAACCAAGGAAGTATCCTCTATATAGAAACATAGTTATCCATTAATCATAAATTAAAAACGACCTTGTGACACAAGGTCGTTTTGATTTTAACTGGCTTTAGAAATATAGGAGTTATTGTACCGATAGAGGGCTAAAATTTTAACTAAAGAATGACTAACTCTTCTTTTGTACGAAACTGGGAAAATCATCCATTCATTGGCGAAAATCGTCCATTTTAAACAATACCCATCTTCCCAAACTTTGCAATGTCAATAATGACATACAATTTTAATTATAATCACATGGAAAATGTAACTGCAACGGAATTTAAGGTTCCAACACGGGAAGATGTAGCTCCCATCAATCAAGAGATTTTTAACAATCTAAACAAAGCTCTGGGCTTTGTCCCCAATCTATATGCTACCATAGCCTATTCAGATAATGGTTTAAAACGTTATTTGGACTATCAGAACGCTAAGACCTCTTTGACCAATAAAGAAAAGGAGGTCGTTAACCTGATTGTTAGCCAGGTAAATGAATGTGTTTACTGCCAAAGTGCACATACCGTTTTGGGTAAGATGAACGGCTTTAATGATGCACAATTATTGGACATTAGAAAGGGAAAAAGCGACAATCCCAAATTGGATGCCCTAGTGAAATTGACTGCCGATATTACCTTGAACCGCGGTAAGGCAAATAACGAAACCGTTGAATACTTTTTTGCCCAAGGATACACGAAGGAAAATCTTGTAGACGTCATTTTACAGGTAAGTGATAAAACAGCCATGAACTATTTGCACAACCTAACTAACGTGCCAGTAGATTTCCCTTTGGCCGAAACCTTATAAAATATATGGGAAGTATGCATTTATCTAGTGTACTTCCCATTAAATTTCCAAAATCAATAAAATGAAAGCGTTAAAAAGTATACGAGAATTTTTTAGTAAAAATCCTGCTTTTCCCAAAAGTATAACTCCGGAATTTGTGTGTCCAAATTGCTGGGGAAGACAGGAATATGGAGGCGAATTTTACAACGCCCAAAAAACGGAGCATCCTACAGTTATGGAACAAAGAAAAGGATGGGTTAGATCCTACGCAGAGCGAAATTTAAAAGGAACGTATCTTAAATACAACATTACAAAGGAAGTATGCAATGTATGCTTTCAAAGCTATGCCAATTAAATAATATTTTTTATAACAAAACACTAAAGAAAAATGGCAACTGAAATTGAAACCATCAAGAAATATCCACTACCACCATTTAATGAGGAAACGGCAAAAATTAAAGTTCAAATGGCAGAGGATGCCTGGAATACTAAAGACCCTGTAAAAGTTTCCAAAGCGTACACAGTTGATTCCGAGTGGAGAAATAGAACACAATTCATCAATGGAAGAAAAGAGATTGTTGAATTCCTGACCCAAAAATGGAAATCCGAAAAGCACTATAAGCTGAAAAAAGAGCTTTGGGGTTTTAAGGAAAATAGAATGGCCGTTAGATTTGAGTATGAATTTCAAGATAAATACGACCAATGGTACAGAGCATATGGAAATGAACTTTGGGAATTTGATGAAAATGGTCTTATGCAGAAAAGATTTGCTAGTATCAATGACCTAAAAATCGAAGAAAACGAAAGAAAACTATAATAAAACCTTCAACCAATTGTGATACCGACGAACATCTATACCCTTATTGAACCTAAATCCGGGAATTTAGCGCTTAAAATCCATCCTTTCGAAGTGGAAAATCCTTTTGAGGAAACCCAAAGACTAAACCATTATTCCCTTATTTGGGTTCAAGAAGGTAGGGGTATATTAACCTCTGAGTTTCATGAATATGAATTTCAGGAGAATATGTTACTGTCCTTTGCGCCCTACCAACCATTTTCCTTCAAATCTACTGAGGGTCTTACGGGCATCGTTATTCAATTTCATCCCGATTTTTTCTGTATTCATAAGCACCATCAAGAAGTTGCCTGTCATGGCGTATTGTTCAATAATATCTATGACACCCCCATTGTCCTGTTAGATGGAAAAACCTCCACAAATTTTGAAATGGTCATTGAACAACTCAAGGAGGAAATCAAGAAGTCCGCATTGGCCCAATACGAACTACTGGTGTCCTATTTGAAAATTTTTTTGATTACGGCATCAAGGCTTAAAAGGGAGCAACAGTCTGCAATGGAAGAAGCCACTCTCAGCAAAGAGGAACCCTATATTCTTCAGAACCTAAAGAACTATATAGAGTCACATTACAGAACAAAACACTCCGCGAGCGATTATGCGGATATGTTGGCGATTACACCAAAGGCCCTTTCAAAGCTTACGAAATCACATTTTAAAAAGACCTTGACCGATTTGATATCGGAACGCATCATCATTGAGGCGAAAAGGGAACTTTATCTTACTAATAAAACGGTGAAGGAAATTGCCTTTGAACTAGGTTATAACGACGAATATTACTTTAGTCGGTTTTTTAAGAAAAACGCGGAGGTATCCCCTCAAATTTATAGGGAAACCGTAGGTTTTGACCGAGCCGCGGCGAGTACTTAAGTTATCACGGTCCGATACTCCATATCTATGAACGAAATTTTAGATTATAGTAGGGGCTACTTGCCCATCCAAAAATACATGAGCTCTTAATGACCTTTTATGGGGCGAAATTAATCTTCTGCTTGCCCCATTAACTTTCTATTAAGCCTACTTAATCTTCTTTAATTTTTCATTAATCCTTTGGGATTGATTCCCTATCTATCTTCGCCAACAATAGTGAAGTAATTTTGTTGGTCCTTCCTAACGGGCTATACCTCAAATCCTACTATCGCTAAACTTGTAACGACCAACTAAAAAATATGGAAAATAATTCTAGGACCAGTTTTTGGCAGAAATCCTCTTGTATGGATTTTAACCCAAAATGGTTTTTTCTACAACTCACGCTCACGGCATTGAGCCTCTTTACACATTCCGATCTGTTATCACAAACACCTACGGATGCATTGATGATGCCATCAAGAAATGCATGTGTATTACTTAGTTATGACATGGGCCAGTTCGACCGATATTGGGAAGGGGATTATCTAAGAGGTAATGAGACCATTGCCACGGTACATAGAAACACCTTCTTGCCCATGGCAGCTATCAGCATCCTTGGCGACTTAAATCTATATATAGGCCTACCTTATGTAAAAACGGAATCTTCCGAACCCAATGGTGGTAGGTTTGAAGGTGCCAATGGTTTCCAGGATTTTATGGCAGCACTAAAGTATAGGGCTTTGGAAAAGCAATTGGGAAAAGGAACATTGAGCCTATTGTCCACCGTTGGATTCTCGACCCCGGCCAGCAACTACCTTTCCGATTACATGCCCTATAGTCTAGGTTTTGGGGCGCCAGAGTTTTCCCTGAGGGGTATCGCACAATATGAATGGGACAGCGGTTTATATGTAAGAGGTATGGGCGGTTATCTATGGCGGGGTTATACGGAGGCCGAAAGGGACTATTACTATAACAATGGCAGTTATTATTCATCTACCATGGATGTTCCAAGTGCATGGAACTATGAGGGAATTTTAGGCAAGTGGTTCCTCAACTATTCGTTGAGGGCGGAATTAAGCTACTCGGCAATCAAATCCACTAGTGGTGATGATGTAAGGGATTATAATGCGGCCCAACCCACCAACAAAGTGCAATTTGAGAGGATCGGTGCCTTTGTACAATACTATATCCCCTCGATCAAAGGTCTGGGACTCGTAGCCTACCACAGCCGGGTGGTCAATGGGCGAAACACAGGTAAAATGGCAAACACAGGATTTGGGCTTACCTATCAATTCAATTACTTAAAGGACAAAAAAGAAATAGAGGATGAAAACTAAATATATATTCTTCGGGGCAATTATGGTGTTGATTCTGGCCAACTCCTGTGAAAAGGATATTCCGCAATATACAGAGTTCAAAAGTTATGCGTATACGAACAATGACGAGAATGGGGGCAGTTGGGTTCCCGTTTTATTGGATGGGGCTACCGCCATCGATATTGCGGCTCCAGAAGCAACGACATCGACCGAATATTTGGCCGAGTTAGCCGATATAAAATCCAAAATGGACAACATCGATGGCAATCAACGCAGATCCGTAGAATACTGGACCAACAATGCCGTGGTACGATGGAACGAAATTGCATTGGAACTGATCGCAAAGTACAACTTGATTCCAGGGCCGAACGATGATGATTCCTATACATTGCCCAACCCCAACACACCGGATGGCCCTCCTGGATTCCCATTTTCCCATCCTCCTTATGCCAGTAGGGCACTGGCCTATCTTTCAGTTGCACAGTTCGATGGCCTGATATCCGCATGGCACTACAAATATCAATACAACAGACCTGCACCCTATCAACTGGACGAAACTATAAATTACGCCTATGAACCCAATGACATTCCATCCTATCCTTCCGATGGTGCCGTATTGGCACGTGTATCAAGAAATGTACTTTCCACCATGTTCCCTTTGGAGGTCGAGTATCTGGAGAAGATGGAACAGGAACATTTGCAAAGCCTTTTATTATCCGGAGGTAACGTACAAAGCGATATTGACGCAGGGGTCATCATTGCCAATACGGTATCGGAAATCGCCTTGGAAAGAGCTGCAAACGACGGTATGAAAAATGCCCAAGCACCAAAGGCCGTTTCGGATTCCATTAAGGCAGCCGCCTTTGAAAGATTCGGTTGGCAATGGGAAAATCTTGAACTTCCCGTAAGACCGGTAGGCTTGACACCGTTGTTCGGAAAAGTTAAAATGTGGAGTATCGATGATGTAGAAAGCGTGCGTCCAATTCCGCCTCCACCTCTCGATTCCCAAGAGTATCGTGATGATGTTGAAATATTAAAAAATTATGCCGATAACATGACAGAGGAGCGCAGGGCGATAGCAAATTTTTGGCAGGATGGTCTGGGCACCTATACGCCCCCCGGACATTGGAACAGATTTGCGAACGAATTTATAGTGGAAAGTAAAATGAACCCATTACGCAGCGCACGCACCATGGCCTATATGAACATGGCGATTATGGATGCCGGCATAAGTTGCTGGGACGCTAAATATTACTACCATTATCCGAGACCTATTCAAACAATTCCTGGTTTTAGGACCATTGCGGGTACTCCTAATTTCCCCAGTTATACTTCTGGGCATAGTGTGTTTTCAGCTGCCGCCTCAGAAGTGTTGGCCTATATTTTTCCAGAAAAGGCGGGTCTTGTTCGAGGATGGGCCGAAGAAGCCGCAATCTCCAGGGTATATGGAGGCATCCATTGGACTTTTGATGCTACCGTAGGAACGGACCAGGGAAGAAATGTGGCGCAGTTCACTATTGATGTCGCCAAGTTGGACGGTGCGGATTGATAGAATAAAAATTAACTTGAGAAGGGTAATTTTAAACCTTAATCTAAATATTTAAAACTGCCTACATGTTGGCCTATTAAAAACGGCCCTTATTGGAATTGATTAAGGAATAATTGCTAGTCCATTGTGGTACTCCGTAGGTTGGATGTACTTTCCATTTTAGAAATTTCCGTGAGGGTAGACTTGATCAAGGTTTCCAACTGTTTTCTTTTCTGCCTGCAACGGATTTGTTTGAGTTCAAATTTGCTTCTGTTAAGCAACCTTTGGCAATAATCCAATCGGGTAGCAACGGACAGTTCCAACATGGCCTTGGCATAAAGTTCGTCCAATTCCACCAAGGGAGGGTCGTTGGGGCGTAAGAATTTGAAATATCGGGAAAATCGCATGACAACATCGGCTTAACACAAGAATTTTCCACAAGAAGCTTGCCAAAACGCCTAAACTTTTATCACAAAACATGATATTTCTTGGAACTGTAATTGAATAGTCGAAATCCACGTAATGTCGCTGTGAACAATCTGCCTAAAATTGGGTGTATTGCTGTCCAGAAAAAGATTCCTGAAAAAATTTAGGGTTCGTATTTCCTTCCCATGTAATCCTGCCATGTGACCAGGACATATTTATCCTTTCCGTTTTCGCTTTTCCTTAGAAAACCAAATTCGTAAACAAAGAAATATACGTCACCCTTTTTGTTCTTCCAATAATGGGTGAAATACTTAGGGTCGAATCCCTCCCCTATTAATTCGCCCTGCCTAATTATGGTGTATCCTGATTTGTTGTACTTTTTTAAAATTCTCCTGTTTATCTTCAATTGTCTATCGACCTTAAGGTAAAAGGTCTCCGTTTTCTGCCTGTGCTCATATTGGTCTATGGACTTACATTTTTTGGAGCAGAACTTCTTATCTGACCTACCTTTTACCAAAGCACCACAAACCGGACATTTTTTTGAATCAGTCATTTACAAACGCATATTATAGATATAATATACCGCTCAAATTACGAAACTTCGATAAACTTGTTGTATGAACGAAATGAAATCCATAACACTGTACCATTTAATGATCGACGATCGTAAAATGATTGGTATCAAGTTTTTGCCCGATAGACTTATTCAGAACTTGATCAAAGGTCTTCCAAACCCTAAATGGAGCGATAAATACAACATGGCCTACATACCCAATACCAAAGCCAATCTTGGAATCATTTTCAATACGTTCAAAGGTGTCGTCTGGATAAACTACAATCGGTTTTTTACCAATAGACCCATACATACCAGAAACGACACCGTGGATGTAGCCTGGTTCAGGAATAGAAAACCGATTCCCGATTACCGATTTTGTCCCGAGGAATATCTATTGAAATTGGAGTTAAAACGATATTCGTTTAGTACGGTAAAGACCTACGTATCCTTCTTTGAAATGTTCATCAACTATTTTAAGGAAAAAGAGCTACATACGATTGACGAGAGTGATATCAGGGCGTTTTTACAGTGTCTTATACGGAAGAAGGTATCCAATTCTTATCTGAACCAGGCAATTAACTCCATTAAATTCTATTACGAGGTAGTTTTAGGTATGCCCAACCGTTTTTATGAGATCGAAAGGCCTAGAAAAGAATCAAAGCTACCGAAGGTCATTTCCAAGGAAGATATCATTGCGATTATCGAGAACACCAATAATCTTAAGCACCGATGTATTGTAAAACTTTTGTATGGTTCAGGCCTTAGACGAAGTGAGCTTTTGAATTTAAAGATAAACGATATAGATAGCAAGCGAATGCTGGTCAGGGTCGAAGGTTCCAAAGGTAATAAGGACAGGTATACTCTATTATCAAAATCAACACTTGATGATCTTCGTCTGTATTACAAAGAATGGAAACCTCAGGAATATTTGTTCGAGGGAAGGAAGGCATCGAAATATACCGCAGAAAGTGTATTGAACATCGTCAAAAAAGCAGCAGAAAAGGCTGGTATAAGAAATACGGTCACCCCACATATATTACGGCACAGTTTTGCGACCCATCTTTTGGAATCAGGTACAGATCTTAGGCAGATCCAAGTACTTTTAGGCCATGGATCCAGCAAGACTACGGAAATATACACCCATGTGGCGACAAATACCTTTAAGAACATTAAAAATCCATTAGATTAGTCCGGGTAAAATAGAAATATAGTAACTTGTTACTATATACAACCGTTGTGCGTCAGCTAAAAAACGATACTACTGAATTCAGATTATCAAACAATACTAGCAAGATAACTATGATGGA
>NZ_VBUK01000003.1:0-354959 GCF_005780245.1 Maribacter aurantiacus | reverse complement strand
AGTGTGTTCCGTTTTCATATCTTTTTGTTTTAGAGAACTTTAAAGATAAAGGACACGCTGCTTTTACATAGATGCTATAAGTAATTGCTTGTTCTCGCCTACTTCTGAAAATCCTCACGGATTTTCAGTTTGGTGTGTACTTGCAAATTTAAGTGCTAACACACGCAACTACTCATAGCCCAAACGTTGTGCTTCATTAAAACCAACCATTAACAAATGATAAAATTCTTTCGAAAAATTAGACAAAATCTGCTTTCAGAAGGAAAAACTGGAAAGTATATTAAATATGCGTTTGGAGAGATTTTACTTGTAGTTATTGGAATATTAATCGCATTGCAAGTTAGTAATTGGAACAAAAAAAGAATTGACTCTGATTCTGAAAAAGAAGCTCTTTTTGATTTAAATACAGAGATAAAATCTAATATAGAAGCACTGGAAATAATAATAGCTGAACACGAAAAATCTTTGGTTGCAGGAAAGGAAATTAAATCAATGATAACTGACACTAATAAGCTAAATAGTATTTCCAATGATAGCTTGCAGTCTATCTTAATTGTTATGAATTATAATTATACCTATGACCCTAAACTTGGAATTTTGAATTCAGTAATAAATTCTGGGAGAATTAACTTAATACAGAATAAAGAAATTAGATATATGTTATCCTCAATAAATGAATTTATTATTGACGCAGATGAAGATACTAAAGTTATAGAAAAATTAAGAAGAGAATATTATTGGCCAATGATTGCATCAAAAAAAGAAATAATTGATTATAACAAGCTCTCAAGGGACAACAAAAAATCTTTTCGTAATCCTGAATTTATTTTTTGGGTTGATTTCATTACTACTGTTAGGCAATCAGGATTGGAAGAAGAGAATGATTTATTGAAATTTCTTAAAAAAGTTAATATCGCAATCGAATCAGAAATAAAAAAATAACGAAAGCACCACAATGGATTTAAGTAATTGCTTGTTCTCGCTTACTTCTGAAAATCCGCAAGGATTTTCAGTTTGGTGTGTACTTGCAAACCCGCCCGAACGTGCCGTTCGGTACGGGCGGGGTTAAGTGCTAACCCATGCAACTACTCATAGCCTAGTCCGTTGATTATAAATAAATGAAAACCCTCCCTTTTATCTTGCTACTCCTTTTGGCTAGCTGCAAAAGCGAACCTAAAACTGAAATACCTACGGAAACCGAAATAGACCCTACGGTTTACACCATTTGGAAGAGTTATGGCCAAGCCCATCCAGAAGTGAAAAGCAATGAGATGCCTGCATCCTGGTTTTTTCACGATAACCAAAAAGACGCCGATCGCTTGGCGGCATTGGTGGTACAACCAAAAAAAGATAGCTTCTTCAGGGCTTAATGTTTGGTATTAAGAGGCGGGGGCAGATTTGCCCATTGTGGGCACTTAACACCGTAACAATTTTCAAAGCTAAATCTATTTGTACAAGCTTATAAGATTAACTTTGTTTAAGAACTTTAATTTGAAAAAATATGAATAGAATATTGGTCTTGATCACGTTATCAGAGGGTGGTATAGAAACGATCAAATCAAATCCAGAACTACCAAAAAAGGAAATGGAATTTGTAGATACATGGAAAAAAGAAGGAATCTTGGAAAGCTTTTTTATATCAGTAAGCAAAAAGGATGCTGTTTTAATTTTTCAGAATATTGATGAAGCAAAGACAAAAGAACTTATTAAAACCTTACCTTTTTTTCCTTACATGGAAAAAATTGAATATCACAACTTGAACAAACAGTTTTAAGTCAAGTAGTAGGTGAAAGTGCATCGTTTTTATGATTCTGTACTTTCGATAAAATTAAAAAAGCCCTTATACAGCTTCTTTATAATTGCAAATTGGACGTGCCATGTTAACAAGGATTGCGACTAAATCCAATTTGTGTTTAAATGCCAAGAAAATGGTTTACGGACATATTCATATACCTTTAATTTTATTAAGTTAACCAGGGTACGAAAACCACGTAGTCCATGCTCGCCCAATTTGAACATTTCTATCTGACCATCAAAAGCAACCGCTGGTATTGGTTGTTTTCCATTTTTTGTCGGGTTTCCTTGGCCTTTGCCTTTTTGGTGGCCGGGTGGGTCAAGATTATTGGGGAGCGCTTTGCCAGTGGCCTGTCCATGATACATCCCATGGGAGCCTATCTAGAGGCCCTGCACCATACCGGCTATTATTACACCTTTATTGGCGTGACACAGATTTTGGCCGCTATTTTATTGTTGATTCCCAGAACGGTGACCCTGGGAGCCTTGCTCTATTTTCCCATAATCGTCAATATCTGGTTGCTGTCGTATGCGGTCCGTTTCGAGGGGTCCTACGTGACGGCGCCCCTCATGGTGTGGGCCTGCCTATTCTTGATCGTTTGGAACTATGACCGAGTTCGTTTTCTGCTGCCTCTGAACCACTTTTCAGATTTAGGAATCCTTCAAAAACCGAAGAAGTACAGTTGGAGGTTTCCCTATCTTTTTGCGGGTTTTGTGTTTTTGGTCATGGTGGGCACCGTGGCCTATGCCGAGTTTGGTCATGAAGTGATGCCCCATAATTCGATAAAGGATTGCAAAAAACAATTCACCAATGCACCCAAACAGGAAGCGGGATATCAATTCTGCGAATGCATCCATACAGCCGGAATCGACTTGGATTCCTGTTTGGAAACCTATGAAGAAGTTAAAAATGAGTTTAAACCTTAATATAACTACCATGAAAACAAGTATCCTTTTGCTGCTCTGGCTTCCATTTATGGGACTGGGTCAGGACGTGAATCAAGAAACTCAAAACGAGTTAAAGGCATTGAACGAACGCTTATTTAAAGAGTATACCTTGAATAAGAATACAAAGCCTTTGGAGGAATGTGCTACCGAAGGATTTGTGTTGATTGCAGGGAATGGTATGTTGGAAACCAAAGATCAGGCGATAAACGGAGTTGATAATGTAAATGTTTCCGAGATCAAGGTGCAAGTTGATAAGGTTATCCTTTCCGGGAATACTGGAATCGTTATTGGCGTTTTGGATATGAAAGGAACCATAATGGGAAGACCCGTTCCAGGGAAAATCCGATTCTCAAGTACCTTTTTAAAATTTGAGGATAGGTGGCGATTGGTAACTCGAACCATGACCATGATGCGCAGGCTGGAATAATAGCCGTACGTAAAAACCCATACCAATGAAACAATCCGAAGTACTCAAAGCGTGTATGTCCAAAAGCGTCTTGTGTTGGCTGGCCACGGCATCCAAGGATAACCTGCCCAACGTTTCCCCCAAGGAAATCTTTGCCCCCTACCAAGAGGATAGTATTATTGTGGCGAATATTGCCTCGCCCCAATCGGTAAAAAACATAAAGCAGAATCCAAAGGTATGTATCAGCTTTCTGGATATTTTGGTACAAAAGGGCTTTCAGGTGAAAGGCAAGGCTGAGATCATACAAAAAACCCATCCCGAATTTCAAGCAATGGAAGGGATACTGACTAAAATGACCGAGGGGAAATTTCCCTTTTCGACCATCACGAAGATAACCGGGGAACAGGTAAAACCCATCATCGCCCCAAGATATCTGTTGTATCCTGAAACTACGGAACAGGAACAGATTGCAAGTGCCAGAAAATCCTATGGGCTTTAAAAATAGCGACATCGGAAAGGGCAAAGGCCCTTACCTAAAACTATCAATGTAAATCGGTCTCTTGAAGACGGGAAGGGCATGAAATAGAGGGCCATCTCAAGGAGGTCATACCCTATCTGGAACATGTCCTTATTCATATAGAGCCCGATGATCTGACATAGACCCCTTGACGTTAAAAATGGGTTAAACATTTGGTAAGTCTAGCCGGGATCGTAATTTTGGCCCGTGTTCGATCAATTAAGAAATAGCGTTTATATAAGGTTTCTATGGGGTTTCATGGGAGTGTACCTTTTGAACATTAGTGTGGATACCATAGACCCAAAGCCAGAATATATTCCAGAAAATCTTGCCTTTAATGACCAAGAGAGTATTGTGGAAATTGTGGTGGAGCAGTTATTGGGTTTTGAGGAAGCTTTTGAGGAATTTGATGACCCGGATACGGAGGAGCACAATACTTCTTCCAAGGTGAAAATAAATCTTATTTCAGCATTCTTTTTTGAATATGGTTTGGATACTTCTAATTTTGAAACCGCTATAAAGACCTTTCCCAATTATCGAATGCACTTGCCCCACGGGTTTGGTCAATTGATTACACCTCCGCCCAAGGTTTAATTTGTTTTTCAGCACACTGGTTTCCCATCGCAAAAGCGACATGGGATTATTTTCAAATGCTTTAACAAATTAAAAATGCAAACTCAAAAATTAGGGGTGTTCTTCTTCGTATGGACACTTTCGGCCACCGGCATGTCCCAAATTTCAAATGCCGAAAAAGACAGTTTATATATTCAACAGGTGGAAAACCAAAAAGAACCCGATAAGGTACTGCATGCGGAACCTCTTTATATTGATCTTATCCGTGATCTGGGTGCCAGAAGGGGAGAAAAGGAATGGAACCTAGGGCTGGGACTCACAGATAATTTAAAGTTTGATTCCTACGAAGCCTTGATCGAGTACGAATGGGCCCCCATGGATCGGTTGGGACTGGAAGTTGAGCTGCCATTTACTTTTTACTCGCCCCTAAACGGTACCCAAAGGGATTCGTTGCCTTCAAACAAATTAAACAGTATAAAGATAGCTGCGCAATGGTCCTTTTTTGTGAGCGAACCTATGGCCACTTCCATGGCATTGGGATACATCAACGAATTTGAACTGTCCAACTTTAGAAATTTTGGGGCACCATTAATTTCAGGAAATGTCTATAATCCTTTTCTGGTCGTAGCAAAGCGATGGGGGACCAATATTCATTCCCTAATCTATACAGGTCCCATGATAGCGCAAAATTTTGAGACCCAAAAGTTTCACACCACGTACGACATCAATACCAGTTTTCATTATATGATAGCGGGTACCCGAAATTTTATAGGAGTGGAATTCAACAAGACCATGGACCGAAGGGATTTTGACATGACCATACGACCTCAGATGAGATTGGGTATAGCCGATAATCTTATGATCGGTATCGTTGGGGGAATTCCTGTGAGTCGCGAAAATGAGCGTTTAAGCTCCTTTCTTAGACTGATTTGGGAACCCGCGCACAAAAGAAAATAAATGGGCTTGGGGACGTAATCGAATATTTTTTAAAACGTCCCCAAATGCATTTCAATAGTCGACCATACGCTTTGAGATTACAAAAGAGTGTATCTTATGGCCCGATGATGATAAAGAAACGGATCTGACCGGAATATCCATCGACACCTTTGGATATAAACGGTTGCTAACTTTGAAAACCAAAAACAATTGAACTATGGGCATGAATAAAATAGCGGTAATCACTGGTGGAAGTAGGGGACTGGGCAAAGATATGGCCCTGCAGATTGCAAAGAAAGGTTTGGATGTCGTCATTACCTATCACTCCAACCAAGCTGCAGCGGAGGACGTGGTGGCACAAGTAAAAAAACAGGGCGTAAATTCCTTTGCCCTGCAATTGGACACAAGCGATGTTTCCACTTTTGATGCCTTTTATGGCCGATTGGAAGAGGGTCTTCAAGAATCCATGGGGGGCACCCACTTCGACTTTCTCATCAACAACGCCGGTACGGGCATTTACAAACCATTTTTGGAAACTACCGAAGCGGATTTTGACGAAATGATGAACATTCATTTAAAAGGGGTCTATTTTTTGACCCAAAAGGCCTTAAAATATTTGAACGATGGTGGTGGCATTATCAATATTTCCTCCGGTTTGGCCCGATTCACCTTTCCAAAATCCTCGGCCTATGCGTCCATGAAGGGTGGCGTGGAGGTGTTTACCCGGTATTTGGCCAAGGAGCTTGGCGAACGAAAAATCAGGGCCAATGTGGTAGCACCTGGTGCGGTTGCAACCGATTTTGGGAATGGGGAAAACAAGTCCAACGAGCAAAAACGAAAAATGGTGTCCAGTGTAACGGCTTTGGGCAGGGTAGGGGAACCCGAGGATATTGGAGGTTTGGTCGCGTTTTTATGCACGGAAGATGCCCGATGGATCAATGGCCAGCGCATTGAGGCCTCAGGCGGTACCATGTTGTAAGGTATTGCTAGGATTTTAAATTTTCCAGCATGGTTTCCGTAGTGCGGTCCAAATCAAATTCCGGGTGCCAATCCCAATCCTTCTGTGCATCGGAATCATCGATACTTTTCGGCCAGGAATCGGCAATATCCTGTCTAAAATCGGGAGTATAGTCAATGGTGAAATCGGGAATATGCTT
The DNA here is from genome assembly GCF_005780245.1 of Maribacter aurantiacus. Lineage (NCBI taxonomy): Bacteria > Pseudomonadati > Bacteroidota > Flavobacteriia > Flavobacteriales > Flavobacteriaceae > Maribacter > Maribacter aurantiacus. The sequence continues at coordinate 348,628 of NZ_VBUK01000003.1, read as the reverse complement.
TTGGATGCTTCGGGCCATTTCCGCGGGATCAAAACTCATGGCTGCAAGGTTGTAGGCGGACCGCACCTTGATCTTTTTTGTATCGGCCTCCATCAATTCCAAGGTGGCCCGTATGGCATCGTCCATGAACATCATGGGGAGCATGGTATCCTTCTTTAAAAAACAGGAATAACGCCCTTGGCTTAAGGCCTTGTGATAGATTTCCACGGCATAGTCCGTGGTACCGCCACCGGGCATGGTCTTCCAGCTAATGAGTCCTGGATAGCGAAGACTGCGCACATCCACGTTGAACTTTTTAAAATAATATTCGCACCAACGTTCCCCAGACTGTTTACTGATGCCGTACACTGTGCTAGGCTCCATGATGGTATGTTGTGGCGTATGGTCCTTTGGGGTATTTGGGCCAAAAACGGCAATACTGGATGGCCAAAAGATTTTGTTTATTTTTTTCTCCTTGGCTAGGTTCAACACATTGAAAAGGGAGTTCATGTTGAGGTTCCAGGCGCGCATGGGGAATTTCTCTGCCGTGGCACTGAGCATGGCGGCCATTAAATACACCTCGCTGATATCATAATAGGCGACTACTTCCTCCAGGGTATCGTAATTGGTGGCGTCCAAGATTTCAAAAGGCCCGGAATTCATCAATGAATCGCTGCCCTCCCGTATATCGCTGGCAATGACCTTGTCGTTCCCATAACGTTCCCTTAGGGTAAGGGTCAGCTCCGTTCCTATCTGACCGCATGCACCGATAATCAAAATGTATTTTTCCATTAAAAATGTAGTTAAATGACCTGCGTGGTAAAGATACCTTTTCTTAAAATTTGTACCTTCGGTCCATGCCAAAATTCCTGTATTTTCTTTTGTTTCTGTTGGTTTTGGGCTCCTGCAAAGATGTCGTCCAAGAGTCGGCCAACGTAGCCGAATCCAGCTTTGAGACCATGGCCAACGAGCTGCCCCCGGTGGTTGCCGTAAGTGCGAAGTCCGATGCCATTTTGGCCCAATGGAAGGAGTATTATTCCTTCCACCAGAGTTTTGAACGTATTTACACCATTGGCTTCCGGGAGGATTTGGTGTTGGTCATTGAGGATTTGGTAGAAAAGCAAAAGCTATTGGAAGCCAGTGAATACCCGGCGGAGTTCAATATCCCTCAGGTGAAGGGCAGGCAAAAGGTGGTTAAGACGTATATTTTAAAAACCAAGGGAGATTTGGAGTACCGACTGAACCCGGAAAATTCCATCAAGGAACTCATTACGGCCTATAATGCGCTGAGAAAGCAGTTTGATGTGACCGTAAATAATACCCTACCGACCGATCTGATCGAAAATGAAGACGTATAGCTATATTCTGTTTCTACTTATATGTGCGGTTTCAACCGGGTAGGAAACCGAAACAAAAACCGTTGAAAAGACCTTGGATGCATGGCATCGGGCCGCGGCCGAAGCTGATTTTGATGGGTATTTCGGATTAATGACCCATGATGCCGTTTTTATCGGTACCGATGCTACGGAAAATTGGCAACTGGCCGAATTCAAGGAGTATGCAAAACCCCATTTTGACAAGGGAAGGGCATGGAGTTTTACGGCCGTGGAACGAAATGTCTATGTGGACGCTACCGAACAGTTTGCGTGGTTCAATGAACTTTTGGATACCCAAATGAAACTTTGTAGGGGCTCCGGAGTGCTAAAAATGGTAGACGGATCTTGGAAGATTGCCCACTATGTACTGTCCATTGCCGTACCCAACGAACATGTGGGGGAATTGATCAAGATCAAGGAGGCCAAGGACACTGCCTTGTTGGAGGAACTACGTAAAAATTGAGGGACCGTTCAAGAAAAAGCTTTTCGAACGGTCCCTTCAATATTTCTTAAACAGTTTACTTTTTTGGTTCTTCCGCAGGGGCTTGTTTTCTAGAGGTAAGTGCCTGCTTGCTCAAACTTGCCAGGTTAAAGTTAGGGTCAATGGCCAGGGCCTCGTCGATGGTCGCAATGGCCGCATCGATGTTTTCCTTGTCCGTGTTGAACTGCACAAGTCCCTTTAAATGAATGAATGCCGCTTTTAGGGGAACATCATAGGGTTGCTGACGCTCGTAAAAAGCATAACGCATATCGTCCTTGGAATTGGCGATGCCGTATTCAATGTGGGTGGATGCCTTGGCATTGTCACCAATTTGAATGTTGAGGTCTGCCAGCTCATAGGCCAGATACGGATTTGGATTTCTCTGGTAAAGTACTTCAAACTGTTCCAAGGCCCGTTTGGGTTGGTTCAAGGCTTTTAGGGAAATTGCCTTAACCTGCACGGCCAAATCTGAATCCGTGTCCACTTTTTCAATACCAATGGTATTCAGGGCCTGTAGGTGCTGGTTGTCGTTGGCATAGATATAGGCCAAGGTATCCATACGCTCCTGGGAAGGGGCCAACACGTTCAAATGCGTTAGTGCATTGATGACACCATCCACATCGCCTTGCAACCGCATTTGGTTGTAAAAGGCCTCATAATGCTTCAATAGCTCACTTTTGGTCTGTGCCGTTCCATAGAAACCCATGGTAAGCACTAAAATAACAATGAATCTTTTCATCACGAACTGATTTATTTTTTGGTGCGCTAAACTATTAAATTATTCCCAATGAACTTGTTAATGAACCGTTTAATTGTCCTTAAACCCAAATTATGCATTAAGACTTCGTAATGATGTTTCAAAATACAATAAACATAGGTGTTTTCTTGATTCTAGCATAGAATCGCTATGGTTACATCAAAATAAAGCTTTAATAGCGTGTTTTTGAAGTAGATTGAAACCATACTAGATTTTCTATTGCATATTTTGGGATAAAACAAAAAGGACACCGTTGGGTGTCCTTGATTTGCTTTATTCGAAATTTCCTAGGCGAGCGAATAGACCTGTTCCTTTTGTTTAAAATTCTTCAGGAGTTGGGCATAAAAACCAAGACTTTTGTGGTCCCTGTCAATACAGGAACGGAGAAAGCTCTTAAGGTTGCCAAACAAAAGGTTGGTATGCAGGACGGGTAAGTTGATGTTCAATTTCCCTGGCCTGTAGGCTTCATCGTCCATTATGACATCCATTTTTACGCGGTGTCTGTGATAATCGATGGAAACATCGGCGGCATTATAATATTTTTTGAGCAAGGCTACATGTAGCTGTGTAAACTTCCTGGATTTTCGCTCGTCTCCGCAACTTTGCGCGATCAAGCGTTCCAACTCCATGATAATCCGTTCGTTAAGCTTAGATTTTTTCATGACAATTTGTTTTAAAGTTCACTCTAAGTTATGTATTTCGTCGATAACCCATTAAAAACCAACATTTTATTAACAAAAAATGGCGGACTTTGTTGTGAAAGCGCCAAAAGTTGTGGTTAAAATAGACTAAATAGATGCGGAAAAAACGTAATTTTTAGTAATAAAAGGATTACAAGAAGTGATTTTTTTCAGATTTTCAGTCTCACTCGTATTGTAACTGGGTGGGTTTAATCCCTTCTCTTGGGCCTTTTGAGTATAGTAGGATTTCTTTGTTGGGTGGACCGGATATACCCCGTTTATTATTTCGCCCCACAAATTGTTTTGGATTATGGAGGTAATGATGCCGATGCAATCCTCTAAATGGATAAGGTTGACGGGGGCATTGCCTCCCGAAAGGTTCGTTCTACCAGATAGCATATGTACGGGATGTCTATCCGGACCGATAAGTCCCCCAAACCGAAGGATGGTCGCTTCAAAATTTGGATTTTCCGTGAGTAATTTTTCCGTTTCCAAAAGCTGTTTGCCGGCTTCCGATGTCGGTACCGGGAGGGTTTCCTCATCCACTTCCCCTTGGCCGTCCCCATACACCGATGTACTGCTCACAAAAAGCACCTCGCGAACGGCCGAGGTCGATATATTGGCTACCAACAGTGCTATCTTACGGACATAGTTCTCTTTAGGTCCCTTGCCCCTAAGTTTTGGAGGAATGTTGACCACTAGCGTGTCCGTCCCATTTAGGAATTCCTGGATATTTCCCTGTATTTCATTTTCGGAAAGCCATACCCGGAATGGTGCGATGCCCACATTGGAAAGGGTTTCCAATTTTTCCTTGGAGGTTGTGGTACCCTTTACCTCATACCCTTTTGTTACGAGCGATTTTGCCAAGGGAAGTCCCAACCAGCCGCAGCCTATGACTCCTATTACCTTATTCAAACTTCATTTTTTGGATGGTTAGTATGGCATCGTTCAGCACAAAGGGCATAGGGATGTTGTCTTCTGGTCGTTTTGGGACGGTGAATTGTGGATTTGTCAGCAAGTCGTTGCTTGCCTCGTAAAAGGTAAGTTCCAGAGTTGCATCCGCCGGATATACGAGCGATAGCAAGGTAGGCTCGTTGTCAGTGATGTAATGGGTTACCAATTTCCCGTTCCTTCGGTCTTTTAAGTAATAATCAGAAAGTGCAATTCCGTTCACCATGGCCTTGTCTATGGGCGTATCGTTGGTGAACACTTCCAACCGGTTTACATTGCGTTGTGGGATAACCTGGAGTTTTAGGGATCGATGCATGCCGATAACGGTATCCGATAGTACCTCGATGATCGGCGGGGCGATTTCCTTTTTTGGGGCTTCTGCTACGTAACTGAATCCCGAACCGTATTTGCTGCTGATGGTGTTTTCGGACAGCTCCTCAGGTCGCATTTTGGTATCGCCAATATACTGCTTGGTCCAATCCGACACTACCTTTTCATACGTGGCCCAGTGGCTTTCGTTTTTATCGACGTTCCATACGTACAGTAGACTGGTCGGTTTTGGGTTATCCACATCAAAATCGGAATTCATGTGCGCCGATACAAAAAAGCCCAAAAACAGTAAAAAACTTAAAAAGGCCAAGCCCCTTTTGTTTCGTATCCGAATGATCAGGGGCAGCAGGAGAAAGAAGGTCAGCGTAGTAAACACCGTACTGGCCACCATCATTTTGAGCCCTAGGGCAATGGGAAATAGCTGAATAAAAGGCGCGAAAATAAAAATGGCCGGTAATCCCAAAAACAACAACAAAAACCCGTTGGGACTTTTTTGGTTGATTACTATATACAGGGCCACCAAGCTTGCGTACACCGGGATGATAAAAAATGCGGCACCGTTTAGATAGCTACAAATGAGCGTGCAGACCACCAGCCAAAGAAAGAGGGGCGCGACCAATAAATTGGGCGTTTTTACCATCTGAAACTTATGGTATGCATAAAAACAGCTGCTCAAGGAGAAAAAAACAAAAACGAGAATGTAGGCATGACCGTTATAGGTAAAACCATGCAACATATCCGTGTATGCGGGATATATGGATTTTAGCACGCCCCAAGAAAAGTAACCAACCGCTCCGTTGATGATCAATGCGATGAGCATGGGTGCAAAACCTTTCAGCATGTCCTTGCCGTTGAGTACCTTTTTTTGTATACCCAAGACCAACATCCCTAAGAAAAGGGCAATGCCCAGAAAGAGCATGGGCCAGATCCATTCAAAGGGATAGGAGACCATTTTAAAAATGGGAACATTGAAATAAACGGATTCCTTCAAACTTCGTACGGTGGTCAAATCCAAGGCACTGAAATGATCTAACAAAGCGGTGAGGTAGCTACCTTGGTGGGCGAGGGTGTTTTTATCCAAGCGTTCGTAGGAGTCTCTAGCCGTATGGTAATCGAAATGGTCGTCAATAAAGGCAAAATTGAATCCATCTATATCCGCTTTTTCCCGGAACACGGTTAGGTCCGTATCGTTGGGAAGCAATTTGTAAATGCTGTAGGCGAGGGAATTGGCTACGGGATATTCGGGATTTGCCTTTGTAAATTCCTTTATCAAATTATAATTGCCCCGGTTGGTTTCCAAAATCATGATTCCGGGGCCACCGCTCCCGCGGGCCTCAAAATTGATAACAAGGCCCACGTCCTTGGTCCACGGATGGTCCCTTACAAACAGATCGGCCCCGTTCAGCCCCAATTCCTCGGCATCGGAAATGAGGATGATAATGTCATTTTTTGGCGATTCGTTTTTGGCCAAAAAGGCCCTTACCCCTTCCAGAATGGTGGCAACCCCACTACCGGCATCGCTGGCGCCCAAGGAGGAATGCGGACTACTATCGTAATGGCTTAATAAAAGGAGGGCCTTACCGGTACCCGTTCCTTTAATCCTGGCCAGAATATTGGTCGCCTTACTGAGGTTGGCCCAGTCCCCGGCGGTGTATCCCTTTTGTAATTGGGTCTGCAGGCCCATTTTTTCCAATTGGGAAACGATGTAGGAGCCTACTTTTTGATGTGCGGGAAATCCAACGCCGTGCGGTTCCTTGGAAATCGCTTCTACATGGGCCAAGGCCCTATCCGTGGAAAAGCTATCCTTACCAAGGTCAATATCCGCGGAATATGTGGGCATTAGGGAAGCAATGCTCCAATACACGGCCAACGTCAAGAGGAGCAATATAAGTACGGAGGAAGTCTTTTTCATTGGTTATCGGTTCTGTCTAAAATTATTAAATATTAAAGAGATGTGACCATTCATCTATTTTTTTTACCATATTAACTTTTTTTTAATATATTTATTAATTAACCGCTAAATATATACTCATGGGAATCAAAAGCTTTCAAGGAATCAGGAAGACCGTTAAAAAGGAATTTGAGGCCCCTATATTGGTGGCCGATTATATGACCACCAAATTGGTGACCTTTAGGCCGGACCAGTCGATTTTGGAGGTCATGGAAAAGTTTGCCAAGCACCATATTTCCGGTGGGCCAGTTTTGGATGACAACGGATTTTTGGTGGGGATCATCTCCGAGGCCGATTGTATGAAGCAAATATCAGAGAGCCGCTATTTTAACCAGCCTATTTTGGAAAAGAACGTGGAGAACTTCATGACCAAAAATGTGGAAACCATCCCCGATGATATCTCAATATTCGATGCAGCCGGTATCTTTGCCCAGCATAACAGAAGAAGGCTTCCCGTAATGCGCAACGGTATTTTGGTGGGGCAGATCAGTAGAAAGGACATCGTCATTGCGGCCCTAAAGCTGAGCGGCCACAATTGGAAATAAATTTTTAAACCAAGTTAGTTAACAAAGGTGCTTCCGAAAGGAGGCATTTTTTTTGGGTTCCAATGCCATGTTTTCAGCATGGAGCCTATCGCATGAACCTGCAATATGTCATGCTATTGTTTTGGAATTTGGAATTTTTGAAAATTCAAATTTTGAAGGTTTTTGCTACCTCCTAAAACGTGCTATTAATTGTCAGTTGTTAGTTGGTTCAATTCCGCCCATTCCGTCCAGGAACCGTCATATAGTTTTAGACTTTTTTCATATCCGATAGCACTGGCCAATAAAATGATACTGGCCGTAATTCCGGAGCCACAACTAAAGACCATTTCTTGGGGTTCTTTGAGGATGCCTTGGAACAGGTTTTTGATTTCTTCCGCGGATTTGAAACGGCCATTTTCCAACACCTCTTCAAAAGGAAGATTCACGGAATTTGGTATACTGCCGCTCTGTAGGTGTTTTCTGGGTTCTGGAGCCGTTCCGTTGAATCGGCCGGCCGACCGCGCATCCACAATGACAAATTTTTGTTGGTCGATATTAGCCTTGATCTGGTCAAAGGTCACTACCATATCGGTTTGATAATCCGACTTAAAATTTCCTTTTTTTGTCGGCTTTAAATGTTCCGTAACCGTTTCAAAACCATTTTCTATCCAGGCGGGAAGGCCACCGTCCAAAACGCTAATGTTCCTATGTCCCATAAGCTGGAACAACCACCAAACCCGTGGACTGGTATAAATGCCCTTAGTGTCGAACACTACAATTTCAGAATCCTGGTCGATGCCCAGGTTTTGACATGCAAGCTCAAATTGTTCCAGTTTGGGAACGGTATTTGGAAAAGGGCTGGAGGCATCCACAAAAGCATGATCCAAGTCCAGGAACCTTGCCTTTGGAATGGTCCCTCCATTGGTCGCCGAACTGGCATCGAGAATGACCAGGTTCGGTTTTTCCATATGCTGATGAAGCCATGTTGCGGATACTAGTGTTTTCATAGATTCGGATTTTTTTTGTTTTTGCGGTTTTCGTGACTATTATTCCCGCTTTACGATCATATAAAAATCATTGTCCAAGGGCAGATAGCCCAAGTCATAGACAAAAAAGTAGGTGGTTCCTTTTTTGGTGGTATAAAGATTGGTGATGTACTCAAAATCAAAACCCTTGTCCATCAGTCGGGTTTTTGTGGTCTTTGTTTTACCGTCCGTAAGTTTGAAACTGTCCAACACCCGGTAGTTCTTTCGTAGGCGATTGTTGATGTTCCGTACGAGGTTTTTACTATCCTTGTTGAATTTGTTATTGTAAGCGTTTCGGCAGTAATCGTTGCAGAATTTTTTGTCTGCCCTGCCCATGACTTCCGTCCCACATTCCAGACACTTTCTTTTTTCCATCTATTGCCTTTTGTAATTGAACTGCACTTCTTCCTGGGTGCCATCTTCATTCTCTATGACAACGTATAGATTCACTTCCTGATCCGAAATCCTTTCAAGGGTAAACTCGTCAAAATAGATCCTGTTTCCGTCTATTTTGATCAATCTAAAGTCTACCGTTTCTTCTTTTTCTTCCCACCCAAAAAGGTCTCCGTCAAAGTGTTTTAATTGAAATAACAAAGTTCCGTCCAATTCCCGGATGTGCCCTAATTCATAAAAACTTACGGTACCATCCGATACCAATTTAAAGGAAAACATCATGGTGCCTCCCAATGGCGGACTCCAGATTTCTTCCGTAATGCCGCCAAAAGCTTCCCCTTTCCAGTGCCCTGTCATCCATTCTACATGTTTGAGGGTGGCTTCCGGGGATTCCATTCCTTCTTCCCAAGAAAGGGTATTCTGTGCACCTATGGAATGAATAAGAAACAAGGAAATAATCAAGAATAGTCTCATATATGATTCGTTTGCAACAAGGTAACAATTATCCGTTTACAAATGGATAAAATTATTGCTCGTAAAATTCGATGGGCAAATCGTCAGGATCAGAAATGAAAGTGAATCTTTTCCCAGTGATTTCATCCACCCGGATAGGTTCTACCGCAATATTGTTTTGGTTGCAATGGGTGACCATTTCTTCGATACTCCCAACTTGAAAGGCCAAATGTCGCAATCCACAAGCTTCCGGTCTGGAAGTGCGTTTTGGAGGTTGGGGGAAGGAGAAAAGTTCTAGGATATAATGACCGTTTAGGGCTAAATCCAGTTTATAGGAATCCCGCTCGGTTCGGTAGGTTTCATTTAAAATGGTCAGTCCCAGAAATTGGGTATAAAATTCCTTGGATTTTTCATAATCGGAACAAATAATGGCAATATGATGGACCTTTGAAAGCATTAGGAAACTACCTTTATTTTGTATTTGGCCAATAATCCGGGCAGATTTTCCATGGAAAACGTACAGTTGGACAGAACGTTCCTTTCCGGATCTATATTCATATTGGTTGAAGTGCTTACATCCGCTTGGGAGAGGTTGGTGTTTTGAAATAGGGCATTTTCAAGGTTACATCGAACGAATTGGGACTGCGTTAAGTTACAATCCGTAAAATCGGCCCCAATAAGTTTCGAGTCTACCATGCGAAGCCCTTTCAGCGTTAGGCCATAAAAGGAGCTATAATTCAAGGTGCAGTCCAAAAAACCGAAGTCAATGAACAGGGCGTTGCATGTCTCAAACTTTAACCCCATCATCTTGCAATGCTCAAAGCGGACTTCCTTAAAAATGGTATTGACCACGTTGGCGTTGCTCAAGTTGCATTCCAAAAAGGTACATTCCATAAAGTGTTGGTTGTCCAAAAAGCCATCGGAAAAATCGCAACCTTCAAAACGGCAGTTTTCATATTCCGCCCTCTTTAAACGGGTTTTGGTGAAATCCTGCGCTTTGAAGGTTCGGTCGCAGATAAAATCGGCCATATATTTCTATCATTATTCTTCCATAATAATAGCTGGAAGCTCCAAAGAACGGTACGTTTGATTGTACTCCGCCATTTCTTTTTGAATGATGGTTTGTTGCTCTTGTTTGAGTCCGTTCCAAAGCTGCAACAGATCCCTATACCGTTCCTTGGCCCCTTGGGTAACCTTGGGTTCGGCCACGTCTATATAGCCTTTTAAGGTCAGAAGTTGCGCATTTAGCTGGTTCTTAAAGTTGATGACATCCTGAAATGTTTTTTGTTTGGGTTGTATCAATTTTTCTTCCCATTGTGTAATCCTTTTCAAAATGGAATCCCCCTGTTTTAGTAACTCCGAAGCACTATCGGTATCCTTCAACAACTTTTTATAATTTTCCAGTTGTGCCTTGGCAGACCGCATTGCATTGACGGCTTCATGTATGTCCACGACCGTTTCATCAATGGTATTCAACATTTCCTGTTGCTCTGCATAGTCCGCCGGAGTTGCCTTTACGTTGGGGTTTGCCAAAATATTGACTTCCGTTTCGGAAGTGGTTCCGGGCATGGAAAGACGCAGCGTGTAGGTTCCCGGGGCCACGGTCGAGCCTTGATCGCCTCCCAGAACGAATACCTTGTCCACGGCCACAATGGGGTCCTTTCTAAAATCCCATGTAAAGCGGTTATAGCCTTTTTTGGATGGCAAAACTTCCGGTTTTGAAGGACCTCCCGGCCACGATTTAAAATCCTTTGGTTTTTGGTTGGTTAGGGTGCGGATGACCTTGCCCTTGTACAACACCTCCAATTTAAGTTCAGTGGAATCCAGTTTTTCTTCCAGATAGTAATCGAAAGTCACGCCACTTTTTGGGTTGGAGCCTTCCCCTGGCCCTGGATTTTCAGTATAGCCTCCAAAAAATAAATACGTGTCCTTGGGTTGAAAAACGGTTACTGCCTGCTTTTCGGTCTTAATATTTTGTAAGGCCGATAGGTCGTCCAGAATCCAAAAGGCCCTTCCGGCCGTAGCGGCTACTAGGTCATTGTCATGGATAATGAGGTCGTTAATGGGCACTATAGGCAAATTCAATTGCAGAGGCTGCCAATGGGCACCATCGTTTAGGGAAATGAAAAGACCGGTTTCGGTGCCAGCGTACAAAAGCCCCTTTTGTTTGGGGTCTTCCCGAACGACCCTCGTAAAGGTATGCTCTCCCGTGATGCCGTTTACGATTTTGGTCCAAGTAGTACCGTAATCAGATGTTTTAAATATATAGGAATTCAAGTCCATGGACTTATAGCGCATGACCACTACGTATGCGGTTGCCGGGTCATGGGGAGAAACCTCAATGCTGTTCACAATACCATCGGGGATTCCTGATGGGGTTACGTTTTGCCAGTTTTGGCCACCGTCGCGAGTTACATGCAAGAGTCCGTCATCACTACCTGCCCAAAGTACACCTTCCTCATGCGGGGATTCTACCAAATAGGTTAGGGTATTGTAATTCTCGCCCCCCGCGGCCTCATTGGTAAAGGGGGTTCCGCCTGGGCCATGCTTGTCGGTTTCGTTTTTGGTCAGGTCCGGACTGATGGCGGTCCAACTGATACCCTCATCGGTCGATTTAAAAACGACGTTCCCTGCATGGTAAATAGTCTGTCTGTTATGGGGCGATGTAATGATGGGTGCATTCCAGTTATACCGATATTTCGCATCCTTGGGAGCAATGCTGAGGCCCAGTTCCGGATATTGTTTGATGGGTTTGGATTCCTTGGTCGCAGCGTCCCACTTGTCGATATTACCTTGATAGGTGCCACCATAAATCAATTTGGGGTCATCCGGGTCAAAGGCCAAGAAGGCACTCTCACCTCCCGCCACGGGATACCAGTCCTTCCAATCGATACCGGAATCGTTGGTCCTGGAGGCGATAGCCACCGTCGTGTTATCCTGTTGTCCGCCATACACATTATAAGGCACCAAATTATCCGTAATCACGCGATAAAATTGGGCGGTTGTTTGATTTTCCTGGGTACTCCAACTTTTTCCACCGTTGTTTGAGACATTGGCACCCCCATCGTTGGAATTGACCATCTTCTGGTTGTCATAAGGGTTGATCCATAAATGGTGGTTGTCTCCGTGAGGAGTAGGTACAGGTGTAAAGGTCTTACCCCCATCGATGGATTTGGTCACCGGGGCATTGAGGACGTACACTACGTTCTCATTTTGCGGATCTGCAAAAATTTCCATGTAGAACCAGGCCCTGGCAATATTGATACGGTCATTATTCACCTGGCTCCATTTTTTTCCGGCATCATCGGAGCGATAGACCCCGCCTTTCTCACCTTCGGCCTCAATGACGGCAAAAACCTTTTCCGGATTGGCCCTGGAAACCGATATGCCAATTTTCCCCATTTCCTCTGGAAGTCCCTCTTTCAATTGTTTCCATGTTGAGCCGCCATCAGTAGACTTATAAATGCCAGAATTTTTACCACCAGATTCCATCACCCAAGGATATCTTCTGTGTTGCCACATGGCCGCATACAGAATCAAGGGATTTTTCATGTCCATGGATAGGGAGGAAGCTCCCGTATTGTTATCCACAAAAAGGACGTTCTCCCACGTGGTTCCACCGTCCACGGATTTATAGATGCCCCGTTGTGCACTGGGTCCGTATTGGGCGCCTTGGGCCGCGACAAAAACAATATCAGGATTGCTTGGGTGAATGATCACATCCGAAATATGTCGGGTTTCATCCAAGCCCACATGGGTCCAGGTCTTTCCGGCATCGTTAGATTTGTAGACCCCATCGCCCATGGAGGTCATCACCCCCCGGGCCGCATGTTCGCCCATACCTGCAAATACGATGTTCGGGTTGCTTTCCGCCACGGCAATGGCCCCTACGGTACCTGTTTTTAGGAAGCCGTCCGAAATATTCTTCCACGTAAGTCCGTCATCCGTAGTTTTGTAGATGCCACCGCCTACTGTTCCCATATAATAGGTCATGGGTTCACCAACGACCCCAGTGGAGGCAACACTTCTACCGCCTCTTGAAGGGCCAATGTTTCGCCACTTTAGGCCAGTGAACATGGAGTCTTGAACTTTTATATAGTCCGATTGATTTCTGTTTTTTCTACGTTGGGCTTCTAAGGTAGTTGGTAAAATAAAAAGTAGTGCGATGAGACAGCTTAGTTTTTGTATCATGGTTTCGGATGGTTTTAGGGCTATGAAGATAATGAATTGGGGTATATTTTCCGTTCAAAAGTTGGAATCTCAGCAAATACAAAAAGTCTTAACCCGACCCTCCCGTTCCGCTATCGCGAAACAACCCTCCCTAAACAGGGAGGGGAGCTTTTTCGGGTTTTAAATGTAGCAGGTGACTTAAATGAATTTTAAGGAGTATACCGGCCTATTTTGGGATACGTAGTAAATCCGGGCGTCCTTGGACTTGGCAAAAGGAAATCGCCCAAATAGTATTCCGATGCAATCGGAAACGGCCTGGGCGATGCGGGCCAAGGACTTGCTGGATTTCAAGTATCCTAAAATCAGCCTAGCCTTTTTGGATACTTTTTCGGCGATGGAAAAAGTATCGGTAAGAAACCTCGACCCACCCCGTTCCGCTGTCGCGTAACACCCCTCCCTAATCAAGGAGTGAAGCTTTTTAAAGGAAGCCTCTCCTTTAGTGAGGAATTCTTCTTGTGTAGGGGGTCTAGGTACGAATGTTATTTAAAGATAATTATATGAAATGGGGTTACATCCAGATACTAATCGGCATATCGTACCTTTGCCCCCTATAGCTACTGCTAAATGGAATATCTAAAGGAATTAAAATTGGGATTTATAAAGTTTTGGAGGGATATAGGGTTTAAGGTGCCATCCGATGATGTTTTGGACGAAATATCTGAAAATGTCTTACCGGATGGCGAAGACCCCTCCGACTTCTGGCGCAACCAGATAAACCGACTCAAAAGGAGGGTCCGAAGTGTTGAAAACCAAGAAAACCTAGTTGTCTTTTATGGGAGTTCCTCCATACGGCTGTGGGTGCATATGAGGGAAGACATTGCTCCCTTAAATGTGTTGAACCTGGGTTTTGGTGGTTCCAACTATGCTTGGTGTGCCCATTATTTTGATGAGGTCTTTGAACCTTTACAGCCAAAAAAGATTGTATTATATGCTGGCGAGAACGATTTGGGCGAAGGAAAATCACCCCAAACAGTTTTAGCAGACTGCAAGAGCTTGGTACAAAAAATCAAGGCAAAGGATGTAAACATAGCTTTGGCAATCATCAGCATAAAACCTACGATTGCAAGGCAGGAGATGTTTCCGGATATACTGGAAACCAATCGGTTATTGGAAAAGTATGTGGTCCATGAACTACAGGCCCAATTTATTGATGTCTTTAGCCAGATGATATCCCAAGACCACCAACTAAGACCCGAACTGTATATGGCGGATGGACTACACTTAAACAAAGCGGGTTATGAAATTTGGAGCCTGACCATACGATCGGCACTACTACCTTCATAGGTGCATTTTCCCGATAGCATGAGTTTTAATCCATGCCACCCTTTCTGGTAGGACTACGTTGGGATGGCCATTCCCGTTGTTCCCCGGTTCTGGGATCGATACCCAATACCGCTTTTTCCCTAGATGTTTTTTCTGGGTCCTCACAGGCCATATAGGTTAGGATGGCCGTAAGGATGGCGTTGTTCCGAACGTCGTCAAAGACAATTTTGTCATAGGTATCCAGATTGGTATGCCACGTATAGTTCCAATAGGCCCAACTTAGGGAGCTCAACGAAAAGGCCGGTGCCCCTGCGGCCACAAAAGAGGCATAATCTGAACCGCCGCCTCCAGGTGTACCGGGAAATGTAGTTTCAATTTCGTTTTTATAGGCATCCGGAACCGCTTCCAACCATCGGCCTAGGTAATCATAGGCATGCAGAAAGCCCTGCCCTGAAATACGCACCACCCTTCCCGTACCATTATCCTGGTTGAACAGTGCCTGAAGTCCTTCCACAATTTTTGGGTTATCCTCCACAAAGGCCCTGGACCCGTTTAACCCCTGCTCTTCGCTTCCCCAATGACCGATCAATATGGTCCTTTTGGGATTGGGGTATAACTTTTTAAGTATCCGTGCGGCTTCCATCATCGTGATGGTCCCTGTGCCATTGTCCGTTGCACCCGTAGCCCCGTCCCAAGAATCGAAATGGGCGGATAAGATTACGTATTCATCGGGGAGTTCCGTTCCTGGAATGGTGGCAATGGTGTTGAAGGTAGGTACTTCACCAAGTTCCTTGGATTCCGCCATAATCTTGATCTGAGGCTTGGCGCCGTGCTCCACCATACGGTATAGCATCCCATAATCCTCCAAGGAAATGTCCACTACGGGAATTTTGTCGGTTCCGGCACTAAAAATTTTGTTCGCCCCAAATCCACGCGACCATCGGGATTGTGCAATGGCTACCGCTCCCGCTTCTTCCAAAACTTTGTTGATGGTCCTGCTGGAATATCCGGTATTTTTCATGTTCTCGTCCCAGGCTTTTTCCATCGCTTCCCGCTCTTCCTTCATTTTTTTGAAGGAAGCTTCGGTAGCGAATTCTTCCCAATTATCATCCGGTCTTCCGGTGGGCTGCATCATGCTGACCATCACGATTTTCCCCTTTACATTGGGAAGCCATTGGGCAAACGCCAAGGAATCCTGTATTGTTGGGAGGGCAATAAGCTCGGCCGTAACTCCCTTTTTACCCGCACTTGGGCTCCAAGCCAATTGGGTAGCATGCAAGGAGGCCACCCTGGGATGTACTATATCAACATGGGTAATGCCCCGTTGCCATCCTTTCCAGGTGCCCCATTGCTGGTTTTGCGCATCGATGCCCCAGCTTTTATAGGTGTTTACCGCCCAATCGTGCGCAGATTTCATTTCTGGCGTACCCACCAACCTTGGGCCATTGAGGTCCATCAATTGATAGGCCAGTTCCTCTAATTGGGAATTTTCGGTACCCTCTTTTTCTATGGCCGCCACCATTTCTTCAACGGTTTGGGCATTAGAATTTAGGAAGAATCCAACAATGAACAGGATGGAAAATAGTAGTTGTTTTTGCATTTTCTGTAGCTATTAGTGATATGCTTTCAAGTTAGGGATAAAACCCCGAAAATGATATCTAAAGTATCCCAATTAATCCAATTTTTTATCCAACTCCAATAAGGATTTCAAGAGCACATTGGCCCCATTGGCCATATCCTTTGCAGAAGTAAATTCCTTGGGGGAGTGGCTTATACCTCCCTTACTTGGAACAAAGATCATTCCCGTGGGGGCAAGGATGGCCATATCCTGGGCATCGTGTCCCGCTCCGCTGGGCATATATTTATAGGTCAATCCCAAGGATTTGGCATTTTCGGCAATGATTTTTTGTACTTCCGAATTCATAATGGCAGGGTCCGCAGTTGTATCCAAGGGACGGAATTCCACCGTGACATTTGAGGAAGCTGCAATTTCTTCCGTTTTGGTTTTAATGGCCTGATACACCTTTTGGATTACATCCGATGAGAGATCCCGTATTTCCAAGCTGGCGGTTACCTTTCCAGGAATTACATTTGGCGCACCTGGCTCCGCTTTTATCCGTCCCACCGTACCTACTTGGGCCCCGTCAAAGCTGTTGGTGATTTCCTTTACGGCAACGATGAATTTTGCCGCTGCTAATAGCGCATCCTGTCTGGCATCCATGGGCGTGGTGCCTGCATGGTTGGCAAAACCTGTAAATACGACATCCCACCATTTAAGTCCCACAATACCCTCTACCACCCCAATTTCCAAATTTTCCTTTTCAAGGATGCCTCCCTGTTCAATGTGAAGCTCCAAAAATGCGGCCACGTCACCCTCTTTTCGTACAACCTCCGCAAGTCGGGTAGTGTCCCCGCCCAAACGCATGATGCCTTCGCCCATGGTGTAGCCCGTGGAATTTTTAACGCCTAGGGCACTCTTGCCCAAATGTCCGGCAATGGCCCTGCTACCCATAACACCGCCTTCCTCGTTGGAGAAGATGATGACCTGAAGCGGGTGTTTTGTTTTGATATTGTTTTCGTTCAAGGTCTTAATCACCTCCAAAGCGGCCATGGAGCCCACACAGCCATCGTAATTACCTCCGTTTGGGACACGATCTATGTGCGACCCGAAAACGATGGGTTTTATGTTCTTTTTTGTACCCGACCTGGTCGCCACTATGTTCCCTGCAAAATCGGTATGGGTATCAAGCCCCATTTTTGTAAGTTCATTTATTACCCATTGATGGGCTTCCAAATCGGCATCACTAAAAGCGACCCGCTCCGTTTCGCCATTTTCCTGAAGTCCGAATTTTGCCAAATCGAAAATCCGTTGTTCCAATCGGTCTTGATTCACAAGAATTTGGGAATTCGCTGAAATACAAGACAATAGGAACAGGAAGAAAAGAAGGGTTGGTTTGGATTGATACTTCATTCTTATCGGTTTGAATCTTTTAATTCCTTCAAGTTATAGATGCAATTGTTGGCGGGCATTTCGTCCCGAAGGATTGCCAGGGTATTTTGTACCGTGAACATGCACATAAAATCATAGGTCGTTTTGGTGAGGCTACCCACGTGCGCGGTAATGTAGGTATTGGGCAGTTTTAATAAAGGGTCGTTCGTTTTTGGCGGTTCTTCGGATAGTACATCGGCGGCAAAACCGCCCAATCGGTTGGCGTAGAGTGCTTCGGTCAGTGCCGTTTGGTCAATGATCTTGCCCCGGGCGGTATTGATGATTAGGGCCGATGGTTTCATTTTTGATAGTGCTTGGGCATCGATGAGATTTTCCGTTTCCTTTGTAAGGGGTAGGTGCAGACTGATGCAATCCGAAGTTTTCAGGACATCATCCAAATCCCTAAAAGGGTAGGGGACTTCTTCCTGTTTTGAGCTCCAATAAATGACTTCCATACCTAGGGCATCGGCAATTTTGGCAACTTTTTTACCGATGTTGCCCATCCCCAAAATACCCAAGGTCTTCCCGTGCAGTTCGTCGCCCACATAACCGCCACGATCTTGCCATCGGTCTTCCTTCACCAGGGTGATGGCATTGTAAAGGTTCCTTTGCAGTACCAATAACAGGGAAATGGTGTGTTCCGCAATGGTATTGGCGTTGGAATTGGGCGCATTTACGACCTTGATGCCTTGTTCGGTCGCCGCTGAGACATCGATGTTGTCCAAGCCAACGCCACATCTTGAAATGACTTCCAATTTGGGGAGGGATGCTATTAGGGATGACCGTACCTGACCTTTTCCCCGGGTGATAATGGCATGAATTTCGTTCTCGGAAAGATGCCTTTCCAAAGAAGCTGGGTCAAAACCGGTTAGGATGTTCATATCCTCGGCCGATTCCAAAACCTGCATGGCTTCCTCGGCTACGGTTTCCAATAAAAGGATGTTTTTAGGCATTTATTTATTGTGATATAAGGTGGCATCCTTGGTCTTGTATCCCCTAAAATCGTTCCTTCCGGACACATAAATTCCTTCTTGGTATAATTCGTCCTCAAAAATCTTAGGGTCGATTTTATCCTTATCGTCCGGGTCCGAGGATATTTCCACCAAGTTGCCCGATGGATCCCGCACGAACATCTGGATAGCACCATCGGGCAGTTGGCGCACCTTTCCCCAAGGTTGGATGTCAATGACTCCCAGTTCCTTCATTCTGAAGAAAACCGCGTTGATATCGTCTACGGTAACGCACAAATGTCCTCGAAAGGAGTAGGTATCTTCCCATTCGGTCAGGTGTAGCTGTTGCTCCTCATTGAACTTGAAAAAGGCCGTTGGGTAGTCGAACAAAAATGCGGGAATGGGTTCCAGGCCCAGTTCATGCTCATAAAATTCACAAGCTTCCTCCAAATTGCTCACCACCAAGGCTACATGATTGATTTTTACTGCTTTTGCCATGGATCTTATTGTTTAAATTCTTTTACAAAATCCCAATTGGGCGTCAGGCCCAAACCGGGTCTGTCCGGAGCGGCGATCATGCCGTTTTGGTCCACACTAATATGTTCTTTCACCAGGTCGTACATCATGGGGTTTCCACCCAAGGAAAATTCAATGACATTAGCCGAAGGCGAGGCAAAGGCCACCGATAGTCCGGCCATAAAGGAAAAGGCAGATCCCCAACAATGCGGTGCCAGTTCCAACTGATAGGTATGGGCCAATTGCGATACACGCATGGCCTCCGTGATACCGCCGATAATGGCACAATCGGGCTGGATGACATCCAAGGCCCGTTCCGCGATCATATCCCTGATGTCAAAGGCCGTATATTCGCTTTCCCCGGCAGCGATGGGAATATGGGTCTGGGAACGCACTGCGGCGGTCCCTATTTTGTTATCTGGGTTGATGGGTTCCTCGAACCAATACAAGTTGCAATCGGCCACACCACGACAGAACTGTTTGGCCTCCGGCACGCTGAAGGTGCCGTGGGCATCCGTCATCAACTTGATAGCATCGCCCAAGGCTTCACGTGCGGCCTTTACGCGATCCACGCTCGCTATTACGGTCTCGTCCATGATGCCCACACGCATTTTCACCCCCGAAAAACCTTTGGCGGTGTACCCTTTCAATTGCTCCCCAATGGCATCCACTTTGGCCCATCCACCGCTGGCGTAGGCTTCCATTTTCTCTCGGCAACTACCGCCCAACAGATCCACCACCGGAGCGTTGAGGGCCTTTCCCTTGATATCCCAAAGGGCGGTATCGATACCACTAAGGGCGGAAATGGTAAGTCCCCGTCGGCCTAAAATAGGAAACTTACGACCTCGGGACAAGGAATAGTGGTCACGAGTTCCGTTATAGACCATCTCCCAGATTCGAGAAATATTTCGGGCATCCTGCCCCACTAGTTGGGGTTTTAGTTCGTTCTCGATACAACTAACAATACTCGCACAGGATCCCGAGGATCCCACCGCGGCCTTGGCCTCCCCAAAACCTTGTAGACCGGTATCCGTGGTGACTACCACCAGTGTCATATCAAAATTGGTCAGCAGTCCGTAATCGCTAAAATGTTGCTTTTCCTTGGGGATGGGACAACGCAACCAGAAAGCCTCAATATTCGCTATTTTCATTTATTGATCAGTTTGGTCAATGTTTCCATGGATTTTTTCGTCAGCATGGTATAGAATTCATCCGTAACGGCGGAACTGCCATGATCTTCCAAAAATTTCTTCTGTTCAGCGGTCAAGCCTTCCGGGTCAGTATCGATGGAATTGGGGAAGGGATTGGCCGGGGTCCTATCCAAGGGGGCGCAGAACTCAACCGAGAGTACCTGGTCATAATTGATCTCGTTCAGCGTGCGTATGATTCGTGCCCAGTCCAAATGGCCCATGCCGGGCGCCATGCGGTTATTGTCCGCCACATGGAAGTTTACCAAGCGGTCGCCCACTTTTTTCATCGTTTCGAACATGTCCACCTCCTCAATGTTCATGTGAAAGGTGTCCAAGCACACCCCGCAATTGGGTCCTACGGCCTCTGCAAGGGCCAATGCCTGTCCGCCCCGATTGATAAAATAGGTTTCAAATCGGTTGATAGGTTCTATGCCTATTTTCAGCCCTAAATCCTCGGTATAGGCATAGATTTCCTTCACGCCTTCAACGGCCCACTCCCATTCCTGTTCCGGGGTGGCATCCGGGATAATTTTACCGACCGTTGCAGGAACCAGCGAGATCACGGAACCACCAAGGTCATATACCATTTTGGCTACATCCTTCACATACTGCACGGACATTTTACGCTGCGCGGGGTCCTTCGCCAATAAGTTTCGCTCTTCCAACATTAAGGTAACGGAACCCCAGCATTGTATGCCATGGTCGTCCATGACAGGTTTTATTTTTTTTGCATCATAGTTTTCCGGGGTGCCCTGGATTTCCAGACGGGTATATCCCAGCTTGGCAATACGGCCCAAGGTATGTTCCAGGGATTCTGCCCGCATCCAGTTATGTATGGCTAGTTCCATAAGGTTGCTTTGTTTTTATCTCGGTTATCCGATGAATTGTATTTTTCGATGTGATCCATCGCAAAAAGGTTTGTTTTCTGAAGCACCACATCTACAAAAGCCCGTGGTTCCTTCTTTTTGTACCGTTTCTCCGGAAACCAATTGTATCTGCAAATTGCCAGACACGCGTAGGGGACCGTTGGCAAGTACGGCTATCGCCGTTTTTTGTCCTTCTTCGGTATTTTCAGACGCTTCCTTTGTACTACCGTTCATATAGAAGGTCAAAGCTCCGGATGGACATGCCTCGATTTGGGATTTCAAAGACTCCGTGCTGGCATTTTCCGGGGTAATCCAAGGTTTTCCGTTGGGGTCATATACCTCTGGGAGGGTTTTTACACAGACCTCTGAGTGAATGCATTTTTTTGGTTTCCACACCACGGTCAGTTCTCCGTTGGTGTATTCCTTTACGATTTCTTTATCCATACAATTCGATTATTCAATGTTGATGCCTTTCATGACCAATTTTTTCCATTCGGGATGTTTTTTTAAGTACATCGCTACGAAGGGGCACAGGGGAACAAGGGTCAAATCCTGTCGTTCTACGTCTTCCAATACTTTTAAGACGAGCGATGAACCGATGCCCTTACCTTCCAAGGCCGTTGGTACTTCCGTATGGGTGAGGTAGATTTTATCATTTGCCTTAATGTATTCAATAAAGGCCGTTGAGCCTTCAACGTTGGCCTCGTATCTCTTTTTGTCCGGATTATCGGTCACGTTTAAATCCATAGGGAGTTCGTATTTTGAAGCTTTTAAGATAGGAAAAATTACGGAGTTGTTCCTATATTTTCAAGGTTGGGAATTACCTACCTTTCCTGGCGCGGAAAACTCGGTTTGAGTGGCATCCAGCACCAACACCCAATCATGGCCTTTACCGGAGGTGGGCGCGTTAATGGTTACGTGGTCCGATTTCAACACTTCACCGCCCAAAAAGCTATTCCCCGTTCTGGGGTCATACCACCAAGCTGTCAATTTGTTGGAAGTCAATGCGGTCACATCCAAATCAACTTTTCCGCCAGTAGGCATATATACCATGGCATAGCTACCATTTTGATCTCGCGTGGCAATCTTGTAATCATTGTTCTCCGCTTGTTCACCATGAATTATACCTTGGTCGGGTATACGGGTTAGGTAGGGTCTGGACAGCATTAAATTTTTAAGATACTTTACCTGATTGGCCATGGGCATGTCCAAAGCGGCGGTCCATGGGCGCAAGGGTCCGTTTATAGGTTCCTTGTCCGGAGTGTACATCTGCCAAACGTCATGGCATCCATAGGATTGTCCAAAAGCTCCTGCAAAAATGTTCCAATACATGATTCTTCTGATATCCTCGGCGGAACTATAACCAAGCTCCTTGGCATTGAAACAATTTGGATGATCTTCATAGAGTGGCTCTCCGTCCAAAACGGGCTTTACGGGAACAAGCGCATAATCGTGTTGGATGTGTTTGTACGTGCCTTTATTTGCACAGTGTCCCGTTTGATGCATATTGAAATCCAACCATTTTTGATCGTGAAACCAAGTGGAAGAACCTCCATTTTGGGTCGGTTGTGGATGATAGGTCATTAAGGTTCGGTCATAGCCACCGGCACCTTTGACGATGCCTTCGGCCATTTGGTTCCAAATAAGTACGTCATCACTTTCGTTCCTAGGGTTTCTATCTCCCCCGATGACCCAAATGATATTCTCGAAATCCTTGTATCGGTTTCCCATCCATTCACCAAATGAGTAGGCGTTTTTCGGATGGAAGATTTCCGGACCAACACCCCACTCCTTGGTGTTGACCTTATCACCCCAAGTGGGAAGCAAGGCTATATAAAGTCCTAAGGAATCCGCCATTTGGATGATACGGTCCACATGCTGAAAATAAGCCTCGTTTGGAGATGTTGGGTCGTTGTTATTCAAGGGTGTTTCTCCATACGGGTTAGGGTCGTTCAACCCATCCAGTTCTGCCAGCGCCACCGCTTGTATGATATTGAATCCCTGTTCCGCTCTTTTTGATAGGTACAGGGCAGCCTGTTTTTCATCGCATCGATGAAATAGTTCCCAGGCCGTATCCGCCAACCAAAAGAAAGGTTCGTTTTCTTGGGTCACCAAATACCGCCCGTTGGTGCTCACTTGCAAACGTTGTGAAAACAGACCCTGGGTGGTGAGCACTAATAAAAGAGAACTTATAAGAGAATAGAGTGTTTTCATAGGTATACTCATTAAGCTTTGTGATGAGGTTCAAATTCGAATCTAGGTCGTGAATCTATTCCCATTGTTTTGGATAATTCGAGAACCTCATAAATTTAATTTTTTTTGAATTAAAATTTACCCTGTTGTTTTAAAAAATTTGAAAAAAACTCTTCTTTTTTGAAAAAATCTTATCATTTGTGATTTGTATAAGAAACTTATATTCAAGTAAATAAAAGTTTACAAACGACAATAAACGATTACAAACGAAAATAAGTGTTTTAAAACCGAGTACCGATTTGAAGTGGTTATACGTTTGTCCCGTCGAACAAAAGCAGTTCGATAGTATTAACTGTTTAACGCTAAAAATAAAATTATGAATGCACTTAAAAACAAAGTACAGTTGATTGGAAACTTGGGTCAAGACCCAGAAATCGTAACCATGGAGAATGGTACCAAATTGGCCAAATTTTCATTGGCCACTACAGAGAGCTACAAAAATGCCAAAGGCGAGAAAGTAGACGACACCCAATGGCATAACATAGTAGCTTGGGGCAAGACAGCGGAAATCGTGGAAAATTATTTGACGAAAGGAAAGCAAGTGGCCGTAGAAGGTAAACTGACCCATCGCTCTTATGAGACTAAGGAAGGTGACAAGCGTTATATTACGGAAATCCGTTGCAATGAACTCTTGATGTTGGGAAAATAAATTAAATCAAAGTTTTGATAAGCCCCGGTTCCCTTTATGGATATCGGGGTTATTTTTTAGGAGTTCCTAGTCATCGTAGTTTACGAAGATACTTCTCCACATTTTCCCGATCTGGAACAGTAGTAATTTCCAATTCCAAGGCCTTTTCAAAATAGCCTTTAGCTACCAAATCGTAGCCCTTGTTGTGATTATACAATCCTGCCAGATAATAGCCTTCCCAGAAATAAGGGTTTAGTTGCACCAATTTTTTCAATTTGGTTTGCTCCACATGGGCTTCATTGGAAATAACATCCTCTATTTCATCTCTCAAAATTCTATATCGTTCGTAATTCAGGTAAGCTTCGCTTTGTAAAAAGGGATCTTTGGAAATATTGCGTTCCGTTTCGGCTATAGGAGCATCGGCAAATGCGGAAAGATTAAATACCTCGTTTAGGTCATAGGCCACAAATTCGCCCAACTGATAGGGGTTGCTGGATACCCAGACCAATAAATCTTCGGGCTGAAAAACAATGCCATGGTGGGCCAACAATTGGTTCAATGCCTTTTCATTTCCGTACCCTATTTTTTCCTCGTCCAAGCCCTCTTTGTTCCGCAATATGGAAACCACATCTTCTGGGCCGATTTTGGGTGTTTCCTTCAAAAGTTCTTCCATGCGTTCGTATCGGTATTGGGAATGGCTTTCCAAAATATGTTTCTGATTTTTTTTATCATTTGCATAGGCAGCACTTTGGAAGTGGTTGGCACAGATCAACTGATCGGAATTTTC
The DNA here is from genome assembly GCF_005780245.1 of Maribacter aurantiacus. Taxonomy (NCBI): domain Bacteria; kingdom Pseudomonadati; phylum Bacteroidota; class Flavobacteriia; order Flavobacteriales; family Flavobacteriaceae; genus Maribacter; species Maribacter aurantiacus. The sequence goes on along the minus strand of NZ_VBUK01000003.1, from coordinate 324,056 downwards.
CACTTCATAGACCCCGAAATTCTTGGGAGAGACCTCAATGATAGCCGCTTTTTTGTCCTTGGCGCTTCCCACGAATATGGATTCCGAAACAAAGACTTCCCGTTTCTTGGCAATTTCAATGGCCTCATCAATGGTGGAGGCATATTGTAAAATTTCACGGGTGACCAATGAAACAGGAGTTTTGGCAATTAGGGGAAATTCGGACTTTCCGGCATTGATGGTCACGGTCAACCCTTGATCGTTCATCCCGGAGACCACGCCGATCATACCGCCCCAGGTGACCGACATAAACTTGTAACCTTGATTAGGCGCTACAAACGCAATGATTTTATTCTTTGCAAAGGCATCCCCGGCGTAGAAGTCGAAATTCCTGCCGATCAATAATTTACCATCCTCAGTGCTATCTCCCCAAGCCGCAAAGGAGGAGCAGCCTACCAAGGCCAAATCCTGTAAGGCATGACCAATATCATGGGCCCCGTGAAAATACATGACCCGTTGGTAGGGTTTGGCTATGTAATCATATTTGGGGGAGGCATACTGGGAGACCCCATAAAGTTCCGCCTTAAATTGCGAATCAATATTGAGGTACATTTTACGGTTGAACCAGGCCAAAAACTTACGAAGCAAATTCTGATAGCCCTTGGAGGGTACCAGTTCATCTATTTTTTTTACAAAGATATCTTCCTGTTCATTGAACAATTCTTGTGTGAGACTACCTGTTTTTAGCCCCAGTTCCAAGGGATTTCCACTAACCTTAAGTTCCCATAGACCTTGGCGGTTCTTTCGCAGGAAATTATGGGCAATGGTAAAGGTGGAATCGTTTATTTTTTCACGTGCCGGAATTTCGGTTTGATACAGGGAGACATCGGGTTTCTCCCGTAAGGATTTGGAAACCCCACAGGATACGCATAGTGCCATGCACATCGGCATCCAAAAAACTCGCAATAATGGCTTGTAATTTTCCAATTATGAAAGGTTCACTAGGTTTTTATGTGTCTTTTTTATGGCAATACGGTCTTTGTAATCCAACCATTTTTGTCCCCAATGCTTTCGGGTAAAGTTGTCGAAATTGCGCATGACCAATACATTATAGAGCATGTTAGCGAATCTTTTGGGGTTTCGGGGAAGCGCGCGGAGCGTCATGGAAAAGCCGCCATCCAGATATTTTATGTAGTGCCAATAGCCACTGGGCATAAAAAGGGCATCGCCATGTTCCATGTTGGCGGTAATTCCTTCGGCATATTGTAATGCTGGATATTTTTCAAAATCGGGATTGTCCATATCGATGGATTCCAGGTTATGGATGGAATACGGCACCCGATACAGATACTTTGTCTGCTCTGGAGAGAACAAGGTCACATGCTTATGACCGTCAAAGTGAAAATGCATGCTATCCGGTAAATCGATATCATAATGCATAAAAACCTTGGACTCCCCACCACCAAAGAACAGTGCGGGTAGTTTTTTAAAAAATTTTAGACCTATATCCGGGTACTCAAAATCGTTGGTTAGTTCGGGCATTTTTTTCAGGATTTCATAAAAGAAAATCCGAAGGTCCGTAGGCTTGGTTTTCAGTATTTCAATATAATCCGCCAATTTCATTTCCTCCACGGGCGCGTATACACTTTGTTTGTCCTTGGCCGGTTCGTTGTTGTACAAAGGCACGATTTGGTCGCCCGCCTTTCCTTGAATATAATCCAAGGACCATTTTCTATAGGCGGGCCAATCTTTGGTCAGGCCCTTCAGCAACACAGGTTTCTGGGGCTTGTAATAATTTCGGATAAAATCTTCCTTGGAAATAGTTTCCAAAACTGTAATTGGAGTTGTTTTAAACGTGCCCATTAGACGGTCATTTTTTCGTTGGCCTTTTTCGCAAGTGTATCGGTAATCTTGTTGATCAAATAGGAACCTCCCAAAATCTCGGAGCAGGTAACCACACCACTGATAGTGACACCTAGAATGCCATGCATGTTCAGGCTTTGCCCCGTTAAATACAGGTTTTCGATTTTGGTGCGGGGCGAAATAAAGGATTTTAAAGGGTCGTTAACGTCCTTTACGTAACCGTACATGGATCCTTGATGATTCCCTATGTAGTCCCTATACGATAGTGGGGTGGAAGCATATACGGACCGGATACACTCCCTGATATTCGGAAATTTTTTCTCCAGTTCCTTCAGAAACACGGCTGTTTTGTGCTTTTTAAATTCCTCATAACTTTTTCCGCGGTCACGTGTATGGGCTACCGTATTAAAGGTGTTTTCCCATTCTTTTACCTCCTCATATCGCATGTAGGTAATGGCCGTAAGTTGCTCTGCCCATGCATCCTGATTTTTACGTACCCCCATGGAGACCATATAGGTTTCCGGCCAGGTTTCCTGGGTATACTTATGGGCGTCCCAGACCTTTCTATAATCCTTAAAATGGTAATAGTTTTTGTTGAGGTATTTAAAAGTTTTCGGTTTCAATACAATATGAATGCTAAAGGCAGATATTATACTCTCCATATTCTGGATGCGGTGATTATAGGATTTTCTAAAGTGCTCCTCCCCGATCATCCGTAGGGTATGCTTTGGTTCTATGTTGGAAATGAAGATATTGCCGTACACTTTTTTGCTGTTCTTTAGGGTAACCGATTCCAATTTCTTGCCTGTACAGGTTATATCCGTTACCTCACTGTGCTTGTAGGCCTCCCCGCCGTTTTCCTTAAGCCTTCTGATCAATAATTTGGTAATCTGGCTACCCCCATCGGCACATCTGTAGGCACTTTCAATATAGGAATTGATGGATAGGGCGTGTACATACAATGGAGTTTTATCAGGGTCGCCGGCGTACAACAAATTGGAACCTGCCAAAACCGCACGCAGCTTTTCGTTTTGGGTAATACTGGCAATGTATTCCTTCGCGGTTTGTTGAAAAAGCTCCGGGTCGTTTCCATAGGGCTTTCCTTCCTCCAAATTGTAAAGCGGAAACTTGTGGCATATTTCCCTAAGTTTTTTGTAATAAATCTCAATAGCCTTTCTTTCCTGCGGAAATTGTTTTGCCAGTTGGTCTATGAAGTTTTCATAGCCTTGGGCATGCGGGTAGGCAATTTCATCGTTGTCAAATGTGATGATGTCAAACCCGTCCCTGTTCATTTTTCTCAGATGCAGACCATCCAGAATACCCAAATAGTCGAAGTAGCGATGTAGGTTTTGTCCGGGTGCCAATCCGCCAATATAATGGACCCCGGTATCGAATATGGTACGGTCCCTTACAAAGGTCTGCAGATTGCCCCCAAATTGGTTGTTCTTTTCCAGCACACAAACAGTAAGTCCCTCACGGGCCATGATATTGGCGGCCACGAGTCCGCCCATACCACTACCTATGATGACGACATCGTACTGTTTATTCAATGTGATAGGTTTTTGTTGAGTACAATAAAATTATCATTTTGCGCTTTAACCAGAAAATCTAAGGGTAAAACTTCGGCATACTTCAACTGTTTGCCCTGTTTCAATAGAAATATGGTCTCAAATTTCGCAAATAAAGATTCTGAAAAGGAGCATGTATCCAAATTGAATAGTAGAATTTCCGCCTCGTTTGCTAATGCATCCTCTGGAGTATCGTACAGGTTTATTTTACTATAATTATTGTAGAGAAAATTCTGTTTCAAGGCTGTTGAAGCCACCTTGTTTTCTATAAATGAGTGAAGTTTACGTTCTGAAGAATCTATGGATAAGAGTAGGTCCAACTGTCCATCGTCCTTGGAAAGATGTACGATACTTCCTTTGGATGGAATTGACCTTAGCAAATCATAATAGAATACATCATTTTGTTGCAAATCAATTTTTACCCGATTAAATAGCGTCTTCCCTTTAAAGCGAAAATGCTCCAACAGGGTTTTTCTCCAATAATCCTTGGTTTCTACATGCGTACGCATGTTTTGAAATTCGTTCCTAAAATAAGCGCCTATCTTTTTTGCCTGTTCGGTATAATTCTCCCCGTATTTTTTGTCCCCATGTACAATTCGTGGTAGGATTTTCACCGTGATACTGCCGTCCCTAATCACAAAACTGCCTTTTGGAAGTACTTCGGAATTCCCATGGATCAAAATGGGGATGATGTCCAATCCGAATTTTTCGGCCAAATAAAATGCTCCTTTATGAAACCTGTTTATTTTGTTGGATGTGGAACGTGTACCCTCCGGGAAAGCGATGATGGAAAATCCTTGTTGGAGTTTTTCGGCCACATATTCCTCCCCGTTTTCCACACCGCCAGAGACTGGATAGGCTCCTGCCAACTTTGCTGCCTTTCCAAAAATAGGCGAGTTGTAGACCCAATCGTTTACTAGGAAGATAATCTTGGGATGCAGCATCCCAATACATAAAATATCCAAAAATGAGGTATGGTTGGCGATGAGCATTGCTGGTTTTTCAAAAGTTTCCTTAGTAGGATTCAACACCTGCTTTTTGACAAAAGGGTTGGTGTATAAGACCGATTTCATCAACTTGGAAACCGACTTATGAAAACCGAGGTTCTCTTTTTTAGGTTGGGTTGGGTTCAACAAAGTCACTACCCATGCATATAGAGAAAATAGGAGTCCGCCCAGGCCAAAATAGGCAAAGGAAAGAACGGAATGCACAAAATAGCGCAGTGAAATGGGCCGCTTGTTTTTAGTGCCGATAAACAGCAGGAACAATAGCGGTTGAATGGTGAACGCCACAAAAGCCGCTGAAAAAATCCCGATCAAGGATACCCTGGATATAGAAAACAGCGCGGGATGTTTGGCAAAAACCATTACCCCTACACTGGCAATGGTCGTTATGACCGAAAGTATGATCGAAGTTTTATGCGTCGGGAGGGTTTTAATGCCCGTTCGGTGCTCCATGAGCAACCCGTTGGTAATGAAGATACTATAATCCACTCCCAGCCCAAAGATAAAACTGCAGATGATGATATTGAAAATATTGAATTCGATATCCAAAATCCCCATGATCCCCACGGTCAAAAACCATGTTAAAAAAATGGGTATACCAGTGACCAGGGTAAGCGAAAGGCTTCTGTAAAATAGGGCCAGAATAATGACAACCGCGAGTAGGGACAGCCAGAGCAGACGATTAAAGTCTTCCTTTAAAGTTCCCAGGAAGGATTCGTTGACCTCTTTTCGGTTGATCAAAAGCGTATTTTCATGATTGGCAAAGTAGATTTTGATGCCAGGGTATTGATCTTCGTTCAATTTGAGGAGCGAAGTGGCCGTTGTTCCTGTGCTGTCGGTTACAAGATAGTCATCGACACTGAGTGCCGGAAATTCCTTGAATGAGGATAAGGACATGGGTTTGAAATCACCCTGGAGCCAATCGTAAAAATGTTGAAAGGTACCCTCCTTAAAGCCCAAAGCATCGGCGCTATTATTTAATTGTTTCTTTAAGGAATCGTTTCTGGGTCGCGACCAGAATTTCTGCCATTGCCTTATTTTATCGGTTTGGGTCTTTTCGGATTTAACAAGGCTGGATACAGAGGTGAAATTGACCAGTTTTCCTTCTTTTTTCAGTCTTAGTAGGTCGGTATAAATGACATCGTTCTGCTGTAATACCTTTTCCTGTTCGGTCCCGTAGGTGGATAGGTATACCGATTTTGATTCCAGATCTGTTAATGACTCCAATTTTTTCCGCGCAGCGCTCAACACTTCGGATTCATAATTGAGTTTTGCGATATCCTGGTCAAAACCCACGCGGCTGTAGAAAAAAATACTCAGTATACTCCCCAAGAGTACAGTGCCAATGGCCCATTTATTTTTATGGAATTCAAAAGCCGCCATTTTTTCCAATATGTTGGAATCCTTGGGCCGATGTCCCTCAAAAGCATATACCTGTGGGATGAACAACAACGAAAAAACAGCCGATCCCACTACACTGACCGATGCAAAAACTCCCAAATCCTGTAGCGCTTGGGATTCCAAAAACAACAGACATAGAAAGGCCGAAGCCGTCGTAAGGCTGCTCATTAAAATGGAGGGAGTCACCTCCCGGTACATTGTTTGCAATTCTTCGCCTTTGCGAATGTGGGTCAAAATATGCAGGGCATAGTCCAGGGTAACCCCCAGTAATATCGCCCCGATTCCCAAAGAGACCGCCGAAAGGAACTCCCGTGAAATCGCCAATAGGGCCATCGCCAAAAGCGCCCCAAAAAGTGTTGGGGCAAAAAGTATGAAGGGCAGGGCGAGGCGTCTGTAAAACAAGATCAATAGTACAAGAAGGACGATCATGGCGATGCTCACCGTAAATAGGATGTCGTTCTTTACTTGCTGGGCATTGGCCACTGCAACCAAGGCCGCGCCAAAAAACGAAGCTTCCACTTTGCCGCCGTATAATACGTTCAAGCTATTTTGAATGTCATACATGCCTTCGGCCAAGGGTTGGTTTTCCACCGTGGCACTTGAAGGATTTGTAGGCGTGATGAACAATAGGATATTGGTCTCCTCCTTGTTGAGCAAAAAACCATCGCGGATGATAAAATCCTCGGCAACACCTATTTTTTGAAGTTTTTTGAGTGCAATGAAGGAAAGTCCAAGCGGGTCCTTGAGAATATTCTTTTTGGCAATTATTCCTGATGGGGAGACCAAAGTGCGATAGTTTTGGGCCATTTGTACGTCAATACTATCGTTTGAAAGTTTTTGTTCGATGCTACCATAATCCGGTTCGTCCAAAAAAACGGGAAGATTGTTATACACCAGATCCAACGTGTTCAATACCTGCGCATCAGCGACATTTCCTTGAACGTTCTTGACATAATCTGAATACCCATTTTGAAGGCTGTCCAGGAATTCCGAGGCATACTTGGTAAGTTCTTCTACGGATCCTGCTTCCTTTTTTTCAATATTTACAATGATTTTGTCCGTAAAGGCAATAGACTTCAATACTTTTTGGATGCGCCTAGACTCCGGATTGGAAGGTATGAGGGCCGTGATGTCATCCTTAAAATTGACTCTGGTAGTACAAACTATTAGTCCTGCAATTATAAGTAGTAGCAGAAAAACACTTACTGTCCTGTTTTTTCGTATTCGTTGGTATGCCCTAAAAAAGAAATCACCCATTGTTGACGGCCATTTTCCGCTTTCCAAAAAATGTAAGGGTAAGATAGCCTATTCCACCAAAAAGTACCGCACCTAAAATGGCCAATACCAAACTTCCCAGAAGATAGGCCTTTAGGTGTATCACAAAGTCGAAATTCTCATTGATGGAATCCAATGAAAGTGTAAAGGATTCACCTAAAATCCAGCTACCGGTCTGCAGGCTTGCAAGTATTATGAAGGGTATAAAGGGAGGAAGGCTAACATTGGAAAAAGCGAAGGCAATGGGTTTGTTCAATTTCAATAAGAAGGATAAAAAAAGCACCAAAAGTGTATGCAGGCCCCAAAACGGACTAAGGCCAATAAATACCCCCAAGGCAATCGATCCCGCTTTCTTCGCAGGGGAATCGTTACTTCCCAGCACATCGTTCAAAAGGAATTTCTTGACTCCCTTTTTTTTTATCTTTCTAAAAAAATCCCGCGGTTTTATATAGAATATGGTAACGATTACGAACCATGTATTGAGGATGCTTATCCGTGTAAAATCCGGGACCGTCCTAAAATGGGAGACCCGGTCTACATCGTCATATAAAATTTTGACGGGAACGTTTTTAACCAAGGTGCCTTTCCAAGAGGCTTTTACGATGACCTCGATTTCAAATTCGAACTTGGGTGTATAAAGCGATAATTTTTTGATCTCTTTTAGTGGATAAAGGCGATAGCCGCATTGCGTATCCTGTAACCAGGTTCCGGTCTCGAACCAAAACCAGAAATTGGAAAATTTGTTGCCAAAACTACTTTTTCCTGGTACATCGGCCTGGGTCATATTTCTTGCCCCTATGTAGAGCACGTTTTTGGTGGTCTCGGACTCCAAGGCATCCAGAAACACGGGAATGTCCTCCGCAAAATGCTGCCCATCAGAATCCATAGTTATGGCATATTCGTAGCCCTTTTTCAAAGCCTCTTTAAATCCGGTTTTAAGGGCCTTGCCCTTACCTTGGTTTTTCTCCAACTGAAACACTTCAATTTCATGGAACTCATCCAAGATTTGGGAAGTACTATCAGTAGCGCCATCATTTACAACCAGGATATTGGAGGTGTACCGCAATACATCCTTCAGAACCCGGGCCAACGTTTTCTCATTGTTGTACGTAGGTATCAGCACACAGCAACGCCATTGTTGCATCTTTTCCTGTATGGTCGCTTGGTTTGGCACGGGCTTATAGGTTTTTGGGCCTAAAATCTTCGTAAAGATACACAATCAAATAGGTCTACAGGGCCGACTTCTCCTCATCGGTAAATACCTTTGAACCCTGAATATAGTTACGGATCATTTTTTTCAGGGAACCATCCTTAATTTCTGTAAAGTGGTCTAGGATAAAACCCTTATCGGAATCGATAGCATCGTTATACTTTACAATCTTGGGAGCATTTTCCTGAACGCTCAACCGGATGAAACGAAGTTCAATGTTCCCAGGTTCTGAAGCGATGGCGGCCTCCAAGATGCTTACACCTTCCTTAAAAAACCCTTTTTTATCCTTGACGGCTTTGGCACGATTGGCCTTTAAGGTCAAAACGGCTCCTTTATATCCATAAAGTTCTATGGCATCATCTTGGGAAATGCCAGATAGTTTTTCAGCGAGGGTGTTCGTTATGGAGGCATCGTCCTTGGCCTTTGGATACAAGCTGCGTACCTCATCCAAGGATGTGGAGTAAGCTATAAAACTCAGAAAACCAAGCAACAACATCTTCATTAGGCCCTAATTTTAAAACTTGCGTTCAATTTTAGTGCCAGGGTGTCCTCAAAGCTGACCGTATTTTTGATCTTGACCTCGTCATCTGACTGGGAAAGTTCAATATCAAATTGGACGGTGTAATTCTTTTCTGGATTGATAACGGCCATGAACTTGACGTTGGAAGCAACGGACAGCAGCAGTTTTTTTTCTAGGGATTTTTCGGTGAGTTCCTTAATTATCTGTATCACGCAGACCCCGGGCAATACAGGATGGCCGGGAAAATGACCTTCAAAGATTTCATGATCCTTGTTGAGTTTGACCGTGGCCTTCACATACGGTTCCATGTAATTAAATTCCTGAATCTCGTACAATCCTTCTAACAGCATTTATTTGGTTTTAAATTTATAAGCGGCGCCCACTTGAAGAACACCGTTCAGGTTGCTTCCCGCTTCCTCGTAAAGGTCATCGGCACCAAAAAAGTCCACACTTACGGTTCCCTGTTTATACCGCGCCTCCAAAGTAAGCCCAAATTTGAATTCATAACCAATGCCTCCAAAAACGACCACATCAAAAGGGGATATTTCTCCATCACCGTTACCATTGGACAAATTCACTAAATTGTTCTTTAAGTTGACATCCAGACCCAAACCAAGATTGAAATGGAACCCCTTGTTGGGACCTACATAGAATTTGTTGGCGCCCATGATGGACAAATAATCGATCTGAACATCTCCGTAATCCAGGCTCACCGAGGTACCTCCCTGGGAGGAATAAAAAACTTCAGGTTGAATGGTATACAACTTCGTAATGGGAATGTCCAGAAATCCACCAATATACAAACCCGATTTTGGTTCCAGCCTTGTTTTGCTAATGGTGCTTTCGTTGTAGCCCATTTTGATGCCGGGAGCTACCTGAGCTCCTAAAAAATAGGGAAAGGTACATGCAAACAAAAACAGGAATGTTATGGACTTCTTCATTTGATGGCCTGTAAAGATATGGTAAGTTTCATTGTTTTGTGCGAAATTACAATTTGTCTTGCCACACGGTCATCGATCTCTGAGAATGTGATGACCACTTTTTCCTTTTCGTTTCCCACCCGTGTAATGTTGGTAAGGATATCGTTTTTGAACGTGTAGAAATGTGTTTTGGAACCTATTTTGGTCTTTGTCAGTTCGCTGTCGTTCTTCGTGTAGGTATTCAATGGTACAATTTCTTCCTGGATCAAGCTTCTAAAATCCTGTTCCAGGATACTTAAAAGGATTTTACGGTCCATTTCCTTTAGGATGCGGTTCACTTCAAAGTCGGTCCCGCTAAGGGTAAAATCAAAAATCGTGTTCCCAAGTTCCGTAGTAAAGGCAATTCTATGGGTTTGATCTGCCAACTTTTTTAGGACCAAGATCCCTCCGAAGTTATTCTCGAAAACAATGATGTTCGCCTTGTAGACGTAATCCTTTTGTACATTCGAGAAATAGGGGTTCATTATTTCCAGGGTGTCAAGTGCAGTAGGTTGGTAGCCCATTTTTTTTGGGTATGAGGCACAGCTGAATAGGAGCAGGAAAAGGCTAAAGGTCAAAAACCGCATCGGGTAGGGTTTTGTTTTCTATCCGATTGGAAAAAACAATTCTGGTGTAATCGCCGCTGGGTTCGATCATTTTCACTTCTTCCACGGTCCCTCTTTGCGAAAATGTGATGTGGAAGGCTTGGATGAACTCTGAAAACTGAGGGTCCCTGGGTAAAAAATGCACCAAACTTGTCTTGTTCTCCTTGAAGTAGGCAATTTCAAAATCATCGGCATTGAACATATTCCCGTTAATACTGGCGCTTATCAAATGGTTTAGCTGTTTAAAAAGTTCGTTGGAACGAAGATCCAGCTTACTTTTGTTGCCATTGTCATTGATAAGCAGTTTTTGGTCCTTAAAGACTACCTTATAGGAGAAAGGCTTTACGTATTGCCAACTCACATTGTCCGGGCTTTTGTAAGCCAATTTGCCGGTCGATTCGATGTCGCTTGACAAAAAGTCCAAATGCTTGTACTGTACAAAATCACTGGTGATGGTCTGGGTCTCTTCTGCCTTTCGTTTCACCAATTGCTGTAAGGATTTTGCCGCTTCCGCTGACATTCTGGTCTGTGCGAAACCCAAGTAGGAGAATAATAAGAGGATTGCCAGGATTCTATTCATACGCCCGTATTTGGAACATTTGGTCTACCGTGACCGATTGCAACTTTCTTTCCTCCAAAAATACCAATAATCGTTCCAAAACGGCGATCGATTTTGCACTGGTATCATGAAGTAGGATGATGGCCCCGTTTTGGGTACGGCTGGTTATCCGTTTTAAAACCTGGTCCTCATTTCTAAAGGTTGTATCCAAGGAACGCACGTTCCATCCTATGGTCTTTAACCCCAACTTTTTTACCGCCCTGGCTATACTTGGATTGGTGACACCAAAAGCGGGCCGGTACAAGGCCATTTTTAACCCTGAGATACCTTCAACAAGTTTGTTGGTTAGGGTAAGTTCTTCCATAACCTTTTCAGTTCCAAAAAAACCAAAAGTGTTGGCATGTGAAAAGGTATGGTTTCCAACGGAATGTCCCCGCCGTATAATCTCCTTAAATTGCTCCGGATGTTTTTCAATATTTTTCCCGATGCAGAAAAAGGTCGCCTTGGCATTGTACTTTTCTAGGAGGGAAAGCGCCTTTGGCGTGTATTCCGGATGCGGCCCGTCATCAAAGGTTATGGCGACCTGGGGTTTATTGATTTCGTTATTTGAATTCAAGGAAGTCATGTGGTAGTTCCACCGGATAAAAAAAGAACCACCCAGTGTCAAAAGGAACCAACTTGCCATCAATAGGGCGAAAGCGGGCCACGGAATCGGTTTGAAAATGGAAATGACCAGAGAGAAAACCAGGCCCAACAGGAAAATGGTATTTACTGTTTTCCGAGTTAGCATTTTTCCAGGACTACCAGACTGTGGTTTTTACCCCGATATTGGTTATATAATAAAAGCCTTTTTGGTTGGCTTACTTTTATATCGTTCCAGCGGATGACCTCTGGAACCTTACCGGTTTTGAAGATTTTATTGGCCATCCAAAAACCGAAACCGGAAGCCGTGTCATATTCTCCGGAAAGATGTTTATACACAAATTGTGGAATAGTTTGAAATATCCCATTTGCAAGGTCTTGGTAAATCGTATCGAAATCTATATCCCCATTGTTACCTAAAATGACACCGTCCAAATCTTCGAGTGTCAATCCATTCGTATGCAAAAAACCCAGAATTGTATCGGAGACCTCCTCCTTCTTTAGGGTATTGTAAATTCCCATGGCAATGAGCCTTGAATAGGTTGTATCCTGTTTTTGATTGGACAGTACAAAAAAGTGGGATCCCTCCCCAAAAACAATGCCCTTGGTGCCGGAGCGAAGTACCTGTTCCCTGGAAACGGGTTCTTTTTTTATATGATCGATGAATTGATGGGTGGTTACATGGTGTTCTACCAATTCGTCCACGGCACCTACCAATATGTTTTCAGCTTCATTGTTCTCTAATTGTAGCTTGGCGTCCCATAGGCTGGACTCGAACGATATGTTGGAATGCACGTAGGTAAAATTGTATCCCTTGCACCCCATATCCAATGCAATGGAGCCCGCTACGGTGTTGTGGGAAGATTGAATGAACCGGGTAGGGGTAAGGTATTGTTCATCGTTATCCAATAAGTCCCGCACAAATTTTTCGGATTCGCCCAAGCAGCCTAGACCCGTACCTACGATGATGGCGTCCACATTGTCCAGACCCGCTTCCTTTAGGGCATTTTGGGAGCTTACGGTGCTCATTTTTAAGCCTTTTGCCATTCTTCTAGCCGCAGCTGGAGGTATGTAGTCCCTATAATTGGGGTCGACCGCTTTAACCGAAGTGCCCTCATAATCAACGACCTCATCTAAAAACCCCGAATCATCAAAAGTTTTTTGGACGGAAACAGATCCGATACTGTTTATGTACACCTCCATTTTCATGCGTTTAAAATTAGTTTATTGGCTTGATTTTTAAACATTTTCTTTCGCCTGGGTATTTCACTTACCTTACCAATGCCCTCGATGAGGGTTTCATGCCTCTTTGGTAAAAATAAGGGTAGAACAGTTACCGCCAAAACCAAAGGAATTGGAGAGTACCGTTTTTATCTCCTTGTACTTTAATTGGGTCTCTGGAACCAAATTAAATTCGGTCATGGGCGTCTTAAAGTTGAGGTTGGGATAGATGACGTTGTTTTGGATGGACAAAACGGAATAAACGGCCTCTACACCCGCCGCTACTGCCAAGGTATGCCCCGTAAAGGGTTTGGTGGAACTGAATTCCGGAACGTTCTCCTTAAACACACGAAGTAAGGCCCTCCCTTCGGAAAGGTCGTTGTTGGGCGTTGCCGTACCGTGGGCATTGATATAATCCACCTCGCTTGGAGTAATACCTGCTACTTTTAGGGCCTTCTCCATTGCCATGACGGCTCCGTCGCCATTTTCCGAGGAAGCGGTTTGGTGATAGGCGTCGTTGGCATTGCCATAGCCTTTTACATAGGCCAAGACCTTTTTGTTTTCCTTTGAAACGATTGCATCGGATTCCAAAATCAAAAATGCCGCCGCTTCGCCCAGATTCAACCCTTTTCTGTGTTCATCAAAGGGAGTGTTATACGTATCGGATAAGATCATCAAGGTCTTAAAACCGTTGATGGTAAACTTTGAAAGACTGTCCGACCCTCCCACGATTACCCGATCCAGTTCACCACTTTTTATCATTCTGGCCCCCAACATGATTGCATTGGCGGCGGAGGAACAGGCCGTACTAATGGTGGTTACAAAGCTTTTGGTCAGACCTATGGCATCCGCAATTTTTTGTGTGGAGTCACCGGCATGTAAGCTGTTTATATGATTCCAATGGAGGTCCCTTTCATAAAAGTCATAGAAATATTGCTCGGATTTGTCCATGCCCCCTACCGTAGTGCCGGATATAAGTCCGGTTCTGTACTCAGATATATCTTGAATTTCTGCCTGTGCCAGTGCTTCCTTTGCGGCCATGATCCCCAATAATGGGGTCCTCGAATGGGAATCTGCGGGCAGGCCCAGTAATTTTTCCAATTCCCCATTGGTCAACAGAACTTCCCCCACCATGATTTCATGTTCATGGACCGTTTTTATACGGCTAATTTTGGAAATGCCCGTTGTGCCAGAAATCAAGGAAGCGAAGTTATCCGCAACATTGTTACCAATAGCGGAAATTAGGCCCATTCCAGTAATCGCAACTCCTTGATTCATTGAAAATATTTAGACAAATAGCAGATTACACCTTGTATGTAAATCTGTGATAGGGTACCAAGTTAGGCTTTGTTCGCACTGATGAAAGCGGCCATGGTATCTATGGACTCGAAGATTTTTCGGCCTTCCTTTGGATCTGCCAGTTTAATGCCATAATCCTTGTCCAGCATTACGATGAGTTCCAACGCGTCAATGGAGTCAAGTCCCAAACCGTCTCCAAACAATGGATCGTTGTCCGCAATTTCAGCTGCGGTAACATCTTCCAGGTTCAGCTGCTCTATAATTTTTTCCTTTAATTCTTGTTTCAAATCACTGCTCATGGGTCGTCTTATATAATCGGTTTATTTCAGCATCGGAATGGACAAAAGTACCTTTCTTCGCTACAACATACAAAAATGCATCATATTTTTCATTATCCACATCTACCCACCCACATAATACCTTTTCGGCCTTGTTTTCATCCATCAATTCCGCAGTATAGGAACTCAGGGTTTCAGGACTGAATTCGTCCATGACAAAGAAACAGTTCTCCGAATGAATCTTGTGTTTGATACTAATTTCGCCCATACAGATATTGGCCAAGGTATATACGAAAACGGCGGGGCTGGGATAGTACTGGGTGGCATCCTTTATGGAGTCTTGGTACCCACGGTCCGTATCCAAACTGGAAGCCCTATTGGAGAATACCATGGCGATATTTTTTTCCCATTCTTCCCTCAATAGCACTTCCGCGGCCAAAAGTCCCAGTTTACTCAGGTTGTCCATTTTAAAGAACTTGGGATAATCCACGATCAGCTGTTTGTAGGCCAATTTCATGACCGATTTAAAATCGGTTTCCAAGGTCTTGAATACAGGCGCGCCGTTAACGGAAACGATGCCATTGTTTACGTGGCTAAAGGATTCTATGTAGTACCGGTTCTCCAATAAAATTATTTCTTTTTGCAGACGAATAATGTGTGGAATTCGCCCAAACTTATATCATCCTTCAATTCCAAACCGGCGGCTTCGGCAAGTTCAATAAGTTCCGTGGCCTTGTACATCTTGCTGTTTCCGTTGGCCAAGGCGGTAAAGTAGAGGGATGTGGCCTCCAAGGTAAACTTGGCGTTGTCAAATTTTTGTCGGTCCGTATAGGTCTCAATAATGATCAATTCCGTTTGGGAATCCATGGCATTAACGGCCGTTTTGAGAATTTTTAGGATTTCTTCCTTGGAGAAACAGTCCAAAAACTGGCTCATCCAAATCGTATCCGCACCCATGGGAATTTGCGGATTTTCTGAAAGCCAATCGATTTCACTTCCTTGGACCCTGTCCCCAAAACCTTGATCTGCGGTATTCTTCAAGGCTACCCTTAATTGTCCTGGTAAATCGAAAATATGCACGTTTACCTCTTCGCTGTAAGCACAACATTGGATGGCAAATTTACCGGTGTTTCCGCCAATATCGAACAACAGTTTGGGCTGGTGCCTAAAGACGATTTTTAGCGCTTCCTCAAAAATGCCATCGGAATAGAAGTGGTCAAAAGCGAACCATGACTTCTGGATTTCAGGTTTCAATTGGGAAAGTCCCTCATAAATTGTGGGCCAATTTCCCAATTCCTTGAGTCCGGCAGGTTTTCCTTCCCTGATGGATTCTTCTAAGTGGAAAAGTCCCTGGTAACAAACATCCTGGGTAAAATTCATGTTCACCTGGGTCATAGGATTGTAATTTAAGAAATACCCAATTTTGGTGAGTTCATACCTTCCGCGCTCGTCCATGGAGACAATGTTGGCACTTTCGGCCATTTCCAATAGTACGCTCAGGCCATACTCGCTAATGGAGAGTTCCTCACAAATTTCGGTAAGGGTGACCCCGCCTTTGGCTACGTTTTGAAAGATAAAGTCAAAAACGCCTAGGTTTTTCAACGAAACCGTGGTCTGGAATACGAAAGGGGCAAAAGCTATCTTCTGAGCCTCCTGCAGTGCATCAATGGCCTTAATGTATTTTTTTGGCATTTCTTAAAATCAAGGATTGAAAAAGGCGAATTTAATACCCCACATCATAATAACAAAGTTTATACCTTCTTAAAGATGACTGCGGTGTTGGAACCGCCAAACCCTGAGGCAGTTTTCAGGAATACGTTTAGTTCCTTATTGGTTGTTTTTTTGATAATGTTCATGGGCCTTGAGACGCCCAGTTCCTCAAAACCCAAAGAAGCGAACAAAGTGTTTCTATGCAGGGAATGCATGCCGATGATGGATTCCAGTAGGCCCGATGCGCCCAGGGTGTGTCCAAAATAACTTTTTAGACTGTTTACGGGTGTTTTGGATAGGCCGGCCCGTTCAAAGGCGATGGCCTCCATTTCGTCATTGAACATCGTGGCCGTACCATGTCCCGATATATAATCGATATCCTTTTTGCGAACACCGGATTGTCCCAGGGCATTTTCAATACTTCTGTACAGCCCTTCACCCGTGCGGGAAGGACCCGAAATGTGATTGGCATCATTGCACGATGCCTCCCCCATGATTTGAACAGATTCCGGCGCAAGTTCCTTCGGGTTTTTGGTCACCAAAACACTTGCCGCCACCTCTCCGATATTGATGCCGGTCCGGGAATTGCAGTACGGTCTACAGGGTTCCAAGCTTAAGGCTTGAAAAGCATTGAACCCAGAAAGTATGAACTGGGTTACCAGATCTCCAGCCACCACAAGAATGCGGTCGTACCTACCTTGTTTAATCAGCCTTTTGGCTACGGCAATTGACAGAACCCCGGAAACACAGGCATTGGAAACAATGATGGCCTTGTTTTTAAATCCGAAGAATTTCTGAACCTGTTCGCCCAATTCGGCAAGATAGGCCCTGGATTCCGCAAAATTACTGTCCTCCTCCAGAACGTCTATGTTTCCTTTGGTGGTGGAAATAAGTAGTCCCGTTCTTTCGTCCAATCCTATTTTTGATTTTTCTAGCGTGTCCGCAAGGGAAACCAACATCATTTTCTCCAAACGGGTGTGTTCCGTGTTGGGATTGAGGTTTTCATATCGTTTTTGAAGCTCCTTTGGGGCTATCCGTGAGGAACAAAAGGGCACATGCAATACCTTGTTGTCCTCATAGACCGATAACCCGCAGTTTCCTTTTTCGATACTATCGATAACCGTGGTACTATCAAAACCTAAGGAAGAAACGATGTTGTTATGTGATAGGTAAACGTTATCCATCCAATAAACCTACTTTTTTCTTCCACTCCTTAAAAAAATTGGGAATGACCAAGGAAAGTTCCCCTTGGAGTTCCACAAAAACCTGTACGGTTTCCCCGGTGCATACCACTTTTCCTTCGGGATTCATGATTTCGTACCTGAATATCATCTTGGCAGCGGCAGAATCCACGTAGGTCGTCCTAATTTCGGCAACATCGCCATAGCGAAGGGGAAGTTTGTGTTCACAGGTCGATTTAACAATAGGGGATGAAAAATTATGCTTTTGCTGATCCAAATAGGAAATACCGTGATGCCTCCCAAAAGCTTCACGCCCATCCTCAAAATATTGAATGTAGTTTCCGTGCCAAACAATACCCAATGGGTCGGTTTCGGTAAAACGCACACGTACCTTGCTGGTAAAACTGATTTCCTTGGAACTGTTAGACGGCATTTTTTCTTTCGTTATAAATTATGGCCACAACCGTTGTAGCAATGAAAAATAGGAAAAGGGCGATTATTTCCAGAAGGATTTCCCCAAACCCAACATTTCTCAAAAATACATCATAAAAGGCATTCAGTCCCCAGTTCATTGGGGACAGTTTTGAGAGCAGCTGCATGAAATGGGGCATGGCAAAAACGGGCACCCAAACCCCGCCAATGGCCGCGAGAATCACCACAAAGGTTGCCCCAAAGGGAGCCGATTGCTCCTGGGACCTGGCAACGGTTCCCAACAGCAGTCCCAAACCAATGGCCGCCAGCCCTGCAAAAAACGCAACGATCATCAACAGCGGAATTCTTCCCGCGACTTCCAGTTTTGGAAGTCCTATTACGGGAAATAGGTATACCCCCAACAATAACATCAATAAAAATTGGAGGAGGGAAACGACCACAAAGACAAGGGCCTTGCCGCCCAACACCGTGGCATAAGGAACGGGCTGGGTTTTAAGCCTAATAAAAGTCCCTTGATTTTTTTCGTGTACAATATTGATGGATAAGGGCAAAATGATAAAGAAGATGGCGAACAGGGTCCAGGCCGGAATATTGTGCTGTGTGGAATTGGGAATTCCCTCTTTTTTGTTAGTATTCGGAACGATCTCCGTGAAGGAAATAAAACTTTCCGTATCAAAAATGGGACTGTCCTCTTCTTCGCCTAACTCCTCTTGGAAGGCCTTGTAAATGGATTTGCTCTCTATTTGGGAAATCATTTTATCAATGTTGTTCCGCACCGAGCTTTTAAACGATTGTTGGGTGGCGGGATCAAAGTAGAGCCTAATTTCCTTTTTTTCGATTTTTAGTTCTTGACCATCCTGTGTTTCTTCAACCCCAAATTGGGCCAATATTCCAGATACGTTTTGGTCTATTTTCAGATGTAAATCCCGCGTCAGGTGTTTGGGTAGGATAATGGCCAATTGATATTCTCCTTTTTGTACCAGGTTCTGAGCTTGTTCCTCACTTTCTTCCCTAACGATTTCAAAAATACGGGACTCCATTAGGTTGTTTCCAACCTGGTCCGAGACTTCGCCTTTGTCCAAATCTACCAGAAGAATAGGTATCTTGTTTTCCTGAATGGTCTTAAAGGTATTGTCCTGTATCAGCGTGATGGTAACGACCAAAAGCAATGGCATCAGGAACAAAACGGCCAGGCCGCCCATATCCCTGGTGAGCAACCAAAACTCCTTTTTTGCCGATACCCAGAGTTTATGCATAATCGCGAAGGGCTTTACCAGTTTGGGCCAAGAAAACCTCTTCCAGGTGTTCCGCACCTTGTTCGTTTTGGATCAATTCCTTGGGCGTACCCAAACATAATAGCTTGCCATGGTCTATGATACCCACTTTGGTACAAAAGGTTTCGGCTTCGTTCAAATGGTGCGATGTATAAATAATGGTCGTTCCACGGGCATTCAGTTCCTTCAAGTATTCGATAATGACCGACTTGGACTGAACGTCCACCCCAACCGTTGGTTCGTCCAAAAACAGTACTTTGGGACGGTGAAGGATACTGGCAATTAGGTTGATCCTTCGTTTCATACCACCTGAAAAACCCTTTATTTTTTTATGGGCGAATTTTTCGAGCCCCAAAATTCCCAAGTGTTCCTGTATGGAAGTTTTGAACGAGGGTCCTTTTAACCCGAACATACTTCCAAAATAATAGAGGTTTTCGTACGCCGTAAGACTGGGGTAGAGGGCATATTCCTGGGGCACGATACCGATCAGTTGTTTCAGTTCCTTTTTGTTTGCGGCATAATCAAGTCCGTCTATCTTGAAGGAACCGGAAGTGGGCCTTATCAAACCGCTGAGTATGGAAATAAGGGTGGTCTTACCGGCGCCGTTAGGACCCAGCAGTCCAAATATTTCCCCTGTTTGGATGTTCAGGTCCAACTCCAGAAGGGAGTACTGTTCCGCCTCCTTGTATTTTTTGGAAAGTTGGTCTATTTGAATCATGGGGTAAGGCGGTTTATACGGCTTTCTTCAAGGTTTTGAAAAAATGTTCTTCCCTGTCTGCAAGTGCTTCCAATTGGATGGCCACATCTTCATAGCCGTTACTTTCCGCGTTTCGGTTTTTATAGATCCGTGAGGCGTCCACCGCAAAATCGCGCCAAGCGTCACCTATAGAAGTCATCTCCTTGGAAAGCTCCATGAGTTTGGGATTTTCCAGTAAAACACTGGCCTCTTGTAAGAATGCAGCATAAATGTACCTAAATCCGCCACCGCCCGTACCAATTTCCTCCTGCATACGCACGATCTGGCCCAAATAATGGTTCGCTTTTTTAGGCCCCAGTTTTTTGGGCCATTTACGAATGTTTTTGGCTACCCACCGCATGGCCTTTACGCCCACAATGGGCACGGGGGCCGTCATATCCCGGGCCGTCTGTTTGATGCCCTTTACAATGGCGCTTTTTAGTTCCAGTTTCTCCGGAAAAGAAATAGGGTAGTACATATGTCCTTTGGGCGCAAATGCGCCTTTGGCAAAGCGTACCTTTTCCAGCTCCTTACTCGATAGGCTGGTAACCTCTTCCATTACGGGGTCACTGATCAAATACCGGTCTCCGTGTTTGCCGTACACGACCATATTATGGGCATTGAAATGGAAACGGTACTCATCTGGAAAATACACCAGATTGTACACACCTACCTGAAGACCTACCGGATTGTTCTTTGCCAAATTCTGGTCCAGACGTTCCTGCGCCTTTTTTGGATTATTGAACTTTTCCCGTTTCATTTTTATGCCTGTCCGTTTGGCAAACCTATTGAATATGAACCCTGGCATGGATCGGTAGGTGAACACGGGGGCATAGTTGACCTTTAAAAAAGGGAGGTAACTAAAAAGCAATCCAGAACCTATGCCAAAGACCATTGGCTCGCTTATTTGGAAACCGTTGTGCTTCATGAGGTTTGAAACCACGCCGTTTTCACAATGTGCGGACTGATTGTGGGTAAAGTCTATTTTAAGATTTTCCGTCATCAATGGATTTCAATTGTTCAATACTGATATCGAATACATCGGCATATTTCTGTAACGTCTTTTGGCTTAATTTTTTAAATACCGATGGTTTAAAGTGTCTTTTTACGCGCCATTGCCAAAGGCCCATATAGCTTGCCAGCACGGGAAGATCCATTTTATGGACTTCCATATAATATTCAATGGGACTCGTTTCATGGTTCAGAACCCGACTCTTTGCATGTGCCACACGCTCTTCTATTTCCTTAATGGCGTTGTCCAAGGCAATTTTTTTGGGATCCCAGCCAGTGCTCAGTGAAGTCGTGTATTTGCCGTCTTCGTCCACTGCATAGACCATTTCCCTGAAATTGGCAGATGCCAGGTTACTTTCGTCCTGCGGCACATCTTCTTTCTTCATACGTGTACTTCTTTGATCAAACAGTTCAACGTACAATCTACAATTAAATCGTCATTTCTAAAAGTGCTGGAGCTCATCGTGCAAATGCTTACCCCGTTAAGGTCGTACCGTGACAAGAGCTGTGCCTTTGTAACCAGAACCTCATGTACTTTGGGTAGTTCATAAATACGAACTTTTTTTATGGCACTTATATAGCCGATGAGGTCATTGCTCGTACCTTCAAAATCCTTTACGTCGTAAAAACTTTGGCCAACGATCGCGGAACAGGTTTGGGCGGCGTTTTCAATGAGTCCAGCTTCGGTAAAGTATCCGTTTTCCAAAAAAATGCAGTGCGGCTGTATGTTGAATTCCGTAATTACGGAAGTACTGTCCACAAAGGGCATATCGGTTACCAAAAGCATGGGAGGCCTATGGGGCAAGAACTTCCGAATGTCTATTTTTTGCCCGTCCCTTTCCATTGGATTTATGCCAAAGCGGTTTTAATTTCACTGGTTGCGATCACTCTTTCGCCACATTCGACTTTTGCCTCCACCAAGGTAACACCCATGATATCATGAAGAATCGTAACCGTTGTAACCAATTCCGAACCCAATTTGGGCAATTCGAAAATTTCGGCTTTTTTAATGGCGCCTATGTATCCTACAGGAGCAGGTTTATTTTTTAAATAGTAGGTATAGCCTTTGTGCATGGCCACGGTTTGGGCCATATTCTCGATCAGCCCAGGCTCCAAAAATAGTGCATCGACACAGAAAAGGTTTTCGCTTTTTACGGTCAGTCCCGATACAATTTTATGTTCTGAAAAATGGTGCAACGTATCGACCATTACAAACGGATTTTTTTGGGGTATCAGTTCGATGATGAATTCCGAATCGGTAATTGGGGGTTGCAATCGTTCCATCTAATAGACGGTTAAATAAGCGTACATGTAGGAAAATCGGGCACTTTCCGGAACATGGAGCAAAATTCTGTCCCCTTTTTTCAAGTTTCCCGATGCTACAAGCTCTTCCAGCATCACATAAATGGAAGCGGCACCCACATTGCCTACCCGCTCAAGGTTCAAAAACCATTTTTCCCATGGCATGGGTATCCCTTGATTTTCCATTTCCTTGTACAGGCCTTCCTTAAAATAATACGAGGAGATGTGGGGCAAATAATAGTCTACGTCCCCTGGGCCTATGCCATGTTTTTCATACGCTTGTTTTAGGCTGTCCACTCCTTTGACCAAGATGTTGGCGCCCAATAAACGGGTGTCCTGTTTCATGGCAAATAGGGACATCTTTCCCCAATCCTCTGCGGGATATTCACTCCAGGGTTTTAGATTGCCATCCTCAGTTTTTTCGGCGCCAGCGTACATACATGCATCCATTTCGAACGCATACGAGTAACCCTCCATCCATTCGATTTTCAGGGGATTGGGTCCTTTTGGCTTACTTTCCAATAAGACGGCGCCCGCCCCATCGGAGAGCATCCATCTAAGGAATTCCTTGTTAAAGGCCAACATGGGATTGTCCTCCAATTCCTTTAAATGGGTGACCTCGTTTTCAAAAATATCGTTGGTCATCCAGGATGAGGTACGTTCGGAACCGGCACAGACGGCATTTTCCACTTGTCCTGTCATTACAGAAAGATAACCGTACTTTAAGGCATTCATTCCGGAACAACATGCCCCGGAAGGCGAATTGATTTCCATGTTGCCATTTTTCAAGTATCCATGCACCATGGCCGCATGCGACGGCAATATTTGATCGGGACTGGAGGTGCCACAGGACAATAGTTGAATGTCCTTGGTGGTAAAACTCTCATCACACAGTTTCTCCACCACCTCTTTGGTCAGTTGTGCATTGTTATGGGTCGTATTGCCATGTTCATCAATGGCATAATACCGTTGTTTTATTTGATTGTTGCGTAGGACGATACGGCGAGCTTTGGAGGCCTTTCCGTCTATAACTCCCAGTTTTTCCTCCATTTCCTCATTGGATACGGGTTTATTGGGTAAAAATTTGGCAATTTTAGTTATAAATACGTCCTTCATCAATTCTCTTTTAACGCAACCGAGGAATAATAGATTTTATCCCTTTTCCTTCGTTTATAGCTCGGCAAATAAGTCAGCAAAAATACGACAAAAACTATAGGGGCTATGACCCAAATAGCAAATAACAAATAAATTTTGAAGAAACCAATCCATTTGAGGCGTTTGGGATTTGCGGGTTCTCCTTTCTTGATAATGTGGTTCGCCCATTTGGAAAAAAGTATGTTTCCCCTTTTATCGGTCATGATGAGAAAGGGATTTACCCTAACTCCGTTCAGGGCTAAAATTTCATTTTGAAGGGCGTCAAAATTATTGGAAAGCAGGGCTTGCTTAATGGGAGTCCCAAACCGCTCCGCTTCTTTAATGTCCTTATCAGATACCCCGGGTTTTGGAAAAATACCCAAATACCGGTCCTTTCTGCCTGAAAACATCCAATGTGCAATGGTGATCACACTGATATGATTGATATTTCTATCTACAAGGGCGATATGCCCCACCAACTTCGCCCCTACATCAAGCAGCAGCTTCTTCATTTTTTCTTGGGCCATGATCCACATATTTCTACAGGCCACCACCGTAACCACTGGGGTGTCCTTAAGAAGTAATTTTGCATCGGCCGATTTTAGAAAGGAGTTTATGGGAATCGATGGGGTCAGATACCAGACCGGATAGCCTAAAATCACCAAATCGTACTTTTTGTCCAAGATCGTTTTGGATGGAGATTCAAAATCGGTTGGAATCTGAAGGAAAGATTCAGGAAAGCTATCATAGAATTTTTCCTTCTTCCAGGGAAAGTCGTATGCTGGTTTCGGCACTACTTCATAATAGGAAATACGAACGTTATCGCCTTGTATGTTTCTTGCGATATTTTCCAGTATGGTCAATAACTGTCCGGTCTGGGAATAATATATAATTAAAACTTCCTTCATTTCTTTAGACTGTCTTTCCAAAAGTCAAAATAGTTGAACCATTGATAGGGATACCTTACTAAAATCCATTCCATGCTTTGGGTGAATTCACTTAGTAAGGCTTGTGGATCCCGTGCCTTGGCAACCGCTTGTTTTGCGTAAAGATGGTATTCTTTTTTTGGGCCTTTCAGGACATACACGAACAGTACGGGCACCTTTAAACGGGTGGCCAAAAGATAGGGGCCCAATGGAAATTCAGCTTCGGCACCCAAGAATTCCTGTTTTAGGGTCTTGGTGCCTGGAAGGTATCTGTCTCCCGTAAAAACGACCAGACCACCCTGTGCCAGGGCATTGTGTATTTCAAAGATGTGCGACATATCTTCTTGGACCACAATAAACTCCATGGAGGATTTTGATACAATGCCGTCCATATACTCTTTTATATTCTCATGTTCCGCATGTGTGGTCACCATGAAAATCTTTGAAATGGAATAACGATCCTCCAAAAAATAATGGGAAACCTCAAAGTTTCCAATATGTCCGCTTATTAAGATACCACCCTTGTTTTGTTTAAGCAACTCATCAATATGCTCCATTCCGTCATGGGTATATTGATATCTGTCCCTGAATTTTGTAGAAATGGCGACCCTGTCCGTCAACACCTTGCCCAGCATGTAATAGCTTTTGTAAATGGCGGCAATACTTTTTAACCCGGTGTATTTGAGTCTTCCATTGAAATAATAGAAAATGGACTTGGAGCTACTATAGGAGAATAGGAAATAATACAGGACTACAAACCTCAGAATAAAATAGGCCGTGCCAATTCCAAAAGTGTTTAGGAAAAAGATATATAGCTTATAGCCTAGGACGGTACCTTTAGATTTTCCTTCCCACTCCGTCGCCATGTCTCTATGTTCTTTGGGATTTTATCGGCTCCGCCGAAGAATTTGATATCCCTTGGCTTGCCGCAAAATTGAGGTTCGGTTTCATATGAATGCCTCCGGGGCGAGCCCAGAGGTAGTTTGCTAATCCAGTTTTCGTTCTATAAGGTTGTAGAAATCCTGAAGGGTCACAACGTTGACAAAATCCTCACCAACCAATTTCACTCCAAAATTGCTTTCCACGGCGACCACCAAGTCCACAAAATCCAAGCTGTCCAGGCCAATCGTATCCTTTAGGTTTGCATTGGGTTCCAATGCTTCCTCCTCTACTTCAAAATCTTCTATCAAAAAGTCGTTTATCTTCTTGATAATGGTTTGTTTGGTCATCATTTTATCGGTCAACATTTTTTACGATAAGTGCGGAGTTTGTACCGCCAAATCCAAATGAATTGGACAAAAATACATCAATTTTTTTATCTATGGTTTTGTTGGCCAAGTTAAGTTTTGCCGAGACTTCATCGGGGTTTTCAAGGTTAATGTTTGGAGCCACGAAGCTGTGCCGCATCATCAACATGGAATAAAGAACTTCACTGGCCCCGGCCATCCAACATTCGTGTCCCGTCATGGATTTTGTGGAACTTATCAAAGGGTTACTTTGACCAAATACTTCATAGAGCGCCTTTGCTTCGTTGGCATCCCCTACAGGCGTTGAGGTCGCATGGGCATTTATATAATCAATGGCAGCCGCATCGATGTTGGCATCCTTTAGGGCCTTTTGCATGGCCCTGGATGGGCCGTCTACATTGGGAGTGGATATGTGGTCCCCATTGGAAGAAAAACCATAACCAATGACCTCACCTAAAATAGGGGCACCTCTTCTTACGGCACTCTCATAACTTTCCAGGATAAGGGTGGCTGCACCACCACTGGGAATGAGTCCATTTCTGTCTTGGTCAAAAGGTCTGGAGGCCTTGGTAGGGTCGTCATCCCGCAAACCAAAAACACCCAAACCGTCAAAACTTGCCATAGAAATGTGGTTGGTTTCTTGTGCTCCCCCGGCGATTATACAATCTTGCAGCCCGCTTTTAATCAAATGATAGGCCAATCCAATGGAATGCGAACCACTGGCACAGGCTGCGCTTAGGGTTAGATTTATCCCCCTCAATTTAAAAATGGTGGAAAGGTTCATGGTTACCGTAGAGTTCATGGCCTTAAAAATGGCACCCGATCCTACAAGCGTTGTATCTTTTTTCTCTTTTATGGTGTCCACGGATTCCACCACGGACAGTGCCGTGCTATCGTTTCCAAAAATGATTCCAACTTCATTCTTCTCAAAAAAGTCTTCCGTGATTCCAGCGTTCTGCATGGCCTCGACCGTGGCGACGTAGGCATACCTGCTTTCCTCGCCCATGCTGATTCGCTGTCTTCGGGAGAGCATCATTTTTAGATCGGGATCTTCCAAAATACCGGTGAGGGGAGATCTAAAGCCAAACTCGGTTCGAACAGGGTCGATACCAATTCCGGATTTTCCTTGGTACAGGGACTCCTTGACTTCATCCAGATTCTTTCCTATACAGGAATATATGCCCATACCCGTAATTACGACTCGCTTCATCTGCCTCTGCGTTTTCAGTTCATCAGGAATAGATACCTCCGTTGATATTGATTACTTCGCCCGTAATATAGGATGTTTTGTCCGAAGCTAAAAATGAGACGACATGGGCAACTTCCTCGGCCTTGCCAAATCTGTTAACAGGAATCATTTTTTTAAGCTCCGCTTCGTCCAATTCCTCGGTCATATCGGTTTCGATAAACCCAGGGGCAACTGCATTTACGGTGATTTTTCTCTTGGCAACTTCCTGTGCCAAGGCTTTTGTAGCTCCAATAACGGCACTCTTGGCGGCGGAATAATTTGTCTGGCCCGGGGTTCCCTTGAGTCCGGATACGGATACGATATTGATGATCCTGCCATATCTATTGGTAAGTAGTTTTTGGATAAGTGCATTGGTCACGTTGTAAAATCCGTTAAGACTGGTGTTTATAACCGATGACCAATCCTCCATCGGCATCCACATGAAGAGTCCGTCTTTTTTTATACCCGCATTATTGACCAATACCTCGATGATGGCATTTTTATTTTTTTCATGCCATTCGTCCAAGGCGTTTTTGACACCTTTGGAATCGGTCACGTTAAATTGCAGGATTTGCCCGGAGCCACCTACTTCCTCTACCATAGTCAATGTTTCTTGAGCGGCTTTTTTGTTACTGTTGTAATTTATCAAAAGGTGATACTCCAAATCCTTTGCCAATTGAATACAAACGGCCCTTCCTATTCCCCTAGATCCACCTGTGACCAAGGCATATTTGATTTTTTCGGCTCCCATTAAATAACAAGCATTAATTTTTTACGAATGGCTCCGCATTTTGGTACCATTTGTTGCCCAAGAGCTCTCCTTTCGTGTTGAAAAAGCCCCATCCTTCTTTTGATTTTATTCGGGCGAAATCCCCTAAGAATCCCTTGTCGTTGTTGCCGGCCAAAAAGGCGAATCCCGCGGTGATGTCATATTCCATTGGGATAATAAGGTTTCCCTTGGTATCTATAAAACCCCAATCCTTATCTTTGACTGGGGCAAACCCGTTTTCTGAATAGATTTCAGCGTCCTTATATTGGAAATCGATGACCGTTTTTCCCTCTTGGTTAATATATCCCCAATCCTTATTTTCTACCACAGGTGCCAAGCCGTTTGAAAATGCTCTTGCTTTCTTATAAATCGGCTGAATCACCCATTCCCCTTTTGAATTCACGAAGCCTGTCAACTTATCCTTTCGGGCATAGGTTAGACCGGAGTTCCCATGAAAGTTCCACACTTTATCCGCACCTGCGATGACATTGAACGATCCGTTGTGAATAATTCCAAAATCGGCACCTTTTTTGCCATACACTCCGGCTTCGTTCCAAGTATTCCCAATTTCTTCGTACTCAACTGGGATGACCACTTTTCCTTTATTGTCTATCATTCCCCATAATTCCCCATTTTGAACCTTCGCATATCCATCCCTAAAGGATTGGATTTCGTCATAGGTAGGCTCTAGGACGATTTTTCCATCGGTGCCTATGAGACCTATCTTATCACCCTGACGGATAAAGGCCACGCCATCTTCAAAGTCATAGAATTTATCCGTGGAAGGAACTTCCAATTCCTTTCCGCTAGAATCGATGTACCTCCATCGGTCCTCTTTTAGAACCAGGGCATATCCGGAATTGAAATATTTGACCTTGTCGTAAATCGGTTCTATGGCCCAATCCCCACTGGTATTGATATATCCCCATAATTTGTCCTTTTCTACGGCCGCTAAGCCTTCCGAAAAGCTTTTGGCCCCTTCATATTGCGGTTGGATTACGTATTCGCCGGATTTGTTAATGTAGCCGAAGAGGTCGTTTTCACGAACCAGTGCCAATTCTTGGGCAAAAGAAATGACAAATGAAAATAGGGTCAATAGTGTTAAAAGTCGTTTCATGATTTCATATTTTGATGGTTAATAATATAGCTCTTTACTTGATTTACATAAGGATACATGACGGTATCTTCTTTGAATGGGGGAACTATCTTACGAACCGCATCGTACATTTTTTTGGTTTTGGAAGAAACCTTATCGGCCACTCCAAGGTATTCGATCGCTTGAACGATCGTAATCATTTCTATGGCTACTACTTCATAGGCATTTTCGATTACTTTTTTGGTTATAAGGGCAGCATTGGTACCCATACTCACAATATCCTGATTGTCATTATTATTGGGGATGCTGTGAACATACATGGGATTGGACAACATTTGATTTTCCGCGGTAGTAGAAGTTGCCGTAAACTGAACCCCCTGCATACCAAAATTTAATCCTAATGTACCTAAATTAACGAAAGGAGGCAAAATATTGTTCAATTTGGAATTTAGCAAATAATTAAGTTGGCGCTCCGCCAGCATACTCATTTTGGTGACCACAATTTTCAGCTTGTCCATTTCCAGTGAAACGTAATCTCCATGGAAGTTTCCGCCGTGGTATACATGTTTCTTTTCCACATCCACAATGGGGTTGTCGTTGGCAGAATTTACTTCCTCGATCAAAATACGTTCCACTTCGTTGAGCGTATCCCAGACAGGCCCCAGTATTTGGGGAACACAACGAATGGAATAATATTCTTGGACCTTTTCCTCAAAGACCGATACTTCGCTACTGGAATTGTACAAGTGATGTTCGCGCTTGCGCGTTAGGGAACTATCTTTTAAATGACTCCGCATAGCGCGGGCAATTTCTTGTTGGCCTTTGTGTTTTTTGGTGCTGTTGAGCGCTTCGGACAAATGGTCGTCATAGGCTTGCATGATCTCATTTATGGCCGATGAACAGGAAATGGCCCATTCCAACAAGCGCCGGGTGTAAATCGTGTTTACGATACCAATTCCCGTCATTACTGAGGTTCCGTTCATAAGTCCCAAACCTTCCCTAAGGGCCACTTTTATGGGGCTGATGCCTTCCATTTCAAAGACCTCACTGGTAGGTCTTCTTTTCCCTTTGTAAAAGACCTCCCCTTCACCGATCAAGGCCAGGGCCAAATGTGCCAATTGGACCAAATCACCGCTAGCTCCAACACCGCCATGTTCATAAATTAAGGGGACGATGTTTTTGTTGAGTAATTCTGCCATCACTTCAATAACCGAAACATGAACCCCGGAATTTCCCAAACTCAAGGTGTTTAAACGGGCCAACATGGCCGCTCTAACGTATTTTGGTTCAATGGGATTTCCCGTGCCGGAAGCATGGCTTCGTATTAAATTGTACTGTAGGTCCAGGGTCTGGGAATCCTTGATTTTGTATTGGGCCATGGGCCCAAAACCTGTATTTACCCCGTAGATGACCTTGTTTTTGGAAAATTTCTTTAAGAAATTATGACTTTCTTCTACAGTATCCAAAAGCTCCTTGGAAAGCGTAAGGGGCTTTTGATCAAAAATAATATCATAAAAATCCTGAATTCCTAGACTTCCTTTAATTTCTGGCATGTATGGTTGATTCTATAAGGTTTAAATAATACCTTTAGTCTATGTAATTGGTCTTGCAGAAGCAAATTTAAAATAATTAGTGAACTAGGTTCAGGATTGTTCTGGAAATCGTTTTTAGATGAAAAAGGAAAAAGTGGACATATTGATAATAGGGGCGGGACCTTCCGGTTCCGTTGCGGCGGCCTATCTCTTCAACGCAGGTTTTAAGGTGAAAGTAGTGGAGAAAAACAAGTTTCCAAGATTTGTTATCGGTGAAAGTTTGATCCCCAGATGTATGGACCATTTTGAGGCAGTAGGTCTTCTGGATTGCCTCAAGAAAAAGAAATTTGAGGTTAAAACCGGGGCCCGATTTTTACAGGGTCCTAAGGTGTGCGAATTTGATTTCAGTAAAAAGCATACCAAAGGCTGGGACTGGACATGGCAGGTTCCCAGGGCGGAATTTGATAAGACCTTGACGGACGAACTGTTGTCACGTGGGGTTGATATCGAATTTGAAAAGGAAGTTTTGGCCGTCGATTTTAAGGAGGACCGTTCCGTAACCACAATTATGGATGAAGAAGGCAATTCTTCTGAAATCGAGGCAAAGTTTATCATAGATTCCAGTGGTTTCGGTCGGGTGCTCCCTAGATTGTTGGATTTGGAAAAACCATCGGAAATACCCAAGCACTCCTCCATTTTTACCCATGTGAAAGATGTTCGAAGACCTGAAGGCTGGGAGGGACATCGCATTACCTTTGATATCGTAAGCCAGGAGACCTGGCTATGGGTCATTCCTTTTTCCAATGGCTACACCAGTATAGGATATGTGGGGCCCACGGAGTATTTGGAATCCTTTGAGGGCCCCACTGAGGAAAAGTTGCGGCAGATGATGAAATTGAGCGACCACTATCATGACAGGTTTGCAGGCCTGTCCTATGAATTTGAACCCAAAATGATAAAGAACATAGCCAAATCCGTCAAACAACTCTATGGTAAGGGCTATGTACTTACGGGCAATAGCGCGGAGTTTTTAGATCCCGTGTTCTCTTCCGGAGTAACGTTTGCAACGGAATCGGCACACTTATCGGCAAAATTAATTGCCAAAGAACTTAAAGGAGAGGAAGTGGACTGGGAAACCGAGTACTCCCAATATATGTTGGAAGGGGTGGATGTATTCTCTACCTATGTAAAGGAATGGTATACGGGCAACCTTCAAAAAATTTTTTTTAACGATTCTGAGAATCCAGTAATCAAGGAACAAATCTGTTCCGTTTTAGCGGGCTATGTTTGGGACAAGACCAATCCGTTTGTGAAAAACCATCATCGTTTAGTGAAGGCTGTGGCCCATTTCACGGATTTGGAAAAGGAGAATGCCAGTCTTTCCTAATTTAAATTGGTACTTGCAATAATCAATCATCAATAGTAGTAGATACCATCTGCCGGAACTTCCATCCGGTATCGTCATTAACGGGTCCCTGTGTTTGCTTCATAATTATACCGATGACATTTTCCTTGGGATCCGCAAAATACTGGGTGTTGAAGTAGCCGCCCCAGCTAAAGGTACCCTCGCTTCCTTCGCCTCCGGCCATGGCGCCTTTTTTGTTCACAATTTCAAACGCCAGTCCATAATCCTTGCCACCGTCCCAAATAGTGCCGATTTGATTGCTCAGGATGCTGTTGACGGTAGTTCTGCTAAGAAGTCGTTTTCCGTTCAGTTCGCCTCCATTGAGGTACATCTGTAAAAAATTAGCGTAATCCCTTGCCGTACTGGATAATCCTGCTCCGCCCGAAAAAAAGGTTCCTGGGCTGTTCGGGTAGTCAATATCGAAAACAGGGGTTTCAAAACGTTTCCATTTGTTCCCTTCTTTATATTGAACGGCTACCAACCTATCGGCTTTTTCCTTTGGAAGGTAGAAATACGTGTCGTTCATTTGTAAGGGTTCAAAGATTCGGGTGCGCAAAAATTCATTAAAGGGCATTCTTGAAACTATTTCGATAAAATATCCCAATACATCCAGCCCTTCGCTGTAGGTCCAAGCCTCGCCCGGTTCATGATGCAAGGGTAGGGTTGCTAGCTTTTTTATGTTTTCCCCAATACGAATTTTTTCCGATGTAAAAGCGTCAATGATTCCGGCCTTCGCGTACATTTTGCGAAAACGGGCGTCACCATCGATCATGCCATAGCCAATGCCCGATGTATGGGTAATTAGGTCTCTAATGGTAATTTGATTTTTCGCAGGTTTTGTGGTGTAGGTGGAATCTGCTTCGTTAAAGGTATCCAGTATTTGAGCGGCCTCAAATTGCGGGATATATTTTGAAATGGGGTCGTCCAATTTAAACTTGCCCTCTTCCCAAAGCATCATCACGGCCGTGGCGGTAATGGCTTTTGTTTGGGAAGCTATCCTAAAAATGGCATCTTTTTCCATTTCCTCGCCTTTTTCGGTATTTGCCATACCGTAGGCCTTATGAAAGACGATTTTCCCATTTCTCGCAATGAGGGCAACGGCCCCCGGTAGATTGCCCTTTGAAATTTCGCTGCTTAACATCAAGTCGATCTTGTCCAATCGTTCTTGGGACATGCCTTGGGCAGATGGAGTGCCCTCAGTTAGTGTCGGACTATTTTGAATGGAATTTGTTTGTGCCGCTAGGCAAAGGGAATAAAGCAACAGAAGATGGGCTGCGAGGTTTTTCATTTTAAGGGTGTTTGGTATGATTTTTTTAAATGTAGTAAAAGTTTTTCTTATTTAATCGGTAAAATGTGCGGACTAATATTGTATGTATTATATTAGTTGCCGTTCTTTTGTGCGAATTTCATAATTTTCAAAAAATCCGATTCAGATTTTTTGTAATCAATTGAGAAACAGCATTCAAGAATTAATAGACTATAATAACCAACAAACCTCCTTCCTATGGATTTTCTTGCAGTGTTTTCTTTTTTGGGATTTACCTTACTTGTAGCCATTATTGCCTGGTATGCCACTAGAACTACCAATGAAAAATCATCCGATGGTTATTTTTTGGGCGGGCGTAGCTTAACGGCAGGGGTCATAGCGGGATCCCTATTGCTTACCAACCTGTCCACGGAACAGATTGTTGGCTTAAATGGAAGTGCTTATAAAGACGGATTGTCCGTAATGGCTTGGGAAACCCTTGCGGCCATGGCCATGGTGGTTACGGCCGTATTTTTGTTGCCTAGGTATTTGAAGGGCGGATTGACCACGGTTCCGCAATTTTTGGCGGACCGCTTCGATGTTACCACCAAAACGATTACCTCCGCACTCTTTTTGACAGGTTATGTAGTGGTCCTTTTGCCGGTCATATTGTATTCTGGATCTGTGGCCATTAGTGGTATGTTCGATGTGCCGGGTATGTTCAATATTTCTGAATCCGCCGCCTTGGTCTATTGTATTTGGGGGATTGGCATCATTGGGTCTATTTATGCGGTTTTTGGCGGACTCAAGGCCGTGGCCGTTTCGGATAGTATCAATGCCATAGGTTTGATTATTGGGGGCTTATTGATTCCCATTTTTGGTTTGATGGCCATTGGGGATGGAAGCGTGACGCAAGGCTTGGACGTTTTAATGACTGCCAATCCGGAGCGATTCGATTCGACAGGGGAGAAAGGACAGGAGGTACCCTTTGTGACCATATTTACGGGGATGATGTTGGTACAGCTTTTCTATTGGGGCACCAACCAACAGATCATTCAAAGGGCCTTGGGGGCCAAGAACCTCGCCGAAGGCCAGAAAGGATTGTTATTAGCCGCTTTCTTGAAAATTTTAGGGCCCATAATCCTGGTACTACCGGGAATGATAGCCTACTATTATTTTGAGGGAGGATTGGCTTCCAGTGATTTGGCATATCCGGAATTGGTGCGGGCCGTATTGCCTAAAACCTTGGTCGGGTTTTTTGCCGCCGTTTTGTTCGGGGCTATCCTAAGTTCCTTCAATAGCGTGTTGAACAGTTCTGTAACCCTGTTTGGTATCGACATTTACAAACAGCATATCAACAAGGAGGCTTCCGAAGCTACGGTAGTCAAATACGGTAAGATTTTTGGGATTTGCTTGGCCTTGGCCGCTATGTTCATTGCCCCATTTATTGCCAATGCCGGTAGTTTGTTCAATTACCTTCAGGAAATCAATGGAATTTATAGCATTCCTATTTTCACGATTATCGTAGTGGGATATCTCACCAAGCGTGTTCCGGCCATTGCGGCCAAAATTGGAATCTTTTTGGGATCGGCGCTGTATATTATCAGTCAGTTTATCATGAAGCCCCATTTTGTTGGAAAATCTTTGGAGGAGGCAAAAAATGCCGGTATTACAGACCCGGCACAACTTACTTTGGTAGAGGCCGATGCTTATCCACATTACTTGCACGTAATGGCTATATTGTTCATGATGAACTGTATCATTATGCTCGTTATTGGGAAGTTTTATCCACGGAAGGAGGCCTTTGAATTACGTTATACGGAACAGGTGGATATATCGCCTTATAAGTATGTAAAACAAGGCGGTATTGCAGTTGTTCTAATTGTAGTAGCCATTTATGTCTACTTTGCAAAATAATCTAGAATTGTAAGTTAAGTCCAATTTGTCCTGGGCCGAAAGTAAGGTTCCAACTTACTTTTTTGTCTTGGTCATTATATTTTTGGTCATATTTTGAATCCAGATAGCGGTCTATGGATTCAACTGTGGCAATGCTAATGGCGAAAGCAAATACCATATCGCTCAGCCAGTGTTGTCCGTCCCAGACCCTGGATATTCCTGGAATGGCACCTACAGTATAGATACCGGCCTTTAGCCAAGGATTTTTGAATTGTTTGGCAATGGCATAAGCATTCGTAAAGGCTAATATAGCATGGCCTGATGGAAAGGAATGAAAATTTCTGCTGGAGTTAAAAGGGTCAAACGTATCCTTTCCCAAATTCGCCACTGGTCTAGCCCTCCCAACAACGGATTTTAGAACTTGTTGTAAAAGACCTGCAGAAGTGGCCGATGATATTAATAGAACCCCGGTCCGTCGTAATTTTTCGTCTTTGAGTATAAGTCCGGTTAAATAAACTGCAGAGGTTGCAATATAATTGTTTTCGGGACTTCCGTAACTTGTTCCATAGTCCCTGATCCATCCCGGGACACTTTCCCTGTTATTGCGAATAAACCTTGATGTATTGTCGTCAAAAACGTAAACAAGCCCTGTTCCACCCACGACCATTCCAAAATCGGCCCATTGCTCCCCTTTCCAATGAAATGGTCTGGAATAGGAGTGGCCAACCCCCTTGAATATGTTGCCTATATCGTAGGTGAACATTTTCCATCGGGTATCCACAGTGTCCACAGGCTTAATCTGGGCATTTGAATAAAGGGATATGGATAGAGTTATTAAAAGAAAGTATTTCAAAATAAACGTTTAAGATTTTAAAACTATTAAAAAATTTATTTTCACATATGCCATAAAAATAAAAAGCTTGACCCATACCGAGTTAATTTTGAGAGCACTTGGGTCATTATATTATTTTGCGGTATTCAGGTAAAAATAACGGTAGCTAGTCTAAACGTATTGGCGTGTGCCTCAATAATGGTTTTGATTTCCATGGAATACCCTCCTCCCATACTACATTGGACCGGAATTCCATGTTCTTTGCAGGTCTTTAGGACAAATTCGTCACGTTGTTTGCAACCGTTTAAGCTTAGGGCCAGGGTTCCTAGTTTATCGGTTTCCAACACATCCACCCCGCAGAGATAGAATATAAAATCAGGCCGATGTTTTTCTATCAGCCCGGGCAGGGTATCCTGTAGAATGGAGAGATATTCTTCGTCGTTAGTTCCTTTTTCCAACGAAATATCTAAATCCGATACCTCCTTTTTAAAGGGATAATTCCCTGCCCCGTGCATGGAGAAGGTAAATACGGAAGCATCTTTTTGGAAGATTTCCGCTGTACCGTTTCCTTGGTGTACGTCCAAATCCACGATCAATATGCGATTCGCCAATTTTTTGGACTGCAGATATCGGGCACCTATGGCCTGATCGTTCAACATACAAAAGGCTTCGCCCCGATTGCTGTAGGCATGGTGTGTTCCGCCGGCAATGTTCATGGCAACTCCATGTTGAATGGCATATTCACAGGCTTTCATGGTGCCATCGGCAATGATCCGCTCCCGTTCCACCAAATTCTCGTCCAGTGGAAATCCAATTTTTCGGGCCTCCTTATGAGGAATTTTAAGGTTTAGGAGGTCATAAAAATATTCGGCATCGTGGGCGGCAACGATGTACTTGTCATTTGGGATTTCCGGGGCAAAGAAATTTTCATCGGTACAAGTCCCTTCATACAAAAGCTGCTTGGGTAACAGTTCGTATTTGATCATCGGGAACCGATGTCCTTCCGGCAACGGATGTTTGTAAATGGGGTGGTAGGCGATTTTCAGCATCAATTGACTGTCAATGTGCAAAAATAGGCAAACCTTAGTTACCTTTGGTCCCCATGAAGACCTCAATAACTACGGCTATTGAAAAATGCCAGGAACTTTTAATGGAAGGGCACCTAGTAGCCATCCCTACCGAGACGGTGTATGGATTGGCAGCAAATGCCTTGGACAGTATGGCGGTAAAGCGCATTTTTGAGATGAAGGGCCGGCCTGCTTTCAATCCCTTGATCGTTCATATCCACCAAATGGAGCAGTTGTCCATTTTGGCGAAGGATATTCCCCAAAAGGCCTATGAATTGGCAGAGGCTTTTTGGCCGGGTTCTCTAACCTTGATATTGTCCAAGAAGGATATAGTGCCTGAAATCATTACTGGTGGCAAGCCTACCGTGGGGGTGCGAATGCCAAATCACCCGTTGACGCAAGAACTTTTAAAAGGCTTGCCATTTCCCTTGGCGGCCCCCAGTGCCAATCCCTTTACGCGGGTGAGTCCAACCTCTGCCCAACATGTGTGGGACTATTTTGGTGACCGAATTCCAGCTATTTTGGATGGTGGTCCTTGTCAGGTTGGTTTGGAATCCACCATTGTGGGATTTGAAGGGGAGACCCCTATTTTATACCGAAAAGGGGGCATTCCCAAGGAGGCCGTTGAGGCTGTCGTTGGCGAACTAAAGATTTCCACAGAAAATGAAACATCTCCGGAAGCCCCTGGCATGCTGCTAAAACACTATTCTCCCAGAACCCCTTTACTGGTTTGTGATAATATTAGAGAGGAATTAATGAATAATCCACATAAGAAAGTGGGAGTCCTATCATTCTACCAGGAAGACTTTCCATCGGCTACCAAGGTCATCACCCTATCGCAAAAAAAACAAATGGAAGAGGCGGCCACGTTCCTTTTTGAGGCCTTGCATATCTTGGATGCGAGCGGTCTGGATTTGATC
Organism: Maribacter aurantiacus; assembly: GCF_005780245.1. Classification (NCBI taxonomy): domain Bacteria; kingdom Pseudomonadati; phylum Bacteroidota; class Flavobacteriia; order Flavobacteriales; family Flavobacteriaceae; genus Maribacter; species Maribacter aurantiacus. The sequence continues at coordinate 286,729 of NZ_VBUK01000003.1, read as the reverse complement.
CTTGCCGAACGTTTTCCGGAAAAGGGCTTGGGCAGTAGCATCAACGACCGCTTGTTCCGGGCGCAGAACTAAAACACTTTTAAAATCCTAGCCTTTGTGCAGCTTCAATTGTATCCTTTTTCTAGGAATATCGACGGACAATACCTTTACGATAACCTGCTGATGAAGGCTTACATGGGCATTTACGTCCTTTACGAAACTATCCGAAAGGTTGGAAACATGGATGAGGCCACTTTCCTTGATGCCGATGTCCACAAAACAGCCAAAATTGGTAATGTTGTTCACGATGCCGGGCAACAACTGTCCGTCCCGCAAATCCGAAATGGTTTTGATGTTTTGGTCGAAAGTGAAAACCTTTGCCTTTTCGCGACGGTCGAGTCCGGGTTTTTCCAGTTCGGAAAGAATATCCTCCAAAGTGGGTAGGCCAATGGTATCCGTGCAGTATTTTTTGAGATCGATTTCCTTCAGTAGGGCCTTATTTCCAATAAGTTCAGATATACCCTTCTTTTTGTCCGATGCCATTTTTTGAACAATAGGGTAGCTCTCCGGATGTACGGCGGAATCGTCCAAGGGATTTTCGGCATCCTTTATCCGAAGAAATCCAGCACCCTGTTCAAAGGCTTTTCCGCCTAAACGGGGAACCTCCATAATTTCCTTCCGACTCCCAAATGGTCCATGGGCCGTTCTATGGGCCACGATGTTTTCGGCGAGTTTTGGCCCAATACCGGATACGTAACTTAACAGGGGGACACTTGCCGTGTTGATGTTCACCCCAACGGAGTTCACACAGCTTTCCACCACCGTATCCAAGGATTTCTTCAATTTTGATTGGTCCACATCGTGCTGGTATTGCCCCACACCAATGGACTTGGGGTCGATTTTTACCAATTCGGCCAAAGGGTCCGCCAAGCGCCTTCCAATGGAAACAGCACCACGAACGGTAACATCGTAATTGGGAAATTCCTCCCGGGCAATTTTGGAGGCCGAGTAGATGGAAGCCCCGGCCTCGCTGACCACGAAAACCTCAATGGGATTTTTAAACCCCACTTTTTTTACCAATCGTTCCGTTTCCCTGGATGCGGTTCCATTTCCAATGGCAATGGCCTCGATTTTGTAGGCATCGGCCAAGGAACTTAATTTTTTGATAGCTCCGGTAACATCGTTCTGAGGGGCATGGGGATAGATGGTTTCATTGTGCATAAGGTTCCCCAGTTCGTCCAGGCAAACCACCTTACAACCGGTCCTAAAACCTGGGTCAATCGCTAATATTCGTTTTTCGCCCAAAGGAGCCCCCAACAACAACTGGCGTAGGTTTTTGGAAAAAACGGCGATTGCTTCGTCATCTGCCTTTTCCTTGGCGTTTTTTAGCAGTTCATTGGAAAGGGAAGGAAAGAGTAAACGCTTGTAGGCATCGGCAATGGCCAATGTTATATGCTCCGAACAGGCATTTTTGGTTTTGATGATTTTGTTCTCGATGCGTTGCAGTAACCGTTCATCGTCCAGTTCTATTTTTACTCGGATGATTTTTTCCGATTCCGACCGTAAAATGGCCAATAGCCGGTGCGATGGACAACGGTTCAAGGGTTCGCTCCAATCAAAATAATCCCGGTATTTTTGAGATTTTTCACTTGTGCTGAGCGTAGTCGAAGCATCCTTCATCGCTGAAACCACTTTTGTGGTAATCAATGCGAACCGTTCCAACTGGTTCCGGATCATATTTCTAACATCAGTGCGTTCATTGATCCACTCGGCAATAATGTGTCGTGCACCCTCTAAAGCTTCGTCTTCGTTTTGTACCTCGGGACTTAGGTATTTGGATGCCAAGAACTCAATGTCGTCCGACCGTTGGGCCATGATAATTTTGGCCAAGGGTTCCAACCCTTGTTTTCGGGCTACCTCGGCCTTGGTCTTTTTACTTTTTTTGAAGGGGAGGTACAGGTCTTCCAATTGGGTCAAATCCTCGGCGGATTCAAACTTGGCCCTAAGTTCCGGGGTTAAAAGGTCTTGTTCCTCTACCGATTTTATAATAGCGCTTTTGCGTTTTTCTAGGGCCTCGAATTGTTCTTTAAACTGAACGATACTGCCAATCTGGACTTCGTCCAATCCACCTGTAGCTTCCTTCCTGTATCGTGATATAAAAGGGACGGTACAATCTTGGTTTAATAGGTCAACCGTGTTTAGAATCCCTTTTTCGAGAAGGTTTGTGTGTTTTTGGATGTAGAGTAGCAATAACATTTTAAATTGGGTTTTGTCCGGTCGAGCGCAGTCGAGACCTTTTAAAGTGTGTAGGATTTTTAGCTAATGGTTAATCCATTACCAACCCCATCCTCATCCGGATTTACGAATACCAATTTACCTTCCTTGTTTTCCGTCATCAAGATCATGCCCTCACTTTCCACCCCACGTAAGGCCCTGGGTGCTAGATTGACCAATACGGTCACTTTTTTGCCCACAATTTCTTCCGGGGTAAAACTTTCGGCAATACCGGAGACAATGGTACGAACATCCAAACCGGTATCCACTTTTAGGACCAATAATTTTTTGGCTTTGGGCATTTTCTCGGCTTCCACTATGGTGCCTACGCGCATGTCCAGTTTGGAGAAATCGTCAAAGGTAATCGTATCCTTTTGTGGCATAAGGGCTTTGTTTTCTTGTTGGTTTGCTTTTTTTGTAGCTTCCAGCTTGTCCAGTTGCGCTTGAATTTCAGCGTCTTCAATTTTACGGAACAATAGCTCGGATTGACCAATTTTGTGTCCGGGGGGTAACAGAATATCTTTGGTAGATACCTCATTCCAAGAGGTCTCGATTGCGCTCGACCGGACCCCTAAAATGCTTTTCAGCTTATCCGAAGTAAACGGTAAAAACGGTTCGCTCAAAACCCCCAATCCAGCGGCAATTTGCAAAGCCACATACATAATTGTTTTTACACGCTCCTCGTCTTCTTTAATGACTTTCCAGGGTTCTGCATCGGCTAAATATTTATTGCCCAAGCGGGCAAGATTCATCAACTCCTGGCCTGCTTCCCTAAAGCGGTAGCGCTCCAAGGAACTGGAGATAATCTCCGGAAAATTTTTGAGTTCGTTCAAGGTTTCACTATCCACTTCCAAAAGGGTACTTGGAGCAGGTATTTTGCCTTCATAGTACTTATTTGTTAGCACTACGACACGGTTCACAAAATTCCCAAAAATGGCCACCAGCTCATTGTTGTTCCTGGCCTGAAAGTCCTTCCAGGTAAAATCGTTGTCCTTTGTTTCCGGGGCATTGGCCGTTAAGGTATACCGAAGCACGTCCTGCATGTTTGGAAAATCCTCCAAATATTCGTGCAGCCACACGGCCCAGTTTTTGGAGGTGGAAAGCTTGTTCCCCTCCAGATTCAGGAACTCGTTGGCGGGGACGTTTTCCGGTAGGATATAATTCCCATGTGCTTTTAGGATGGATGGAAAAATGATGCAGTGAAAAACGATATTGTCCTTACCGATAAAATGCACCAATTTGGTATCCTTGTCCTGCCAGTAGGGTTTCCAGTCCTTTCCCTCTCTTTCCGCCCATTCCTTGGTGGAGGAGATGTAGCCAATGGGTGCATCAAACCATACATACAAAACTTTGCCTTCTCCGCCTTTTACGGGTACGGGAATCCCCCAATCCAGATCCCGAGTAACCGCACGGGGTTCGAGACCGCCATCAATCCAGGATTTGCACTGGCCGTAGACGTTGGGTTTCCAATCGTCCTTATGGCCTTTTAAGATCCATTCCCTTAAAAAATCCTCATAGCGGTCCAAGGGCAAAAACCAATGGGTGGTCTCCTTTGTTGTGGGTGTCGTGCCCGTTATGGTGGATTTTGGATTGATCAAATCGGTGGCATTCAGGGAGGAACCGCAATTCTCGCATTGGTCGCCATAGGCTTCCTCGTTACCGCATTTTGGACAGGTGCCGATGACGAATCGGTCGGCCAAAAATTGTTTCGCTTCCTCGTCGTATAATTGGGCGGTAGTTTCCTCTATGAAATCTCCCTGTTCGTATAATTGTTTGAAAAATCCCGATGCTGTTTCATGATGTACCTCTGCTGAGGTCCTGGAATAATTGTCAAAAGAAATGCCAAAATCCGCAAAGGATTTTTTTATGATACCGTGGTATTTGTCGATGACATTCTTGGGCGAAACACCTTCCTTCTTGGCTTTCATGGAAATGGCCACGCCATGTTCGTCGCTTCCACAGACAAAGGCAACCTCCTTGCCCGTTAGGCGTAAATATCGGGTATAAATATCGGCAGGCACGTAGACCCCGGCCAAATGGCCAATGTGTATAGGTCCGTTGGTATAGGGTAGGGCGGCCGTAACGGTATATCTTTTGGGTGTAATGGCTTTGGTCATCGGATTAAATTAAAGGCACAAAAATAACCATTTTTAATCCCTAGTTGGGCCGGATACGGAAAAAACAAAAAACCCTCGGCGTACCATAGTACGACCGAAGGTCAAGTTGCATAGTGGGGAAACCGTTTACGCTACCATAACCGACTTGCTCATCTTTTGGTTCTGTACACTTATGCGATAAATGTACTTGCCGGATGATAGGTGTTTGGGCATGCGCTCTCGTATGTTGATCTCTGTGGACCCTTCTAGCATCATTTCGTTAAAAACGGTACCAACGTGTTGTCCAAGAATATTGTACAATTGAATATCCACCTGCGCCGAGAACGGCATTTCCAGATAAATATGTGGGGTACTATCCGTAGGATAGAAAGGTTTGTGAACGATGGCGTTCAATAGATCGGGGTTTGCGGGATCTGTTCCTTCCTCACCGGGTTGTGTTGGCGGGGTTACCGGACCGTCGCTGTAAACAATATCGGGGAAATCAGTACCGCTACAGTTGAATCCTAAATTCACCGGATTGTAGGGGTGGTCCAAAAGATGTTGTTCCACCAGCGGAATGTCCACGCACAACCATTCGGCCAAAACCGTGGCATACAAATCCCGGAAATCCATGGTGTATTCCAGGTTGCCTCTTCCGTCAGGGTCGTCCAACGTGGGATGGTCTCCCACAAAGGCACTTCCGTTCAATCCCGAGCCAAAGAATAGGGTAGGGGCCGCCTTTCCATGGTCCGTTCCGTTGGAACCGTTTTCGAAAATTCTTCGGCCAAATTCTGAAAAGGTCATGCTCAATACCTGATTGTCCTGTTGGGTAAACCCGAGATCCTCGTAGAAATTATTGATGGCTATGGATAGATTGGTCATTAATCGCTCATGTGCCAAAGGCTGATTGCCGTGGGTGTCAAAACCACCCATCGATACCATGTATACCTTGGTGCCCAAATTGCCTTTTATCAATCTTGCCAAAAGGGCCATTTGACGGGCAAACCCGTTATCCTGATATTCCACTTGGTTTTGGCCCCTTGCATAGGCTTCGTGAATAAGACCGGAATATTCATAGGTAGTATTCGCCACCCCTCTTAAAAACTTTAATTGGTCCCCGTACATACAGCCATTAAAGAGGGCATTGTCCAAACCATAAACTACGCCAGATTCTGCAATCTCCTGTAGTTGCTCCACGTTAGAGGTCACAAAGGCATAATTGGTTTCCTCCCCTTGGAAAATCAAATTTCCAAACTGCCCGATCTGTATCGCTGCCGGAGCGGCGGGAGGGTTTATCAAATAATCGGGATAAATATTTTCGAAATGTCTTCCCATCCATCCGGTATTGAGTCCACTAAAACCGGTTGTGGTCAAATCAGTATTCGCATAAATATCGGAACCCGTAAAATGAGAGAGACTTTGGTTTTGATATCCTACACCGTGGACTGCCTTGAACTGACCATTGCCCCACATGGGCTCCAAAGCTCCCATGTAAGATGGAACACCAAATTCATCCGTAAGTTTTAACACTTTACTTTCTGGGATATAGATATTGGGTCGTGCGTTGGCATAGCTGTCATATTGCTCAATGGGGATAACGGTACTTAGACCATCGTTTCCTCCAGATAACCTTATAAGAATTAAGATGTTATCCGTTTCCGCCGCGGCAATACCTGCGGTCAATGGGGAGGGAGAGGATGCGGTAAGCATATTGGCTCCCAATAACATAGAACCGGAACCGGCGATTCCCAATGCCTGTAAAAAGGAACGACGGCTCCATATTTGATGTTCTTTATCATGACCATCGTGTTCCAGTCCTTTGTGGGGTGAGTGATGTGTATGGCACATAGTAGTAGGTGTTGTTATTTTAATTGATATTCAGGTTGTCTAGCTAGGTATTGCATCAAAAGATACACTTGATATGGGGCTTGTGGCCAAGTGGCCAAGGTCCAGGATTCCTGGTTGCCACCTTCGTAGTAAACGTCTTCCACATCACTTCTAAAGATGGCGAATGCCTTTGCATACTCGCCTTCGTCCAATAATCCTTTGGGGAGGATAAAGTCGATGATGAGCCGGGCTACCGCATCAGGATTGGTACTGGTCAAGCCAGTGGTTCCTGTTATGGATAAACCCAACGACCTGAATTGTTCGTTATCCTGTTGGTAGAAGGTCTCCAAAAGACTTTCAATGGTAAGCCACCTACCTATAATAAAATTAGTGTTGATCCACGTTCTGTCCCGCTGCCATCCGGCAACATCAAAGGGGTCGAACAATTCTTGACCTAAAAGTCCACTGTAATTGAGCATGGAGCCCAACACGGTATCATCATAGGCAAAGCTTGTTTCCTTCAAGGTGTTCAAATAAAAATCGAACGGACTTTTAATGATGACGCCAATGGCCTCATCGTCAAAAAAGTGTTGGCTTTTAAATAGCTGCCTTAAGACAGGAGCCAAATCAAAATTGTTTGAAATGAACGTCGATGCCATGCCGTCAATAATTACTTGGGCGTTGTTCATGTCGTCCTGTGAATCCGGATGTACGAAAAACTCATAGAGTTTACGACAGATGAATTCTGCTATTTCATTGGGTCTTTGCTGAAACAGGATGTTGATAACATCGTCATAGCCCCAATTGCCCGTTTGGCCCAAAATGGTTTTGGTACCCGTATCATGTCTGTCTGCCCTAAAGGTCACCTGGGTACACCCTTCCTCTCCACGCTCCACGTAACCACTAAGGGCCCTTGCCGTTTCTATGATATCCTGCTCCGTGTACCCATTTCCTTCACCAAGGGTAAATAGTTCATAGAGTTCCCTTGCGTAATTCTCATTGGGATTGTTACCATTGTTATAGACACCGTCCAAATAATAGAGCATGGCACTGGTTAGGCCAATTTCACTTACGAACGTCCTGAAATTTCCAATGGCATTTCTTTGAAGGCAGTTGATGTAGTGGTATAGGAAGGAGTTACAATCGTACACATCCAATTCGGTCACAAAATGGTTGCTCCAGAAGAAACTCAATCGGTCCCTAAGATTGTTCGACAATAGGGCATTGGTATAGCCAAGGGCGAATTCTGACCGTTGTTGGTTAACCAATTGCCTACGGGCATCATCGTCTGCTGGATAATTCGCATTGTTCCAATCCGCCCAAAGAGGGGCGGCCGTAGGGGCCATGTTTATGGCCTGGTCCACCAAGGCATCCACAAGGGTACCGGCATTTTGTCCAATGGCTTGGTTGATGGTATCTACCGATGCACTAAAACCTAATCTTCTGTAAAGGTGTAAAGCTCTAGTCTGGTCTAAAGGTGCCGTATACGGAGCAAGGGTAGAAGTATTACAATTAATGAAATATTCCATAGTCCTGAAAGTAGGGCGTTAATAATGTTACGTTCAATAGAGTTGGGGCTTCTATCTAACGCAACGAAATTTGGGATAGTATGAGAATCCGTATATTTTCGTTGTCCGACAGCCGAATTTAATATGTTCCTTTTTTAAAAACGGTAAAAAACATATTTTTTCGACGAAATACACTTTTTTACGGAATATTATGGGAAAACATAATGAGTTTGGGAAGGAAGGAGAGGAGATGGCCAAAGACTACCTTATAAAAAATGGATATCAAATCTGCTATCAAAACTATAGGTACCTGAAAGCTGAAATTGATATTATTGCCAAAAAGGATAACGTCTTGGCCATTGTGGAGGTGCGTTCGCGAAGCTCCGATTTTTTTGAGAATATTGCAGAAACGGTAACACCCAAGAAAATAAAGCTATTGGTCATGGCGGCGGATCATTATGTAACCTCCAACGATTTGGATGTGGAAACCCGTTTCGATATCATCACCATTCTGAAAGAAAAGGGGACCTTTCAATTGGAACATCTTGAATCCGCGTTTTACCACTTTTGATTATCCTATTAGGTTTATAGAATAATGTTTAAAAACATTTTGTTTTATTTATAACAAGTTGTTATATTTGCTCAAACAACCAAATGTCTGAAATGAGCCAATGGCATACTCGTAAGCCAACGAGGTGCTCCGAAAGTTATCGGGAAGGTGCATAGCATACAGCTTTTTAAATCAATAAATTCTAACATATGAAGACCATTTCTTCCGTTGTAGAGCATTACATCAAGAAAAAACCGTTCTTGCAAAGCGCCTTGGCACAAGGTATCATCAACCTTACATCGCTTTCAAGAATCGTCAAACCTGAAATTGAGTCCGAACTGGGAAAGGATATACGAAACGGTGCTATTGTCATGGCGCTGAAAAGACTTTCCGATGACCTTGAATTTAGGGCTACACACAAGATTTTAAAGGTGTTGAAGAATATCGGGGAGATTACGGTGCGGTCCTCCCTATCGGATTATACGTTTTTGGCTTCGGATAAAATACTGGTGCATCAGGCTAAATTATTGGAAGAAATCAATGAAAACCAAGATGTCTTTTATACTTCCAGTAGGGGCGTAAACGAAATCAATATCGTCATCAGCAGTATTATGGACGAAACCGTCCAAAGACTTTTCAAGGACGAGAAATGTACCCAAAAAGCGGATAACCTTTCCTCCATAACGGTCAAGTTGCCTGCGGAAAACGTATCCGTTCCAGGAATCTACTACTTTATTTTTCAGCGATTGGCGTGGGAAGGAATCGTGCTCTACGAAGTTATCTCCACAACCAACGAGTTTACCATTTTGGTGAATGACGAACAGGTAGATATCGCCTTTAAGACCATTAAGGACTTAAAAACCTTGTAGTTGAAGTTTAGGGAGCTATGGGAGTTCTTTAGTATTGGCTATTTAAAAATTCCAAGCTGTAAATTCCAAATTTCAAAAAAATGGTTGTATTTACAATAGTCCTTTTTCTTAAAAACAAATCTTTAATAAAACCCTGAAAATCAACTAGTTTTAGGTTGACAAACCTGGGTTCAGTTTTTTTAATTACTTCTCTTTAAATAGTCAACAACCGCCTCGGCACTTTCCGGTCTGTCCAAGAATCGTTTGTCCTTGTCCAGGATAAAGTAGGTGGGTGTCTGTTGAATCGCAAAAGTCTTTACATAGGGGCTTTCCCACTTCTCAAGGGCTATGGCGTGGTGGAAATCGGGCAACTTGGGAATGGTCTGTTCCCAATTTTCCTTACCGTCCTCCAAACCAACGGCGAGCACCTTCAAATCCTTGACGGTTTTTAGGTGTTCGTGAAGACCGGGCAATTCATTTAAACAATGGGAGCATGTACTGCTCCAAAAAATCAGGAGGTAGTTGGAAGCACCGGTCAAACCTGACAATGATTTGTTTACTCCATTTTCCTCCCAAGTAATATCGGGCGAAACGGCCCCTTTACGGAGTCGGGTTTGGGTTTCGATGTTCGTAATTAAGTTTGCATTATTGGTATCTGTAGCAAGTTTTTTCAAATAGGTATTGAAAATATAGTCCGAAACGGTGTAGACCTCACTTTCATTGGCCTTGTTCCACGCCTTCGCCCAAATCGATGTTTGCAAAACTTTTGGAACCACCTCCAATTTTGAGGCCAAAAAATCCACGTTTTTATTGATTTCCTTCACCAAATCCTTTTCTGGAGTTCCGGGGGGAATGGCCCAGAACATATAGTTTATGATTTTATCGGAAAAAAATTCTGAGGGCTGTAGCGTCGCGTTTTTAAAATCAATGGCATCAAAGTAGTGTTTCTTTTTCTCGATAAGATAGTCTTCCAAAGACATATACTCTTTTGGTAGATAGTGCCTATTCGCTTTTACGAAAGTATCTGCGATCAAACCTTGCGATTGGGTCTCGAAGGAATATTGCACCTGTTTTAGGTTGTTCACCAAGTCCATGTACTCCTTTTTATCCGATTTATCTTCGCTGTAAAAGGCCATGAGTGCATCCTTGGCATTTTCGATTTCGGTGAAGTAATCATAGTAGATCATGTTTTCCTTAGAACTCACGATCGTAATGCCCTCGTCCAAGTTAAAATTGAAGACGATATCCTCTTCGCAGTTGTAAACGATATCGATAAAGTACTCATCTTGGGGAACGCCATACACCAATCTGTAGGTGCCCGGGGAAACGGAATTGGGCAAGGTAAAGGAAAACTGGCCGTCCTTTACACCCGTATCCGTAACGTATTGAATACCGTCGCTGGACAGGTGATATACCATGATATAGCGAAAAGCATCGGCCGGGGAGAAATTACCCGAAACCGTATGTTGTGATTGGACTTTAAAGGATAAAAAAAGCAATAACAAAATCTTTGCGATCTTCATAAATTCTGATTTTTAGTTGGCATTATCTGCCTTGTAGGGGCCATAAACGGCATCCCTGAATTTTTTGTGCAATCCTATTTGGTCATAAGGGAACAGTTGTACGAACATGACGGCCGTGAGCTTATTTACGGGGTCTACCCAAAAAAGGGTGCTTGCAGCACCATCCCAATAAAACTCGCCTACTACGCCATGATTTTCATCTGCATCTGCAGGTGAGGCTACCCGAACGGCAAAATCGATTCCAAATCCTACCTGACCCTTGGAAGGTAACCAAGAACGCTCGGTTATGCTATCGGCCAACTGGTTAGTGGCCATGAGTTTTACCGTTTCCGGTTTTAATATTTGAACGGAATCAAGACTACCATCATTTACCAACATCTGGGCGAATTTCATATAATCGTCCAACGTAGAGGTTAAACCGGAACCACCTCGGGTCATAGGCCAGTGTTCCGTGTAATTGCTGTAGGTGACGGAATCCTTGACCAATTCCCCCTCCCCGGTTCGTATATAGAGTCTTGCAAATCGATCCCGGTCCCCTTCAGGAATAAAATAGCGTGTTTCTTGCATTCCAAGCGGGTCCAGCACATTGTTCCGTACATATTGTACATAGGGGACCCCAGAAATCCGTTCCACCAAAAGGGCCTGTACATCTACACTTGGCCCATACTCCCATTGGGTGCCCGGTTGGAACCAAAGTGGGATGTCGCCTAATTTTTCCGCTAAATCACTTAGCGTAGTCTCACGATCGTAAATGTTTTTTTGCTCCAATAATTCGCTCAAGCCAAGAATATCCGGTCTGTTGGGAAACCCAGCAGTGTGCCGGGTTACGTCCCTTATGGTTACCGGCCGATCCAAGGGTTCCGTGGTGATATTTCCCTTTGGATCCATTCCTGTATAGACTTCCATATTGGAAAATTCCGGAGCATATTTTGATATGGGGTCGTCCAAATCGAATTTTCCTTCTTCATATAGTGTCATGAGGGCCGTTCCCGTAATGGGTTTGGTCATCGAGTAAATTTGGACGATGGTGTTCCGGTCCATAGGTTTTATGGCTTCCTTATCGGCATAACCAAAGGCATTGAAATACACTTCTTGTCCATTCTCAAAAATCAAGGCCGATATACCTGCGATATTTCCAGAATCAACGAAGGATTTCAAGGTGGAATCTATTCTTTTTTTGGTGGCATCCGTAACAACGGAAATTTCCACGGGCTCATTATCCGATTTATTAATTTCCTTCTTGCACGAAACCAATACTAGGAATGCAAGGCAAAAGCAACTTGCGATGGGTTTTTGAAGTTGTCCTAAGAAAGTATTCATACCTACTTTTTTGATTTTTTGTAAATGAACTCCATAAGGAAGCAGCTAAAGATAATTGAAATGGAAACGATTACGCCAATTCTATTGTCCGAATATTGTTGCACGATTAATACAAATGTCGCGATCAAGCAGAGAATGAACCCTATAAACGGAAGCGCTTTTTTGGCCTTGATTTCATTCGAAAGTCGATAGGCACTATAATTGACCAAGGAAAATATTAGAAGGAAACCTACGCTTCCAGACGTAGAAATACTCTCCAGTTTCAAGGTGTTGATCAATATCAAAGTCAGAACTGCGGTTATGATAAGGCCAATGGGCTGGTTCCAGAGTTGACTGGTCAATTCGTGAGGTAGTTCGTCATCTTCGGCAATTTCATAGCTTACCCTGCTACCGCCGTACAACGAGGCATTTATGGCGGAAAATGTAGATATCAGGGCCGCTATGGTCATAATAGTAAACCCTATCTTTCCCAACATGGGCTTTGCGGCTTCGGCCAAAACATAATCCTCCGCTTTGGCAATTTCCCCAAATGGAAGGGAACCAATGGTAACCAAGCGATTACCATGTACAGCAAAATGACAAAAATTACGGACCAATAGTAGGCCCTTGGAATATTTTTTTGTGGATTTGCAATGTCCGAAGCAGAATTTGCAATCAGCTCAAAGCCCTCATAGGCCACAAAAATGACCATGCCGCCTGTCAAAAGACCAAGAGGCCCTTCCCAATGCTCCACTTGGAACTGCTCAAGGTTGGGATTCCCAATAAGTCCGTAGATACCAACACCTATAAAACCAATAAGAATGATCGATTTGATTATTACCGCATAGGATTCTATCTTGCTTACGATTGCAATGCTATAGTAATTTATAACAGTGGCGAGAAGGATGATGGCGCTGGAATAGATATGGGAGTCCAATTTTGTGCTCCCGCTTATGGATAGCAAGTTAGGTGCATACGAGCCAAATGCAGATGCATAGAGACCCAGCATAACAATGTAGCTTATCCATAATAAATTATTGAGTCCGCCGATAAAGACATTTTTTCCCAGTCCTTGGTTAATGAATTTTACCGTACCGCCCCTGTCAGGATATACCAGGGACAATTTTGCATAACTGTAGGAAGTGATCAAGGCCAGTGACCCGGCAATTAAGAATGCTACAGGTGTGCCCCCTTGGGCCAAGGAAACGGCAAGGCCAAGTACTGCAAATATGCCGCCTCCTACCATTCCGCCAATACCTATGGACATGGCTTCCTTAAGTCCAATTTTTCGCTCATTCCAATTTTATGAATGATTTCTAATCCAATGAGCTACAAGGTAAGGCTATAAATCCGGAAAACTAAGTAAGGCAGGTTTGGACTTAGACATTGGTAGATTTCATTTCCAATCGGAAATTGGATAGGATATTTTCCATCATTTCAATTTCCTTTTGATGGACAAAACCATCTGATTTTGCCACCTCCTCCATAAGATTCTCCAACATTTCCCTTTTTTCATGGGAAAAATTACGAACCATGGAGATGCTCTGTTCGGTTTCCAGAAAACGTGCCTGAATCAAAAAGTTGGCGTCAAAATCCAAAACCTCCATCAGTTTCCCAAAGGCGTTTATTTCACCGTCATGCACAACACCATCGGCATGGATAAGTGCATCAATAACCTTTACGATGGCCAGTTTTTCAGAGATATCAAAAGTCATATGTAAAGAACTTCACGTGGTTATTTAGAGTTTTAGCGGTTTTGCTAAGGTATCTGAATCAGGCTGTATCTGGGAGTTAATTCTGTTAAAATTGCTATTTTTTGGATTAACCACCTTTTTGCCCTTCCAATTTTGAGATATTTTCAATTCTAGCCCTTCTTTCAAAGGGTAACATCGCCTGTAATGCCTTATCCACGCTGGTAATTCCGTCAAAAGTCAGGAGCAAACGGAGCCCGTTACGGGTCTGCTTTTCCTTTATCCTACATTTTTGGTGGTTGGATTGTACGTATTGTAATATCCGGGTAAAATTCTCGCTTTGATAGAAGTCGGATTGCTGGTCGCTTACAAAATAGCCTATCATCTTCCCCTGTTTCATTACTATTTTTTCAAGTCCGATGCCATTGGCGATCCATTTGATCCGTACGGAATTCAATAGGTCTTCGGCCTGGAGGGGCAGTTCCCCAAAACGGTCTATCAATTGTTTTTCAAAGTTCTGGAGTCCATCCTCGTCATCTACCTGGTTCAAATCGGTATACAGTGTCAGCCGTTCCGTAATGTTATTGATGTAGTCATCGGGGAACAAGAGTTCAAAATCAGAATCTATCTGCGTCTCCTTTACATACACTTTTTCGTGGGGACCGTCCACTTCATCATACAGCTCCTTGAATTCGTTCTCCTTCAATTCCTCAATGGCTTCCGCGAGTATTTTTTGGTAGGTTTCAAAGCCGATTTCGTTAATGAATCCGCTCTGTTCGCCCCCCAATAAATCGCCGGCACCCCGTATTTCCAAATCCTTCATGGCGATGTTAAAGCCACTGCCTAGATCTGTAAATTGTTCCAGTGCCTCGATACGCTTACGGGCATCCGTGGTCAATACCTCGTATGGCGGGGTAATGAAATAACAAAAGGCCTTTTTGTTACCTCGGCCCACACGACCGCGCATTTGGTGAAGGTCGCTCAGTCCAAAATTGTTCGCATTGTTGATAAAGATGGTATTGGCGTTGGTAACGTCCAGGCCGCTCTCCACAATGGTCGTGGAAACCAGTACGTCAAACTCCCCGTTCATAAAGCCCAACATGAGGGTTTCCAATTTTTTACCGTCCATTTGGCCATGGCCTATCCCTACCTTGGCATCCGGAACCAATCGTTGGATCATGCCCGCTACCTCCTTGATGTTTTCGATTCTGTTATGGATAAAGAATACCTGACCTCCACGCTCTATTTCATAGCTAATGGCATCCCTAACGGTCTCTTCGTTAAAGCGGATTACCTGACTTTCAATGGGATATCGGTTGGGTGGGGCCGTATTGATGACCGATAGATCCCTGGCGGCCATCAAACTGAATTGCAAGGTCCTAGGAATAGGTGTGGCCGTTAAGGTGAGCACATCCACATTTTCCTTGATGGATTTTAACTTGTCCTTTACCGATACGCCAAATTTCTGTTCCTCGTCCACGATCAACAGTCCCAGGTCCTTGAATTTTACGTTCTTGTTCACCAATTGATGGGTGCCAATGATAATGTCCACCTTGCCGGAAGCCAAATTTACCAGGGTCTCTTTCTTTTCCTTGGCCGTTCTAAATCGGTTTAGATAATCGACCGAAACCGGCATATCCTTCAACCGCTCTGAAAACGTACGGTGGTGTTGGAAGGCCAAAATAGTGGTAGGTACCAAGACGGCCACCTGTTTACCATTGTCAACGGCCTTGAAAGCGGCCCGTATGGCCACTTCTGTTTTTCCAAAACCTACATCGCCACAGATCAATCGGTCCATGGGGCGTTCGCTCTCCATGTCCTTTTTTACATCCTCCGTGGCCGTGCTTTGATCCGGAGTGTCCTCATAAATAAAGGAAGCCTCCAATTCGTTCTGCAAATAACTGTCCGGCGCGTACTGGAATCCTTTTTCCAAGCGTCTTTTGGCGTATACCTTGATGAGGTCGAACGCGATTTTCTTGACCCTGTTTTTGGTCTTGTCCTTGATTTTTTTCCAGGCCCCGGAACCCAATTTGTATATTTTGGGAACGGCCCCGTCCTTGCCGTTGAATTTGGATATTTTATGAAGGGAATGGATGCTCACGTAAAGGATATCACGCTCGCCATACATGAGTTTGATGGCCTCCTGTTTTTTGCCCTCCACATCTATCTTTTGCAGTCCCCCAAATTTCCCGATACCGTGGTCTATATGGGTCACATAATCCCCAATCTCCAATTTGTTAAGTTCCTTTAAGGTGATGGACTGTTTTTTGGAATATCCGTTCTTGATATGGAACTTGTGGTAGCGCTCAAAGATTTGATGGTCCGTATAACACACCAGTTTTAGATCGTCGTCCACAAATCCTTGATATAAGGGAAAAACCAGGGTCTGGTAATGTACTTTTTCGTTTATTTCCTCAAAGATGTCCTGAAACCTTTTGGATTGCTGTTCGCTTGCGCAAAATATATAATTTGTATAGCCTTTGTCCCTATAATCGTTGAGGTTTTCGATCAATAGATCGAACTTCTTGTTGAAAGAGGGTTGGGGCTTTGTATGGAACTCAAATTGGTTTTGATTTTTTTGGGCGCCATCTGTAGTTAATACGGTGAAGTTCTGCAATTGCTCCTTAAACGCCGCGCCGCTCAAAAAGAGTTCCGCCGGGTTGGCGTGTTTTATCTCCTCCGAGAGTTTTGAAAAGGCTTCCTTGGCTTTCTCGAAAAGGTCGTTGAGGCAACCAAAAAGTAAATCGGTATTCTTGCTGTATACCAGTGTATTCGCCGCAATATAGGTCAAGAAGGATTGTCGCTGTTCCGTAAGGAACTTGTTGGCCATATTGGAGACGATGGTTATGGTCTTTATCTTGTCAATGGATAGCTGTGTGGCTACATCGAAGGTCCTAATGCTATCGACCTCATCGCCGAAGAATTCAATGCGGTACGGTTCGTCATTGGAGAAGGAATACACGTCCACGATACCCCCACGTACGGAAAACTCCCCAGGTTCGGTCACAAAGTCCACGCGTTTGAACTGATATTCGAACAGCACCTCGTTCAAAAAATCTAGAGACAACGAATCGCCCACTTTCATCTTTAGGGTGTTCTTGTCCAGTTCCTTCCGGGTGAGTACTTTTTCAAAAAGTGCATCGGGGTAGCTAACTATAAAGGCCGGTTTTTTTCGGGAGTTGATGCGGTTTAAGACCTCGGCCCTAAGGAGTACATTGGCATTGTCCGTTTCCTCAATTTGATAGGGCCTTCTATAACTTCCCGGATAAAAAAGCACATGTTCTTCACCAAGGATCCTTTCCAGGTCGTTGAGATAATAGGCGGCCTCCTCCTTGTCGTTGAAAATGGCCAAAAACGGTCTTTCCTGTTTGTTGAACGTATCAGCAAGGACAAAGGATAGTGCAGAACCTGCCAATCCTTTTAGTTCAATACTTGGGTTTTCAAGGGCATCCGAATCTTGAACTTGGGAAATAGCATCCCGCAGTTTCCCTAGTTTGGGAGACTGTTGATAAAGCGTTGCTATGGATGATTTGGTCAATCCAAGAAATTTGCGGCAAAAGTAACCCCGGATGGCTTACCAAGCAATTTTTTCCAGTGAGATTTTTTACCCTTTCAAGGAAACCAAGGGACGCAGATCACTTCCATTGGATACTGCTATAGGCTGATTTTAGGCTTCTAAAAAAACCTGCAAACCGGACAAAAAAGCTCCTTTATGGGGATTTATATGCTTTGCGACAACTACAATTTGAAGTCCACGTCAAAGCAGTTACGTACATCCCTAACGACCGTGTGTGCGTAATAGGCTATTCCCAAAAGAAGTTCCGCTCCCCCCACTATATAGGGATTAAGAAAGCCCAAAAGTTGCGTTCCCAACATCCCTGCCAAGAAACCGGAATTCATAAGAAGTAGCACGATCAAAACACTTGAAGTTTTCATTTTTTCTTTTATTTATTTGGTTCAGGTCAAATGTCAGGAACGGCCGTGCATTCCTTCTTGGCTATTTTGGCAAATGGAACGATTATTTGTGCGATCACCAAAATATCATGGGTAGTATTTTTGCAAAAAACAACGTAAATACCTTATATAAAGTTATTTGCGAAATTGTGTGGGACTTTGCCCAAATTCTTCCCGGAATGCTTTACTGAACCAATTGGGGTCGTTGAATCCTGTTTCAAAAGCAACCTCTGCAACCGTTTTATCTGAATTTTGGAGCAGTTCTTTCGCCTTTTCCAAACGTACATGGCGTATGAAAATAGCTGTGCTCCTGTCCGTGATGGCCTTGAGTTTTCTGTAGAGTTGTGAGTCGCTCATGGCCATATCCTTGGCCAACTGCTCGCTGTCATAATCGGCATTGTCTAGATTTTTATGGATCAGTTCAACGGCCTTGTTTAAAAATCGTAGGTTCTTATCGGATTTGGCATCGGATTTTTTCGGTGTATGAAAGATGGAATTTTGGTATTTGGATTGTAACCGATTTCTTTTTTCGATCAGGTTTGAAATTCGAAGCTTTAGTTCCGCTTCGTTGAAAGGTTTGGCCAGATAGGCATCGGCACCGCTTTTTAAGCCATCAAGTACGTCCTCGTCCATGGACTTCGCGGTGAGCATGATGATGGGAATATGATCGGTTACTACATCTTCCTGAAGCAATTTGGTCATTTCATACCCGTCCAGTAAGGGCATCATTACATCGGTAAGTATGATATCCGGTATTTCCCTTTTTGCCATTTCCAGTCCCTCTTGCCCGTTATAGGCAAACAATAGGTGGTATTGGGAATCCAACCTGGAGGCTATGTAGGCCGATATATCGGCATTGTCCTCAACAACCAAAACCGTATGCACATTTTTTACTTTGCCGATTTCTTTTTCCCTCTGGGCATCTTGTGCCATTTGTCCGGAATCCGAATTGTGGATTTCTTCCGAACTATAATCCTCTTCTGTTGGGGATAGGTTTGAAAGGGGTAGCTTTACTTTAAAAGTGGTGCCAATGTTTTCTATGGAATCCACTTCAATAGTACCCTCCATGAGGTGTATCAACTCTTTGGTCAAAGAAAGTCCAATACCTGTTCCCGATGTTGTGGCAGAGGTATTGGTAGAGCGATAGAACCTATTGAATATATGCGGTAGTTCCTCTTTTGGAATGCCCATGCCTTGGTCTTGGATCGTTATGGTCGCCCAACCTTCCTCTTTGGCCACCAACACTTTGATCGTGCTTACCTGTTCCGAAAACTTGAGTGCGTTACTTATCAAATTGAATAAAATTTGACGCATTTTTTCCGTATCCACCGTGCTGACAATGGAATCTTCGGCTTTAAAATACTTTATTTGGATATTATTTTTTTGGGCGAGGCTTTCAAAACTTTGGACTATATAATGGGTAAATGTTGCCAGATTTATGGGTGTCCTGTCCAATTTTAGGTTGCCGGTTTCCAATTTGGCCAGATCCAGCATTTCGTTCACCAACTTTAAGAGGTTTTTACTGTTCTGTTCAATGGCATTGAGGGGAATTTTCATTTTTGCCCGCTCCCCCAATTCACTGTTCAAAGTGTTCAGGTACCCAAGGATTACGGTTAGCGGCGTTCTAAATTCGTGGGTGATGTTCGTGATGAGTCGGGATTTGACATCGTCCAGTTCCTTAAGGCGTTTTGCCTCCTGGTACGCCATTTTTTGGCGCAACCGAAAACGATACATCAAATAGCCTGAGCCAAGCAGTAGCAGCGCATAAGCCAAATAGGCAAGATTACTGTTGTACCAAGGTGGTATTACGACTATTTCCAGTTCCAAAGGGTCCTTTTGCCAAAAACCGTCCCTAGAACTACCTTGTATTTTTAAGGTATGCTTTCCCTTGGGCAATTGGAGCAGTTGAAGTTCGTTGCTATAGCCAAGGGCGTTCCATTCCTCCTCATCAAAGGAATAATGGTATTGGGTATTTTTATTGGGGCGATAGTCAAAATCCGTGAACTGGATATAGCAGGGAAAGGAGTCGTGGTCCAACGTAATCCTTTTTGCTATGCTAAAGCCAAGGTCCAAAACGCTAGGATGCGTAATTGGGTTCACCTCTTTATCCTTTATTTTAAGGGAGGTGAGGGAAAGGTCGCCCTGCCAATCCAGCAGGTGAACATCGCGCGGGGAAAAGGAATTAAAGCCATTGATGCCCCCAAAATAGAGTACATTTTCTTTCGTATCGTTGAAATGGGCACCTAGGTTGAATTCAGAACTTTGCAGCCCGTCCTTGACCGTAAAGTGGGTAAACTTACTTTGTTTTTTATCAAACCGAAACAATCCGTTGTTGGTACTCATCCATAACATGCCATCCTCATCCTCCAAGATGTTGTAAACATAGTCATTGCCCAAGCCCTCGGCTTTGCCAAAATGGATAAAGGAATCTGTTAGTTCATCGTATGTATCGATACCGCTTTGTGTGGCTACCCAAAGTGTCCCTTCGGCATCCAAAAAGGTGTTCAGTACGCTGTTGTTTTTCAATTCCCCTTCCTTGCCATTGGCAACATATGTTTTAAAAACGGGGTTTTGATAGTCACCTTCTTTGAAAGTCAATAGGTTAAGACCATTTTCAGAGCTTATCCAATACCGATTTTTTTGGTCCTGAACGATGTTGTACACAAAATCGGAACTGATGGAAGTTGCGCCATCCAACATCCCGTACCTCTCAAAAGTGATTTCATTACGGCTTAGGTCGCCCGTAAACCGGTTTAGGCCGCCCCCGTAAGTACAGACCCACATGGTCCCAAGACGGTCTTTGTAAATACTCCGGGTGTTATCGTTGCTCAGGGAGCTTTGATCGTTTTCGTCAAAATAAAAGGATGTGATGTTTGGTTTTTGAGGATTGAAATTATCTAGGGAAATTACCGAAACACCCTTGGTAGTAGCCAGCCACAGGTTGTTATGGTCGTCCTTGGCCATGCCCCTAATGACGTCGTACGCCAATTGTTGTTGGGTGCTCTCCTCAGTGATCACATGGACGACCCCATTGGCATCGATACAATTAAGTCCCTTTCGTGTACCGATAAACAAATAATCGGCATCCTTGAATATGGAAAAGACATAATTGTTGGTCAGGGCGGGCTTGGTATCCGGGTTAATAATTTTAAAGACATTTAGACCTTGGGAAGCGATGTCCAGATTATTGGTGCCGATATAAATAAGTTCATCATGCACCAATACATCGTACACCCTGTTGCTGGTAATCGTGTTTGTGTCCTCCAAATCGCCCTTATATACATTGCCCGAAGCAAACCTACCCGTGGTTTTATCCAAACCTTCAAGCATGAAAAAACCGTTGTCCGTTCCCAAATAAAGTTGATTTTGGGTGTTAAAAATGGATTCAATAAAAAAGACCTCGTTGGAGGTAGCATCGTGCTCGGCAATGTTCAGAAAGGTGGTGGTATCCAATACCTCGTTGTACAGATAAAGTCCGCGCGAAGTACCTAAGAGCCATTCATTTTGATAGGGGACAATTTCCTCGATACTGCCAGGAAAGGTAGAATTGCCAATGGTCCATTCATTGTGATTGTCCGTAGTGCCTTTTAGTATGTTACCGGATTTGGTGCCCAGTAAAATGGTTTTCCCTTTTATCGCTATGGAGGTGATAATCTTATCAAGGGACGAAAAATGTTCCGGGGCGAAATCACGGTCCTTTTTAAGCACCGTAAGACCGGTCTGGGGGGAATTAGTGTAAACGTTTCCATCGGTATCCAAGGCCAATGTGTTGTAGTTCCCATCTTCCAGTGGGGCCTTTTTAAACGTGTCCGTTTCCGGATGGTAATAACAGACCCCTTTGCCCCCAGTGGCGACCCATAAGGTTCCGTCCTCACTTTCTAGCAGCCTATTGATAAAATTTCCCGATAGGGATTGCGGGTCGTTTTCATTATGCTGGTACACTTTAAAGTTTTTACCATCGAACCTGTTTAGTCCGTCCTGTGTACCCAGCCATAAAAAACCATCACGGGTTTTGGTAATGCACCGAATGGTCTGTTGGGACAGGCCTTCATCAAGACCATAATGCTGAAAAAACAGGTCCTGAGAAGTACCTATTTGAATGCCGATTAGAAAAATAAAACAAACAACAAATCTGTTCACTGGTTTCCTGTTTTGCCCACCTTAAAATTAAACCTATTTAATATTGTAAAAAATAGCCTCTTTTAAAAACGGAATTGTATTTCTAGAAAGAATTTAAGGATAATCGGTTGGTTTAGGGGACACAAATGGAAGACGGCCCTATGTGATTAATAACGGAAAATAAGTTTAGGAAAATGGAAGCAATTGATTAGAAAAAGGGAATACTTTAATCAAAGTTTTCGGGGACTTTTATAAAAAGGATTACTTTTTCTATTATTGAAACCCTGCCAAAGGATATAGCTAAGAATCAGTAAGGCACCTATCAAGGCGCTGAGTGCAATGACTTGGTAATTCTTCCAATGCCTCACTGCAATTGCGACCAAGGCCCAGACACCTACGGTAGCGAACTCACGCATGAAACGTCTTTTTATGATCAATAAATTGAGGGCGGTGGCTACGGCCACAAGTATAATGGTCCAAGTGCTTTCCGACAAAGGAGCACCCGTCCATCCAAGTTTGGTGAGAAAGGCCGATAGATTGGCAATCGTCGCCACGGCGATCCAGCCGCTGTACAGACAAATAGGCCACCAAACAAAGGCAATGAGCTCCTTTGGGGCATCCCACCGTTCCATATTCGTGTTCAGGACAATTCTGATCAATGAAAAAAGAATACCTAGCATGATCAAAACGGAAAGTCCCGTATAATCATAAACAAAGGCAATTACCCAAGCACTGTTCAAGATATTGGCCAAACAGAACCAATACCCAATTTGACTTATAAACTCCGTTGAGTTTCTAGTAAAAAATGCACGATGGATTTGAAAAATGGCAGATGATAGGAGTCCCAAAAAAATCAGTCCCCAAATAGAAAAAGCATAGCTGGCGGGAGTGAATAGATTGTCATAAGTGTTGCTTACCTCTCCAATGGTGGTATCGTTCAGTCGCACGGCCTGGGAGATATAGTTCACCCCAATGACCAGTAGGACCGATAAGAGGTTGAGCACTGCATAGATCTTGTTCATGATTTTTTGTTTATATAAACTTACGGGAAACAAAGGATGTCCATGTGCGGTAACGAAGGAATTTTGGGCCGAGTTGCAATAATTTTATGACTTACGGCCATGTACCTGGACAGGCAGTACCGTATCCCCCAAAATGGCGAAGACTTCGCACTCCTTTGTAACCGCCATGGCATGGGATCCTGTAAACTCGCCCATGGCAGGTAATATCATCTGTACAGATGATTTGTAAAAACAGCGCAAACGCACGGATTGCCTACCAAGTCCGGTAAGACGGACGGCAGGGTGTAGATGCCCTGAAAAATTGAACTGGCCTTCCCGCTCCTCCGGATGGTGGGTCATAAAAAAGTTGCCCAATGAAAACTCAGGTGTGACCGTGATGCCCAAGGCTTCGTATTTTACGGGCGATATAATATCATGATTCCCCTCTACCAAAGTGAGCTTAATTATTTTTTGCCCCACCCATTCTTCAAATAATTCCCATTCCTTGTTGAGTGAAGAATGAAAGAGATCTCCCATAAATACCACGTGTTTTGGGTCAAATTGGGCAATGGCCGCGTCCATGGTCTCAAAGTTTTTTAAAAGGGCGTGTTGCGGAACGGCGGCACCATACTTCCTAAAATGGGAGATCTTCCCCAGATGTACATCGCTCATCATCAGCAGCGACTGGTTTTCCCAGAACAAGGCGCCGGAATAATGTAACTGGAAGGATTCCTCTTTAATTTGAATGGGATGGGTCATGCGGGTAAAAATACAAATCTGGGTTTGATTTATTGAAATGTAAATGTATCTGTAAAGGACTAGTTTAAATAAGGATTCCACCTCTGGGGGCTAATGGTCTTACTTCATCAATAGGGCCGCCATTCTGCGGATACGGTCCTCCAACTTTTCACTGGAAAGTCGCTCACGGCTTAATCGGTCGGTGATTAAGGGGAAGGCAAAGGGCGTTGGCTTTTCACACTGTTTCCATATGATTTTTTGTGTCGCTATACGTTCCATGGAAAGTCGCAATCGACCTTCTTCCAGCTGATGTTCAAAGGTTTCCGTAAAGGCCTGTTGAAAGAGCAGATTGTCCGGTTCGTAATCCCTAAAAACTTCGAACAAGAGTTGCGAATTACTTTGTAAGTGTTTCATTTTGATGCCTTTGTTTGGGTAGCCGGTAAAGACCATCCCGCTAATGATTGCGATGTCCCTGAACTTTCTTCGTGCCATTTCGGTGGCATTCAAACTTTTCTGTAGGTCGTCCAAAAGAAAATCGGTCGTAAAGAGGTTGTTGTCCAAAACCTGTTGCATATCTATCGGCTTGTCCGAAAGCAGTTCAAAACCATAATCGTTAAAGGCGAGGGAAAAGGTAATGGGGGATAGCAGACTGATGCGATATCCCAGAAGACTTCCCATGGCTTCATGGACGAAACGTCCTTCAAAAGGGTAGAAAACCGCATGGTGACCATCCCTACTTTTAAAGGTTTCAATGAGGAATTCATCGGGTTGGGGCACGATGCTTTCCCTGCGCTGTCGTTCAAAAATGTGGGCTAAGGATCGGATTTCCACCGATTGGTTTTCCATCACTTCACCGGAACTATACAATTCGTTCCGAAGTAATTCCGACATCTGGGCGGAGAGCGTCAACCTGCTGCCCATCCAACTGGAGACCTTGCTTGTTTTTTTCTTGGAATTTTTTACATGCACCTGCATATCCTTTATTCTAATGAATTCCAGATTCCTGCCAGCAAACGTGAAGACATCGCCCTTATTGAGTTTTGATACGAAGTATTCCTCTATAGTACCTATATAGCCACCCTTTTGATATTTCACTGTAAGGTTCACATCACCAACGATGGTCCCGATTTGAAATCGGTGTCGCATGGCTACGCCCCTGTTGTTCACCTTGAATTTGCCGTCCTCCTCAATTTCCACTTTTTTATACTCATCATAGGATTGCAAGCTTTGGCTTCCCATGACCAAAAAGTTCAACAGCCATTGCCAATAATCCTCGCTCATTGCCTGATAGCAAAAGGTTTCCGATACTTCCTTGAAAATCTCATTTGGATAAAACCCATCGGAAATGGCCAACGTGGTCAAATATTGCAATAGGACATCGTAACTATTCAGGTAGGGAATACGGTCCTCAACGGTATTGTGTTTCACGGCCTTTTGTAATGCCGAAGCCTCTATGAGTTCAATCGCATGGGTGGGCAAAAAATAGATAACGCTTTCCTTCCCCGGTCTGTGGCCACTTCTTCCCGCGCGTTGTAGAAAGCGGGCAACCCCTTTGGGCCCGCCAATCTGGACCACGGTTTCCACAGGGGCGAAATCAACCCCAAGGTCCAAGCTGGAGGTACATACCACCGCTTTAAGGCTTTCGTTTCGGATGGCGTTCTCTACCCAAATACGTGTTTCCTTGTTGATACTCCCATGGTGCATGGCTATTTCACCGGCAAACTCCGGATGTTTTTCCAGAATCTTCTGAAACCAAATTTCGCATTGGCTCCGGGTATTGGTAAAGAGTAGTGTAGTCCTGCTGTTCTTTATGATGGGGACTACATACTCCAACAAATGGAGTCCAAGGTGTCCCCGCCATGGGAAGGTCTCCATTTTATTGGGGATGATACTTTTGACCGTTATTTTTTTGTTGAGGTTTGCCTTGATCAAGACCGAATTTTCCAAGGCTTTGGAGGCAGGCCCCAACAAAACTTCACGGGCCTGCTCCATATTCCCTATGGTAGCCGATATGCCCCAAATACGAAGTTTTTTGGAAATCGTTTTGAGTCGGGATAGGGCCAGCTCCATTTGCACTCCCCGTTTGGTGCCTAGAATTTCATGCCACTCGTCCACTACTATCGCCTGGCAGTCCTTGAAGATTTTATCATAGCCTTTTGTGGCCAAAAGAAGCTGCAAACTTTCCGGGGTGGTAATCAGTAAATCGGGCATTTGTTTTTTTTGCGCTGCCCTGGTTTTGGTAGTGGTGTCCCCAGAGCGAATTCCTACCGTCATTTGGGTTTCCAGATCGGTAACAACACGCTCGGCCGATTGTCTTATTTCTTGGGATAATGCCCTTAGGGGAGTTATCCAAATAGCTTTTAGCCCTTTTTTGTGTTTGGACTTATAATCGGGATTCTGTTTGATATAATTTAGAACAATGGGAAACCAAAGCGCATAGGTCTTGCCACTTCCGGTGGGAGCGTTTAAGAGTCCGTTTTTGCCCTGAAGAAATGCTTTCCAGGTGTCCTTTTGAAAGGGGAAGGGCGACCAACTCTGTTGCTCGAACCA
The DNA here is from genome assembly GCF_005780245.1 of Maribacter aurantiacus. Taxonomy (NCBI): domain Bacteria; kingdom Pseudomonadati; phylum Bacteroidota; class Flavobacteriia; order Flavobacteriales; family Flavobacteriaceae; genus Maribacter; species Maribacter aurantiacus. The sequence goes on along the minus strand of NZ_VBUK01000003.1, from coordinate 260,772 downwards.
GTTTTCTGCGATATGGAAAAGTTCATCTCTAGTCATAATTCCGAGCGTAGTTACTCAAACCTTCTAAAGGTAGCAAAAGCTCCTTCCCTTGGAAAGTGAAGTTGGATTCAAAATCACGGATTTTGGATTCGGAAGGGATTGTTGATTTTTACTTTCTGTGCAATCATCCCGAATTCTCGGAATTAGGGATTAGGTTTTTGAGTTCGTCCAAACTATTCGCCTCATGGATACTTTTATCCTGTCGCCATCGTAACATCCTGGGAAAACGGGTAGCGACGCCACTTTTGTGCCTGTTGGAAAGGGCAATGCCTTCAAAGGCAATTTCAAATACGTGATACGGGGTAACACTTCGAACCGGACCAAAACGCTCCAAGGTGTTTTTCTTTATCCATGCATCCAACTTCCTAAATTCGGCATCGGTGAGTCCGGAGTACGCTTTCGCAAACGTGACCAATTCCCGTTCCCCGTTCTCATTTTCGTCCCACAGCGCGAAAGTGTAATCGGTAAACATATTGCTTCTACGCCCGTGCCCCCGCATGGCATAGGTGAGCACCGCATCAATGGTCAAGGGGTCCACCTTCCATTTCCACCAATCTCCTTTTTTTCGGCCTACCAAATAGGGCGAATCCTTTCTTTTCAGCATCAAACCTTCACTATGCTTTTCTCTAGACCGGTCCCTTTCTTTGGCCACCTCCTGCCAGGAATCAAACTGCATGGTTTCCGAGAGTTGTAGGGGCAAATCACTTCGATTTCGTTGAGTGCCCCCACTTTCACTTTGCTCTGTAGTTTTTGATTTCTGGTGGCTGAGCGTAGTCGTAGCCACGGTTTCAAACAGAGCTTCCAACAATTGTCTGCGTTCGGAAAAAGGTTTCTGCCGGATATCCGTTCCCTGCCATTCCAATAAATCATATGCTTTAAGAATGACGGGAACTTTTGTGAGGAGGGATTTTGAAACCGATTTCCTCCCGATTCGTTTTTGCAAGTCGTTAAAGGTCCCTATTTGTCCTTTTGGGTAGGGTAATATTTCGCCATCGATGACCGTTCCATTGGGAATAAAACCGATATACTGTTCAAATTCCGGGTACTTGTCTGTAACCAGTTCCTCGCCCCGGCTCCAGACAAAGATTTCATCATTTCTTAGGATGACCTGTGAACGTATACCGTCCCATTTGTGTTCCATGGACCATTCGTTAACATCGCCCAAACTTTCCGGGACTTCTTCTAGCGCATAGGCCAAATAAAAGGGATAGGGTTTGGATAGGTAGTCGGTTTTGTGCTCCTCCAAGACCAGCTGTTGAAAGGAAATTGTATTGGGGTCCCAATTCCCCATTAACTTATAGGCGAGAATGTCCTCGTCAATTTCAGTGGCCTTGGAGAGTGCCCTTGTCATCAATTTCTGACTCACCCCAATGCGGAAACCGCCTGTTATCAATTTGGTGAAAACGAACCGTTCATAGTAATCCAGAACCTTCCAATTGTCAAAAAGATACTGCTTTTTTTCGTAGTCCGATTTCTTTTTGAGCGCTATCATCTCCTCCAAGAATTGGGTCAGGGTCTTCCCTGTGGACGCTTTTGATGAAGGGACCACCAAGGAGATGGTTTCGGCCAGGTCGCCAACAATGTGGTAGCTCTCCTCAAAAAGCCATAAAGGGATGTTCGCAAGTTCCGATGCCCATTCCCTTAAAAGTGTCGTGTTCACGGGTCTGGGAGGCCTGCGGTGCGATAGGATGGCGATGGTCCAGACTTTATCGGTGTCACCTGCCTTCAAAAAGTATTGGGTGAGGGCATCAACCTTAACGGTAGTCTTGTTAGTGCTGTCCAGCGTCTTAATAATTTGCGCAAATCGTTTCATGATTCAGATACCGATTTAGAGGTTTCCATCTCGCCCTGTTCGCCTTCATATTGAGTGGCTTCGGTGCGTGCATCGTATCCTTGTTCCCTAAGGTATCGGGAAAAAATATCGCTATAGCCATGAGTACAAATGACTTTTTCTGCGCCTGTAGCTTCAATACTGGAAAGTAAGCCTTGCCAATCGCAATGATCGCTAAGGACAAAACCTTTGTCGATGGCTCGTCTGCGTCTAGCTCCCCGAAAGGTCATCCAACCACTTGCCGATGCCGTTACATAGGGCACCATCTTCCTGATCCAAGGGCTGCCATGGGCACTGGGAGGGGCCAAAACGATGTTTCCCAAAAGTTCTTTTTTGGTTGTTTCTTTAGTGACCAATTTGGTGGGAGGGAAAGAGACCATCGGCCTTAGGACTTCCGTCATATTCTCTATGGCCCCATGGGTGAAAATTGTGCCAATCTCTGTATCCAAATACTTTAACAATCGCTGTGCCTTTCCAAGACTGTAACCAAATAGGATGGAGGTCTTACCTTCCTTTTTGTTCTCCAGCCACCATTTGTTAATATCTGCTAGGACCTCTTTTTGGGGCAACCATTTAAAGGCAGGAAGACCAAAGGTACATTCGGTGATAAACGTATGGCAGTTTACAGGCTCATACGGGGTGGATATGCCATCGTCCTCCGTTTTGTAATCCCCGGTAAATACCCAGACCTCGCCTTTGTGTTCTACCCTAACTTGGGAAGCTCCAATGATATGTCCCGCTGGATGCAGGCTAAATTTTACGTTGTTAACGGTGAAGGTTTCGCCCCATTCAAATCCTGTGGTCTTAATATCACCCAACCTTTGTGAGATAATGGGAATGTTCCTTGGATGCGTGATATACTGTTCGTTTCCCCAGCGACTGTGGTCCGCATGGCCGTGGGTGATAATAGCCTTTTTAACAGGTTTCCACGGATCTAGGTAAACGTCCGCTTTTTCACAATAGATACCTTTATCGGTAAATTTTAAAAGGGGTGATTTCATCTGTTTATATTTAATGGTATTAAATGGTCAGATGCAATTATTCACATCGCTGTTTATTGTATTTTAAAAAGGTGTTCATGAATCTTTGATTTAGTTCATTATTTACTATTTGCTTTTCAGCGGTATTCATGAAACTTCGTTTTCGCCATCCCGATAGCTATCGGGACATCCCGGTGGGTATCAGGACTTGTTATGGCTCATTTCATAGCATCGTGAAGTTACAAATTTGCGTAGAAACAAAGTTGGACGGGATATAAACTATGACCTGTAAAAAAATTATATTTGCCCAATAAAACAAAATACGATTATGGCCATTGCAGATTTATATACCAGTGGAGAACATAGAAGAAATTTGGCACATTTTGCGGCCCTCGCTACTCTTGCCTCTGTTGATGGAGAGGTAAGTACGGAGGAAAAGCTTTTATTGGACCGATTTGCCACCAAACTGGATATCACACAGTCCGAATATAAGGAAGTCCTTAAAAAAGAGAACAAGTATCCTATTGAGGCGCCGCTTGATTCCGAGAAACGTTTGGAGCGACTTTATGATTTGTTCAGGATTATTTATTCTGATCATGAAATGGATCCGGAAGAAAAGATTCTGGTTAAAAAATATGCTATTGGACTAGGTTTTAATGGGGAAAAGGCAGATAAAGTTATAGAACGTTCCGTTCCAATTTTTGGAGGTAAACTTGATTTTGAGGATTACCTCTATTTGGTCAAGAAATAATTTACAAAGCACTTGAAACAGAAAGGGGAGCGATTCGCTCCCTTTTTTATTGGCACCGCCAAAAGGTATAATACACCGAGGCTTGCCCGCCTGAACGCCAGTCGGGCAGGCATCAAAATTAAAAGTTCGTTTTCGAAGAATATCTCCTGAGCTTGCCCCGAGGTTGTTTACTGGTACTTATCCAGGAATTCCTGCAGTTTTTCCACCATTTTCCGGCTACCGCAGAAAAAGGGAACACGTTGGTGCAGTTCGGTAGGTTGAATGTCCAGAATCCGCGTTTTACCACCAATGGCGATTCCGTTCGCCTGCTCTGCAATAAAGGCCATGGGATTGCATTCATACAGTAATCTCAATTTTCCGTTTCCAGTGAGGCTACTTTTGGGGTACATATAAATGCCGCCCTTTATCATGTTCCGATGAAAATCCGATACCAAAGACCCAATGTACCTTGATGTGTAGGGCCTGTCTTCTTCCTCCATTTGGCAATATTTGATAAAGTGCTTCACACCTTGATGAAAATGAACGTAGTTCCCTTCGTTCACGGAATAAATCTTGCCGTTTTCTGGAAATTTCATATTGGGGTGCGATAGGTAAAAGGTTCCCAAAGCTGGGTTGAGGGTAAAACCGTTAACACCATCGCCAGTTGTGTAGACAATCATGGTGGAGGTTCCGTAAACAACGTAACCCGCGGCAACCTGTTGGTTGCCAGGTTGTAGAAAGTCCTCAATGGTGACTGGGGTACCAACCGGGGTCACTCTTCTGTAAATGGAAAAGATAGTACCTACGGATACGTTTACATCTATATTGGAGGAACCGTCCAAAGGGTCTATGAGCACTACATATTTATTCTGATGGTTTTCATCACTGCTGTTTATAGAAATGAAACTATCCTCTTCTTCGGATGCTATTCCACAGACAATTTCCCTATTGGTTAAGGTCTGTATGAACTTTTCATTGGCAAAAACATCCAATTTCTGTTGGTTTTCCCCTTGGATATTGGTCTCGCCCGCGGTACCGATTATATCCACTAGCCCCGCCTTGTTGACTTCGTGGTTTACCACCTTGGCAGCCAAACGAATGGCGTTGATTAATTTGGATAGTTCCCCGGAGGAATATTGGAAAGATTTCTGGTTTTCAATGATAAATTCCCCTAAGGTTTGTTTTCTGAAGGCCGACATAGGATATAAAGGTTGATCTCACTACAAATAACGCCTATTTTGTGAAACTCTTGTGTTTGGTTTTCACTTCTTTGTTTAAAATTATAACTTTGTGTTTTATTTGTAACAATGAATTATAATATCAGAGCTTCCCGAAGGGAGGATATGGTACAGGTGTTGGAATTGATCCGGGAGCTTGCCGTATTCGAAAAAGAGGAAAATGCGGTTGAGGTTACCGTGGCCGATCTGGAAAGGAGTGGCTTTGGAGATGATAAGTTATTCCACTGTTTCGTGGCCGAACAGGAAGGGAATATCGTTGGAATGGCCTTGGTCTACCCCAGATATTCTACGTGGAAGGGACCCATCATCCACTTGGAGGATCTCATCGTCACGGAGAAAATGCGTGGAAGTGGTCTGGGGACCGCTTTGTTGAACGAGGTAGTGAAGTATGGCCACAAATTGGGTGTAAAAAGGATAAGTTGGGAGGTGCTCGATTGGAACGAACCTGCTATTGAATTTTATAAAAGCAAAGGTGCAGATGTAAAACGCGATTGGGACGTGGTGCACTTGGATGAAAAAGGGATAGCCAACTATTTGGCGAAGATTTAAAATTTTAGAATCGTAATTCGTGTATGAGAGTATTTAAGTTTGGAGGTGCCTCCGTGAAAGATGCGGAAGCGGTAAAAAATGTAGTAAACGTATTGCAGACAGTAGGCTATGAAAACACGCTGTTAGTAGTTTCCGCCATGGGAAAGACCACCAATGCCATGGAAGAGGTGGTAAATGCCTATTTTAAGAACAAGAAGGACATTCCCTCAAAAATCTCGGACATTGTGGAGTACCACAACGGCATCATAAACGATCTGTTTGAGAACAAACAACATAAAATTTATAAGGACTTTAAGGTGTTGATCGATGAGATCAACGGATTTTTGGTCTGGAACAAATCCCCCAATTACAATTTTGTCTATGACCAAATTGTAGGATATGGAGAATTGATTTCTACCACCATTATCAGTGCCTATTTGGAGAAAGTCGGTATCGCCAATAACTGGTTGGACGTGCGCAATTATATCAAGACCGATAACAGTTACAGGGACACTACCGTAAACTGGGAAAGGACCCAGGCCAATGTAGCGGATATCGATAAGAAGGTACTGAACATCACCCAAGGTTTTTTGGGTAGTGACGACAACAACTTTACGACCACTTTGGGAAGGGAGGGGTCGGATTATACCGCTGCCATTCTCGCCTATTGCCTTAATGCAGACTCCGTGACCATCTGGAAGGATGTGCCCGGTGTTTTGAACGCAGATCCTAGATATTTTAAGGAAACGCAGTTGTTGAACAATATATCCTATCGAGAGGCGATCGAACTTGCCTTCTATGGTGCATCGGTCATACATCCAAAGACCCTGCAGCCGTTACAGCGTAAGGAAATACCCTTACATGTAAAATCATTTTTGAACCCAAAGGACCCCGGGACTACGGTGGGCAAGGGCATGGGCATCGAACCCAAAGTTCCCTGCTTCATCGTTAAGAAAAACCAAGTGCTTATGAAATTGTCCTCACTGGATTTTTCCTTCATGGTGGAGAACAACATTAGTGAGATTTTCAAGCTATTTCATGACTTTAAGATCAAGGTGGACCTGATCCAAAATTCCGCTATAAGTTTTTCAGTTTGTGTAGATAACAAATTTGGTGGTTTGCAAGATCTTTTACAGCAATTAAAAAGTAAGTTCAAGGTGGTACACCATGAGGATGTTTCGCTCTACACCATCCGGCATTTTAACGCCCAAGCACTCGAATCCTTGGTCAATGGGCATGAAGTTCTGTTGGAACAGCGGGGTAAGGAAACGGTGCAATTAGTGGTGAAATAGCCTTCTGCGCTATTTTTTCCCTTCTTTAAAATAGTGACCTCCACTACCATTTTCCTATATTTATGCCCTGAAATTGTTTAGGGTATGGGTTTAGTGACCTCAAAAGAAGTGGCAAAGGCCGTTAACTTGTCCAAGTACGGCTTTCTGGGAACTTTTATAGGTTGGGTATTGATGAAAGTCACCCGCATATCCGGTGTCAATAGGTTTTACGATAGTATTTCTCACTTGGAGGGCAAGGAATTTACCCAGGCCGTTTTGGACCATTTTGAAATCGATTTTGAAATTCCCGAAGAGGATTTTAGGCGATTGCCCAAAGACGGCCCGTTCATCACCATTAGCAACCATCCCTTGGGAGCTATTGACGGTGTTCTGCTGATGAACCTATTGCTTCCCAAAAGACCGGATTTCAAGATCATGGCCAACTTCCTGTTACAGCGTATGGTGCCATTGGACCCTTACATTCTTCCGGTAAATCCGTTCGAAGGGCATAAGGATGCCAAAAGTAGTGTGAGCGGATTTAAAAGGACACTCACACATCTAAGGGATGGGCATCCCTTGGGGATATTTCCGGCAGGGGAAGTTTCCACGTATCGCGATGGAAAATTGATCGTGGACAAACCTTGGGAAGATGCTGTCTTAAAGCTAATAAGAAAGGCGGAGGTACCGGTAGTCCCTATTTATTTTCATGCCAGAAATAGCAAGCTTTTTTATAGGCTTTCCAAACTGAACGATATTTTTAGAACGGCTATGATTCCTTCACAGGTATTTTCACAACATAACAGACCCATAAAAATCAGGATCGGCCAGCCTATAACGGTACAGACCCAAAAGGAACAGGAAGACATGGTTGAATTTGCAGATCTGTTGCGAAGAAAGACCTATATTCTCTCCAACGCCTACGAAAAGGAACGGCTGATAGACCAAATACCCACTTCCCTAAAAATCCCCAAACCGCCCAAAAAGATTGCTTCCGCCATGCGAAAAGAGGTGATGCAGGGCGAAATCGAAAAGCTTCGGGAAAAAGATTGCAGGTTGTTGCAAAGTAAGAACTACGAGGTTTTCCTAGCCAAGGAGAAGGATATGCCTTTTATCCTCAAGGAAATTGGACGGCAGCGAGAGGTTACCTTTCGGGAGATAGGGGAGGGCACCAATAATTCCATTGACCTGGACAAGTTCGATTCCTATTATTACCATCTTTTTTTATGGGACGATGCGGAAAAATGCATTGTGGGTGCCTACCGCATGGGTCTGGGTTCGGAAATTTTTCCGGAATACGGCATCGACGGGTTCTATTTGCAGGACCTGTTCCGGGTAGAGCCGGAACTGTATGGGATGATGAAGAATTCCATTGAAATGGGAAGGGCCTATATCACCAAGGAATACCAGCAGAAACCCATGCCCCTGTTCTTATTATGGAAAGGGATCGTACATACGACCTTAAGGCATCCGGAGCATAAATACCTAATAGGGGGCGTAAGTATCAGCAACCAATTCTCCAATTTTTCAAAGAGCTTGATGATCGAGTTTATGAAGTCGCATTATTGGGATCCTTATGTGGCCCAATACATTCGGCCCAAAAAGGAATTCAAGGTAAAGCTTAAGGATGCCGATAAAGAGTTTGTCTTTGATGAAACCCAGGCCGATTTAAATAAGTTCGATAAGATGATCGATGAGGTGGAACCCGGTAGCCTGCGTTTGCCCGTCCTTATCAAAAAATACATCAAACAGAACGCCAAGGTCGTCGCTTTCAATGTAGATCCACTTTTCAATAATTCCGTGGATGGTCTCATGTACATTAAAATAGCCGATTTGCCCGAAAGTACCGTAAAACCGGTCATGGAGGAATTTCAGGCGGAATTGGAACGCAAGCTGGCCGAATCCCAACAAAATCAAGAATAAGGTTCTAATCTATGCCGATAACCGTACTGCGTCTTTCAAAAAGTACGTTATCAATCCAAACGCCGTTCAAATTTCCAACCCGCTCGCGGACACCGATTTTTCTGAAACCTACCGATTCGTGTAGTTTTATACTTGTTTGGTTCAATGGAAAAATCCCCGATTGCAAGGTCCAAAATCCTTGTGCTTCACTTTCCAAAATCAAATGTTTTAAAAGTGCTTTCCCAAGGCCCAGCCCCCTGTACTTTTCACCTATGTATATGCTTACCTCCGCTACGCCCCTGTAAACATGTCGGCTAGAGACGGGTGCCAACGCGGCCCATCCAGCTAGATTGTTCTCATAAAGTCCCACAAACCGACAAATTTTCAAGTGCGACCTGTCCCATTTTTCGTAAGTGGTAATCTGGGTCTCAAAAGTAGCCATGCCCGTAGCAATGCCTTCCCCATAAATTTTGGCAACCTTTTCCCAATCGGTAGCGGCCATTGGCCTAATGGAAATCATTTAAAGTCCTTATGGATTAACAACAGCCACTTCCCGGCGCGCAGGCTGAAACGGCTTCCGCGGCTTTTTCAGAGATACCACAGGTCTCTTTGGCCTTGCAATCCGTTTGTTCCACGCCCAATTTTAATAGGAGGTTATCACCCACTATTTGAAATTCGTTCACGAATAACTGTGCGGTATGAAAACTTTGGTTGCTGTATTCAAACTTGACCTCTACATCCCTTTTCATGGGCTTGATCTTGTCCACTTTTTTGAGAATGGAAAGTGCTTTGTAGGCACTCATATACTCCCGTTTGTCCTTTTCCAATGGACTTTCATAGAGTTGGATGATGGTTTCCTTCCAAAAGTCAGGGTTGGCACCACAGTCAACGGAGTCGATGGTTACATTTTTCACTTCGGTGATGTGATAATTGGCACCTACCAATAGACCGGGAGCATATTCAAAAAGTAAGTTTTTACCAGGATTTCCCTCAAGGATGTTCAAAAGTTCTTTTGTTTTCATATTGTAATTCCTATTGTCCGTAATTTGTCATAAAGGCAATTTAAATGTCAGGTCGAGCGCAGTCGAGACCTCATTTTAAGACTTTTATGTTTAATGACCTCTCGACTGCCCTTCGACTGTACTCAGGACAGACTACTCGAGGAGACATAAGGGTATGATAGATTACGGATATTCATATTGTAATTTTTTGGTTAACAGCAATTTGTTTTCGTCTTATTGAAAAAGGAGTTCAATAGTTCTTGAATGGCCGACCATCTTTCCAGATTGATGCAATAGCATACCCGTTTCCCTTCAATTTCCCCAGAAATTAAACCGATGCTCTTCAATTCTTTTAAATGCTGGGAAATGGTAGGTTGGGCTAAGCCTATTTCGTCTACAATATCGTTGCAGATACAAGCCTGTTGCCTACTTATATATTCGAGGATGGCGATCCGTGCAGGATTAGCCAACACCTTAAAGATAACGGTCAGTTCGTTCTGCTTGTTGGTAAAAATCTGTGATTTGGTAACTCCCATCGTAATATTTATATATTGCAATATTACGATAATAAATTAAAATAAAAAAAGCCTTTTTCATAAAGGCTTTTAAATTTTAGAACCAAGGTTTCTTACCCACCTGATAGGTGTTATAAAACTCTTCGTCTGATTTGGTAAGATAGATAATCCCTTCAATCAAACCGACTAATCCCGGAATCCAAACAAACAACAGCCCAACGGCTAAGCATGACAAAACATAAGCAGCTAATGAAACCCCTAAAAGGATGAATCCTTCCTTTTGATAGCCTAGTATGAACTTATGTACCCCAAGCGAACCCAATAAAATTGCTAGAATACCCGCCAATACTTTTTTGTTCTCACTTCCACCAGTAGCACTTTTTAAGCCTTCAGTGAATTCATTTGCGGTCTTTTTTGCTTCATTGGCGAAATCGTTGGCAGCATCTTCTGCCTTATCGCCAAAATCTTTGTTTTCTTCTGACATGGTATTATTTTTAGGTGGTTAATTATAATTTAAAAGTAAAGAATAAAACGATATCACAAAAAAACTTTATCATTAGGTTCCCAAAGCTCCAATTTATTGCCATCTGGGTCTAGAATCCAACCAAACTTACCATAATCGTATTCCTCCACTTCCCCGACAATTGTAACTCCCTCCTTTTTCAATACTTCCAAAAGTTCAATTAAGTTTTCCACTCTAAAGTTCATCATGAAGGAGGAAGTACTGGGCTTAAAGTATTGGGTGTCCTCTTTCATGGGACTCCATTGTGTAGTACGGTCGTTTCCGTCTTTGTCCTTCCACCAAAATGTACAACCGTATTGATCTGTATTCAGTCCTAAATGGTTTCTGTACCATTCCTTGGTTTTATCCGGATCTGATGTCTTAAAAAAGAATCCCCCCAATCCAGTTACCCTGTTTTTCATACGTTTCTTATTTTCCAGTTTTATTCTCGTAAAGGGCTATCCAGTCCTGAACGCTCATTTTGCGCGCTAGATTCCCAATTAGTACATAGGGAATGTCGTCCAAGTTCTTGAACCTAATACAGCTTTTCCCCATATCCAATTTACGTTTACTGTGTTTAGGATATTCCGTTTTAAACCAATCCAACAACCTGGGGTCCGCGTACAGACCGGAATGATAGAGGGCTACAAAGTTCTTTTGGGACGCCAAATTTATAAAGGGGAGAGCAAGTTTCGGATCTACATGGTAACCGGCGGGATACAGCCTATGCGGCACTACATAGCCCAACATGCCATAGCTGATTTGTTCCTCAAAACCTTCCGGTAGATTTTCCAGGAGGTTTTTCCTAATTTCCAAAATTACCGCCTTTCTTTCTTCGGGCAATTGGGAAATATAGTCTTCTGGTGAATCCGCCTTGTACTGCATCTCAAACGTGTTGGTCTATTAAAATGGGGTTGCCATCTGGATCTAATAACGTAACGCTGGCAGGTCCCGAGGTGCCTTCTTCCACTTTTCTAACAAGGTTTAGGCCTTTGCCCTCTAGCTGCTTTTGGATGTCACGAATATCGGTATAATTGTTCAAGGTATTGGCATTGGAATCCCAACCGGGATTATAGGTGAGGATATTCTTTTCAAACATACCTTGAAAGAGTCCAATGGTAGAGGTTTCATTTTTTAGAATCAGCCAATTTTGTTCAATATCGCCATGGAAAACCGAGAAGCCCAAAGCTTCATAAAACGCTTTGGAGGCCTTAATGTCCTTGACACTAAGGCTTACGGAAAAAGAGCCTAAGTTCATTTTAAAGGTGTTTAAGTTTGACTATCAATCCCTTAAGCTACAAATTTATTTTTGATTTTGTCCACCACGGTCTGTGCCAACTTAATTTTGCTCTCTACCGTCCAACCGGCCACATGGGGGGAGAGGATGACATTTTCCGCTTGGGTCAAATATTCAAAGGCCTCGGGAAGTCCGTCTCCGGTAAACATATTTTCAAAGGAGGTTTTTTCATATTCAAGGACGTCCAAACCAGCGCCCAACACTTTCCCCGATTTCAACGCTCCGACCAAATCGGCCGTTTTAATGCATTTGCCCCTGGCCGTGTTGATGATCCAGATATCGTTGTGGAACTTGTTCAAAAATTCGGAATTGATCATACCTATGGTGGCCTCGGTTTGGGGAACATGTAGGCTCAGGACATCGGTTCGCTGGTGTAACTCCATGATGCCTACTTGCCGGGCATATTCATCCTCTACGCCACCTATGATGTCATAACAGATAACCTCCTCTACATCAAAACCCTTTAGTTTTTTGGCAAAGGATTTTCCCATGTTTCCGTATCCTACGATACCTACTACCTTACCTTCCAATTCTACCCCTCGGTTGCCTTCGCGGTCCCATTTGCCGTTCCTGACTTCGGCATCGGCCTTGTTCAATTTATTGAAGAGGGACAGGAGCATGCCCAGGGCATGTTCCCCAACGGCGTTTCTATTTCCTTCCGGCGCAGCGGCCAAAAAGATGCCCAAGGACTTGGCATACCGGGTATCGATATTCTCCAAACCGGCGCCCAAGCGTCCAATGAATTTTAAGTGCTTCGCCTTGTCCAGAAAAGAGGCGTCAATGGTAAATCTGCTTCGGATGATGAGTCCGTCGTAGTCCCCAATTTTCTCTTCTATCGCTTCCTTTGTAGAAACATAGTCCTCATCGTTCACAAACCCCATTGCATTAAATTGTTCAATAATCAAGGGATGGTTTCTATCTACATGGAGTACTTTCATAGGGTTTTTAAATTTTTGGATAGGTGGTCTGGGTTAGGTCATGGATTACATCGCCTGTATGGGCCGTGGAAATTTTTTCAAATAACAGGATATGGACTTCCTCATCGTTTTTGGTCTTTGGACAATGCTCCACTCCTTTTGGTACGACAATGATTTCACCTTCCCTTACTACCTCGGTACGGTCCCTAAACTGCATATAGAGTGTCCCTTTTATGACCTGAAACAATTCATCTTCCTGTTCATGGGAATGCCATACAAATTCACCTTTTAATTTGGCAAGCAATACTTGCATATCGTCCACGACCGCTATTTGATGTGGGTGCCAATACGTGTTGAACCGGCTATGTTTTTCCTGAAGATTGATGGTTTTCATTTTTGAACGGATATTAAGTTCAAATCCCCAAAATGAGCTTGGCGATCATAAAATATATGAGGATGCCAAAAATATCATTGCTGGTGGTAATAAAGGGACCCGTAGCGATGGCGGGGTCTATGCCTCTTTTATGCAGGAACAAGGGTACAAAAGTACCGATCAGTCCGGCAACTATAATGACCGCAATCAAGGAGATGGAAATCGCAAAGGAGATATTGACCTTGCCTTCATAGGACCAAACAAATATAAATAGTAAAATAGCCAGTATAATACCGTTTAGGGTGGCCAACAACATTTCCTTTATCAATCGGTTGCTGATACTTCCCTTTAAATCGTCATTGGCAAGGCCTTGTACGATGATGGCACTGGATTGTACCCCTACGTTCCCAGCCATGGCGGCAATCAATGGGGTAAAAAAGAAAATAATGAACTGCTCCTGTTTGAAATCCTCCTCAAAGCCTCCCATAATCATAAACGCTCCAATACCGCCAATAAGGCCCAAAATCAGCCATGGCAACCGTGCCCTGGTCAAGTCCAGAATACTATCATCTGCCTCTACATCCTGCGAGATACCTGCGGCCATTTGATAGTCCCTATCCGCTTCTTCCCTGATTACGTCCACGATGTCATCAATGGTGATACGCCCCACCAACCTGCCAATCTCATCCACAACCGGGATGGCTTCCAAGTCGTATTTGGACATGATCTTGGCAACCTCTTCCGGTTTTTCATTGACGTTGACGGAGTCTACCTTGGGAATGTAGACATCTTTAATATGTGTTTTAGTGGAAGTGGTCAACAGGTCCTTGAGCGACAACCTGCCAATGAGCTTGTCTTCTTCGTCCACGACATAAATTGAATGTACGCGGGTCACATTTTCGGCCTGGGCGCGCATTTCCTTTACACAGGTGAGTACGTTCCAGTTTTCCCTTACTTTTACCAATTCCTTGGCCATAAGGCCCCCGGCGGAATATTCATCGTACCGAAGCAGGTCAACGATATCCTTCGCATGCTCCCGGTCCGCTATTTCAGAAATTACCTTTTGAACCATTTCCTGCGGAAGTTCCCCAATGATATCCGCGGCATCGTCCGTATCCAGTTCCGATAGTTCCTCGGCGATTTCCTTGGAGGAAAGATTGCTCAAAATAGCCTCCCGAACGTCTTCGTCCAATTCCGTAAGCACATCGGAGGTTTTGTAGCTATCCAGGAGTTTTATGAGGTAGGTGGCCTCGTCCTCGTTGAGTTCATTGATAATTTCCGCAACATCTGCATAATGCACGTCCTCCAAAAGGGAATTCAGTTCCGTATCCCTTTGGTGTTCGATGAGCTCCTCTATCTGGGCAATGAGTTCCTCTGTGAGTTTAAATGGCGTCATGTGCTATCTTCTTTGTCAACGCAATGAATTCCGAAACGGAAAGCTGTTCCGGACGTTGGTCAAATATAGCATCTTCTTTAAGATTTTCGGAGAGTCCGAGTGTTTTTAAACTGTTACGGATGGTTTTCCTACGCTGGTTAAAGGCGGTTTTAATAACGGTAAACAATAATTTTTCATCGCAGTCCAGAACGTACTCCTTTTTTCGGGTAAGGTTCAACACTCCGGATTGCACTTTTGGTGGCGGGTCAAAAACTTGTGGATGCACTGTAAAAAGGTATTCTGCATCATAAAACGCCTGCGTCAGGACGGATAATATCCCATAGGTCTTACTGCCTTCCCTAGCGCAGATACGCTGGGCCACTTCTTTTTGGAACATGCCGGAAAACTCCGGTACTTGGTGCCGCATCTCCAGCATTTTAAAAACGATCTGTGTGGAAATGTTGTACGGGAAGTTCCCGGTGATGGCAAAGGGTTCGGCACCAAAAAGGGTGGACATGTCGTAGTTTAGAAAATCGGCCTCCACTACCTTAAAGGAGCCGTTGCCTTGCAATGCCTTGGGGTGTTCCAAGGGAAAACTGTGGTTGAGGTAAATGATGGATTCGGCATCCAGATCCATAGCGACCAAATCAATTTCCTTTCGCAATAAATATTTTGTGAGTACTCCGGTGCCGGGACCTATTTCCAGGACATGGGTGTAGCCTTTGAATGAAAGTGTTTCCGAAATTTTTTGGGCGATGTTCTCGTCCTTTAAAAAGTGCTGCCCCAGGTGCTTTTTGGCTTTGACCGGACTGTTTTGGTCGGCATAGTTTCCCTGATCATCGCGAGGCTTTTTATTTTTTCCCTTTCCCTTTCTATTTCCCATTTCCGTTTTCTTTTAAAGCTTCCCCAAACGTCAGGTTCACCTAGAGCTAGGTGCTTACCTTGCCAAATATACCCAAGCTTTTTTACCTGAAAGCAAACCGACCTCGATTCTTTCGTAGGCGTCCCCTTCATAGAAATCGGCCTTTTTCAATTCATCGTCCGTAAGTACATAGACTTTACCGTGAATTATATCTTGCGGATTATGGGTCGGTTCCAAGGTGGGATATAAACCGGCGACTTTTATATCGGAAATCCGATGTCCGTGTAGGGTATCATCATACCCGCCCAGAAGCCTTGAAAAAACGCCCAATTGAACCTCTTTTTCCTGCAAGGTGCCATAGGTAAAAAGGTGGTGCGTTGCGGTATTCCGATGCACAAAAAACTCATCGACCACCTCTAGTTCCGTCCGGAATGAAATCAATTGGTCCGCAAATAATTTTTGCCCTTTCTGCCTTAATCTTGGGGCATCCTCCCTGTAATAGTCATTGAGCATTTCCTTGCTGGCCACGGTATATTGGACGGAATAGGTGTGCCCCGTACCTTCTTCGGCCAATACCTTGGTCATTTTTGCACTCAGGAACTTTCCTGTGGCAAGCACCTCTGGAATATGTACGGATTTCATCCAGTGAAGCCATTTTTCATGGGCCTTATCCTCTATGTTGCTGGTTACGTTATAAATGTACATGGGGTGATGGTTGTTCGTTTTTGGTTGTTGATTGTTCGCTATTCGCTTTGCGCTAAACGCTTACCGCTGTTCGACTCTAAGCTATTAACTGTTCAATGCTAATTGTTTATTATGTATTGCCTCCAGCATATTTCTAACTCTTAACTCTACACTCTGAACTCCGCACTCCGCACTCTCGACTATTAAACGTTAATTGACCGCATCCCCCCGCAGCATTCTAAAATTTTTGCGGGCCTGTGGAAAATAATAGCTGTCCTGATAGTCATAAATGATACGTTCATAATGTGCCTTGGCCTTCTCCGGCTCGTCCAGTACAGTCCTGTAAAGTTCCCCTAAGGCAAAATAGGCGTCGTCTGCCAGGATACCGTTACCATAGAACTCGATTATTTTTTGATAGTTGAATTCTGCCGCTTCGTATTTCTTTTGGGATTCCAATAATTGGGCCTGTTTTAGGAGTGCCTCGTCCTCTATTTTTTCTCCCTTGTGGTTTTCCAAAATATCGTTTAGGTCTTGGATCGCCTCGTCCGTTTTGTTCTGATAGGCCAAAAAATCGGCACGGGCATATTTTTTCAATGCTGTCTGGGTGGAGTCTTCCAAGGAATTGTCCGATATCAACAAACTCAATTGCATGGCATCGTTCGCGATGAGCTGCGAGGTAGAACCCCGTAGCACCTTTAGCTGTGTCAATGCCCAGTCAAAATCTCCCTTATAGAAGCTTGTTTCCGCTACTTTGTATCGGGCATCCTGTCCCATGACATCGTTTTTTAACTTGTCCTGAACTTGCGAAAAAAAGATGAGCGCTTCGTTGAACCGACGGTCGTATACCAAAATATCGCCAAGGGCAAGCTTAATGTAGGCCTTGCTCCGTTCGTTCATGGGTAGTTCCAAACTGTTCTTTAGCAGTTCGATGGCCGGGCCGGGCTCGTCTTTTTGAAAGGTCAGGAAATTGGAATAGGCCACCTGGAGTTGCAGGGTCTGGGTCTGGTATCCGTATTGTAAAATAAGGGCTTCGTAGCGTTTCTGTATGGCGTCCAATTGATTTTTTTCCACTTCTTCCAAGGTGATGTCTATCAAATGCAGCTCCGCGTTCAATTGCACAATGGGGTCCGCACTTTCATCCTTGATGTATTTAAAAACCTCCTTGGCAACCTCATATTCCTTCTCCTCTAGTACCGTGGTGCCCAAATTCTCCAGGCGACCGGTATTGCCGCCCTCCATACGTTTGTAAATGGCCTTTTCCTGTCTGAATGCGCTTCCAAATTGCCGTTGTTTTACGAACAGCCAGCTCAGCAGCTCGTTCCAGATGATATCCGGATTTTTCTGTGCCTTTTGAAGAAGTATGGC
This sequence comes from Maribacter aurantiacus, assembly GCF_005780245.1. NCBI lineage: Bacteria > Pseudomonadati > Bacteroidota > Flavobacteriia > Flavobacteriales > Flavobacteriaceae > Maribacter > Maribacter aurantiacus. Next base: position 243,365 of record NZ_VBUK01000003.1, on the reverse strand, counting down.
CCTAAGGGTCTGGTTGTTGACATCCTCCGGGTCCGATGTAATGAAGTCGTCAATGCTTCTAAGGATATTGGATTTTGACGTTTTATTGTTCACCAAAAGTTCCAAATAGGAGGTGTACATTCTTTCAATATCGCCCTGTTCCCCATAAATCCTGGCTAACTGGTAATTGTAGTCCAAGGTAGGGTTCAGTTCCATAGCCTTCTTATAGGCCGCCACGGCTCTGTCCAATAAGGTATATTTTTGGAATTGGTAGCCCAAAGCGTACCCGTAGTTAGGGTTTTCCTCAATAAAAGCCAGGGCACGGTCATAATATGCCTCGGACTTTTCCGGCATGTCCTGGAGGGAATAATTGTAACCCATTTCTATCAATAGGGTAGGATGTGGGTTTCTCTGGTTCAACTGTTCCAAAAGGTAGGCTTCGGCATCGGTATAGCGTTCCAGCTGTTGATAACAGGCAATAAGACCTTGTAGATAGTCCGTTCTTCTCGGATTCTGTTTCGCCAATTTTTCGTAGAAAACGACCGCTTTTTCAAAATCGCCATCGGCAAAATACTGCTTGGCCAAAAAGTCCTCTTGGGCACAAACGCTGATGGAGATGAATAGAAAAGCAAAAAATCCTAAAAACTTCATAGCAGAAATTTATCAAATTTAAGCAAGAGCCGTAAAAGAATCTGTTAACTGAACTATAATAAGGTCAATATCGCATGGCGGCAATGGGATTTCATGTCAATTCGTACAGATTCTGCGACTGGTTATCAAATAATATATTGTAGGAATACTATTAATAATGTAGTTTTAGTAAAAGGGCCATTTACCGGCCAAACGCAAAAAATTAAATGGAAACACGGTTTTTAGGGTCAAAAACAAAACGGTTTTACTTCAACAACGGCGTTGAGGACGTGAGCTATGTGGTAATCTATGGTGATGAACTAATGGTGGAACCTTTGGAGGACAATATTGCGGAGAGTTACAGAACTGCCATTTACCGGGGGCGAGAAGGAAAGATTGCGTCCAACACCAAACTATTGCCCAAAAGGAGTTTGGAATTTTATTTTTTGGACATTGGGCAAGGGGATGCTTCCTTTACCGTAACCCCCGATAATATTAAAATATTGGTGGACGGCGGATTAAAGGACAGGGCCTTGGGTTTTCTTATCTGGAAATTCCGATTGGACCAGCCCGATACCAGCGTAACGATTGACCATTTGTTTTTAAGCCATGCCGATAAGGACCATATTGACGGCTTGGAGCCGCTACTTGAACACCCCAAAATTACGGTCAAGAATATATACCACAATGGTATTGGTTTATATGCCGATGGACACAACACGGAAATAGGTACCATGGAAAATGATAGGTTGAGAACCATACATGACTCGGTACAGGATTTGGAGAATGAACATCTTAAAAGTGACTTTAGCGAATGGATCGATGCCGTTAAAGGCTCTGGAGCTACCTACCAACGTGTGGACGCTTCCAACGGGTATCTGCCCATAGGGGACGCAAGCGTACAGTTGGAAATATTGGGACCCACCCTGGAATCCGACAATTCGTTTAAGTGGTTTGGCGGAAAGTCCCATACCATTAATGGACATTCCTTGATCTTTAGGATTGACTATGACCACGTAAGGGCCTTTTTTTCTGGGGATCTGAACGTGGAGGGAAGTGAACATCTCTTGTCTATACCGGGGAATACCCTTAAAGTAAACGCCCATATTTTTAAGGCGCCCCATCACGGCAGCCATGAGTTTTCCCAAAATTTGCTCAACCATGTGAACCCCATGGTCACTGTGGTTTCCTCTGGGGAAACACCGGATCATGGTCACCCAAGAGCGGTTTTTTTAGGAGGTTTGGGACTGGCCGGAAGGGGAAAAATGCCCCTTATTTTTTCAACGGAACTTTCGGCACTGTTCGTGGATGCGGGTGACGTTGAGGCACAAGTCTATTCCGATGCTACGGTAACTACGTTGGGCGACCTCGATTTTTCCGATTCCTTGGCAAACACGGAAGCCAGACAGCGTTTCAAGAAAGTATTACCGGGAATCATCAATGTGCGTACGGACGGCGAAAAAATATTCGCCTTTCGCAGGGTCCAAATGGGTTATCAATGGGAATCCTATGAATTGAAATACAATGACGTCTAGGGACTAGTCAATTTTATCGAACCCACAATAGGGCACCAACACCTCGGGGATTTGGATACCGTCTTCGGTTTGATAATTTTCAAGAATTCCGGCCAAGACTCTGGGCAAGGCCAAAGAGCTACCGTTCAGGGTATGTGCTAGTTGACTTTTTCCGTTTTCGTCCTTGTACCTTAATTTTAAACGATTCGCCTGATATGTTTCAAAATTGGATACGGAACTGATTTCCAGCCATCTGTCCTGCGCCGTAGAATACACCTCAAAATCGTAGGTTAGGGCAGATGTAAATCCTAAATCCCCACCACACAATCGCAAGATACGGTACGGCAATTTCAACTCACGCAAAATATTTTTTACATGTTCCACCATACCATCCAAAGCTTCGTACGATTTATTGGGATGCTCTACATGGACAATTTCCACTTTGTCAAACTGGTGCAACCTGTTCAGTCCGCGCACATGGGCACCATAACTTCCAGCCTCCCTTCTAAAACAAGGCGTGTAACCTGTGTATTTAATAGGAAAGTCGCTTTCCTGTAGGATGGTATCCCTAAAAATATTGGTCACGGGAACTTCCGCCGTAGGAATCAGATACAGGTCGTCCGCGGTTATATGATACATCTGTCCTTCCTTGTCCGGCAATTGTCCGGTTCCATACCCGGAAGCCTCGTTTACCACGTGGGGCACCTGCATTTCCGTGTAGCCGGCATTGGTATTCTTGTCCAGGAAATAGGAGATCAAGGCGCGCTGTAAACGTGCTCCTTTCCCTTTGTAAACGGGAAAACCGGCTCCTGCGATCTTAACGCCGAGTTCAAAATCGATAATATCGTATTTCTTGGCCAATTCCCAATGGGGTAAGGCGCCATCTACCAGCTTGGGAATGTCCCCTTCCCTAAAAACTTCCTCATTGTCCTCTTCGGAACTTCCTGCCGGCACCAATTTGTTGGGGATATTGGGAATTTGATATAAAAGCGATTGAAGTTCCTCTGCCGTAGTTGTCAGTTCCTCCCCTAATTGTTTGGACTCCTCCTTAAGGTCCGCCGTCTTTTCCTTTAAGGTATTCGCCTCTTGTGCCTTTCCGGATTTATAGAGCATGCCAATTTCTTTCGATAACCTGTTTGATTCCGCAAGGATGGAATCCAATCGGGTTTGGGTAGCGCGTCTTTTTTCATCCAAAAGAAGTACGCCGTTCAGCATGGATTCGGCATCAATATTTCTTTTTTTAAGGGCTTCTAAAACGTTCTCCTTTTCCTCTCGTATGACCTGTAATTGTAGCATCGCTCTATATAATTTGGCAGCAAATTTAAGGGAAAGTTCCCATTAAAAGGTATACTTTTAATACCTAAAACAATGGTTTATGGTTTTTGAGCATTTTGCCTTGAACGTTGCCAATATTGGACAGGTGGTAGATTGGTATTGCCAGCATCTGGGGCTAACAATCGCAAGCGAACAAAAAGTAGCACCCTATATGACCTTTTTGGCTGATAGCGCCGGCAGGGTCGTCTTGGAACTTTACAGTAGGGACGATGCCACAAAAAGAAATTTTGAAACGGAACATCCGTTGACATTTCATGTTGCCTTTGTTTCGGAGGATGCGGCTAAGGATAAGGAGCGTTTAATGGCCCAGGGCGCAACCTTCTTCGAGGAGGTCCTCAAGCCGGATGGCGGTCATCTCGTTATGCTCCGTGATCCTTGGGGGATGCCCCTACAGCTTTGCCAGCGGGCGATAAAATTTTAGTCCTCCAATGGAGACGGTAGTATCCAATCGCTGTGTTTCAATGGTGTCCAAGGAATATTTGCGAGGTCCACGGTTGGGTCTATAAAAGGACCTGGAGGTCGGCCATTGATGCTTACCTTGGAATTAATTAGGTATACGGATACTTCCTCGTTTTCCTCTTTTAAATCCCTTTTTAGATACTGTGCAAATTGCCAGGCAAAATCTGGATAGGCGAGGACTTTTCGTTGTTGACCTGTAGTAAGATATTGCTGTATATCTATGAATAGTTCCGTGCCGTTGCCGCGCAATACCTTAAATTGTCCCGTACCGCTTCGTTCCCTTAACATCATTCTCCAGCTCATTCTATGGCCTTCTTCCGTCCATAATACATCGTCCTTTATAAAATAGTGCCTGATAGGTAGGATTAACTGGAGCAAAAAATAGATACCGAACACTACCAGGAATGGTTTTTTATAGTTTGGGACCACCGTTTTCTGGAGGTTAAAAGGGACTTTACGTTTGAAAAATAACTTTCTGATGGTTTCCGGTTCAAAGAAGAAAACCGTGAAAGCCAAGGACAGATAAGGAAATATTCCTATCTGGAAAATGACCGAATTGAAGAGGTGAAAGAAAATGGAGGCGATAAAGGCCGCTTTTCGGGTAGGTTTCCAAAGCAACGCCGGAACCACCAACAAATCAAAAATAATCCCAAAACTCCCGATGATTTTGTGCATCAAAGGCTGTTGCAATACATCACCAACGAGCGGGTAGCCGGACTTTGACTTCATCAGTATGTCTATCATGCCAAAATCCAGCCAATCTCCGTACAGTTTTGCAATGGAGGCGTAGGTATATACAATGAACAATTGCAAGACTATGATCCACTTCACATAGCCGTACATGGAATTTTCCTTTTGAGAGTTTCCCATGCGAACATCCAAGGAATATGCTTTATGGGCCGGAAATAGGCACATCAAAAAGGAAATAAGGACCAATAAATAATAATGATTGTTATATGCGGTTTTTTGCATCAGGTAACTGCCGGTCCAGAGCAAGGTAAAAGCCAGTACGGAGAATCTGTATTTTAGCCCCAACGCTATACATATTCCCAAGATACCCATCAGGGAAAAATAAAAATACATACCCGGCCCGGCAAGGGCTTCCAGCCATGCAAAATCAATAAAGGGAAAGGTGTATTGGGGCGCTACGATATTCCTTTTGAGCCAGCCCGTGGCTATGGCACCAAAACATTCCAATGAAACGAGAACGCCAAAAAATATGCGGAAAATGATAAGCGGGCTGTTGTCAATTCTATGAAATAACAACCTCTTGAGCATCATTATCTATTGGATATAAATTGCAGCGATTTCTCTTTGTCCTTGGCCAATTGTAATTTCAGTTCGTCCAGGGAATCGAACTTTTGCTCATCACGGAGCCGGGAAAGGAGATTAATCTGGAGATTCTTGTCGTAAAGGTCCGCATCAAAATCAAAAAAATGAACCTCTATTGTTTTTGAAGTACCGTTCACTGTTGGATTATAGCCAATATTCATCATGCCAAAAACATCCGCACCCTCAATATGGCTTTTTATGATATAGGACCCATTTTTGGGAACAAGTTTATAGGTTTCCTCAATATGGACGTTCGCCGTTGGGAAGTGGATTTTTCTGCCAAGGCCCTTCCCTTTTTTTATGGTCCCCGTTAGCATGTACTCATAGCCTAGGTAGGCATTGGCCGTTTCTATATCGCCATTTTCCAAGGCCCTACGTATTTTCGTGGAGCTCACGGAAACCTCGTCTATTTCCTGCGCAGGGATTTCCTCCACGGAAAAATCCAGCGCGTTTCCAAAAGCGATCAAGTCGGTTATATTGGCGTTCCTATTTCTGCCAAACCGATGGTCGTAACCAATAATAACGTTCTTGGATTTTAATTTGTTCACCAAGAGATCGCGAACAAATTCCGTCGCCGAAAGCCGCGAAAATTCCTTGGTAAACGGATGGATGACCAAAATATCCAATCCCATTTTCTCCAGAATGGATTTTTTTTCGTCTATGGTGTTAAGAAGCTTTATATTGGCATCTTTTTGCAGTACCATACGGGGGTGCGGAAAAAAGGTAAGTACGGCCGATTTTAAATTGGAGTTCTTGGCACGGTTTATGACTTTTTCCAATATTTTCCGGTGACCAATATGTACTCCGTCAAAGGTGCCAATGGTTATGGCAACAGGGTGTTTTTCATCGTAATTGGAAATGCTTTGAACTGTAATCAACGCTGTTGGAAAATAAAAAGAACTATATTTGATTTGGAGATAAAAGCCCCACAATGACCGCTAAATTACGTCTTGTTTTCTCAATTACCATAGTATTTCTTTCCTTTTCTGGGTTTGCACAGACCAATTATTGGCAAAGAGCGGAGCTTAAAAATCAGGATAGGCAAAGTACCCTCAAGCGATTAGATGTACAAAAGGCCAGGGCATTTGTGCTGGATGAAAAAGGGTTGAAAGGGGAACTTTCCAAGGTTTCCAAATCCAAAAGATCAGTAAGAACCATCCATTTTCCGGATGCTGAAGGCAATTTGATACCGTTTCAAGTCGAAGAATCCCAATTATTTGCACCGGAATTGGCCCAAAAATATCCCAACATAAAATCCTATAGGGGCGTAGGGTCCGGACCAAATAAGCAAAAGATATTTTTTAGTGTTTCCCCCAAAGGGATACAGACTATGATCATGGACCCTGGCAAGGAGGGCACCGTATTTATGGAAAAAGCGGCCAGCGGTGATTATGTGGTTTACAATGCAAAAGATCATTTGACCAAAAAATTGGATTTTGTCTGTAAGACCGACCCAAATATGGTTGCCTTACAATCCACCGCGTCAACAGCCAAACTGGTGGACGATCAAAGCCTGAGGAGGTTTAGGGTCGCGATTGCAGCCTCCGGGGAATACACGCAATTCCATGGGGGTACCATCCCCGATGCCCTTGCGGCCATCAATGCCACATTGACACGGGTGAACGGCGTTTTTGAACGTGATCTGGGAGTGACCTTGGAGCTGATTGCCAATACGGATGCCGTTATTTATACCAACCCGGATACGGATCCCTTTTCAGGGGGCCTGAGTTCCCAAACCCAGAATACCTTGACCAGTGTTATTGGCGAGGCCAATTATGATATTGGCCATTTGTTCAATCAGCAGGATGATACTTTGGATGGCAATGCAGGTTTTATTGGTTCCGTCTGTCAGGATAACAGAAAGGGCAGCGCCTACACCACGTTGTTCGCTCCACAAGGCGATCAGTTTGACATCGACTTGGTTGCCCATGAAATGGGACATCAGTTTGGAGCCAACCATACTTTTTCACATTTGTCCGAAGGCACCTTAGTGCAGGTGGAACCTGGAAGCGGCACCACCATTATGGGGTATGCCGGGATTACGAACGCAAATGACGTCGCCACAAATTCAGATGACTATTTTCACTATGTGAGCATCGTACAGATCCGCGAATATTTGGAGACGATAAGCTGTGGGGAAACCCTGCCTTTGACCAACAATGCCCCCATTTTAAATCCGGTCAGTAACTACACCATTCCTGTTGGAACCGCCTTTGTATTGACGGGCAGTGCCAGTGATCCTGATTCAACGGATGTGGTGACCTACACTTGGGAGCAAATAGACAATGGAATTGTCACCCAGGCCACTTTTGGGCCCAATAATCCCACAGGTGCCATGTTCCGTTCGCTCCCCCCTTCAGTATCTCCAGAACGTTATTTTCCAAGGTTGAGTAGGGTAGTATCGGGTGACCTTACCCAGTCCAACCCTGTTGAAGGAGGGGCATGGGAAACGGTATCTAATGTGCAGCGTGAAATGAACTTTTCGCTTACTGTGCGCGATAATGTATTGAACGGCGGACAATCCGCCTCAGATGAGGTTACAGTTGTCGTTTCCAGACAGGCAGGCCCTTTTTTGGTTACCTCACAAGAGGTGCCGGCAACTTTTGTGGCAGGCGAAACGGAGACCATCACTTGGGATGTGGCCAATACCAATGAATTGCCCATAGCAGCCCAGAATGTGGATATTTTTCTCTCCACGGATGGCGGACTCACCTTCCCCAACAGGATTGCCCAGAACATTGCCAATGATGGAAGTCATACTATGGTGATTCCAGGAGGTTATACCACAACTGCCGGGAGGTTTATGGTCAAGGCTTCGAACAATATTTTCTTTGCCGTGAACCAAGCTGATTTTTCCATTTCGGAGTCTGAAGTGGTACTGAATTTTGCGGACCTTACCTATGAAGTCTGTAAACCGGATGACCTTGTGGTCAGTTTTGACTATGAAGCGTATTTAGGCTTCATGGAGGAAAGTACCCTGAGTGTTGGGGCGTTGCCACCTGGAGTGACCGCCACTTTTTCACAGGATACCGTTTCCGTTTCCAATACCACGATTGACCTTACTATCTCGGGAACTGAAAATTTGGCCATTGGTAATTATCCTATTGATGTTATTGCCACTTCGGTCAGCGTTACAAAAAGTATTTCCTTGCAATTGAGCGTTTTCGATAGCAATTTCTCCGAAGTCATACTTACCGCTCCATCGGACGGAAGTTTGGACGTATCAAAAGATGTAGTCTTGGAATGGGAACCGGATTTGGTGAGTACCTCCTACGCGGTTGAAATTGCAACGGACATCGGTTTTACGGAAATTATTGAATCCAAAGTGTTGGCGACAAATTCCTACCAGCCCACGTCCTTGTTGAACGAAACCCAGTATTTTTGGCGTGTCAAGCCTTTGAATGCCTGCGGGGAAGGAGTTTTTGGGGTACCTTTCAGTTTTACAACGATACAGTTCAATTGTATCACCAAGGCGAGTAACAACGTTCCAATAACCATAACCCCTGTAGGAACACCAACGATTACCTCAAGGGTTCTTTTTTATCAGGATTTGAATTTGGCCGATATCAATGTAAACCTGGATATAGAACATACGTATTTATCGGATTTGGTCATCAGCCTCACTTCCCCAGCGGGAACAACGGTGGTTTTGGTTTCCAGTGCCTGTGGGAACAATTCGGACATCAATGCGGTTTTTGACGATGAGGCTGCAGACGCATTTACATGTTCCGGTTCCCCTGCAATTAACGGAACCGTGCGTCCCATTGGCACCTTGAGTTCCTTTTATGGGGAATCCATACTAGGTGAGTGGGTCTTAGAGGTAAAGGACAATGCGGCGTCGGACGGAGGCCGACTCAACAATTTCTCCTTAGAGGTGTGTGTTGAGGGTGATTTTAGACCTGATGACGACGAGGACGGGGTGTTCGATGATGGAGATGATCTGTGTTTGGGCACACCTTTGGGGCAGGAAGTGGATGCATCTGGTTGTGCCATTTACAGATTTACCCAAGAAAACTTTAACGTAAGCCTTGAAAGCGAATCCTGTAGGCCAAATAACGATGGTGCCATACGGATAGTTCCCAAAGTATTTTTGGATTATGAAATCACCGTAAACGGGAACGGTGTAAATACTACCGATAATTTTACCAATAGTTACAACCTTACCAATTTAAGCGCGGGAACCTATGATATCTGCATTACCGGAACCGATGGTACCATCAGCTATGAACCCTTCTGTTTGGAGGTGGTCATTACAGAACCTGCCCCACTGAGTGTTACCTCCAAGGTTTCCTTACAGGCTTCCCAGGTGGTTCTGGATTTGGAAGGAGCCAAAGGATACTATGTTGAACTTAATGGTTTCACTACCTATACGGCAGAAAAACAGTTTTCATTGGACCTTTCCAAGGGCATCAATTTTTTAAAGGTGTACACCGATATTCCCTGTCAGGGTATGTATGAGGAGGAAATTCTAGTTTCCGATGGCCCACGGGTATTCCCGAACCCCTTCCTCGATTTTATAGAAATCTATTTCGATGTACCCGCGCAACGGGCTACCATGATGTTGTTCAGTTCTGATGGTAGGTTGTTACGAACCGATAAATTACAGGATGGCGTTTCCTCCAAGGAATACGATTTGAGTATGTTGCCCGTTGGGATGTATTATTTGCAATTTGATAACAGGGGAACGAAAAAAACAACTAAGATTTTAAAAAGATAATGAGAAAGACAGTACTTCTTATGTGCCTTTTTGCGGTATTTGGTTGTAAAAAGAAAGACGACCCAAAACCTCCCGGTCAGGTGTTGCTTTTGTTCCCGGAAAAGAATTCTGAATGCACCACCGGTATAGATCAGGATGACTCTACGAGCAGGGTGACCTTTCAATGGCAAAGATCGGATAATACGGACAGCTATGAATTGCGCGTGACCAATATCAACTCTAATACGGTGCAGACCATTTCAACCCAAAGCACAACGGCCAGTCTTCCCTTGCTAAAGGGACAGCCGTATTCTTGGTTGGTGCGTTCCAGGAACAATCAAATGGACAACACGATTTCTAGTGAAATGTGGAGTTTTTATAATGCAGGTTCAAGGACCACATTTGCCCCGTTCCCGGCTGAAATATTAGATCCCAGCATGTCCGAACGTGTGTTCAAGGACATTAACAATGAAGTGACCCTGTCTTGGTCTGCATCGGATCTGGATGATGATATTGAGAATATCGAGGTATATTTTTCGGAACAGAATCCGCCTACGGATTTGGAAGCTACTTTGTCCAACTTGGCCACTACCTTTAAAGTATCCGTAATCTCCGGCACTACGTACTATTGGAGTGTGGTTACGCGGGATGCAGAAGGAAATGCCACCAACTCTGGAATCTATAGTTTCAGCGTTCTTTAAACCCCGTTGAATTGGTTCATTGTGCGGGAAACACCTGACAAAACAAAGGATTCCATAAGCGCAATGGATTTTTCCAATCGCTCCGGCATTTTTGAGTTCTCCTCGTCGTTCCACTGGCCAAGTACATATTCCACTTGTCTGCCCTTGCCAAAATCGGCACCAACACCAAATCGAAACCGATTGTAATTGGTAGTCTGTAATACTTGTTGAATATCCTTTAGACCATTGTGGCCGCCATCGCTTCCCTTGGTCTTGAGACGCAAAGTACCAAATGGGAGGTTGATGTCATCCGTTATGACGAGCAAGTTTTCCAAGGGTATTTTTTCCTTGTCCAACCAGTATCGCACCGCTTTACCGCAAAGGTTCATGTAGGTGGAGGGTTTCAGGCAGAGGATGCTTCGGCCTTTTAATTTGTAGATTGCAATGTCACCTAGCTTCTCGGTTTCAAAAGCCAGCCCTTTCTGATTTGCGAGGGCATCCAAAATTTTAAAACCAATGTTATGTCGGGTTTCGGCATAATCGGCACCTATATTTCCTAATCCAACGATTAAATACTTTTTCATGGGGTCTACCTCCTCTAAAAATGGGTCTACTAAGCCCAATAATTTTTTAAGATATTTCAACATAGAATATCTTTTACAGTTGCCTAAAAATACAAAAGCACCCCAATATTTAAACCGGGATGCTTTTTGGGTCTGTAAATCAAATCTATTCTTGGGCAGCTTCTTCAGCTGGGGCCTCTGCTCCCTCAGCACTTGCTTCTGCTCCTTCTTCTTCATCAGTTTCTTCATCCTCGTCATCGGTCATAACCGCAGTACGTGCTGTTTTAACCTGTACTACCGTAGTGGTATCTGGGTGAAGGATTGTGAAATCGTCACTTAACAAAGACGAAACCGCAATGTTCTGGCCAATTCTAAGTTTGGAAATATCCACATCAAAAAAATCCGGTAATTTATCCGGTAAGGCCTTAATGGTAAGTTTTCTTTTTCTGAACAATAAACGTCCACCGTTTCTAACCCCTGGCGAGTTTCCTTGCAACCTAACTGGAATATCCATGGTTACAGGTTTGTCCTCGAACAACTGATAGAAATCAATGTGCATGATACTGTCAGTAACAGGGTGGAACTGGATGTCCTGCATTACGGCGTTCACCTTGGTCCCGTTATCCAATTCAATTGCAACTGTGTGCGCATTGGCGGTGTAAACCAAATCCCTGAACGCTAGTTCATCTGCTGAAAAGTGCAATGGTTTATCCCCTCCGTATACTACGCAAGGAACCTTTCCAGCATTACGTAGGGCCTTTGTTGACTTCTTGCCCACGCTTTCTCTTTCTGATCCTTTAATTGTAATTGACTTCATTATATGTATTAAAAATTAAAAATTCTAATTGTCTCCTGGTCCGTTCTTAGTCTCTTTTTACATTAAAAACTTGGACGAAATGGAATTGTTGTTGTGTACTTTGTGCATAACATCCGCAAATAGATCCGCACAACTCAGTACTTTTACCTTATCGCTTTTTACTTCCAAAGGGATGGAATCTGTAATGATCAATTCCGTTAGTTTGGACTTTTCGATTTTCTCGTAGGCATTGCCGGACAATAAGCCATGGGTAGCAATCGCCCGTACGCTTACCGCTCCCCGATCCATCATCAAATCTGCAGCTTTGGTCAATGTACCTGCGGTATCCACCATATCATCCACCAGAACAACATTCTTCCCTTGGACATCCCCAATAAGTTCCATGTGGGAAATGACATTCGCCTTGGCCCGCTGTTTGTAACAAACGACTACATCGCTATCCAAGGCCTTGGAATAGGCATAGGCCCTTTTTGATCCGCCCATATCAGGTGATGCAATGGTTAGGTTTTCCAATCCCAGGTTTTGCAAATAAGGGAGAAACAACGTAGAGGCGAACAAATGATCTACAGGTTTTTCAAAGAATCCTTGAATCTGGTCCGCGTGTAAATCCATAGTTATGATCCGGGTAGCTCCAGCCGTTTCCAGCATTTTTGCAACAAGTTTAGCGGCAATGGGTACCCTTGGTTTGTCCTTTCTGTCCTGTCTGGCCCATCCAAAGTAAGGCATTACGGCAGTTATATGTCGCGCAGAGGCACGTTTGGCACCATCGATCATCAATAACATCTCCATAAGGTTTTCCGGACCGGGATGGGTAGATCCAATGATAAATATTCTTGCACCACGAATGGATTCTTCAAAAGAGGGCTGAAACTCACCATCACTGTATCGGGAAAAAATAACATTGCCCAAATCCACACCATAAGCCTTGGCAATTTTTTCTCCTAAAACCGTACTTTGGGTACAGGCGAAAAATTTTGGTTCCGGAACGCTGTATGGCATGGCTTGTTTTTTGTATCTCTGCCCCTAGAACGAAGTAGGCTAAATGCCTTGTTTCTACTGCTCTTTGCGCAGGTGTTTTCTAAGGAGGTGCAAATTTAGAAATTAATTTGTCTTGCTAAAGGATAATTGTTGAATTTTTTGGTGTGGAAATAAAAATATTTTTTAGTTTTGCAGTCCTATTTTAAACGCTCGAGTGGCGGAATTGGTAGACGCGCTGGATTCAAAATCCAGTTCTTTCGGGAGTGTGGGTTCGATTCCCACCTCGAGTACAAAAGGGAAAGCCGAGATTTATGTCTCGGCTTTTTTGTTTTGGGTACAACATAGGTACAACAATTGAAGTGTATTCATTTATTTTTTAAAGCTCAGTTTTTCTTAATGTCCAACTGAACACTAATTTTGGGTTTACTAATACAATTGTAGCCTTATTCCAATTTATTCAGTTTATTTTAGCTCTAAAGAAAAGTCAATTCATGAAACCTGAAAGATTTTAGGTCCGAATTGCCTTATAAACGCAGGTTGAAAGCGATATTAAAGTAATGACAAAAGTAAATTGTCTATATTTTTCTCCTTTTGCAGATTCGTTTAAAGTAATACTATTTCTTTTAAGAAAATCTTTTTCTGAGCATCTCAATAACAACAATTTACACTAAATCATTTTTGTTCATTTAAAGCTTTTTGAATAAATCCAATTCATAAGTTCGTTTTTATCAATTGCACCCCAGGTAGTCTGTGTGTTTTTATTTTGGAATGTATCATTTTCAGGATGAAGGACTATGAGTTCGGTATTCTCGTTCCCAGCCAATTGCAATTCGGCCAAAAATCCAACCATATCAGTAGAATTATTTTCATACAAGGTTCTTACATATTTCTTTAGCCTATATTTTATTGCAGGTTCGATATAAGCCCTGACAGCATAATCCTTGTAAAATTTTATATTCCTGTTTTTCTTGTCAAAATAGCTATAAGAGGAGTAATAATGGTAGTTTTCAGGCGAAGTTTCGGGTGTACCCTTCAAATACGATTCCAACATAAAATTGATGAATTTGGGTTCCCATAGATTAATGCGATTGATACGAATATCACGTTGATGTTGATACCATTTTCTTGTCCAATCCATAGTCAAATTGCAAATGACGATACCTTTTATGTCAAGCTGAAAATCATAATTGCCATTTTTTATAAACTCTATATATTTCAAAGCCCTATGACCTACCAGGCCGGACCCAATCAAAAAAACGTTTTCATTGGGCAGTTTATGCTCGGTAAACACCTCCCTGAGTACCGCGTGGGTAGAAACTATGGAAGTAGGGGAAAAATAAAAGTCAAAAGGTAATTCCGAAGATACCGATATGATGGCAAAATTCTTTTCGGAAGCATAACGATACATCTGTTTTGAATTATCGTTCTTATTATCATACCCTGCATCTTCCAGAAAGACTAGTATTCCATTTATTTCCTTGTCCTTTGGGAGCATCAAAGTATATCCTTTTGCTATAAAGGGCAAGAAGTCCTCTTCTCCTATTCCAATCCTAAGACTATCATTTTTAACAGGTTCGTATTTTTCGATGATAGTTTGGGCGATTGAATTAGAATGATTAAATATCATCAAGACAAAAACCAATAGCAGTTTGAAAATACCCTTCATCTTTTATTTTTTTAACTCCTTAATTTTATCTTGCATCAGTCCGTTGTAATTATACTCATTTTTTTCATTCAACATTAGGGCCTCTTGATAGTATTTGACCGCATTTTTATTATCTTCCATAATCTCATAAATTTCCGCCAAACCGGCCAAGGCAATCCACCAATCTGGGTTTGCTTCAGCATTCAATTTAAAGACTTCCAACGCCTTTTCAGGCTCTTCATTCCATACAAAAGAATTAGCAACACCGTTGATATTCATTTTTAAGTTGTCAAATAAGGAATTTGGATTTTGACCCTTAAGTTTAGCAATGGCCTCTGATGACCGTAGATATTCGCCCTTTAAGACCATATCCATGACCTCCTCTTCAAGTACCAACTTCTTTGTCCGTAAATCCGGTAAAACCAGCCGAGCAATATCGTTTACCAAGATATCATATGCTTCTATTTGATAACCATTCGATAAGAGTATAATTGACGTATCATATTTAGGAAAATATCTATAAGCCGACAAATTACCACCTGTAAATCCATAAGAGTCCAAACCATTCACATGATAATTATGCCAGCCATGTAAAAAATGATCTTTTTGATATTTAAAATTTTGCTGAAAATTAAAAGGTGACCACATTAAAGATTTTGTTTTTTCTTTCAAAAGCATATTATTTTTTAGCTTTTTATCCCATTCAATGAAGCTTTTTAAATTTATATTTAAACCGTTCCCTGAATGACCCCTAACCCCACTATTATTAGTGCCTTTTACAAACTTTTTGTTTTTACCACTATAAATATATCTTATGGCGCGACCGGGAATGGTTTCTTGTGAATTTGATGAAAACAAAACACCTCTTGTTTTGTTTTCAAATTGATTTTTTAGAATATACTCATCAAAAGACATTCCCGTAATTTTTTCAATAATCCGAGCAAGCAACCAATAATTTGTTTGATTGTATCGAAATTGAGACCCTGTAGCAAATTCCATCCCATCCATAGCTAATTTTTCCATTAACTCCTTATCTGTTAAGGTACTTTCATATCGAATGATGTCTGGCAGACCTGAGGAATGGCTCAAAAGGTTTTTTATTCTTACATCTTGCCATGCAGCAGGCAAACTATCTAGATAAGTTGATATTTTATCATTCAATTTTAATTCTTCATTCTCAATAAGCTGAAATACCCCTGTAGTTGTAATAAGTTTTGTTGCAGAGTAAATTCTAAAAAGAGTATTGGTAGTAACCGAACTACTATCGTTTAGTGAAGCGACTCCAAAATAGTTTTCATACAGGACTTCATCCCCTTTTACTACGGCCAAGGCCAACCCTGGAATATTATGCAATTCTATAGCATTTTTTAGGTAAGCATCAACATCCTTTACGACTTCAGTAGAATTGGTTTCCTCTTTTGGTTCAGAGCAAGAGATACTGAAAAAAGAAACTAATAGAAACAGATGCAGTTTTACAGGTTTATTTTTAATTACGTTAAAGTCCAATAATTTCATTACAATAATTTTTTGTTGTTATAAGATGTAATTTTTTAGTAGCAAATAACATATAATGTTTACCACTAATCAATTCTAAATTTAAGGGCAAAGGCATTAGTAATTTTTTATTCTCGCATCCACATTGGCAGCCAATTATATGTTTTGGAAATTGCCCTTACAATTTCGTGATTCAAGGGAAATCCATTATCCGAATTTGTCATGACTACAACCCCTCTTCCCTCTCTTGCAAAGGAAACCGCATAACAACTAAATCCTGCATTTCCACCAGAGTGCCTAAAACGGAAAGCATCCCCTTCTCCATCAATCCCTATACCGATTCCTCCAGCATTGGGGACTCTTTCCATCATTTTTTTTGCTGAACTTTGCTTTAATATTCCTCCTTTTTCTCCTCTATAGGATTTACCCAAAGCAATCATAAATTCTGATAAATCGGATGAAGTAGTCCAGAGGCCTGCCGCTGCTTTCTCAGGATAAATACGATAACCTCCATCAATAACCTTTCCATTGGAATCATAGCCCATTGAAGTCAGGTTAGTTAACTTTGCGGAAAGAGGAAATGTAAAGGAACTATATTTCATTCCAATAGGTTGGAAAATTAGCTCTTCTGTCAGTTTTGAGAATTTCTTCCCACTTACATCTTCAATTAATAGTTGTAGCACCTGCATACCTCCACCCGAATATAGCTCTGATTCTCCGGGAGTTTGGATAACTCTAACTGGATTGGAATTCGTAATTTCACTACCGGCCAAAATTTTTACTAATGATGGAATAGGCTCATTCTTATGATATCCTTGAAAACCCGAAGTACCCAATCCAGAGGTGTGACTCATAATTCGACTAGGTGTGACTTTTTCTTTTATTGTGAACTCGTTTTCTGGTACTTTCCAACGTTTCAATTTCAAATTGACATTTTCATCTAAGTTGATTTTTCCCTTTTCCATCAATTTAAATGCGGTAACACTTGTGACTGGTTTGGAAATGGAGGCAGCTTGAAAAAGAGTGTTTTCGTTTACTTTTTCCATGCTTTCTTTATTCATAACTCCGTAACCTTTCGTCCAAAGAATTTTATTTCTATCAAAAATGGTGATACAGACCCCTGGAACGTTTAACTCTTTCATACGGGCCTCAAGCGTAATAGCCAAGGAATCACTTTTCCCGCTTTTATCTATTCTGTTAATATTATTTTCAAAGTGATGTTGAAAGGACCTATTTATTTCAGTTGGTGAACTATTGTCTTTCATGGATTCCGTTGATTGGCCTGCCAATAATGTAAACATCATTATCGTCAGAGAAGTAAGCATAAATTTCATTTTGATTGATTATTGATTATTGCCTTTTTGAAACCTCTTTGTTGAATTTCTATTATTTGTAAAAACAATGTGAAAAATTTATAATCCTATTTAAAGGATATCCTAATTAAGAAACTGTTATTTACCAGCATGTAAAACCAGTTCTGGCTGGTTCCTTATTATGAAATTTGAATAAAGGCCTTTTACTTTTAATAGTTGATTAATTGATACAAAACTTCATTTTTTTGCTACAAATAATTAATCCGGCATATTTTTCAACAATTCTTGTATTCTTTTACTAATATTTCCTTCTAAATCCAATGCCATTGCCTTTTTTATTGATTTTTTGGCATTTTCATTGTGGCCGGCTTTCATTTGACCAGTAGCTAAATTTTCCCATGCGCTTGGGGAGTTTGGAAATAATCGTGTAACAAAGGAAAATACAGCAATTCCAGCCTGAATAGCTGAAGCCCTGCCACTTTGAATGAGGTGATGCCCAGCCTTACTAATCTCTTTTTCAAAATCAAAAAAATCATATTTGGGGTCATTTATCATCTGTGGAACTACTTGGTCCAATTGTTGTATTTCACCTCTGACAAAAAGGTCTGTGATATATCTCATTGGATTGGGTTTAAAATCCTTATCAGAAAAGTCTAAACCAGTTTTCAATATAGGATCATCATTAGTTGAATATTCCTCAAAACTCATTTCAACTGGAATGGAAGGAGCCAACCATTTCGCATTTTGCCAAGCCGGTTTATCCTGCCACCAAGCATACGACAAATACACTGGATGACCTGTGTGAGGTAAAATTACGGGTCTACTATCCCCGTAAAAGTTGATATTCTCTGAGGTCGGTTCTCCTAAGAAGATGACATTAGTATAATTGTCCAATTCGTTGACAAGATTTTGGCAAGCTGAAAATGTCCTCCTCCCTAAAATAACAAATAGATTCCCTATCCTATTTATTTTCTTGTTTTCAATTATTTTAGTGACCAGTGTTCTATTTTTAAAATTATTCCCTCCTCCATTTAATCTTACGTCTATGATTAATTTTTCAACGTTCTCTTTTTCGACAAAATCAAATAAACGCGCATAGAATGATTCCATATCTTCATTAGGATCGTCTTCAATTTGACTAAGTCTAACAAATACAGTTTTTTTCTCGGATAGATATTTAAAGAAATACATTTTGTCAAGTTGCTCCAAGTAGAGAGGGGTTATATTTTGTTCTCGAGCTTCCGACCAATTGTCATCCTCAAAGACAAAGCCATATTTTCGAGGCACCGTTTGACCCTTAGGCATAGCATCAAAAACCTTTTTGAAGGTTTCCCCATTTCGCTCTAAAGTGAATTCAATTGAGCTTTTAAGGTCATTGGTAATACCTTGTGCATGAAGTACCTCCATAATTGTCAGGTAATTAATGCCATAACTTTTAAAATACTGGGAATTCTCGGCACTCACTACTGGGTACACTTTCTTCAATGCATCAATTATGGGGATTCCATTAATTTCAATAACCTCAGAGCCCACTACGTCTTGGTAGTTCTTATGTACCCCTTGTAAATAAATTCCATCAGAAAATTGATATAAATTGATTGGTAGATAGTGAAATTCAAAAGGTTCAATATTGAAGCCAACCGCCATGTGACCATACTTAAAAAGAGCAATTATTCTGGAAAACCCAATTATTATTTCGTGTGGTTCCAAGGTAGGAATTAGACCATGCAGTTTTTCTACTTCGATATCAAAAGCGTCTTCGGTTGTTTTCACAAATAAAAACGGATAATCATTATGCACTTTCTTGTGCAAATACTCTAGGTCATTTCTCCAATCTTCTATTGACGGTACTTCTTGAGCAGTGATAATAAAAAAGGATAATGTGAAAATTAATGGAATAATCTTTTTCATGATTTATCAAAATTTATAATGATTCTCTTAGTTAAAAAATTTGAGAAAATGTTTACTCCAAGGGGTATTACCTCCTCATCGACTTCGAATTCCGAGGTATGGGGCAAGGCGTTAATCCCCTTTTCCTTATTTGACCCTCCTAAGAGAAACATAACTCCGGGCACCTCATTTTGGTAGAATATAAAGTCTTCATTGGAATACGGTATCTGACCATAAAAGGTTTTGACTTTTTCTTCACCATATAAACCCTTCAATATGGTGAGACTTTCTTCTGTCAACTTTGAATCGTTGAGCACAGTTGGCCTCTCTGCAGTAAATGATGTCTTGATGTAGAACTTTGCATATTCTGAATCTAAGATTGTATTAGTAATGGTTTTTGAGATTGAATCTAATCTTGTAGAGTCTGTCTCGTAATACGTGCATTCGAATGAAATTGTGTTGTCACCATTGCGAGTTGAAATATTTGAACCTAATATGAAATAATCATTATATATAGTTTTCGGATTAGAAAGCCCATATTTGGGGTCGTTCAAATCAACTAATGACCAAGGTTCACCATTGGCTTTATGACGAATAAAACCTTCTAAAAGCTCCTTTAAGAATTTTCTAAAAGCATTTTGATCAATTGTAGTGTCAAAGGTCAATTTAATCCTTCGCTGATATGCAAACAGTTCATTGGGTTTGGAACTGACAGTTCCTACTTCAGTAGGAAATACATGTAATCCAAAAATTTCATCTGGATGGATTTCTTGGAACAAGCCATTTTCAATCATTGATTTAGCCCCCTTAAAAGTCTCTTCGGCTGGTTGAAAAATAAAATAAACAGTACCTATCATCCTGTCTTTCATTTTTGAAAGGGTATTTGCAATTCCCAAACCTATTGTTGTATGTATGTCATGGCCACAGACGTGTGCAGCTTTGGGTTTAGCGTTAGGGTTACTCCCAAAAACATGCAGAGCAGCATCCATATCGGCTCTCCATGCTATTTTTTTACCTTCCTTACTGCCTTTTAATATTCCAACCACACTATATCCCCCAAAATCCGTTCTAACTTCTAAACCCAAATCCAATAAATAGTCTTGAACTATTTTTGATGTCCTCTTTTCTTTTCCTGATAGTTCGGGATGTTGATGTAAATCCCGCTTTAGATGAACCAGTCCATCATGAAATTGATTTTTCTTGTCTATCAATTTTTGCTTTATAGAGTCCTGCGCATTCGTATCAATTGAGTTGATGTATAATAACAGCACCAGTGAAATAAAACGTTTAATCTTCATTTTTTGAGTTCTTTAATCGCAATATTGATTGGTCTATCTCTATATAGATTTCATTATTTGTAAGTCTGAAATTCAAACCTGTCCTTGGTTTAAAGATCACCTCTGAACAAAATCATGTTTCAAAGAAAGTTTAAAAGAAAAAGAGAGCTAAATAGTAGTGACGAATACTAAAAGAAGTTGATAAATCAACAACATTTGGGCTGAAACAATAGCATTTTGTGCTAATCGCCTAAAGAAATTTTTACAGATTTGTAGTAGGTATAGGATAAAGGAATTCTTAGTTCAGAATTATGAAAGACTAATTCCGCATTTTGAGAATTTCCTTGAATTCGTTTAATTTTTGAAAGATTCACAAGATAAGACCGGTGGCAACGTCTCAGAAAAGGGGCCTGATTTTTTATAGCCTTTAAGGTATTTCTAAAAGTAAGATGGCAAACGTCATTCTCTTTATTATAGAAAATATCAACATAATTTTCAGATGCCTGAACATATAGTATTTCATCCCTTCGAATTAATTCCTTCTCGCCTTTATTTATACCGGAGAATTCAATCCTATCCAAATCCTCTTCGCTAATCAATTCTCCAAACCTATTTCTTAAATATATATAAAAAGGCAAGATTATGATCATAATTGGTATCATAGACTGGTATAAAAACCAGATTCCATGCCCTACATATTCATAAATATGGAATTCCCTGTTCAAAATGTTATTTAGAAATATTTGATTATAGAAATGAACAGGAACGAAGAGTAATATAACCAAAAAAACAAACGCAAAAATCTCGTATTTTAAAGTCCAATTCTTATTCTTTTTTTTATACCAAAGATTTTCAAGTCTAGAACTTATCAAATAGAAAATAGAAAATAGCAATCCAAACCCACTTAGTATTAAATTTTTATGACTATGATCAAAACCGTTTGTGTCGAAAGGTTTCAACAAAACCATTACTAATGCGAGAATAAAACCCAAAATAATTGCAATGCCAATTTGGCTCTTTAATTTTGAGGAAAAGTATAATTGTTTATTTAGAATTTTTATCATTTTTTAAAGTTAAAAACCTTAAAAATTGGTGTTTAACACATAGGAATCTTTATGAAACGGTACTGCAATATATACCTTTTATCAATAATCATGACATTGAAACAGGGTTCCCGTTTTGCAGATATTCGGGTGAAACAAATGAATATTAATCAGTAGATATAATTATTAAGAAAGAGAAATTAAGGTTAAGACAATGTAATTTTGTGCCTTTTATATAGACCCGTTTCTATAGATAGAATTTGTTGCTAAAAAGCCAGGTTTTGTTTCAAAAATAATAAGTAACACATTTAATTCTCATTTTTAACATAACATAATATAGAGATTAAGAATACTTCTTGAATAAAATTAAATAAAGAATCCATTTTAGGTAAGAATGCTATTCAATTACTCTTTCTAGTTACAACAATAAATGAAAGCTAAAACGAGAATTTGTGATGAAATTATTGATAGGAATAAGAGTATAATTTTTAAAGAATTATGGCTATGACATTCATCAAAATACAAATAACGTCCTGATACTAAAAAAAGAAATCTCGAGGTAAAAACCCTATTCGAATGAATTTTCAAAGGAATTAACTTTTTACTTCAATACGTTTGAAACGATAGTTTCTTTTAGGTATAATACTTTTGAAATCTATGATAAAAATACCATGGATATTGATTTTAATAAGACTATAAATTTAATTATAGATAATTTAAATCATCTCAGTGTTTCCAAATAAAGGAATTTTTCAAAATCCTTTAAAATAATTTAAATACGTCCCTAAAATTTGCCATACCTAATCGCACAATATCATTACCAACTAACATAGAAAATGAAAAGAATAATCATGTTGTTTTTCAACACCTTACTTATTTTATCCTGTTACGATACGAAAAATAAGCTTGATGTTCGTCAGCATGATAAGGTTAACTACAGTACATATAAAACAACTGAATATGAGTTGGAACAACCTTCTATTAAATCTGAAGCTGTGCTTGTGCTCTTCGGTGGCTATCCTGAAGATTCAGAAGATATTAGACGAGAATTTAGGATTTTAGAAGATGCCAAAAGGAATAAGATTGCGGTTGTTTATTCAAATTACAACCAAAAGCTATGGTTTACGGAGAATGAGTTGACGAATTTGTCGAACCAAATAAATGAAATTTTTGACAAGCACAAATTGCCAAATGACAATATTCATTTTGGTGGATTTTCCAGTGGGGGGCTAGTTTCTTTACATTTAGGGAATTATTTATTGGAAAAAAACATACATAATATAGTTCCCAAAGGAATATTTATTATCGACTCACCAATTGATTTGGCACAGTTATATTTCAGTTCTGAAAAAAATTTAGAAAGGAATTTTTCTGAAATATCAGTAAATGAAAGTTCATGGATCATTAATGAACTTGGTCATAATTTTGGCAATCCAAATACTGATCTAGCCAATTATGAGAAACATTCTGTATTCACACTAAGTACCGATAACCATAATAACATTAAAAATCTTAAAGATATTAAGATAAGGTTGTATACAGAACCCGATACGATCTGGTGGAAAAAAAATAGAATGGCGGATTATAATCAAACCAATGCCTACTTAATAAAAAAATTATCTGAAAGCTTGATTAATGATGGATTCACTCATGTTGAGTACATACCCACTAAGAATAATGGATATAGAGCAAATGGTGATAGGCACCCTCACAGTTGGTCAATTGTTGAAATTGACTGTTTAATTCAATGGATTTTAAAAAAATAGATGAAAATGTAATTGAATTAAAAAAGTTAATCATATTAATAAAACATATGTATTCTTTTATAGGTCAATTGTCTGAAAATGGTTAAGAAATCAATGGGTTTATTAAGTCTGGGATGCTTCTTTATCATTAAAAACTAACTCAATCAAATAGCAACACTTTTATAGGAACTTGGAATCTATTAATGGTAGATGAGTTGAAATCACTTGGTTTTTATTTGCGACTCAATGACATAAAACCACCTAGATATATTTTACATCAATAATTTGTAATGACATAATTTTAAAAATTGAAAATTTTAAACAAAATATTAACCATATTAGTTTGTAACCTCTTATTAAGTTGTGGAGTAAAAGAAATGAAATTTGAGAAATCAAATTGGAATAAAAGTTTTGATGGTTTTTATGAATATCGAGAAAATATGGTTCAAGACGTAATGGAAAATCATCTCAAAAAAGGAATGAAACTAAAGAAAGTCATCGAATTATTGGGAAAACCTAGTAATTATCAAAACAAAAATGATTACGAAATCATTTATGAAATAACGGTTAACTACGGCTGGAACATTGATCCAATAGAAGTAAAAGAATTATATATAGAGTTTGACAAAGACTCAACAATAACCAATTTTAAATTAAAACATTGGAAGCGTTAAAAAATCAACACGAAATTGAATCAAAGTAAAACCATTCTTCTTTTGGATCAATGTTGTAGTTGTTGTAATGTAAGCTTCCCCTAAAACCGAACTGTTTAAAAGTAGAATAATAGTCTTACTTTTACTTACTTTAGGCTAACCGTTATGGTTACTTTATAACAAGTAATACAGATTTTGGAAGAAGCACTTTTTAATTTTATTTCTAATTATATAAGCTTATCCAATGAAGAAAAAGAGGCGATTTTAGATTTAGATATCTTCAGACAGGTAAGCAAAGGAACGGTTTTACTTAAAGAAGGTCAAAAATCAAATGAGGGTTATTTCGTTTTACAAGGCTGTATACGAACTTACTATATTATTGAAGGTGAAGAAAAAACAACAGCATTTTATACAGAAATGGAGGGGACTACACCACATTGTGTCCTAAACAATAAACCTTCTGAATATTATATTGCCGCAACAGAAGATTCTTTAATTACAATTTCTAATGCAAAAATGGAAGCTGAAATTTTTCAAAAATTTCCAAAATTCGAAACACTTTGCAGGATATTGTCCGAAGAACTTTTAGCCAAGGAGCAAATTAATTTTAATGACTTTAAGACTTCTTCACCAGAAAAACGCTACATAAATTTATTGGAAAAAAGACCAGATTTATTGCAGCGTGTACCTCAACATCAATTGGCAAGTTATTTAGGTATAAAACCTCAATCTTTAAGCAGGCTAAGAACAAGAATAACTAAAAATAATAAGAGTTAATCTTCTCTTCTTAACTTAGGTGAACGCTTTTAACCTATTGGCATTCTAATTTTACTGCATATAATCTATTCATATGCAGAGTAAAATTTTAGTCTTAGTTCTTATTACAATTCTAACAGCAAGCTCTCAACTTAATGCCCAATATGCCAAGCAAAACACAACATATAAAAAATGTTTCGTTGGCAGTACCTTTGCCATGCTAGGTAATTTATTACCCAATGAAAAACCCGATTTTGCACAGCTTAATATAGGCTACCGTATTACAGGCAGAGATGTAGTTTCCCTAGAACTTAAAACGTGGAGATATTTTGAATCACTCGGAATTCCCTATGGTAAATCAAAGAATGACCCATTAGAAAATTTTCCAGGTTATATCAGAGAAAAAGGATTTGCACTTGCCTACCAACATTTTTGGTGGAAAGGCTTATATACAGGTATTCATGTAATGTCTGCATTGCAAAACTTCATTGATAATGATAATAAAAAAATAGATACTGGATTTCAAATCTTCAATACTTATAGGGCCGGATATCATATAAAATTATTTAAAGGTAAATTTTTTATTGAACCTTCAATAGCAGTAACGCACCGTCCGTATCACACAAAAATGCCAGAATCATTTGAACGAATGGACAATAAATGGTCAAAATTCTTTTTTGGTGAGCCTGGATTGCATTTTGGATTTAATTTTTAAGCGAATTGAAAATGATAACAAAAATGAAGTTATCCAAACTTTGGATAGTGGTCATACTCAATATAATTTTTGCCGATATTTTATCAATTATAATAGAATTGGAAAATGGGAACACTCTGCATATAATAGGGGAGGATGTTAAAATTACTATGGCTTTTGCCGCTCTTGTAATCAACATACCAATTTCTATGATTTATTTTTCTAGTATGCTTTCTTCTAATTTAAATCGTATGTTAAATTTAATTTCGGCAGTTTTAACTATCGCTTTTGTGATAGGTGGTGGAAGTTGGATGCCCCATTACATAGTATGTTCTACTATAGAGGTAATAGTATTGTTAATTATTATTTGGACGACAATAAAAAGATGAATTAATTAAAAAGGAAAAAAAATTCATACATCAGTTAAAGGTTTAGTCTTTTAAATTTTTAATAATCAGCAAATTGTGAATGTTAATCAAATACACGGATTTGAACCCATACTAAGGATGGGACTTTTGAACTCAATAGCTTTGCTAAAATAACAACCCGCTTTTTATCTCTGATGATAATTTTTATTTGTCATTTAGAGTATCGTCTATTTATCTTATGATACCTAAAATAATTTGAATTTACTTTTTTGAGTTTATGTGTGAAAAGAATTCAAGTTTCAACATAAATATTTTGGACTCACTAACATGAAAGAGGTAGTAACCTATATTCTTATTACAACTCTTGTTTGTTCATGTAAAGACAGGAAAAGGAAATCCGAGGTTCAATTAGAAGAAAAGTTTATTAGGAGAAACGTCAAAACTGATACTTATCAGTTAGAAAAACCATCTGTTAAATCTGAGGCTTTGCTTTTGCTCTTCTATGGATTCACTAATGTCGAGTACATACCAACCAAGAATTAGGGTTAAAGGGCAAATGGTGAACGGCGCTCACACAGTTGGTCTATGGTTGAAAGCGACAGTTTAATTGAATGGATATTAAAAATAGATGAAAGCGTAAATGATTATCAAAAGTATATTCCATTAATTAGGCTGAGACATACTAATAATTGTCCTTATAATATTGCATTTATGGGTTTTTTATTTTAAAAGGCTAGGTATAATTAACTTACTTTTTTATTTTTCTCAAAGTGTTCTTGATAGTTGAATGAAGCAATATATTTTAAGTAAACGTGGAAACTAAGCTTGAATTGATTAAAAGCATAGGGGAAATCGTTGTTTTTATAATGGTAATCCTTTCTGTTTTCCTTTTTACCGTCAAGACAAAAAATAAATTGTCTAATAGACTTTTTGGCATCTACCTTTTAGTGATTGCTTTAGATCTAACTGGTTTATTCACGAACAAAATTATTGGACTGCCAAATCTTTTTGTTTTAAAAACAACATCAAGTCTTTTACAACTTCCTTTGTTTTATCTCTATGTATTATCTGCATGTTACACGAATTTTAAGATTAAGAAAATTCATGGACTACATGCGTTGTTATTCGTAGTATTCCTTATAATATTCAAGATAGAAGGCATTACGGACTCAAACCTTCTGATTTTTAAGATTGTCGGTGAGATTCAGTTTTATATCTATATGATTGCCGTATTCATTGTTTTAAAAAAATACAAAGCTGTCTACTTAGAGAATTATTCTAATGCAAATCAAGCGATTTATAAATGGTTGTTTCAAATCACAGTGCTTTTTTGTGTTGCACACTCCTTGGTACTTTTACGCTTATTTTTGTCAAATTCTGGTTTTCAACACTATATCCTTCCAACGAACATTATAATAAGTTTCTCCGTTTTGTCCATTATAACTTTCTTTGTCCTACAAGCCTTGTATAAACCAGCTCTTTTTACCGGGGTAAATATTAATTTAAAGCCTGTGAAATTGATGGATCAAGGCAAACAAGGGCCGGCAAAGGTGCAAATTGATACCTGTTCTAGGGAAAATCTGCGGAAATTGACTTCCTATATGAAGGATAAAAAGCCCTATTTGGATTTCGAATTGACCTTACAAAAATTGGCCATTCAAACAGACATACCTGAAAAGGAACTATCCTTCTTGATCAATCGGTATTTAGGTAAACACTTTTTTGATTTTATAAACGAGTATAGGGTTAAAGAGGCCAAAGATATTTTGGCAAATCACAATGAAAAGGATGTAACTATTCTAGAAGTTCTATATCAGGTCGGGTTTAATTCAAAATCATCGTTTTATACCGCTTTTAAAAAGATTACGAATAAGACTCCTACCCAGTACAGAAAAGAGACGCTTCTTTCTAAAAATTAGTCCGACTTTCTTTTCTCGGACTTTTGAACTACTTGAAAAATTAATATTTGTATCAAATTGCTGATATCTGTTTAGCATGGTATCGCTAATGTATTAGTCTAATTTTTTGAATAAAAAGTAATCTAAATTGAAATTCATTTTTGCATTAACCTTCGCATTGGGTATTCAAATTTGTACGGGTCAGATTCAAACCTCGGAATTGATAGGGGTAGAAAATGAGATTATAAAGCTTATGGAGAGATATGATGCGGCAGGTGTATCGGTTGCAGTTGTAAAGGATCAAGATGTTATTTACTCCAAAGGTTTTGGCTTTCGGGACTTGGAAAAAAGGTTGCCGGTTGATGATAACACCATTTTTCATATTGCTTCAATGACCAAGGCCTTTACGGGTTCTTTGCTGGGTATTTTGGAATCTGAAAACCAACTTTCCTTAAAGGACAGGCCGGGATTATATATTCCTAACTTTCAATTTTACAATGATAAAATGAATAATCTAATTACAATTGAAGACTTATTGAGCCATAGAAGCGGTTTGGGAAACCAAGGGACATCACTTACATTATTCCCGGAAAATGATAAGCTAAAAATCGTTCAAAGATTGAAGTACTTAAAGCCTCAGGCCGAAGTGAAGAATAGCTGGGCCTACAGTAATATGGGGTATACGCTGGCCGGTGTTGTTGTTGAGCAGGTTATCGGCAAGCGTTGGGAAGCGGTCGTAAAAGAAAAAATTTTTGAACCCCTTAAAATGAGTTCTTCAATGACAACAATCGAAGAACTTATGAAGATGAGTAATTATGCCCTAGGCTATTCCCTACGCAATGGAAATATGATACAGGTGCCATTCGAAAATTATTATGGTTATTCACCCGCAGGAGCAATAAAAAGTTCTTCAAAAGATTTGTGCAATTGGATGCTTGCTTGGCTGAACAAAGGTTTTTATGAAGGTACCCAGGTAATCCCCCAGGAATATGTTAAGAAAGCAATGAGACTTCAAAATATTAAAAGCGATGTTTATGAAAAAGATGCCTATTTATTTGGGGAAGGTTTTGGGTGGCGCTTGAGGTCCTATAATGGGTATTTTAGGGTAAGACATGGTGGTAATACCAATGGCTTTTCAACGGTTATGGATATGTTCCCTTTTTCAAATATTGGAATAGTAGTATTGACCAATCAATCAAATTCGGTATTGCCTTATTTAATATCCGACCACATTTCCAGAAAGTTACTGAAGCTTCCAATGGATGTAGACTACCCAGTGAATGTGGGTGAAATGTATACTCCAAATGAGGAAGATAATCCTATCAATACGGATGAAAAACCCACGCATCCCATATCCGATTTATTGGGTAGGTACCATGCAAAAGGCTATGGTACCGTGGAAATTAAAGTAGAAAATAAATTGATTTATGCACATTTCCCAACATATACTTTCAAGTTGGAACATTTAAATTATAATAACTTTTACTTAGAAGGTCTACAAGACTTCAAGGCTTCCTTTAATCCTGAGTTTACTGTGGAATTCGTTGTAGATACAGAAGGAAAAGTAGAAAGGTTTAAGATATATTCTCAAAAAGTTCCGGTTGAGTTTCTAAAAGAAAGGAAATAACATTAATACTTCATGGTTTAGAAGAAAATCATTTGATTTAATATGGTAAACTTTAGTAAAATCATAATTCCTGAAGGAAAAAAGAAACACCTATTAAATGCAGACGAGATCAAATTTATAAAGGCGGATAGATATTACGTAAAGATATTCTGTTCAAACAAAAAGATATTGGTTAGAATAACCTTAAAAGGTATAGAAGAATTATTGCCTCCGAATTTTTTAAGAATCAACAAATCATATATCGTTAATGCATTGTTTATAGAAAGTATTGAAGAAAAAAAATCAACATCAGTAGTTGTAATGCCCAATGAGCAGGAATTTCAGGTTTCCGAAAAATATAGGAAGTCCTTCGATAATTATTTTGGGACAAATAACTTATCGAAAAAGACACTATCCCCCTAATTGTGTAAACTCAAATAAACAGGGGCTGGGCTTTGTTTTAAGTATCCATAATTGAAAAATTCTAATAAAACCTACAGGTTCAATTTGTAACTCTTAGTAAGAAATTCTAATGTTCATATAACATTTTTCACTTTTTCCTCATATTATCTACTTGAGAAAAGGTTTAATGAAATATTACGTTTTTTTATTTAAGGTCTTGGGCTATAAGCTTAATCACATAATTCATAATTGTATCCGTATGGGTCAAAAAATCCTTCAAAGTCTGCACAACATAATGATCGGGAAAAACGCCTCGTTCTTCAGAAACTGATGGGGCGTTAGTTATGTGGTTCACTCTCCCCACCATATAAAAAACACCTGTATTTGTTAACCGATTCATTCGCTGACCACCCGTATAGACGATACCTCCATTGGATTCCTCTCCTATTAAAGTGCCAATGCGATGGTGCTTTGCCAGGGCCAATAATTGTCCGGTAGTAGACCCGGAACGGCCATCGTGCAAGAAGTAAACGTGTCCTTGATAGGTGTTCTCAAAAGGATTAAGCGGTTTTAGTTTTTCGCTTCCTAGAGGAGCCTCTTTAAAATAGGTAAAAGGTTTTTTAGCTAAATACCTTAATAAATGTGCCGCTCCCCATGAATTGCCACCCCCATTTCCCCGGACATCTATTATAAGGTTTCGGGACTTTCTTTCAATTATTTCCTGAAAGCTATCATCAATAAACTTCTGAAGTATTTTAAATCGGCCGCCATAAAAATCCCAATTATTGATTTTCATAATAGCAGTATTATTCTCCTGCGAAAAATCCAAACAAAAAGTTTCCTGGCATCTATTTAAGGCGGCCAATGGAAACTCGTAATTTTCTAGCATTTCCAATTGTATCGGTTCTTTTTTGCCTTTGATAATCACCTCGTACGTCTTTGGAAATCTCAGTGCATAGGGAATCATGGCCGTAGCTTGCCAATTGAAGAGATGTCTTTTTCCTGCATTTCCTACCTTACCTTGAGTGCCTATGTGTTTGTTGATATCGTTCAGTATTTCACGACCACTTATGCCATTAATGGAATATATCTCCGTGCCTACCTCTATTTTATCCTCATTGACCAATGCATGGGCAACATAAAGTCTTTTGTCAATGTTTATTAGCTCCAGAGGAAAACGCAGTGTATCTGGGAGCATTTCCCTTTCTTGCCCAAAATACCCGGGTATGAAACTATGCCCACAGTTAATGTTAGCAATCAACTCGCTACAGTGCCAAATAAATTCGCTGTAGGTGGTGGTATCCGTAATCAAATCCTTTTTTTCTTGTACTACGCCCCAAAAGGCCTCCTTTGTCATGTACCTGTACGGATGTGGATTGATTTCCGTGAGTCTGGTTGCAAGTTCGTTGAGGTCATCCAAATATTCCTGCTTTGTGTACACGCTGTCAAACTTGTTCTTATCACGATTCTGATACTGTATTTGCGCAATCGTCCATTTCGCATTCTTGTTTTCCGGATTTAGCTCCAAGGATTTCCTGTAACTCTCAATTGCCAGTTCCTCCTGCCCGTTAATCAAATAGGCCTCTCCTAGACTATCGTGTGGATTGAAGGAGTTTGGAAACTCTTCTACCAGGAGTTTGAATATTTTAAGGGCATCTTCTTTTCTATCTTCGTTCATCAATTGGTATCCCAGATTATTCAATTCATTTTCATTCTCAAAATTGTACTTTTCGCTTTCCTGTCGTTTAAGTTTCCTATAATACCCAATAGCCTTCTCAATATCCTGGTAGGCGTATTCAATCATGGCTTCCTTAATAGATTTTTTGCCATTTTGCTGGGCCGAAATATCACTTGAAGAAAGCAAAATAAGAAGTAGTATAAATACCTTTTTTTTCATGGATTTAAATTTTGGGCAAGATTAATTATTTCGCCTTAAAAATGACTTTTGAATACCTGCCAATCTGTTCTGATTTATAAAAAAGAACTTATAAACGGGCCTTGTATTTTGCGGGTGTGGTGCCGGTTTGCGACTTAAAGGCTTTGTAAAAGGCTGATTTTGAATTAAATCCCGATTGTTCCCCAATAGCCTCTATGGTATAATTAGATTCCTTTCCCAAAAGTTGCCTTGCTTCTTCAACTCGATATTCATTGATAAACCCAGTAATACTCTTTCCAATTACCTGATTTGTAAATCGGGATAATTCATGGGAGGAGATACCCAATTTTTCGGAAATGTCGGCGATTTTAAGGTTCGGGTTTTTGTAGGGCTTCTGGTTTTCAAAGTAAGCTTCAAGTTTTGCAATCAATTGATCTTTTTCTTGATTGGTAAAAGAGGGCTCTTTGCCGCTATTTCTTTTAAAGACCGAATTGGTAACCTTTCCGTTTAAAAGGAAATACAGAAATATGGAATAAAATAAGAACGAAAAAATGATAGAGCCGCTAATGAAATAGTCAAATCGGATAAAAGTAAAACTTACCCAAAGGATAAGATTCGTCGTCAGCATAAAGGCTAGCCAATTAAATTGAATGGATCGGCCTTGTTTCCATATTTCAAATCTTAAAACGAGTCCGGAAGATAAAATGAAGCCCAACCACTGAAAGTTCAAAATAGGTAATAAAACCTCTTTATTGAACCCTATATTGGTTTTAAACGGAATAAAAATGGCAATCAATATCAAGGTCAAAAACCAAAACAGTAAGTGGTATTTGCCGTACTTTACCCAAAAAGAATTCGGTTTTACAATGCTTAAGGTGTAGGTAAACACAAATGGGCCTATCAGACCAAAAAATGCAGGTCCCGATTGTAAGAACCAGACAGGTTCCTCGGTTGAGAAAGCGTAAAAAATAGATTTTAGTACTCTTGCACTTAAAATCAATAAAAAGCCCCCGAATAAGCGATTGCTTTTGTCTGATAGCCTTGGATGTATCAAAAAATATAATGCGACTAACAAACTGTTTAACGTTCCAATAGCACCTAAGGCGAACAATATTTGAGCCGTGTAATTCACGATTATAAAATTAATACTATAGTTTAATCCATAATCAAAATAGAACACCTAAGTATTATTGGTAATTGTCTTGAACCCTTTATTTTCGACATAAGCACCTGTTATCAAGGGATTTGTAAAGGCCCTTATCCCCTGTAAATAGTGAATAGGGCCTATCATCCTTATAAGGTATTACCCATAGCTGTTGTTTTATTCTCGACCCGTTTCAAATCCAGATCTTGAAAGTCAAAGCTAAAATCAATAAAGCGGGATATTCCTTTCATGCGAATGGCATCCGCCTTGCCGTTTTCATCTAGCGAAAAAATGGCAAAGGCATCGGCCTTCATGTCCTGATACTCCCATTGAATAGCAAATGTATTTCCGTCATAAAATTGCATTTTGCCATTCAACCTAGGGGATTTAATGGATTTGAACCATAAATCTCCCTCTTTTTCAAAAATCTTCACCTTACCGAACCAATCATCTTCATAGGTACCAACATAATCCGCTGTTTTGATTTTTATATTTTTATTGGATGCGACCTTCGCCCAGACCTTGTCGGTTTCAGGATTTCCCATTTGCCGTCCGCCTTGTTGCATGCCCTTGGCCATTTCCAACCAGTTAATGCCAGTTCCCAAGTTGAGGTACTCATCCAGAAGAATAAAGCCCATCAATCCGTTTAGGAAATCGGCGCCCTCGGAATTATTCAAAACCACAATACCGAGTTCAAGCTCAGGTATCAAGGTCACTTCGGAGGACATTCCCGCAATCAAACCGGAGTGTTCCACTTTGAAAAATCCATTAAAATCGGATAGGAACCATCCCAAGCCATAGCCCGTAAAATGAACTTTAAAGGGCGACCTTGGGTCGGACTGCTTATTGATCGGGGTATGCATGCGCCACATTTCACGCTGTTGTTCCTGAGAAAAGAGTGTTTTTTCTAAGTCCGTACCGTATTTACCCTCGTTTAATTGTAACAGCATCCATTGACACATGTCTTGTGCACTGGCCCATATACCACCGGCGGCGCCGTTCATTTTTGTTTGGCCATTTGAATCTATATTAGGTCCGTACTGTTTTAGAGGCACAACAGATTCGCCATTGAAAGCATGGGGAACGGCCACGTTTTCATTTTTAATAGGGGTAGGGTAGCTTGCATATGAGTTTTTCATTTTTAATGGATTCAATAGCTCTTCCTCAACAAAAGCTTCCCATGTCTTTCCGGAAACCCGCGCCGTAAGTTCGCCGGCTACCAGGTATAATAGGTTGTCATAATCAAATTGGCTCCTAAAGGCGGAGGAAGGTTCAAAATGTTGAAAGGCAGTGAGTACATCGTCAATCGTAAAATTTGAACCGTCCGGAAAAATCATCAAATCTCCCGCACCAAGGCCCAGACCACTGCGGTGGGTCAAAAGATCCTGAATATTGAAATTGTTGGTAACATAATCATTGTACATTTTAAATTCCGGTATGTAGTCGATTACCTTGTCTTCCCATTTTATTTTTCCCTGATCTACCAGGATGGCCAAGGCTGCGGTAGTAAAGGCTTTAGAATTAGAAGCAATCCCAAAGGGGGTGTTGGCCGTCACGGCAACTTTGGAATCTATTGATGTTGTACCATAGCCTTTCACATGAACGATCTGGCCATCCTTCACCACCCCAATGGCGAACCCTACCGTATGGCCCATGGTACCCATTGCCTTGTTCACTATACTGTCAATGTGTTCTGAAGTCAACTGGGCATTTGCCTTGATTCCGATTAAGCAAGTCATTATTATCACAATGACTATTGATTTAAAATGATTGGTATGGGCTCTAGTCCCCAAAATTTGTTTGATTTGTCTCATGATCTATTGTTTTTTAATTGATTAAAAATTTTTGAACCACCAGCTTCTAGTTGGACCAAAATCACAACTAGTACTAGACCTATGGAGGTATAGGCTAATATGGTATGTTCCATTGATTGCCTAGTACTTGGACGACTAAAGAGAATACCAAGTATAGCAACGAGAATACCCGATACTATTAAGGATTTCTTACCATACGACCTATATTTGGCAATTTGCGCTTTTAACGTTCTTTCTTTTTCAATGGCAGTTAAAATGGTCTCCTCCAAATCAATGGGTTCATGGATTTGGTCCAATTTTCCAAATACTTCTTTTAAATGATCCGTATCCTTCATGGTTAATAAGGTTTCGTAATGTTATCTTTTTTAAGTTTTTTGTAAAAGCTTTTTCGGCCCCTATGCAAAAGGACTTTTATGTTGGCCTTTGTGAAATCTGTTATTGTTTGAATTTCAGAAATTTGCTGGTTTTCCAAATAAAACAGTTGCAAAATCAGTGCTTCTCTAGGGGGAATTTCACTGAGGACTTTTTTGACCAACAATTTTAAATCCTGATGGTTCAATTGTTCCAAGGCACTATTGTAAGCTGTTTTGTCATTTTCCGTAATTGCAATCTCTTGCGACACTTCCTCTTTTCTTTTTTGTCGTTTTAAGAACTGTAGGGCTTTATTTACCACAATGCGGTATAACCAAGTGGAAAATTTTGCATCGTTCCGAAAACTGGAGAGCGATGCATATGCTGTGATAAAACTCTCCTGTACCACATCTTTTGCATCTTCATCGTTTTTTACTATAGAAATGGCGATTCCAAAAGTCTTGTTTTGATACGTTCGTATCAAGTAGCCAAATGCATGGGTATTCCCTTTTAAAACCTCATTTATATAATGGGTATCCATAAAGGGCTAGTTGTTTTTCCGTAGTCTCCTTGTCCAAAAAAATGAGGCAATAAGACTGATGCCACCAAATAGAAGCATTAGGGAAGGATAAAAGACGATGGCCTCAATATCCGAAGTTTTTTCGATTACATAGGCCAATAGCAATCCAACGGCTATTCCAACCATGAGCATACCCAATTTTATTTCCAAGTATCTGTTATTGGCAGATGATTCGGCATCCAGGCCTTTTTCAATTTTGGCCATTCGTTCCAAATGAGAAGCTTTTATAAAAGTATAAAGTGTATAACCAGCGGCAATAAAAAGAGCCACCAGTACAATTCCGGGTCCAAATAGAAAGTCTTTCATTATTTTACTTTTAAAATGTTGTATTAGTATGATTGTTCTCAACACAAAAAGGTTACAAACCTTTTTCATCTACCCAATGTTTTTCGTGTTTATTGTTTTAAAATGGTATAGTTGAAAACTTAAAAACACAGCTTTAGTATTAAATACTTTCTATTTTTTAGATTAATCAAAAATATTCCGAGTCCGAATAGTAAGAAAAGAACTCTTAATTTTCTTGTTTGAAAAGAGGGTTAAACACTTGGAACAAAATTGTAGTTTACAATGAATATGTTTTAAACAGATTTAAGAAGTTACTATGAAAACCCATACAATTTCCATTTATTCGGAGAATGTGATTTTAAAATGAAAATTACTCTTTGGTTTGAATAAAATAGAATGAATTACATTGCAAATATTCGATAAAAAGGTCAATAAATGGTATAATCAGAACTAAGGAAAACACGCCCTTCAAATCTAACTTTTAATTTATTTTTCGATATTCGAGACGTGGGCCATCACAGTTGGACCATGTATTATATAGGCTATTTTCAGAATTTTGGACCAATATTTCCTTTAGGGTGCTAGAATAACAGGATCCTAGAATGTTACTTTCATAATCAAATAAAAGTTCAATGGTTGTTTCATTTGCAGTAGATTTTACTTTAAACGTGCCAGACGCTACAAAACTGCATTTATCCGTTTCTCTGAACTTTTGAAAAGTTCCATTTTCATTAAACAGGTAGGATTCCTTCCATTCCATATCCTTACCTTTGGATTCTGAATTAATAGAACTTCCTGTCATTTTTATTAATCTCCAATTCCCAAAAAACTCGCTATTTGGAATATTTTCACTTTTTGTACATGAAATTAGGTTGACAAATATGAGCAGGGTTAATATCCTCTTTTTCATAATAACTAGTTTATGTTAATTTGGCCTTTTTTATGGAGATTAATAACTTCAATGATTAAAAGTTTTATAGTTTGTTTAATATCTTGATTACATATAGTAATTCAAATTTGTAAATCGAGCATGTGTTTATGCTATTTTAGAAAAAAAATTATCAAATTCAAGTCTATATTTTTCCGATACTTGTTGTTCAATTTCACCAGCAAGAACAATACAGCATGAAGATTTGGACTCCTCTATTCTTACTATATGCCTAACGTTCACTATAACAGATTTACTAATTCTTATAAAAATATCTGGTAAAAGCTCTTGCAATTTTTTCATTGTTATCCTAATTAATACCTTTTTGTTAAAACAAAATACATTAACGTAATATCTATCTGCTTTAATAAATTTCACTTCGCTAATATCAAATAGGTGTTTCTTATTACCTTCTGGTATGATTATTTTGTCTGTGAAAGTCATTATTTATGGTTTATTCCTTGTTTTATATTTTAATTTTCTAACAATTTTAATGTTTTCCACATCAATGGAATTAAAAAAACAACTTCGAATTGTAGTCTTTTATAAAAGAGAACTCTTTTGGAGAATAAGACCACAATCACAAAAAAAGCCAATTCTAGTTCAAATCTCTCTCTAAAAGCATGCTACCAACAATGGTAAGCTTTGGCTCTATATTCTTAAATAATTTGAATTATTCTAAAGAACCCAAAAATGAATCATATAAAAAAACAGAAGAAGCCTAATTTTATAAAATTAAGCATACTTAAAAGCTCAATTTTATTATGATAATACACTAATTATGTGGTGATTAGCGTTGAATAAAATTTTTAATCGTCAACTTTAAAATGAAATTACCTAGAAATCTAATTAGGTTCTTTTTGCAGTTCTTTGATTAAGGCTGAAGGAAGCACACCCATTCTTTTTTTGAAAGCTGAGTTAAATGACTCTTTACTTTTAAATCCAATTTCATTGGCAATTCCTTGAATAGAATATTTTCTGAACTTAATATCATTTTGAAATTTATTAATAACATAATCTATCCTTAAGTCATTTATGTAGTCGGAAAAACTCTTGCCATAATGCACATTAATTATTTTGGAGAGGTATGTGGTATTAGTTTTAAGTTTTTTAGCAGTATTGGAAGCTGTGCAATCGATGTTTAAAAAATATTCTTTGTTCTCAAACTCATTTAATCTTTCTATAATTCTGCTTATTTCATCACTATTAATTTTTAATGAAGTTGTTTTTGTTTTGGTATTTTTATCATTTACCCTATCAACTAAGATTTTTAGCTTTTCTTTATTTGCTTTTTGCTTTTTCTTGTAATAATAAATGACAATGGAAATAGTAAAAAAAGACCCCACGAACATCATAATTAAATAAAAACGCTGCCTAGATTTTTGATTTAATAGCTTCTCTACCTCTTCATCATATTGAGCTATTTCTGTAATTCTGAAATTAGAGTTCACGGAATTATTAACATTCATTTGTCTATTTAAAGCTTCTAAATGTTTTTCAAAGTAAAAATCTGATTTTTTCAGATTTCCTTCATTTAAATGAGATTTATATAGAAACTTGTACAGGTCTCCATAGTAAAAGCCTGCCCTCTGATTAATGTTGATACGAGTTGTATCGATTGACTCAAATTTTTCAACCGCTTTTTTAAAATCACCTTCGTGATAACTCACCAATCCAGAGTAATATAATTTTGAATATTTTTGAAAAGGTTCATTAAAACTTTTTGGTATAAATTCTATTGCTTTACGAAGATTTTTTCTAGCCGATATAATATCATTTTCAAGAAAATTGATTTCCAAATTATTAATGATATTTCGATATTTTAAAACTCCAAAATTATCTGAATCAGTCGAGTCCAATATTTTTTTTGCCATCTGATTATAAGCTCTTGCCGAATCTATTTCCTTTAGGTCAATATGTATTTCGGAGAGTTCCAAACACGTTTTTTCTAGACTTCCACCCCATATTTTAAACTCTTTATAATCCTCTGAGTTAGCAATTTCCTTTAGAATAGATAAATTCTTCTTATAGTATTCTAAAGCTTGATTAAAATCACCAGTTAGTTTATAAAAACCGGCTATATCATCATAATATTTACTTTCCCAAACAGTACTCTTTATCTCTTTAGAGATTTCTAAAGCTTCATAAATGTTCTTAAAAATTCTTGGGTCCTCCATCCCAAATTTCATTTTTAAATAATTATTCTTTAAATGGTACGCTTTGAGCAATGGAATTTTTAAGTTATTAGTTTTGGCAACAGCGAAAAGTTTATCCGTTGACTCTATAAGTTTCAGGGTATCGTTATGTTGATAGTAATAAGAGGCTAAAGCATGATAGCCATCAAATAGATCATCTGAATTATTTTCATTGATAGATTGTGAGATAAAAAGGTCGATGTATTTCTTGGTCTCAAGGCTATCCAAATAATAGTATTTGTTAATTGAATCCCTGTAAGATGGATTTGTATTGATTGCCTTCTGTGACCTTAGCGAATTAAGGGAAAATAGTATTAAAAGATAAAAGGTTAATTTCCTATTATTTCCTAGACAGTTTATTCCAAGATTGTTTTCAAATTTATCTAAATACACAAATTGAATTTTATTTAATATTCAAAACTTAGGGAGAGCTAAGGTTGTAAAAATCAAGCTGCAGAAAGATTATGAAGAATTAGTATAACGCCAAGATTAAAACTCTCAATTAAAATGCTCAAAAATGTTTATACGCAAATAAGGATGTTTATATATTATAAGAAACAAGTTATATTATTTATTTATCAAATAGCATTATCAAAACGTTAAACGACATTTATGAAACATAAATGGATACTAGTGCAACATCAAAAATTACAATTTCGATAGAGCATTAAGATAATTCATTTTCAAGATGGAAGTAATCGCAAACAAGTCTGGAATTTATTATGAATCCACTCTTCTAAAAGGTAGAAGAAACAGAGGCTGTTTATGTTACTTTAATAAAACCCGATAAAAAATAATCTAAGTGTTTGTTGCAAAATAAAAGAGTTTAGTGACAAATTTTACCGACACTTTAATATAAATACTTTCTTGTAGACGTAAGTAAAAAATGGGGGGAGATGTGTTCTTAAAAAAATATTGATTTTGTTTCATTTTTTAAGATTTTGAGTTAGCGCCACCATCTACCTCCCATTTACTTCTCATTTTAACTTTTCTGAATTAGTAGCCCCCTTACTTTTTACCATAAGATTCAATTTTAATTTCAAATTTTAGGGCATTCGTTGCAAACTAAAATACTCCTTTCATTTTTTCATTTTCTTTCGACTTCTTTAACTTTCTATTAACGGAATTCTACTAAATGGAGACAACAGAATTCAATGAAATAAGGAAGTTGAAACAATTTAACTAACTCTATAAATTTAAATTTTTGGATGTATGAAATTAATTAAAAAAAAGAATTTATTATTTCTTCTTTTTGCTTTGATTCTAGCTAGTAGCTGGGCCCAAACTAAAACAGTTTCCGGAACAGTAACCGACCAGGATGGTTTACCACTCCCTGGTGTTAACATCGTGGTTGAAGGCACAACTACGGGTACCCAAACTGATTTTGATGGAAATTACAGTATTTCTGCGAGTGCTGGCCAAACCCTTGCCTTTACCTATATAGGTATGCGCGAGATAAAGCAGACCGTTGGCGCATCTAACACCCTTAATGTACAGATGCAGGAGGATGCCCAAGCCCTAGAAGAGGTTGTAGTGACAGGTCAAGGGATCAAAAGGGAGAAAAAAGCTTTGGGTTATGCCGTGACCTCCGTTGGGGCGGAATCCATTGAAAACAGGACCGAAGGTGACGTTGCCCGTATCTTGGCGGGTAAAGCTGCAGGGGTCAATATCACCGCTGCAGGTGGTATGTCCGGTTCCGCTACGAACGTTACCATTCGTGGTCTAAGTTCCTTTAGTGGGAGTAACCAGGCACTATTTATCGTGGACGGTGTCCCCTTTAGTAACGATACCAACGTCGGAACCAGTGATGATCCAAATGACCCTTCCGACCCAGCATTCCTTAGTGGGAACACAGGCTCCTCAAGGTTCCTGGACATAGACCCAAACAACATTGCCAATGTAGAAGTGTTGAAAGGTCTTGCCGCTACCACTTTATACGGTACATTGGGAAAGAACGGGGTTATATTGATTACTACAAAGGCAGGGGCCGGTACAGGCGGTACAAAGAAAAACGAGATTACGGTCAACCAGTCCTATTTCGTTAACGAGTTCGCATCCTTACCGGATTATCAGTTCCAATATGGTAACGGTTTCGACCAGCAATTCGGTTGGTTCTTCAGTAACTGGGGACCCAGTTTTGACGAAGGCGGTGTTTCCGGTTGGGGCAGACAGGCCTTGATCGACGAGAACGGAACCTTGGAACATCCCTATTCCACGACTGCCGTAGCTGCAACACGGGCCGCATTCCCAGAGTTACAGGGGGCAAGATATGCTTGGCAGCCATACGAATCTGTCAAGAATTTCTTTAAACCTGGGTATGCAACCAATACATCGGTAAACTTCCAGGGAGCCTCCGAGGACGGGAATACCACCTACAACGCCAACCTTGGATATTTAAATGATGTAGGATTTACTCCAGGGAACTCCACCAATAGGATGAACTTCTCGGTTGGTGGTAGGTCAAAACTATCCAATAAATTTACGATTGCGGCCACCATGAACTATGCGCGCACGGATTATAAGTCACCTCCGATCGCCGCAAGTTTGGGTAACGGTGGTGTAGATGGAGTATCTGTGTACGGACATGTAATGTTCACCCCGATCAGTGTTGATTTGATGGGCTTACCTTTCGAAAACCCGATTACAGGCGGAAGTGTCTACTACCGTAACGGGAACGATATCGTAAACCCGAGATGGTTGGCAAAGAATGTGACCAACCGCCAATTGACCAACAGGGTATTTTGGAACGCATCCCTGACTTATGACATCAATGACAATTTGGCCGCTACATGGCGTACAGGTCTTGATTTCTACAACGAACGTAACGAAAACGCTTCCAACAAAGGAGGTGTAGACCAGCAAAGCGATATTTTCGGGTTCTTGGATACCTATGACAACAACAATACCATCTGGGACCACTTTGCTTCCTTAAGCGGAAATTACGATTTGAGCGAAAAAATAGGCATGACGTTCAACGTAGGTGCGAACGCCCGTTCGGATTTCTTCGATAGACAAGGGGTCGCCAGTATTGGTCAGATCGTGTACGGTATCAAGCGCCACTATAACTACTTGAACCAGCAACCGATCCAAAGAAGCCAAAAAAGAAATATCGTAGGTGTCTTTGGGGACGTGAGCTTTGACTATGACAACTTCCTGTTCCTGAACGTAAGTAGCAGGACGGACTGGGTAAGTAACCTGATTACCGAAAACAGGAGTTTGACCTATCCAGGGGCGAGTTTATCCTTTATCCCAACGGCCGCTTTTACAGGCCTACGTTCCGAAAAAGGAATCAACTACATGAAGTTACGGGCAGGTTACGGTACTTCCGCTAATTTCCCAACTGGATACCCTACCTTGAGTATTGCAGAACAGAATACCTTGGTCTATGGCGAGGATGGTGGTGTAACGACCAACCAAATCGCGAACTTCAAGGCAAATCCAAATTTAAAGCCCGAGTTGTTGAAGGAATTCGAGCTTGGTCTTGAGACTAGGTTGTTCCAAAACAGGGTATCCTTGGACTTTACCTATTATAACAGGACTACGGATGACCTAATAGTGCGTGAGCCACTTTCTCCCTCAACTGGCTTCACCTTTACACAAAGTAACATAGGCCAGATCAGCAACATCGGTTACGAAGCGGATTTGGGTGTGGATATCTTTAGAAACCCTGATGGTTTTAGCTGGAAATCCAACGTGAATTTCTTCTCGAACAAGGAGACCGTGGAGGAACAGGAGCAGGATATCATCATCTATGCCGGTTCTACGGATTTGGACGAAGGCGGTAACGCCGCAATTAAGGGAGAGTCCTTAGGCACAATCGTCGGTAATGCCGTTGCACGCGATGCCAGTGGAAACCTGCTTATAGATGAGGCCGGTAACTACATCACCACACAGGTGGATGCGGATGGTAACGTTCCCATTATCGGGGATGCGGTTCCTGATTATGTAATGAACTTCATCAACACCCTCAGTTACAAAAACTGGCGGTTGGGCTTCCAGGTAAGCCATACTGCAGGAGGTGACATGGTTGCCAATACCGTAGCCTTGTTGCAAGGTCGAGGTATGATCCAAGAAACCGTGAATAGGGAGAACACCTATATCTTACCGGGTATCAGACAGGCTACGGGACAACCAAATGACCTGCAGATCAACAACTCGCAGTATTTCTTTAGTAATATATTGTTCGGTCCTACCGAATTACAAGTATACGATGCTTCTGTGATTAGGTTACAGGAAATATCCTTGACCTACAATCTACCCGGGAAATTCTTGGACAGAACACCTTTCAGCAAGCTTGGCTTTACGGTACAAGGGTTCAACCTATGGTATGATGCCTATAACATGCCAGATGGTGCCAATTTTGACCCCAACGTGGCAGGTGCCGGTATCGGTAACGCAAGGGGCTTCGATTTCTTGAACGGGCCAAGTAGCCGCAGGTATGGATTGACAGTGACTGCATCCTTTTAATTATAAAATTTGCTAAAATGAAAAAAATATTCAAAACAGTTTTAACAGTTGCTTTTGCAGGGCTTGTATTCAATGCCTGTGAAACCACGGATCTGGACCTACGGGTCAGTCCGAACGACCTGGCGATCAGTCAGGCGGACCCTAACCTGATATTGAACTCGATCCAGTTGGCCGGGGTATCCAATATGGACCGCTTTAACGAACTTAGTGCCCAGCTAACAAGAATAGAATATATGACCGGGCGTATCTATTTCAACAACTTCCAAGGAAATATAATGAACAGCGTTTGGGCGCGCACCTACAGTAGTGAGTTCAACTTGGCAGGTGATACCGGTGTAGATGTAGGTCTTTTTACCAATGTGGACGCCTTAAAGCAAATCAATGCAAACAGTGATATCAATTATGATTTCCACGTGGCCGTAGGACAGACCATTAAGGCCTACTCATTATTGTTATTAACGGATTTCATCGGGCAGGCAGCCTTTACCCAAGCAGGAAACCCGGACGAGTTCCCGGCCCCCATCTTGGATGATGGTCCGGTTGTATATGATGGGGCTTTGTCCCTTTTGGACGAGGCGGAAGCTTTGTTCGCTACCAACCCACCAACCCAAGGTGCAACGGATTTCTACTATGGAGGCGATAGCACCAAATGGATCAAATTGATCAACTCGATACGTTTAAGAACACACTTCTTGACAGGTAATACAGCTGCTTTTAACGCCGTTATAGCAGGTAATAATTTTATATCCGATATTGAGGATGACTTCCAGTTCCAGTACGGTACAAGGGTACTGCAGCCGGACACCAGACATCCAGAGTATGAGGATGATTATGGACCAACCGGTGCAGGAGGTTATCTGAGCAACTGGTTGATGGAGACCATGAGAGTGAAGGAAGACCCACGTATCCGGTACTATTTTTACCGTCAGGTAGAAGCCACACCGGGAGCGGACGCCGATCCGGACGAGCAGTTCCTAAGCTGCAGTCTTTTCTCCGTACCCCAACATTTTATAGACGGTGGCTATACTACCTTCTGTAGTGTTCCCAATGGCTATTGGGGCCGTAACCATGGTAACGATGAGGGTACCCCACCAGATGGCTTCTTTAAGACCGCTTACGGGGTATATCCAGCTGCGGGACGCTTTGACGATAACAGCTTTGAGCCCATTGGCCTTGGCCAAGGGGGTGGCGGGGCCGGTAT
The DNA here is from genome assembly GCF_005780245.1 of Maribacter aurantiacus. Lineage (NCBI taxonomy): Bacteria > Pseudomonadati > Bacteroidota > Flavobacteriia > Flavobacteriales > Flavobacteriaceae > Maribacter > Maribacter aurantiacus. Next base: position 198,757 of record NZ_VBUK01000003.1, on the reverse strand, counting down.
CAGGCCAATCGTTCTTGCTTCATACGTAGATTTTTGGAGAGGTGCCATGGCAACAACTCCTGCTGCAAAGGCTGAATTTTTACGAAGCGCCATGGAAAAATCCATTGCGAAGGTTCAATCATTCGGCGCAGTTGACGGAAATGCCGACAAATCTTTTGAGCCTACGGAAACTGAAGTTTCCGATTACATTGATGATACCGTAGCAGCATTCTTGGCGGCTTCAGGAGACGCGCAGGAAGATATCTTTGCGGAACAGTATTGGATCGCCCAATGGGGAGGTGCACAGGAGGCCTGGAACTACTACAGGAAAACAGGATATCCTACGACCTTGTCCCCAAGTTGGGAACCAGATCCGGGACCGTTCCCAAGGTCTTTCTTCTACCCACAGGACGAGGTAATCACCAATCCTAACTTGCAACAACGTGCGGACTTGACCAATCAAGTGTTCTGGGATACCAACCCTGCCAGTCCAGCGTTTCCACAAGCCAATTAATTTTAAAATAGTATGACAATGAGAATCAAAAATATAAGTTACACAGTTTTGGCAGCCTTGGCTTTTATATTCCAAGGGTGTACCGAAGACGAGAGTGTCATCACGGATGTCCTTGCGGATACTACAAGGGGAGCTGTTCTACGAACCCTGTCCTCATCCTTTCCTGATGTAGCGGAAGGTTCCACAGCCAGTACGTTTACAGGGAACTTTGAAATACAGTCCGATGAATCGGCCGCAATAGTTAGTGTTGATGTTTTCGGAGAATTCATCGATAATACCGGTGATACCCCGGGTGATGCGTCAGGGCTTATTACCAACATAAGTACTTTTGACGATACCGAATTTGGTCTTCAAGGATTTACCTACAGTACAGGCGTTACTGAAATTTTGGGCGCGGCAGGCGTTTCCTTGGATGCCGTGGAACCGGGAGATCAGTATAGGGTGCGATTTGAATTGGTAGCCGAGGATGGAAGAAGGTTTTCCTCCGGACAGAACACGGGTACGCTTACCGGTGGTTTTTTTAGCTCACCGTTCAGATTTACGGCAAACGTGATCTGTGCCCCAATCGTACCTACAGCAGGTACATGGACGGTTGTTACTGTAGACTCCTATGGAGATGGATGGAACGGCGGTAATTTGAGCATTACCATAGACGACAACGATCCAATCACATTGACCAACAGCTTGGATAACGGAGGACCATATCCAGATGCAACTACGGAGGAATTGACCTTTGAGGTGCCAGTGGGTGCACAGGCCATCCAGATTGTTTACAATGGAGGTTCCTTTGATGAAGAGGTCACCTTCCAGGTGATTTCCGCAAATGGAAACACTATCTTGGATTTGGGTCCGGAACCTGCTACTTCAACAGGATTAATCGATTATTGTTTGGATTTGGAATTATAGTTCCGATCATACATGGATAAAAAAAGCGGTTCCAATATTGGAATCGCTTTTTTTACAACTTATTTTACAAAAATAAAGTAGATAAGATCTAAAAGGAGAGTAACATTAATGATTAGAAAAAAAACCTTATCGTAAATCATTAAGATGTAAGAATCACCTGCTTCAAACTTTCCGTTTTTTTAGCCTATTATGTAATTATCTCCGATATTTTGATATGAAGGATTCTGATTGCCGAGTTATTGTTTTCTGGTTTTAATATATAATTGCATGAATTATTTAGCCTTTATTTAGAAATTAACCATACCGTAAAGAAGGTGACTGCTGCAGCCCTATCCCGCCTAAATACCGAACTGTTCCTAAGGTTTCTTGAAATAACCAAACCGGCCATGACAGTTTAGGACTTTCCTTTCCCTCCCCACAAAACCTTAAGCTATTACACTTGTATATTTCTTTTAACAAATGAGCTCCTTAAGACTTGATTCTTTTTCAATATCCAACTTCTTAGTTTAGAATAACTCGAATATTTCAATCGAATTATTCAAAGTATTAATTCTATTGTTAAATGTATCCGTGAAACGGATAGCAAGTTATGTTTTGCGGGTCGCAAAACTGTCTACTTCTTCGAAGTGTATTTATATTTTCGTTAGTGTGGGTAGGGGAAAGAATGCCAAGCTTTATTTTACTTGCCATTACCCTTTTAAAAATTGATGACCTTTTCTAAGGCGTCATCCGTATCCCTATGCATAAAATTTGCTTGGTAATTAATCGTAGTGGTAATGGAAGAATGTCGATATAGTTTTTGTAACATTTGTATAGGTATTTTATCGCCAGAAATATTTCCAAAACTGTGGCGAGCTATATGCATAGTAAGTTTTTTATCTAGAAGCGCAATTTCAGCTATTTGCCCAAGATATTTGTTAAGCTTTTTAGTGCTTGTCTTTATTTTATTGAAGACCTCTTTTGGGCTCTTATGATTAACGTTTTTTAGTTCTGGAAAAACAAAATCATCCTCTGTTGGTGTAATGAATTCATACGATTTTAGAATAGGTCTTACTTTGTCCGGTATTTTTAAAGAGAGAAGCTTTTCGTTCTTTCCCATACGATAATGGAGTCGGTCATCATATATATCCTTCCATTTAACCTTTAATACATCTCCAACTCGCATTCCGGCAAAATAGAAACTAAAGAGCCATAGGTTCCTTGCATGTCTTTGTGGGTTATTTAATCCCTCAAGATTCTCAATTGTTTGGATTTCCTGTATTGTCAAACCTATTTTTTCTGTTTCCGGAAATTTAATTCTGATTTTATCCGATCCGAACGGATAAAGTTTTCTATCTACAATACCTAAGCGTATAGCATGATTGTAAAGAGTTCTTATAACTATTAGGTTATTAACGATGGAACGTTGCGATACTTGGCGCGTAGTTTTCAAATAAAAGGAAAAACGCCGTAATAGGTTTTCATCAATCTCATGGAAACCTAAATCGTTGTTATTAACATACTTTAGGAAGTGGCCAATTCTAGCTTTATCGGAGGACAAACGTTGTAGCTTGTTGGATTTTTCTAATTCACGCAGATAGTTGTCGGCAATTTCTTTAAAACTTGTTTTAGCAATGGGAGAAGCAATTTCCTTCTTTATCTGTTTTGTAGAAACATCTTTCTTATGGGTCTGTAAATCGATTAAGGTTTGGTTTGCCTCCGCCAATTTTTTAATAAGAAGATTATTTAGGCGCCTTGCATTTGGATGGGATTTTCGAACCTCACGATTGGCGGCATCCCAGTATTTAAACTCGATGTATTGTCCTGTGTATAAATAGGTCGTTTTCCTATTTTTTGTGATACGAACTACTAAGGGAAAAAGACCTTCTTTGTTCGCTTTCTTACGAAGGGATACCTTTATACTCGATGCCACACCTTTCTATTTTTAGGAAAGATATGAATTTTAGGTACAACATAGGTACAACAAATTGTGGTTTTTAATGGTTTTATGTGGTTTATTTTGGTTTAGTGAAAAACATAAATATCTAAAAATAAGGTTTTTAAGGATATATGAATATTAATTACGCTGGATTCAAAATCCAGTTCTTTCGGGAGTGTGGGTTCGATTCCCACCTCGAGTACAAAGAAAAAGCCGAGATTCATGTCTCGGCTTTTTTGTTTCTTTAGATAAGGTATAGTTTAAGAATGGAATTATCTCAGGTGCTACCTTTAAAATTTATTAAACGCCATTATCGCTCTAATATTTATTGCTTTGCCATCACTTCTTTCCCAAAGCCATTGACATCCAACCAATGAACAAAAGCATCGAACCAGCGATTGCTCGTACGGTTTGGATTTCCTAGGCCAAATCCATGTCCCCCGTTTTGATATAAGTGGAATTCTACTGGAATACCAGCTTTATACCAGGAATCAATAATCCCAAACTGTCCTCTAAAAAGAAAGTCATCACTTGCAATAACATAAAACATAGGAGGTGCGTTATTAGGAACTTCAACAGGTCCCATACCACCATAAATGGGGCCTATAAAAGCTAACTTCATAGATTTTGAATTTAGTGTTGAATGCATAGTTAGCCCGGCCCCTGCGGAAAACCCAATCATTCCTATTCTCTTGGTGTCCACGCCCCATTCCTTTGCACGTTCTATTATCATTGCATAGGCGGCCTCTGCATCCTCCAATTGGTTGGAAAGGTCCATTTGTCTAGGCGGCACGGGTGTTTCTTCCTTATTCCCATTCGAATTTTCAGTAGGTTCTGGAGTTCGAGGTCGGTTCATCCATGCGGTGAAATCATCAAGGGACTCTGGGGTAGGGTGTAAACGATATTTAAGTACGAAAGCAGCATATCCTTCCTTGGCGAGTGCTTCTGCCACTTCCCAGCCTTCATTACCCAGGGATAGCCATCTAAATCCACCACCAGGGGCAACAATAACAGCTGCGCCATTTGCCTTATCAGTGTCTGGTAAAAAGGGAGTAAGTGTGGCTTGCGTTATATTTCTGGCCATAGGATCGCCCCATTGCCTAAACCAGGATTCCTTGGCAGGCTGATTTTCCACACCTCCTGTTTTTAACGGAATTGCCTTTGGTTCCTTCGGTGCTTCAAGTGGATAGATTGTCCCATCTTGGGCTATCATAGGGCATTTGCCAAAGAAAACCAGAAAAATGGCGAGTTTCAAAGGGATTTTAAAATTATTTAGCATTTAAAGGTGTTTTAATTACACTTAAATGTAAAAAATATATTTAATAAATAGCCCTTGTAATTCAACGTATCCACGAACAATGAATTTTCTATTTATTAAATACAAATTTTTACAATATGATATTTTTATTGCATATATAATAGCAATTTAATACATTGCCTCTATTAAGTGTAAAAAACACAGTTATAAACAAGTAATTTGTAGGCAGCAAATACTTCACCTTGGAATCGTAAAAACACATATGATGGAAATGCCAAGCCATAAACTTCTAGAGCAAATGTTTTTGGACCATTATAAAGAATGGTGTCTAAAATCCTTTAGTTATGTTGAAAATATGGATGATGCCCAAGATGTTGTTCAAAACGTTTTTATCAAACTTTTGCAAAAAGAAAATCTTTCCCATGTTATTGATATTCATAAATATCTTAATGTGGCAATAAGGAACGAAAGCCTTAAAAAAATAAAAAAGAGCCGTGAGACTTTTCAACTTAACAACCAATCAACAGAAGTACCTTCCCATGAAAGCGAGTTGATAAAAGGGGAAGTTTCTGAAAATATGCTAAGAGAACTAGAGGCTTTACCTGAGCAGAACAAAAGAGTTTTTACCCTATGCGTACTGGAAGGTAACAAGTATGAAAGTGCCGCAGAAATCATGGGAATTACCGTAAATACGGTGAAATATCATCTTAAGAAATCTTTTAAGTCTTTACGGATAAATTTAAAGGATGTGTATTTATGGTTCTTGTAAATTAAGCATTCTTTAATTTTATACATCTTTTTTTGATAAATCCACTACCCGATTTTAATCTTCATGGGTCTTAATAGTAGACAACGTTGATTTGTTTACTAAATAAATAGGATTGATAGCAAATATTATAGTTAAGAGGATAAAGGGTACTTTGAGTCGTGAAGAAGAGCTTTATTTTCAGAAATGGCTTTACCAAAGCAAGGATAATCAACTTACGTATCAAAGACTGGTGAAGTTGCATGAGCTAAATGTGCCTTTGCCTGATGTAGACGAACTGGATGCCAAGAAAGCTTGGCAACTTCTTGTTCATACCGGAAAGCAAAAAAGAAAGGACGATTCAAAATTTTCTGGAAGGGAAATTCTAAAATACGCCGCCATTTTCGTGGGGTTATTGGGTTGTTTTTTTATGTACAAGTCTTTTCAGGAAGATATTTCTATAGTTGAGCCAATTGATCCTGATTCCATAACATTGGTTTTGGGTAATGGAAAAACCCAGGTACTTACCAAAGAGGGTACGTTGAAAATAACCAATACTAAGGGAGAGGTTCTTGGCGAAAAGGTGGATGGTTTGGTTGATTATTCGCAATCAAAAAATGAAGACGAGGTGGAAACGGAGTCGGAATATAACACCTTGAGGATACCCCATGGAAAGACTTTCAAGGTAGTCCTTTCAGATGGAACTTTAGTTCACTTGAATGCTGGGTCATCATTAATATATCCCGTAAAATTCCAAAAAAATAAAAACAGGGAGGTCTCATTAATTGGTGAGGGCTTTTTCGAAGTAACAAAAAATGAAAACAGTCCTTTTATAGTCACATCTGGTGGTGTGGATGTTAGAGTGCTGGGTACCAAATTTAATATAACATCCTATCCTGAGGACCAGAACCAAAATACGGTTTTGGTCGAAGGTTCAGTTCGACTTTACAAAACCGGTTCTATTTATGACCTGGAAAACTCTACCCTGCTTTCACCTGGCTATAAAGCCGAATGGAATACAGAAACTAACAATATTGATTTAGAAAAAGTACATACAGAATTATATACAGGTTGGATAAACGGCAAACTGATGATGAAGGAAATGGTCTTTTCCAATATTGTTAAAAGGCTCCAACGGCATTACAATGTTACCATTACAAGTGAGAACCATGAATTGAATAATAGAGTGTTCACGGCCACATTTGAGAAAGAATCAATTTGGGAGGTATTGGAAACATTTAAACTGGAAACACCCTTTGATTATGAAATTGAAGGAGACCATATACGTATTAAATAGCAACCTTAAATCGACTTGCCTATGGTTACAAATTAAAAACTAAAATCAACCTACAGAACCCACTCAATTCTGTAAGAAAGAAAACTGAATCAATTAATAATCAACAATATGATATGAAAACTAACGATCTATTAGGGTTATTTAGACCCGGTTACATGAAAATTGGTTTAACGACCAAACTATGTTCGCTCTTATTTATCGCCGCGCTCATTTCTGCGCAGGCGAACACCCTATCCCAAAAAACCAAGATGACCATTAACTTGGAAGACGTGCCAACGTACAGGGTTATGGAAGAAATTGAGGCAACTACGGAATATAAATTTCTGTATGATGTCAATAAAGTGGATACTTCTAGAAAGGTTTCCATCAAGGTTAAAGACTTAGCACTTGAAAATGTACTGCAAGTACTTTTTAACAATACAAATACCGATTTTGTTTTTAGTGGAAATCAAATCGTATTGAAACCTAAACAGGTACAAACCAATACGCCAAAGTCTAGTGTGAAAAGTTCGGACAATGAAACCACTTCTGTTCAACAAAGCGTGTCTGGAACCGTAAATGATACCAACGGGCAGCCGATTCCCGGGGTTTCGGTAGTTGAAAAGGGAACTTCAAATGGAGTTGCAACCGACTTCGATGGAAATTACTCCATAACCTTATCCCAACCAAACGCGGTGCTCATTTTCAGTTCACTGGGGTTTTCCAGGAAGGAAGTAACCGTGGGGCAATCCAGTGAACTCAATGTTGTATTGGAAGAAAACGTTGAAGGACTGGACGAGGTTGTGGTGACTGGATTGGGAATAAAAAGGGATGCGAAAAAAGTGGGATATGCGGTCACCGCTGTGGATACAGAGGAGCTTACCAAAACCAGAACGGTAAATGCTATGGAGTCTTTGCAAGGTAAGGTAGCCGGATTAAATATCAGCCCTCCATCAGCAGGGGCTGGTGCCAGTGTTCAAATTCGTTTGCGTGGTCAATCCGCATTTGCCGGTGCAAGCAATTCACCATTATTTGTAATCAATGGTCTTCCAATAGATCAAGGTGCTAGAGGGGCCAATGGACGTGATAATCAAAGAGATCTTGGTGATAACCTACAAAATCTTAATCCGGACGATATTGAAAGTATGACGGTTCTTAAGGGAGCTACTGCCGCCGCTATTTATGGTGCTAGGGCAGCAAATGGTGCGGTGATAATAACAACAAAAACAGGTACCTTAAACCAAGGTATTGGGGTTGATTTCACATCAAGCATTACTACTTCCCATGCGTTGAATTTCTTGGATGAAATAAGACAAACTGAGTATGGTCAAGGAACTGGTGGAGTTCGGCCACAGACACAGGGAGAGGCCCAAGGTACAGGACAATTTAGTTTTGGCGAAAGATTTGATGGAGTACCCACGGTCAATTTTGATGGTGTGTCTAGACCTTACTCGCCTAATCCATATCAACTCTACGATTTCTTAAGAACTGGAACAAACCTAACCAATACCGTTGGGTTTTCCGGGGGCAATGAGAAAGGAAGTTTCCGTGCTTCATTTGCAAATACTTCCGCTAAGGGTATTCAACCTGCGAATGAATATGAGAAACGCATATTTAATGTAGGTATAAATTATAACGTTACAGAAAAGCTGAACATGCTTTTAAACGTAAACTATACGAACGAGGAGAATATCAATCCGCCACAGATTGGTACACAAGGCCCGGGTGCCGTAGGTTTTTTCAATAGATTGGCTATTTCTACGCCTATTGAGGCTTATCGTCAAAGTGCCATTGATCCTGTTACTGGTGCAGAATTGCGTACCAATGGATTTTTAGGAACTATCAACAATCCCTATTACCAATTACAAAAGAATCAATTTTTTAATGATAATAGGAACCGTCTGTTAGGTACGGCTACTTTAAGATATCAATTTACAGACTGGCTATACCTTCAAGGAAGGTATAACTATGATTATGCTACCAATTTTACGGAGTGGAATGAGCTTAATGGAGCTGGTGCTACAACGACCCTAGAAGGTGATACAGGGTTTTATAGAGGTCGTTATGACATTCAGCAGACCCAAACGCGGGATGTAAACGCTGATTTCTTATTGGGTGCAAACAAGGAATTTGGAAAGTTTTCGGTTGATGCAAGTTTTGGAGGTAATACTTGGCGTTCGCAATTTCAAAGAAATGCCCAATATTCAAGATTGTTCGTAGTACCTGATTTATATTCAATAAAAAACGGAACAAGTTTCGAAACTGATGAAGCCGCTTTTCAACCTTACCAGTTTAGTACCTTCAGAATCAATTCTCTCTATGGATTGGCTGAATTTGGATATGACAATCTTTTATACCTGAACTTTACGGGTAGACAAGATTGGTTCTCGGTACTAAACCCAGAGGACAATAGTGTTTTCTATCCTTCTGTTTCCGGTAGTCTTATCTTTTCTGAATTGATGAAAGAACAAAGTTGGTTGACTTATGGTAAATTAAGAGGTTCTTGGGCAGAAGTAGGTAGTGCCAATGGTGTGGGGACCTATGAGGGTATACTTAATTACACTATTAATCCACCATTTAATGGCCAAACCACTGCAGGGGTTGCAGGTAATTTTGCCCCAAATCCACTTTTACGACCTTTTACGGTTACGGAGAAAGAAATTGGTTTGGAAATGCGGATGTTTAACAGTCGCCTCCGTTTTGATATAGCTGCTTTTGATAAGGTGACCACTGACCAAGTGCTGGATGTAACCTTATCCAACGCATCTGGTTATGATAATTCAAAACAAAACTTGGGATCCCTTAAAAACTCTGGTTTGGAAACTTTGGTAGAAGTGGTGCCCATACAGACCGATGATTTCATGTGGTCAAGTACATGGAACAACGCCTATCTTAAAACAGAAGTATTGGATGTTGGAAATGATAGTGGTACACTTTTATTAATTTTCTTTAATGGAACCGGAAACGAATTTCTCGGAGAGCTAAGATATACGGAAGGATTGCCAATGAACCAACTATATACCAGAACGTATAGGAGGAATGACAGTGGCCAGATTTTAGTGAACGATGACGGTAGATTATTGGCTACAAACGGTGATACGCCTGGAGCTGAAAACACAAATGGGTTTTTACCGGTTGGATCTTCCATACCGAAACATGTTGGTGGCTGGAATAATAATTTTTCCTATAAAAACCTGAATTTTAGCTTCTTGATTGATTATAGGTTTGGTGGTACGATGTTGTCATCCACGCATTTGAACATGACAAGGCAAGGACATTCCCAGTTTTCCCTTGAAGGTCGAAGAGAGGGAGAGAACGGTGTAATTGTTCCTAATAGTGTATATGAAAGCAATGGTCAGCCAAATACTACCGCGGTAAGCAATTTGCAATCTTTCTATGCAGATTACCGTAACCTTCAAATTGGAGATCCATTTACCTTTAAATCTGATTTTATCAAGTTGAGAAGTATTTCATTATCCTATGACCTTACGGATGTGGTAAACAATATGGCGGATTTGAAGTTTGTGAAGGGATTAACGTTATCTGCTTCTTGTAGAAATGTCGCTATTCTTTATAAGGACATTCCAGGGCTTGATCCAGAAGCTATTCAGTCCTCGGGTGATTTTAGGGCCGGTTATGAAAATTCAGCACTGCCTACTACCCGTAATTTTAATTTTAGTCTCAATGTTAAATTCTAGAACCATGAAAAAGATACAATATATATTATCCATAGTTTTAGTCTGCCTCATTTTGCAAGGGTGCGACGAAGATTTTGTGGAAGTGAACACCAATCCTTATGCGGTTAATGAGGTAGATCCGGCCCTTTTGTTTGCTGGGGCACAAAGAAGTCATTTAGGAACTTGGGCAGCGGAACATACCATTGTACAACATTTTGTAATTCCTTACAATCAGGGAGCTACACTAGGTTTTAATTTTAACGAGGATATTGATGGGGTAAATAATCCCAAATGGAATGATTCGTACCCTTCTGTAATTCGAAACTTGGTACAAGCTACAGAATTGCTTGGTGAAGATACTGATCGTGTCAACCTGTTAAGTATGATTCGTATATGGAAGGCCCAGGTATTTATGGGGGTCGTGGATACTTATGGTGATGTGCCATATTCAGAGGCTGGAAAGGCTGTCAGTGATATCATTTACTTTCCTTCATATGATGATGACGAAGCTATCTATGATGATTTATACAATGAGATAACAAGTGCGGTTGCATCCCTTAATGCCAGTGGTGATTTTGTTTCGGATGATTTGTTTTACGGAAGTAATGGTAGTCAACCTACAAACTCTGCGTCGGCACAAGTTGAAAAATGGAGAAAACTTGGAAACTCTTTATTGTTGAGATTGGGTATGCGCTATTCAAAAGTTAATCCATCTAGGGCGGAATCTATTGTTTCGGAAGCGTTTTCCGGTGGAGTTATGACTTCGAATGCTGATAATGCGTACGTCAAATATGATGGCAACGTGTATGCCTGGGGAGACAATAATCAGCTACGTAATTTTTCCTTTTTCAATTATGCCGCTGAGCCACTGGTGGACCAGTTAAAGACAACCAATGACCCAAGGGCAAAGTATATGATTGCAATGTTTGAAGATCCCGGGGCAGTGGCCAACGAAACGAATCCAAATACGGATTTAGATGATCAATTTGGTGTTCCAGTCGGTGTTTCTGATTTGCAATTATCGGACACATCCCTTGGGTACAGAGGACCAAAAGGAACAGGTCTTGACTATAGCCAGATTAATGTTTTTGCAGCCGCTTCCCCTGCGGCACCGGCATTTTATGTAACCTATGGCCAAACATCTCTCTTATTGGCAGAAGCTGCCTTTAGAGGTTGGGTCTCTGGAGATGCCCAGTCTTATTATGAGGATGGTATCAGGGCCAATATGGATATTTATTCTTTGTATCCCAATACGGAGCCTATACCAGCATCTGAAGTGGATGCTTATTTGGCCGAACCTGAAGTTGCCTATAATGCTTCAAACGCTTTGGAGCTTATTAATACTCAATATTGGTTGGCCAATTACCGCAATGGAACAGAAGCATTTGCAAATGTTAGAAGAAGTGGATTCCCTGATTTAGCCCGTAATGATTTCAATGATAATTTACTGGCAAACGGTGGTGACGGATTTGTGCATAGAATGACATATCCAGACCGAGAGGGTTCTGCCAATTCCGATAGTTACACTGCTGCGGTCTCCGCCATAGGGGGTGACAATCTAGTTTCGAGGGTATTCTGGGATGTGGAATAAAAGGATTAATTTAAAGGGATAATTTATTAAGAGCTAAAAACTTAAAATCCCTAACTAAATTATGATGGAAAACACACTGCGAAAACTAGTATCGAAATTTAAAAAAGAGGAAGAAGGTATCTTGGCCCTTAGAAACAGGGAACTGGAAGATCCTAGAATCACGGACCAAAGAAGAAACTTCCTCAAAAAGACCGCTTTGGGTGGAATAGCGATGACCGGAATGATGGGTCTTGGTATCGAGGATACCATAGCGCAAACAACTTCCAAGGTCAGCAGGATGTCTGCCCCGTCGGAGTTGAAGATTACCGATATGCGCTATGCACTGACCAATGTTATGGGCGGTACGGCCATTATCAAAATCGAGACCAATCAAGGTATTTATGGTCTTGGTGAGGTAAGGGACGCTGCGGATGTTCGCTATGCCTTGTTTTTGAAGAGTCGCATTTTAGGAGAAAATCCATGCAACGTAGAAAAGATATTCAAGAGCATCAAGCAGTTTGGCGGACCTGCAAGGCAAGCGGGTGGTGTATGTGCCGTTGAAATGGCATTATGGGATATCTGTGGTAAAGCGTATGATGTTCCGGCTTGGCAATTATTGGGAGGAAGATATAGGGATAAGGTTAGGCTCTATGCAGATACACCCGAAGCATCTTCTCCAGAGGAACAAAAAAGATTGATCGACTTTAGGATAAATGAACAAGGATATACCTGGTTGAAAATGGATGTTTCCATAGGGGAACTTCGTGGCAAACCAGGTACTGTTGTAAATGGTAAGTTTTGGGAGAACGATAAAGGAGTATTGGCCCAATGGGGCGATCGAAGAAACATGATGTCCTACGGAAATACGATGCATCCTTTCACGCAAATCCAAATCACCGAAAAGGGTTTGGAAGAACTTCAAAAGGTCGTGGAGGATGTACGCAATATGGTAGGCTATGAGATTCCCATTTCTACGGACCATTATGGGCATTTTGATTTGAACAATGGTATTCGATTGGCAAAGGCCTTGGACAAGTATAGATTGGCCTGGTTCGAAGATATGGTGCCCTGGCAATATAATGAACAATGGCGCACTATTACCGATGCTATAGAGACACCAACAACGACAGGTGAGGATATTTATCTTCTAAAGGATTTTCTTCCTCTGATACATAATAGGGCAGTGGATATCATCCATCCAGATTTGGCATCTTCCGGTGGACTTTTGGAAACAAAAAGAATCGCCGATTATGCCGAAGAATATGGTATAGCAATGGCCATGCATCAGGCGGGTACACCGGTTTCATTTATGGCCAATGTGCATTGTGCTGCCGCTACCCAAAACTTTTTGGCATTGGAGCATCACTCTGTTGATGTTCCATGGTGGGAAAGTCTGGTAAAAACCGTTGGCGGTTTTAAAATGATCGATAAAGGTTTTGCAACTGTACCATTAACGGCGCCAGGTCTGGGAATTGAGTTGGATGAGGAAGTAGTGAAGGCCCATTTGCATCCTTCAGATAAGACATTCTTCAAATCAACGGAGGAATGGAATGAACTCAGGTCTCATGATAGAACCTTTAGTTAAATTTTGAATTATAATTAAGTGTATTGAGTAAGGGTTTACCAATATTAAAACTTTGTATTTGAGTTAGTTTAAGTTAAGCAGGAGAACGCTTCCTTATATGGAGGTGTTCTCAGCTTGCTTACTATTGTAGCTTAGGTATTTTGTTAATTTGAATATGGAAAAACTTTAAATCGGGTTAAAATGAAAAATTTCAAAATTGTACTGGTCTTGTTTTGTTTAACATATCATTTCCAAGGCGATGCTCAAGGGGTGACAGGTTCTGTGGAATATATCAAGGAGCTGACTTCCCAATGGAAAGGGGAGCGCTTTGATGATGGAAGACCCAAGGTAACGGATGCCCTTTTAAGCAGGATGAAAAATATACAGATAGAGGAGGCCTGGGGCTTTTTAAGAAGTAGAGGCTACAACAACCAATATGAAGGGGAATGGGAAATTATCCATCCGGAAGGTGTTATGACTGGAAGAGTGGTCACTGCCCAATATATGCCGTTAAGACCGGACTATCAAAGATTGATAAAACTAAAGGGAGCCGAGGAAAAAAGGGATACCATAGGGGGCAGCAATTCCTGGCCCATTCAACAGTTGGTACCGGGAGACGTTTACGTGGCGGATGGATATGGTAGAATCATTGATGGTACCCTTATAGGTTCCAATTTGGGGAATGCCATTTATGCCAATTCACAGAACGGGGTCATTTTTAATGGCGGTGTACGTGACGTGGCGGGTCTTTTGGATATTGAAGGCTTCAATGGATGGCATAAAGGAGCGGACCCGTCCTATCTACAAGAAGAAATGTTGTCTGCCATTAATGTGCCAATTAGGATAGGAAGGGCAACTGTTTTGCCAGGCGACGTGGTATTGGCAAATAGGCATGGAACCATCTTCATTCCTTCCTATTTGGCTTCTGAACTGGTGCTTTCCTCTGAAATTGTAGGCTTACGGGACATTTTTGGATTTCAGAGATTACGGGAGAAGAAATATACTGCTGGCCAAATCGATACCAAATGGACGGATGAAATCAATAAGGATTTTGAAAACTGGTTAAAATCCTATCCGGACAGCAAATTACCCATGACAAGAAAGGAGCTTAACGATTATATGGATTCCAGAAAAAATTAAATATCAAACCATTAAATAAAAAGGAATATGATAGCAATGAAGTTGCGTTTTCTTTCTAAGGTTGCGCGGGGACTAACACTTATTACACTTTTGGGCCTTACTTCTTTTATTTCGGCGCAGAATCGAAATAAGAATGTTACGGAAATTGAGAAAGCAGTTACCGAATTATACGGTGCCATGGTGGACAAGGAAAAAGAAGTTTTGGAGCAATTGACATCGGAAAATTTATCCTATGGTCATTCCAGTGGTGCTTTGGAAAATAAATCGGAATATGTAAACGGGGTACTGAACGGTGCATTTCAGTTTTCTTCCATTACGCAAAAGGAACAGACCGTTGCGGTAACCGGTAATGTAGGTGTGGTTCGGCATATTTTTGAGGCCCAAGGAAACAACAATGGTAAACCGGCCGAGGTAAGGATAGGCTGTCTATTGGTATTTAAAAAGGAGGGCCGATGGAAACTACTGGCGAGACAAGCTTATAAACTTTAAAATATTTACTCTTGGGAAAAATCAATATTTATTCAATTTCTTTAGGCTTTGCGGCGGTTTTCTTATTGGTCGTCGTTGGTATGATCATATCGGGAAATATAGATATGGCAGGACCTTTCATACTAATTCTTTTTGCCCTCATTGCATTCGGCTTCAACGGGTATGAAAAATTAAAAGGTCTTATTTTTACAATTATGATTTTTATGGGGGTGACGGCTGCCCTCTACTACCCATCCTATTTCACCAATATTGGTGATTTCAAGCTCACTGTACTTATAATTCCACTTATACAGATTATTATGTTCGGTATGGGTACCACTATGAGCATCAAGGATTTTGCAGCTGTTTTTCAATCACCTAAGGGTGTTGCTATAGGGGTGTCGGCACAGTTACTAGTAATGCCCATCATTGGTTACATTTTGGCACAGATAAGTGATTTTCCTCCGGAAATTGCAGCCGGTATCGTTTTAATTGGCTGTTCCCCAAGTGGTGTGGCCTCAAATGTTATGGCTTTTTTAGCCAATGCCAATGTTGCTCTGTCCATAACCATTACATCCATAGCAACATTATTGGCTCCTTTTCTTACGCCACTAATGATGAAGGTATTTGCAGGTGAATTCATTGAAATCGATGTGCTTTCTATGATGTGGAGCATTATCAAAATGATTATTCTTCCCATAGGTGCGGGTCTTTTGGTCAATAAACTTTTGGGAAAAGGTGCCAATTGGATTGGTCGAGCCATGCCGCTAATCTCAATGTTGGCCATTGGATTGATCATTACGATTATCACTGCTGCGGGCAGGGATAGTTTGTTGGACATAGGAGGCATATTAATGTTTCTTGTATTGATCCATAATTTCTTTGGATACCTTCTAGGTTATTGGTACGCGAAACTCTTCAAAATGTCCGAAGAGGATGCGCGAACCATTGCTCTTGAAGTGGGCATGCAAAATGCTGGATTGGCATCTGGTATTGCCAACAGTCTTGGGAAAATAGCAACCATGGGATTGGCGCCCGCAGTGTTTGGACCGTTGATGAACATCACTGGATCTGTATTGGCCTCTTACTGGCATGGAAAACCAACGGTGAAGGAAGCTAAAGTTTTGGAAACCAATTAATAAATAAAATTAATCACATTAACAAAAATCAAAAGAACCAATGAAAAATTCAAGAAGATCTTTTATATCAAAATCTTTAATGGCTGGAGCAGGTTTAGGTATGGTTTCAAGTACCTATGGTAACGAATATGTAGCAGCTATTGATAAAAACCCCAAACTTTCTGCGCCTTCAGATTTAAAGATAACCGATGTAAAATGTGGTTTTATACGAAGGGGTAGTGGTCTTTTCGTGAAAATACATACCAATCAGGGAATTTACGGATGTGGAGAAGGTGTTGATGCCGTGCCAGGTACCTACCACCTGGTCAAAAGAATGGGATTTTTTTTAAGGGACCAAAGTCCTTTCAACGTTCATAAAATATTTGAGGATATTAGACGGGCGGGTCATTTTGGCGGCGCGCAGTCAGGTACTTACGTAGCAGTTCTCTCAGCTATTGAAACTGCCTTGTGGGACTTGGCTGGCAAAGCCTTGGATTTGCCTGTTTATAAGTTGCTTGGAGGCAAATTCAGGGACAAGGTAAGGGTATATTGTGATACGGCGCTTTATAGGGTTCGTTTTCCCTCTCCGGACGATTTCGCTACCGCAGCAAAGGATGCCATCAAAAATTGGGGTTTCAATGCCTTAAAGTTCGATTTGGATTATGCTAGTGATCCGGATAAGTATGATCGATATAATTGGACCGCCAGTCCGGGTGAAATTATACGTATGTATGATCAACTTGCCGCGGTGAGGGAAGCGGTAGGTCCAAAAATTGATTTGTGTGTGGATATGCATGGACGTTATGATCATGTTACCGCCCAGACCATAGCAAAAAAAGTAGAGGATTTAAATCTTACTTGGTTGGAAGAGCCCATACCAGCAGAAAATTTTGATGCTTTTAAAACACTTGCCGAAGAAACAAGTACTCCAATTTCTGCTGGTGAAAATGTGTATCTAGGTCACGGGTTCAAGCAATTGTTAGACAATGGAGTGGATATTATTATGCCAGATCTTCAAAAATGTGGCGGATTAGGTGAAGGTCAACGTATTGCCAATTTGGCCAATTTATATTATGTTCCTTTCTCTCCACACATGGTGGCTTCATTCCTAGGTGCCATGGCCTGCGCCCATGTGTGTGCCTCGGTTCCAAATTTCCATTTAATGGAATGGCAATCGTACTTTCATACAGACCCCATGTTTAAGGAAATAGTAACCTATGATGAAGGAGATTGGGTAAAGGATAGTTTTGTAAAAGTTTCGGATAAACCGGGTATTGGGGTAGACATCAATGAGGATGCCATGCGAAAATATGCACCTGAAGGAGTTCCGTTTTTTGAATAATCAATAACACTTTAAATATAGAAGATTATGTTTGGAAAAAAATATATGCTCCTAGTGGTGCTCGTGGGTCTTGCAACACAAATGATGGGGCAGCAGATCAGTAAGGAAGAACTTATTTTTTTGACTCCACAATGGACCGGAGAACGTTTTGATGATGGAAGACCCAAGGTGTCCGATGCCCTGTTGGAACGGATAAAATCCGTAAGTGTGGAAGAGGCTTGGGCCGTCATGAAGAACGAAGGATATCGATATCAAATAGCGGAGGATTGGAAAATGATCAATCCAGATAGTGTTTTGGTAGGTCGCGCCGTAACAGCCACCTTTATGCCAGGCCGCCCTGATGTATGGAAAGCCATTGATGACCGTGGAAAAGCTGAGGGAAAACGGGGACAAAATACATGGCCCGTGGATATTTTGGTTAAGGGTGATGTTTATGTTGCCGATCAATTTGGGGCGGATAAGGACGGTCCTACCATTGGGGACAATGTAGGGAATGCCATTTATGCCAAAACTGGAAATGGCATCGTTTACGACGGCGCTCTTAGGGATGTGGAGGGACTCATGGAAATAGGTGGTTTTACCTCCTATTACACCAGCTATGATGCATCCCACCACAATCCACCGGGAGATTTGAATACGATGCTCATCGGTATAAACCAACCTACCCGAATCAGAACGGTAACCGTTATGCCAGGCGACGTGGTCTTGGGAAAAATGGGAGTAGTGACTTTTATACCTCCCCACTTAGCCGAAAAGGTCGCAACAACTTCGGAAGTTGTTAGGCTCCGTGATATGTTTGGCCACTTGCGTATCAAAGAAGGTGTATATACCGCAGGACAAATAGATACCCGTTGGGCAGAGGATATAGAAAAAGACTTTAGCAAGTGGCTCAACGAACATATAGATGATCTTCCTGTTTCAAGGGAACAGATTCAAGAAATATTGAAGAAAAGAACTTGGTAGCCGATAGTAAGTACGGTTGAAATTAAAACCCTTATCGCCGGGATTTTACACCTTAAAATAATGCAAAAAAAAGACTTATCCAGATTTCTGATTCCTCTTTCAGTAACGATGTTTATACTCGTTCTTGTTGGATGTCAATCTCCTGAAGTACAAAGTACGGACCATAAGACATGGTCCCACTATGGGGGCAGTCCGGATCAATCCAAGTTTTTTGAGTCGCCTAGTATTACCAAGGAAAATGTAGGTCAATTGGAAATGCTTTGGAGCTATCCTTCCGGCGATGATAGGTTTTATTTTTTCAGTCCTATTATCGTGGACAGTACCATGTTTGTGTTAGGAAAGAATAGTTCTTTAATTGCAATTAATGCCCTAACAGGGGAAGAACTTTGGATTCATGCCAATTTACCGGGAATTACCAGAAGAGGTATCAATTACTGGGAAAGTAAGGACAAGAGTGATCAAAGATTGTTGTTTACCTTGAACAATTCCATACAGGCCATAGATGCAAGAACAGGAAAATCCATAGAGAATTTTGGAAACAATGGATATGTAGATCTTAGGGAAGGGTTGGACCGTGATCCAACCTCAATAACCCGTATTCAATCTATGATGCCAGGTGTCATTTATGACAATCTATTGATATTGGGGTCCGCGCCCGGAGAAGGATATTTTTCGCCGCCGGGTCATGTCAGGGCCTATAACGTGGTCACTGGTAAAATGGAGTGGATATTTCATACCATTCCCCATCCTGGCGAATATGGCTATGAAACATGGCCAAAGGATGCTTACAAATATGTGGGCGGTGCCAATGTTTGGAGTGAAATCTCCGTAGATGAGGAAAGGGGAATCGCGTATTTGCCCATTGGTTCACCTACGTATGATTATTACGGGGCCGATAGACTAGGAAGTAATCTTTTTGCAAATTCCCTGGTTGCCGTAGATGCTAAGACAGGAGAAAGATTATGGCATTACCAAACGGTACATCATGATTTGTGGGATTATGATCTATCACCTGCACCTCAACTACTAACAGTGAACAAGGATGGGAAAAAAATAGATGCGGTTTCCATAGCCACAAAACATGGATTTGTTTTTGTGTTTGATCGGGTATCCGGGGAACCTTTATTTCCAATTGAAGAAAAACCATTTCCAAAAAGCGAAATGCCTGGGGAAGAATCTTGGCCTACCCAACCCATAACATCACTCCCTAGTTTTACAAGACATGAGGTAACCAAGGAAAATTTGAATCCATATTTTTCGGATAGCCTTCGACAGGATTGGCTTAAGCGGCTGGACTCGGCAAAAACCGGTCTGTATGTGCCGCCATCGGATAAATATGAAACCCTAATGATGCCCGGAGCCTTGGGTGGTGCCAACTATGGTAATACTGCTGCAGATCCAGACAATGGAATAATGTACATAATGACCCAGGAGTATGCCTCAACGTACAGGTTAAACAAAGTGGAACCACCTAAAAATGAGTTGACGAATAATGATGTTGATAAGGTGAAATCGCTCTACGGGTCTTCGTGTATTGCCTGTCATGGTCCAAATATGGAGGGTGGTGCGGGACCTTCCCTAAAAAATTTGGGACACCATATGTTTTATGAGGATTTTAGAAACATTGTAATCAACGGAAAAGGGGTCATGCCTGGTCTGGTACATGTGGACGAAGCCTCTTTAAAGGCGTTGTTTCAGTTTTTGGGAGGTGATCCTGAACGTAGAAATTTTAGACGTGGCCAAGGTGAAGAAGTGCCAATCGAAGGACCAGTTGTGGCTTCAGGAGGCGTAGATATTCCCCCGGATACCCAGCGTGGCGCTCCCATGCAAGAGTATCCTGAAGGCACTGATCATCCAGAAGTAAGGTACACCACGGATTATGGTTTGGACTGGCCGGGTTTAATTGACCCACCTTGGTCTTCGATCCTTGCATATGACCTCAATAACGGAACGATAAAATGGAGACGGCCCATTGGCGTGGACTCCCTTTATGCAAAAGGGGATGAGACCAAGGGAGCTCCAAATGGTACACAACGTAAGGGTATGGTAATTACCTCTACGGGTATCGTATTTGCTACTGCCAAAGGAGGCAAGGTATATGCATTTGATAGTGAAGATGGAAGCGTACTATGGGAAACTACTTTGAGCAATGAAACCAATGCCCAACCAAGTATGTTTACTTTGAACGGTAAGGAATATTTGGTCATAAATGCTACTTCCAATTTTAGAAGCGATAGTTACGATCATTCAAAAAAGTCGGGAGCCATTTCCAAAGGGTACGTGGTTTACGGGATACCGGATAAAAAATGACTTCTTTCGTAGGGGTTAAAAATGATAATTTTTCGAATCGATTAAAATATAATTCACTCTTATGAAACCAATACTTAGTTTTTTGTGCTGTCTTTTGGGCAGTATCTGTATAGCGCAAAACCTCAATGAAAGGGTGGTCCACAATGACCCTTCTACCTATCGGGATTTGTCTAGTGTGCACGCAGGTGCGGGTACAATGGGTTTTACCCAGTTAGTAGGTAGAAATGATCTGGCCACTAATTTTTTGTATTTACATTCTGGAATAATTCAGCCTAAATCTGGGATAGGCCATCATTTTCACCATTCCATTGAAGAGATGTACGTTATTCTGGATGGGGAGGCGGAGTTTACGATTAATGGAAGAACATCGACCCTAAAGGGGCCGGCATTAGTTCCCTGCAAACTTGGCGATTCCCATGGTATTTATAATGCCTCTGGAAAACCTTTAAAGTGGTTGAATTTTGCCGTAAGCGAGGTAAAGGCAAGGGGAGATGCCTTTGATTTGGGAGACGATTTATCCAAAACCAAAAGAGATGGCGCCCCTGTGTTTGTAAATGCTAAATTGAACAGGAGCCAACTTAAAGAGGACGAAAAGGCCCATTATGGAAAGGGAGCAAAGTTTAAAAGAATTTTGGGACCCGAAATCTTTAGAACCGCTTGGCACCATGTGGATCATCTAGTAGTGCCGGCAGGGACCAAAACAGAAATGCATCGATTGGAAGGTACAGAGGAGGTTTATTACATTATGAAAGGAACAGGGTCCGCTACAGTAGGTTCGTCCACGGTAGAGTTAAAGAAAGACGATTCCTTCTTTGCCAGCTTGGGAGAGGAGATATCATGGTCTGGTGATGGTGAAGATTTGGAAATTTTGGTGATTGGTATAGCCGCATCCAATGAAAGTGGGCATAAAATTAATAAACCCTTGAACCGACCCAAGGCCATGGCATTGCAAATGGACTTTGTGGTAGATGCGGAAAATGCGGCAGCTTTTGAAAAAATGTACTATTCCATTTATGTTCCCGCAATGGTCGTACAAGACGGATATTTAAGTTCTAAACTACTTCGTCTTTTTCCTCAAGATTTGTCAAAGGAGATCCAAGCGGAACCAACTATATTCAACTACCAAATTCAAATATCTTTCGATACGGAAGAAAATAGGAGAAAATGGGTGGCCAGCGACCAGCATCAAATTGCATGGCCGGCAGCATCAGGACTTGCCAAGGAATTTAAGTGGCGAGGCTACGATGTTATGGGCGATGATGTGCAGCATTAAAATAGTCGTTCTTAAAATGGGTCGGCATTTTCCTTGTTAGTAATAAAGGCTTAAAAATGGTTTCTTATTTTTAAGATGGGTAAATAAGCATCCAGACATTTATTGAAAACAAGATTCGACACCTCGTAAGGCGATGTTTTAGAATAAAATTAGGCAAATACATGGCAATACAACAACGATTGTACAACCCACTAAATATCAAAACTATACATGGATAAAAATCAAATAATCCCAGAATTGGCTAATGAAGGCATATGGATAGGAAGATGCCACGTTCCAAAAAAAAACGCTTTTAAAAATATAGCGGGACCCCACGTGATTTGGGCCCATAAGGGAATAGTTTATGATCTGTCCTATTATTTTAAATCTACCAGTGAACTTATCAATACTAGTTCTTATAAAGAGTTTCTAAAGGTGAACGACCAAAATATTACCCAAATAGGAAAGCTGGAAGAAATATTGGAGAACTCCATATTCCATAATAGGGATGAAGAAAAACCTTTTCTACTGGCGCCTAACGATACCCAGGCGGTAAAGGCGTGCGGGGTAACTTTCATTAAAAGCCTATTGGAACGTGTAATTGAGGAGAAGGCAAAAGGTGATCCCATGTTGGCGAATGAGATAAGGGAAGAAATAACGGCTACCATAGGGGAGGGTCTAAATAATGTTAGACCTGGCTCTGACCATGCCATGAAATTAAAGGAAGAACTGAAGAAACGGGGTATCTGGTCACAATATTTGGAAGTAGGTATAGGGCCGGATGCCGAAGTATTCACTAAGTCCCAACCCTTTTCTTCCGTTGGTTTTGGTGCAGAAGTAGGAGTTCACCATGATTCTGGTTGGAACAACCCAGAACCAGAAGTGGTATTGGTAGTGACCAATAAAGGGCAAATAGTGGGTGCCACATTGGGCAACGATGTTAACCTGAGGGATTTTGAGGGAAGGAGCGCCTTATTACTTGGGGAAGCAAAAGATCAAAATGGCTCTTGCGCCATCGGTCCGTTATTTAGAATGTTTGACGATACGTTCTCCCTGGAGCATTTAAAAGCTTCAAAAGTATCATTAAAAATTGAAGGAAAAGATGGCTTTCTTTTAGAAGATTCCAGTGATATGGGGGAAATAAGCAGGTCTCCGGAGGACTTGGTGAGTCAGGTATTGAGCGATAATCATCAATATCCCGATGGGTTTGTACTTTTTTGCGGAACGATGTTCGCCCCTACGTTGGACCGGGACAAAGAAGGTATGGGCTTTACCCATAAAATAAATGATAAAGTGGTAATTGCATCTCCCAAACTTGGCCAATTGGTTAATTGGGTAAACTTAACGAATAGGATTCCAAGATGGCAATTTGGAATCAATGCCTTTATTGATTATACCCTAAAAAGAATGATCGGCTAGCATTAGCTATAGGTTGATGCTGTGGTAAATTGAAATCCCCCTTCTTAAGAAACTGATTTATTTGTTCCTAAACCTATTGTTTTATTACTCCCAACCTCTGTAAATAGCAATTTTCAATTGTGCTTACAGGGATTGGGAGTCAACATAGATTACATTGTATTGGATAAGTTCAAAGTATAGAATTCATTAGGAAATTGCTTAATAGGCCTTTTGTTTTTTCCATAGTCACTATTTTTCAAAAGGTTTCATTTTGTAAATAAGCGCTGTGCAAATGTATAAAGGTCATGTCGCCATACGGGCCATGTATGTCCTCCTGGATATTCGCTGTACTCATATTTGATACCTATCTCGTCAAATTTTTTCATCATTACTTGACAGTTTTGGTAGGCGATATCCTCTTTACCTCCCATCGAAATAAAGAAGCGGTTCAAATTGTTATTGATTTTCTCGGTATGCTTTTTCATAAGTGCATATTGGGGACCCGATAACTCATCGTTATTTGCGAACCATCCCGAACTGAAAACACCTAAATAAGCGAACATATCCGTATTCTGAATACCTGCATAAAGTGTTTGCAATCCACCCATGGAGAGTCCGGCTAAGGCTCTATTTTCAGCTCCTGTCTTTACCCGGTATTTGTTTTCCACAAAAGGTATCGCTGCTTGTTTTAGTTCATTTTCAAAAGCCTTCAGTGAATTTTCGTTGAACCCGGCGAGACCGCCAGAGGAAACATTTCCGTCCAACATGGCAATAATCATAGGTTCAGCCTCATTTTCGGCAATTAAATTGTCCAATATTAGATTAGTTTTCCCTTGCATGGCCCAGCCCCGTTGGTCTTCACCACCGCCGTGTAAGAGGTAGAGCACCGGATAGTTGCCGGTTGACCCATCGTACCCCGGAGGTGTATAGACATACATTTCTCGCCAAGAACGGGAAGCTTCGGAATAGTACTTGTTAATGCGAATATCACCATGGGGAACATCCTTTAAGCTGTAGTATCCATCTCCCTTGAACGGTATCTCGATTCCACTGGCCATACGACCCATTCCATAAAATGATTCGCTGGCAGGATCTGCAACCGCTACCCCGTCGATAATCAGGGAATAGTAGTGAAAACCTTCGGTGATGGAGTCTGTGGTAACGGTCCAAAAACCTTCATCATCTATTTCCATGTCGTATTTTTTACCCAGGTCTATTTGTAGATTTTTGGCATCCGGAGCCTTGGTCTTGAAAATAACACGCTTATCTGGTAGTATTTGAGGATAGGACGACCTTCTTATATTGGTGCTTGCTGGTAATCCGAGCACGCTGTATTTGTTGAAAAGTGATTTATCAACCGGTTTAAAGAGTAATTGAGAAAACATGTACAAGTCATTTTTCCACACCTCAAAATCATGTCCACCTGGTTCCACATAAAAGATATGGGGAACATCGTGTTCACTCAAGTAATCACTCGTACGTTTACTAAAAGGCATCAGACCGTCGGCATCGCCACAACTGATCCATAATGCTTCCAATTCTTTAGCCTTTTCAGGATTTGGCAGTAATTCTTCAGGTACTTTTGTATTTGGAGCCGAAGAAAAGGCACCTACCCAAGAAAAAGTATCCAAATTGCCCAAACCAAAATTTAGGGTTTGCCCACCACCCATAGAGAGACCTCCAATGGCACGGTGCTCCTTATCCTTGTAGACTTTGAATTTTTTCTCGACATACGGAATCAAATCGTTCAACAAGTCTTTTTCAAAAGTGGCAAATGCGGCCACTTTATCCTGGGCAAAAATATTACCCTCGGCCCGGTCATTTTTCATGGCGCGACCGTTTGGCATGACCACGATCATGGGTTCCAATTTTCTTTCCGCATAAAGATTGTCCAAAATTGCGGCCGGAGCTCCATTTTTATACCATTCCTTTTCATCGCCACCGATGCCATGTAATAAATATAATACTGGATAGCGTTTTGATTTGGAATAACCTGGAGGAGTATAAATGAGCGCTTTCCTCTGGGCACCGACCGTTTTTGAATCATACAGAATACTGTCGATACGACCTTTCGCTATTCCGGATTTTTCCATATCAAACCCTTTAGGAGCGTGCCTTTCGGCAATTGGATTGTTGGCCTGATTACGAAGAGCATTCAATAGTTTAATGGCATATCTTCTGCCAAGAATACGGTAGCCTACGGCATTAAAATGAAGATTATCCTTTGCATCCGGCACTCCCTTTGACGAAACAATATGTGCATTGGGTATCGTTTCTGGAAGCGTTGCAACAATTTCGTTCATACTCGAACAAATACCACCTTGATCCGCATGTACCATCTCACCGGCAATTAAAGGTGTTTTGGAAGCCTCGAGCCCCAAGTCTTTAAGCAGGTTGTCATATACTACTTTTACTTTTTTGGGCCATAGGGTGTCCCCGGTGTTCGATTCTCCCTGATGTAATAAAATACCCTTTATAACACCATCTTTTTGAGCAATCTTTGCCATCTCTACGAGACGACCATATGGATTTCCGTCGTATTCCTTAATCATATTCAGCATCCAATCTGGGGCTGTTTTGACATAATCCTCATAACCATCCTTGTCGAAAAGCTCAATTTTGCAACCTCCTACCGCTACATTTATGACCCCAACTGTAATGCTGTCGGGCAAACTTTCTACCATTGTTCTTCCGAAATAATCTGTAGGTGTAAGGCCTGTTTTACAACGGCATAGGGGCGGTATGGCCGTGTACCAATTTCCTTTCTTTCGATTAAGTTCCGGACAGTCTACTGCTGCCAAAACCTTAAAACGGTCCGTTACATCAATAGTGTCCTGTGCTTCTATACGCGCATTGCCTTCCATGTTTGACTGACCAAAACTTAAATAAATATGGAAGTTTGGGTCCTGACCCATAATTTTTATGGAAGATATCAGGAGCATTGCCAAAACGCCGATGTGGATTCTTAGTTTTTTCATTTTTAGTGTTGTGTATCTAGTTTACAATTAAAAATATCAGTCATTGATTAATTGGTTCCTTTTTATCCAATCAAATAAGGGAGTAATCCAGCTGGAGTGTTTAAAAATAAATCCATGACCTCCTTTTGGATATATATGCATTTCCACATTTACTTTATTGTGTCTCAATTGTTCAAAATATTCAATACTATTGTCCACATCAACAGTGATATCATCTGCAGCATGCGTTATGTAAGCAATTGGTGTATTTGTATTCACTTGTAATTCATTGGAGAAAAGTTGAACATCTTCTTCACTGGGATTTTCACCAATTAAAGCATTTCGAGAACCATCGTGGGTTAAATTACTGGTCATGCTAATCACTGGGTAAACCAAAATTTGAAAGTCGGGCCGTAAGCTTGTGTTCTTTGCATTTTCTATGTGGGCTTTTTCAAAATGGGTGGAAACAGTTGAAGCTAAATGCCCACCAGCAGAAAACCCCATTACACCAATTTTATCTTTGTTCAACCCCCACTTTTCAGCATTTTCACGTACTATTTTTATGGCTTGTTGGGCATCTTGTAAAGGGCCAATTTTTCTATCAACCATGATCTCATCATTTGGTAAGCGATATTTTAGAACAAAAGAGGCAATACCTTTTTCAGCTAAAATTTTTGCATTGCTAATGCCTTCACCTTGATAAACAACAACACTATAACCGCCGCCGGGAATAAGAATAACGGCTGAGCCTGTTGCTTTTTCGGGATTTGGTTTAAAATATTCCAGGGTAGGATTGGTTACATTCCTATACAAACCTTCTCCAGATTCTTTTATTTCAGAGGGTTTTGAATTTGGAATTTCAGAAGAATATAGATTTATTATTTCCTGAGCATTTATAGCGGAAAATGATAAGAAGAATAAAACTATATGATAAAAAATATTTTTCCCCACTAAGTAGATTTTAAGTTACTCGGTAATTACTTTTCAAAAAATAATTGTACTAATCCTCCAGTATGATGTCGTTACCTGATGTTGCATACAATCCTAACAAGGCACCGGTAAAACCTCCGGCAACATCGGTAGAGAGAATATCCCCAGAAACTGTTCCGCCAACCGTTTTGAAATCCGAACCGTTTACCGCATAACTGAATTGATATTTATCCCCTTCGGCCGATATATTCAAGTCAATTGGGCCATCCAAATCAATCGGTTCCGTTGCTATGATTTTAGAAACTGTTTCGCCACGCCAATTGGGTTTACTGTTTTTCTGAAGAACTAAATAGTTTTGCTTTCCTTTTTTTGTGATACCGAATACATAATTGGAATTTTCATTTTGATAGGCCGTAACTCCGGCCATGTCTTTTTCCGATTTCGGCTCATATTCCAAAGTAGTTGTAAAGGAAAAGGTTTTATGCTGTTGCCGATGAAATAACGTTGAGGTAGGTTTTCGTTCCTTGATGTTGGTACTAAACGGGGTTATTTCCAAGCCTTTCTTTGTTTGTTTGATGAACGCTTCCCGTGTACCCCTTAAACCAATCCATCTATAATCCAGCTTATCCGAAGAGAAATCTTCTTCAAAGGTGAAGTTTCCATTGGGTATAAAACCATCTTGACCGGTTTTATTGGTTACGCCTTTCGGCATTTTAAGCTTTGGCTCTATAGGGACCAAACCATTTTCGAAGACAGGATATTCACCGGACCAATCTACGGGTAGAATAAAGGTCTCCCGACCCGTATTAACGCGATTTTCTTCATTGGGCCTAATGGCAAGGAATACGCCGTAATATTGGTCGTCCGGACCTTTAACCAAATCGGCATGACCGGCCCAGTCCACCATATTTTCTCTGTCTTTTGGAAAGTAACGTTGGGTCAAAATCGGGTTACTTGGAGCAGGAATGTAGGGTCCTTTTGGGCTATCACTTTTAAAAATCACTTCACTATGCCAGTCGCCCGTACCACCTTCCGCGCACATTAAGTAATAACTTCCGTCTTTTTTATAGATATGTGGTGCCTCGATCCAAATAGGTTTTTCGGTAATATCTACGCCACCATCTACAATGATTTCGTCTGTGCCGGCTATTACTTGATCCTTCTCAATATCATATTCCCATATCTTGATGACCCTGTGCCCATTGTATAATTCTTTTCCTTTATCCGGGGCATCATTATGTACAACATAAGCCTTACCGTCATCATCAAAGAAAATGGAAGGGTCAATTCCGCCAAAATCTAGCTTTTTTGGGCTACCCCATCCTTTCATAGGATCTTTTGTTTTTACGATGATATTTCCTAGTCCCCCAGAAAAAGCCGTAACAATCATATAAAATGTATCATTATGAGGGTTGTAGGTTATACCAGGGGCATAAACACCTTGACTAATACCGGTATCATGAGGATTGAACTCTGTAATATCATCTAGAACACCACCTAAGTCGGTCCAATTAACTAAATCTTTTGAGTGGAAAATCGGCACGCCGGGAAACATGGCAAAAGAGGAGCAAACCATATAATAGTCGTCTCCCTTTCTGGTAATGGAAGGGTCTGGGTAACAACCCTGTAAAATGGGGTTATAAAATTCCCCTTCTTCCAATGGATAATCGTTGTAGACCTGATCGTTACCCTCATAGATGACTTTCGTAAATATGGGGACGTTTTTTTTAGGTGGATACGTACTGTATTCCGCAACCGTAAAGCTTACCATGGCAAACAGCGATAAAACGACCATTGCTAAAAGTGTATTTCTTTTTCTCATTTTTAAAGTATTCAAAAGTTGTATTAATTCTTATTTATCTTTCCAGTACTTATGTGCCCACGCAATCCATGTACTCCAGTTGGGTCCTGTGCTATGCCCGCCCGCATGTTGCCTAAAAGCAACTTCTCCAGAAGTTAAAGCTTGACCAATTACCGGATATTCTTCGCTTTCCATACCTTTTTTGCCGAGTAAGGTATATACTGGGGTGGCATGAAGTCCTGCAAGGAACATGCCCTTTCCATCCACCCAATTTCCTTCGATGAGTGGCGAACCTACGCTAATAAAGACGGGTCTTGGCGCACATAGGGCAATGAGTTCATGGGCATCAACGGGCAAGTCATTTACCGTGAGCGTGCTAGCGTACTTAATGAAATTGCCAGCAAACCAGTGGTACTCGCCGCTAGAAGCCAAATTTTCTACCATCTCACCAAAATTCCTTCGTAATAGGGAAGCTCCTCCAGCACCAGAGCTACCAATAAAGCCCAAAGAAAACCGTGGGTCAAAGGCCATAGTGACCAAGGCCGCCTTACCATAGCGAGAGGTTCCTTCAATACCGATTTTTGAGGCATCGATTTTAGGATTAGTTTCATAGTAGTCCATGGCTCTTTCTGCGCCCCAGACCCAAGCACGAAGCACGCCCCAATCTTGGGGACTTCTATGTTTTCCTTTGTTTGTCAAGCCAATGATGCCCGAGGTGAGTCCGGCCCCATGATCAGCCTGTACACTTGTGGGTACCAAAATGGCATAGCCCCAGTGCTGTGAGATGAGTTGTTGTTTCCATAACGGTTCGTACGAGGATAGCAAATAACTGCTAGGTTCTTTAGGAGGATGACCAAAAGGCCAAGTGATAAAGCCAAAACGGGTGACCAAAGGGACTGCTTTTTCAATGATTTTGGGAAGGCCTATCAGCAACTCAATATTAACTTCGATATTGGGATGGTTGGAATTGTCCACCTTGCCGATAAGTAGCGTTTCCATTACCGGATACGGACCGGCGGTGGTGTCTTTTTCCGACACGATGGTCCAGCTTATATCGGGGATGTTTTCGGGTACATGACCGTACATCTCCTCTTCAAACTGTGCTACTATTTCTGGTCTTCTAATGTTCCACCAAGCTTTTTCTGTTGCTACTGGAGTTCCGTTTGAAGTAACTAAAGGGTCGGGTAGGGAATAGAAACCAACTTTGTTCTCATCCGTATTAGCGGCATTGGGGTCAGTAGGATTTCCTGATGGTCCTGGACGATTGGGAATCGTAATCCCCAATTGCTCCTTCATTTGTGCAAAATCTTGTCGGGTATACTTGGCGATACTATCCCTTGACAAATCACTATTCTGGGCACCTACTAGGATAGTACTTAAGAAAATAAAGAAGTATAGTATTTTTTTCACGTTGGAAGGATTTTTGTTCAGTTATCAAGGTCTTTCCAAAGGTTGGGCAGAAACCTATAATATAAGAGGTGCCGCCAAGTAGACCAGTCATGTCCACCCTTGCCGCCCACATAGTATTCGTGTTCTATGTCATGGTTGTTCAATGCATCGACGAGGCCTTGGACCCTAGCATTGAAAAAACCTTCCGCTTCCTTGGTTCCTTGACCTACGAAAAGATAATCGACCTTGTCATTGACTTTTGGATCATTTAAGAAATCTTTCAAAGAAGTTTCCGCATCGGTATCTCCAGCACTGAGAATTCCAAAGTTCGCAAAAAGATCGAGCGACCTAAAACCGATGAACATACTGTGACGGCCTCCCATGGATAATCCGGAAATGGCCCTTCCTTTAGGAGATTCTATCGTACTGTAATTTTTATCTACTATTGGAATCACATGGTTTCGTAGCTCCTTTTCAAAAATATCAAAGGTCAGTTGTGCATGCTCAGGATGATTCCGATGAATGACCTGATTGTTGGGTATGGCAATAATCATTTGGTTTGCCTTGCCTTCTGCCAAAAGATTATCCATAATAAAGTTCGCTCTTCCATCATAAATCCAATTGGATGGTAGCTCGCCACTACCTCCGACCAAATAGAGTACGGGATATTCTTTACTGGAATCATAGCTGGGAGGCGTGTATACATACAATTCCCGTTCGCCATTGGTGACATCCGAATGATAAACGTGACGCGTGACATTTCCATGGGGTACATTTTTCGCATCATAATACGAAGGTTCGTCACCATGCACCACCAAAGTACTGTATGGTGGCATGGCCGTAAAAGCGGCCTGAGTATTATTGGGATCTGCAATTTGTGCACCATCTACCCTAAAATGATACGAATACATATCCACCGGAAGCGGTCCAATAGTCAATGACCAGACCCCATCATCACCTTTGGTAAAAGGGATGGGCTCTCTTCCCTTGCCCAAGGCAGTGTTGATGGCACCGGGGTTCAATTCCACATTTTTTGCGTCGGGAGCTTTTACCCGAAAAGTAACGGTGCGGTCATCATGCACTTCGGGAGAATTTACCGCTGCACTAAAAGGAATCAACCCTTCCGTATCTTTCTGAGGGTTATAGTCCAAGTTGACATTCGCTTGCTGACCAAAGCCAAGGGCTGCAGTTAACAGCAGAGCCGAGGTGAAAATTTGTAAATAAAAATTCTTAAAATTCATAGTAGTGTATTAAAGTTTCATCGCCTGCTTCAATTTTTAAAAATGAGCTGGGCAAATTCATAAAGGCTTCTACGCCAAGTCAACCATTCGTGTGCCGTCTTGGGCGATTCGTAAAAGGTGTAGTCAATACCTTGTTTGTCAAGCATGTTCTTGAAGGCGCCGATAGACCCGGGAAAAGGGTTTGGTTCTTTAGTACCCATGCTCAAAAAGAAAACATCCATTTTTTCATCAAGCGACACACCATCATCAAATACCCCGTTCAAGAAAGTAGTAGTATCAATGGCATCACTACTGGGATAGTTGGAAGTACCGCTAAAACCTCCGTATGAAGCGAAAGTATCCAAGTTGTTCATGCAGATACGCATGGTCTGGTTGGCTCCCATGGATAGGCCAGCAATAGCCCTTTGCGTCCGGTCCGTTTTGGTCCTGAATTCAGCATCGATCATGGGAATGATTTCGGTCATCATCACTTCCTCGAAAGCGGAGGCGGGTCTGCCACCGGACTGACTTTTCTCCAGTTCTTCCGGTCTGTAAGCATAGCCGTTATCCATCACGATAATCATCGGTTCCGCTTTATTTTCGGCTAACAGATTATCCAAAATCAGATTGGTATGCCCTTGGGAGGTCCACCCCGTTTCATCCTCAAAACTACCATGTTGCAAATAGAGTACAGGATAACGTTTGTTGGTTTCTTTAAGGTAGTTTGGCGGGGTATACACAAAACAGCGTCTCCAGCCCTTGGTAATCTCCGAGAAATAGATTTTTTCCGAAACCAAACCATGAGGCACCTTTTTAAGGGCATAAATTTCCTTGTCGCTTGATGGTATTTCGATTCCGCTTCCCCATCGGCCAGCGCCGTAGTAGTATTTGGTGCCCGGATCGGGAACCGATGCCCCATCCACATTCAATTGGAAATAATGAAATCCTTCATCCTGCGGTTCCGATTCCCCGGTCCATAGACCGTCTTCATCTTTGACCATCTCATATTTAACCCCTCCGATATCCAAACGGACATCGGTAGCATGAGGAGCCAAAATTTGGGCTCGTACTTTTCCTTCGGAATTGACTTGCGGAAATTCTTTTCCAGGTTGATTGGTCTCCGATGGCTTGTACCCATCACTGCTTTTGGATTGGGCAAAACTGTATCCGTATCCAAAAAAAGCGATTAGCGTCAGCGTAAAAATGCTGTTTTTCATGTGTTCTCGGAATTCAGGATTTTACTTGGCAAACAACATGGGGGCCATTTCTTTCAAACTGCGACGCCATGTCTGGAATTCGTGGGCCGTGCCTTCAGAAATATAGGAGGCCACTGGGTAACCGGCCTCTTTTAATTTTTCTGTAGCTTCCTTTATGCGCTCTGGACGTTCCTTACTGCCGCAGCTTAGAAATATTAGTTTCACATCTTCTTTGTCGATATCCTCAGGAGCGTACGTACCACCACTTAACAAACCGTAATATTCGAATACATCAGGCTTATTCAAGGTAATCATCTTTGTTTCCATACCACCCATGGAAAGTCCCGCCATGGCCCTATGGGATGCATCGGCCATAGTACGAAAATTTTTATCTACATAAGGAATCAGTTCATCCACCATTACAGTTTGAAAAGGGGTGATGTCAAAATTACGGAGTCCCCCGAACTTGATTTCGTTCGTCATCCCGTAGGTCATTACAATGATAAAGGGTTCAATTTTACCCTCGGCAATAAGATTGTCCATAATCAAATTGGCATGGCCTTGATTGCTCCATGCGGTTTCATCCTCGCCCCAACCATGTTGTAGGTATAATACCGGATATTTTTTGTTTGGATTTTCGGCATATCCTGGAGGGGTATAGACAAATGCTCTTCTTGATGTATTCGTACTGGGTGAAGGAAATAAGATTTGTTCCACCTTACCGTGAGGAACATTCTTTAGTGCATAGAACTCTTGGTCATGTGCAGGAATTTCTATACCGCTTTCCCAGCGTACAGAACCGTAATAGTTCTTGGCGCCAGGGTCATTGAAGGTACCGCCATCCACATTCACGTGGTAGTAATGGAATCCCTCGTCCATAGGGCCTTCGGTAGTACCCACCCAAAATCCGTCTTCTCCTTTTTCCAATTTAGTGCCACCTCTGCCACCTAAGCCTAAACTGACCCGTACACTATCCGCGGCAGGTGCCTCAATTCTAAATCGGGCATAACCTTGTGAATTCACCTGGGGATATTCCTTGCCCGGTTGGTTTTTTGTAGAAGGTTTGAAATCCTCAATAATAGATGGGCTATTTTGAGCACTGCTTATATAGCTCACTGCAATAGTGAGTAAAGCGATTAGTGGTAATTTTCTGTTCATTTTATATTGATTATAGTATTGTTTTAATCCAGTTCATTCTTAATTCGGAAATAGTCGAAATCCACCAAGCCTCCGGTTTGGGAAGTGGCATAATTGAAGAGCCCAAAACGGTATCCCATAAAGTGGGGTAGGGTGTAGGACATTTTTAATTCCGACCCTATTCTCTTCCAATTTTTGTTATCCAAACTATAATAGAACCAAGCCACATCCTTTTTATCGGTAAAATCGCAGCTTGCTTTTAGATAGAGTGTATTCTGGTCGAGAGGAAGCTCCTCTACAATCTTTTCACCTTCATCGTTACCCAAAACCATGACAATTTTCTTTTTGCCCTTTACTTGGGTTGCACCGACCCAACCGTAGTTTTTTTGGAGAAGCACCAATCCGGCATTATCACCCTCCTTCATATTGGAAACGTCTATGGAAGTAACACCCTGACAAACGGGACCTATCGTTCGTTGTGTAAGCGTATTTCTGGTATCCACCAATGTTTCGTCCGTTCGCCCTGTGGTCAATCGTAAAAAACCTTTACGGTTTGAAAGCGACCATAAACTGTCCACAGGATTATGGTTCCATTGCCAAACCAATGGAAGTATTACATCATTTTTTTTACGCTTGAACTCATCCGAAGCCACGATATTCGGAATCAATCCTTCGCTTGGAGGTAAATCCAAGGTATTAGGTACTTTTCCATCTATGCCAAGTATGGGCCAACCATCTTCCCATTTGACCGGAACTATATATGGAATTCTACCCACGGAGCCATAATCCCTAAAGAGATAAGAAAACCATTTCCCATCCGGGGTATCTATGAGGCCGCCTTGGGCAACTCCTTTGTTCTGAAGGGCAAGTCTGCCTTC
This sequence comes from Maribacter aurantiacus, assembly GCF_005780245.1. Lineage (NCBI taxonomy): Bacteria > Pseudomonadati > Bacteroidota > Flavobacteriia > Flavobacteriales > Flavobacteriaceae > Maribacter > Maribacter aurantiacus. Next base: position 163,851 of record NZ_VBUK01000003.1, on the reverse strand, counting down.
CCAAGGACCGTTGATGTCGTCAGCTCGATGAATTAATACGGTACGCATCCCACCCCTGGGCCAGGTAATGTTGAAAAGATAGAATTTTCCGTTGATTTTAAAGAGTTGTGAACCTTCTGCACCCAACATTATATTGTCACCGGCCGGGGCACTGGCGTTTTCAATCAAGACCCTTTCCGTTCCTTTTTTTACGCCGGACAAATCGCTTTCAAGTTCGGCAATCATCAATTTCCCGGCACCCCAAATCATGTATACTTTGCCATCATCGTCAAAATGGACCGTCAAGTCGTGATAGGAAGGTTCAAACGAGGTTTCTTTCCAAGGACCGTTTTCTATATCCTTGGTAGAAAAGGCGTAGGTTTTTCCGGTGGTGGCTGCAAACGTGAAGACATAAAATGTTCCATTATGGTAGCGTATACAACTGGCCCAAGAACCCCTGCCGTAGGCATTTTTACCGTTTTCCATATTTATGGCATCCACTTCTCCGAGTCGGTCATAGGCATAGTTCACCAATTCCCAATTGACCAAGTCTTTGGATTTCATGATAGGAACCCCCGGACTCAAATGCATAGTGGTACTGCTCATATAGTACGTGTCTTCTACACGCACCATGGATGCGTCCGGAACATCCGCAAACAAAATGGGGTTCTGTGCGTTTTGCTTTTGGGCATGAGCGGAAAACTGAAGCATCAGTAAAACGAGCAAAATAGTATGGGTGAAAAATCGGATCATGCTTACTTCTCCATTATAAAGGTGTATGTCTTTCCTTTTTCAGTTTCCAAATCGTATAGAAACGTATTTGCCAATTCTAGATTCTTCAAGGTGGCCTCCTTGGAAATTATGGGTGCAGCCGTTTCAGGTACATAAAAGAGTGGATTCGGATTTTCGTCTTCCGCTTTTTTAAAGGTTCCTATTCCGACTAATTCTACAGCGTTTGGAACTCGAAGCCGAAGGTTTCCTCCCAAATTCGATTTTATCGTAGCGACCACCAATTTTTTATCCTCCCATTCCATCGAAACCAATTCAAAATTGCCCCGAGCTTTTAATCCGCCTACATAACCTGACTTTAAGGCATCGGGAATGGCGGGGAGTAAATGAACCGACCCATCGGAACTTTGCAACAACATTTCGGCGATACCGGAGGTACACCCAAAATTCCCGTCAATTTGAAACGGTGGGTGCGCATCGAAAAGGTTATTATAGGTACCGCCTCCACCTTGGTTGATACCCACCGGGGTCAGTTGGTCTTTTATCAATTTATAGGCATGGTTGCCGTCCTGCATTTTGGCCCACCAGTTTACCTTCCAGCCCATGCTCCATCCTGTAGAGACATCACCACGTTGCAGTAATGTGCTTTTTGAAGCTGCAAAAAGTTTGGGGGTTCTATACGGTGAAATCTGGTTGGACGGAAAGAGACCGTACAAATGGGAAATATGTCTATGATGATCTTTGGGCGAGTCCACATCATCCAACCATTCCTGTAATTGATTGTGCTTGCCCACTTGCATGGGTGGTAGTTTCTTCCGTAACGTTTTAAGGGAATCGGCAAAGGCTCCATCTTTTTCTAAAATTTCTGAAGCTTTGATTGCCGTATTGAAAACATCCAAAACCAATTGATTGTCCATTGTAGAACCTGCCGTAATGGAAGAGCCTTTATGTTCCTCTGGGGCGTTTTCGGGAGAATTTCCAGGAGCAACTACCAAATAGGGGTAGTTAGGGTGCTGTACCAAAAAATCGGCATAGAACTCGGCAGCACCTTTCAATGCAGGATAGCTAGATTGTAAAAACGAGGTGTCGCCCGTATATAAATAATGTTCCCAAAGATGCTGGCTTGTCCATGCACCTCCACCGTTCCAGATACCCCAAAACGCACCGTCTATGGGGCCGGTTATTCGCCATATATCAGTATTGTGGTGCGCCATCCAACCCTTTGCGCCGTACATCACTTTTGCGGTTTCTTTTCCTGTTTCCGAAAGCTCTTGCACCATGGTCAAAAAGGGTTCGTGCAATTCCGAAAGGTTGGTGCGTTCCGCAGGCCAATAGTTCATTTCGGCGTTTATGTTGATCGTATATTTACTGTCCCATGCGGGTTTCATGCGTCCGTTCCATATTCCTTGTAGGTTTGCCGGTTGTCCGCCAGGTTGGGAAGAAGATATCAATAGATATCTTCCGAATTGAAAATAAAGAGCCACAAACGAAGGGTCGTTGGTATTTCTAAAATTCGCCAAGCGCTCATCTGTTGCGAGTTTTGAAGCCTCCGAACTTCCAAAATCCAAAACAACCCTATCAAAGAGCTTTTGATATTTTTTAATGTGGTCAGACTTTAATTGGTCATATTCTTTTTCAAAAGCAGCATCCAAATACGCTTTTGTCCGTTCCGTTTCATCACCACTCAAGTCATGGTATGAATTAAAGTTTGTAGCAATGGAAACCATGATAACGGCTTCATCCGCATTTTTAACTTCAACGGAGGAATTGGTTTGGGTGACCGTTCCGTTAGTAGTTTTTATTCTGGCCAGCGCATTGAACTCCACTTTACCCTCTACTCCTTCGTGGTCGCTCGTCTTCCCCCAAAGTGAAAGTTGGTCGTTACCCTGAGTCTCAATTCTTGGTTCTAGGTGGGGCGTATTAAAGTTTGCCGTAAATGAAACTTTACCCGGTTCATCAGCCGAAATTTTGATAACTAGCACACGGTCGGCCAAAGAAACAAATGCTTCTCGGTTATAGGTAATCCCATTTAATTGGTAAGAGGTTTTACTAACGGCCTTGCTGATATCCAATTCCCGATAATAGTCGTTGTAATTGTTATGGTTTGAAAACGACAGTTCCAGGTTGCCCACGGGTTGGAACATTTGTCCATGTGATTTCTTGGTAATGATTTTCTCATTGGCCAGTTGTTCGGCGGCCTTGTATTCACCATCAAAGATTAACTTTCTCACTTCTGGCAGAGCTTCCAGTGCATTGGGATTATCATTTCGATTAGGGCTTCCACTCCATACGGTATGCTCGTTCAATTGAAAAATTTCATTAGACACATTGCCGTAAACCATGGCTCCTATGCGTCCGTTTCCTATGGGCAAAGCATTTTCCCAATCCTTCCCGGAAGGTTCATCATACCATAATTTTAGGTCAGAATTTTGTTGTCCGAACAATAAAAATGGAGCTAGGAGAATGGCCGTATATATTACTTTTTTTAGGGTTACCATCTAACTTATAAAATGAAGGTTTAAATTTAAGTGTTCAATATACACATAAAGCCGATTTAAATTTTATTTTTAAAAAGTATTTTTTGAAAAATTGTGAAGGAATCTAAAAAAAACCAATAAATTGTTAGAATAACTTCCGTTATTTTGAGACTTATAACATTTGTGAACCGAATTATTAATTTTTTTGGTTTAAGATAAGTGACGCAGCACCATGAAATATATCATTTGCCAGGAACCTGGCCGTTTTGAATTGAAGGAAAAAGAACGACCGGTTAGAAGGACCGGGGAAGTACTGGTCAAAATACATCGTGTAGGTATTTGTGGAACGGATTTACATGCCTATGGTGGAAATCAAGCTTTTTTCAAATACCCAAGAATACTGGGTCATGAACTCGCCGGGGAGATATTGGATATTGCCCAAGATGAAGATGATTTCAGAATTGGCGATCAAGTAATCGTCATGCCTTATGTAAGTTGCGGCACCTGTGTGGCCTGCAGAAATGGAAAAACAAATTGCTGCACCCAAATCAATGTTTTAGGCGTACATGTGGATGGGGGGATGCAACAAATTATAAGCCTGTCTAAAAATCTGCTTATTCCCGCAAATAATCTTTCCCTCGAGGAAATGGCCATCATAGAGCCTTTGGCTATTGGGGCACATGCCCTAAGAAGGGCAGCTATTCATAAAGGCGAAACAATCGTAGTAATTGGTTGTGGACCTATAGGTATCGGCCTCATGAAGTTGGCCCAAATTAAGGGTGCCAAGGTTATTGCCTTGGATATGAATAAAGACCGATTGAATTACGCTGCCAATCAAATAGGGGTTTCCCATGTTTTGGACGTTAGGGAGAGCCCCCTTGAAAAGATAGATAAAATTACCAATGGTGACTTGGCTACCGCTGTATTTGACGCTACTGGAAACAAACATGCTTTGGAGTCTGGGGTATCCTATATGTCACACGGTGGCAGATTTGTTTTGGTAGGCCTTTCCAAAGGAGAACTTACCTATGTGCACCCCCAGATACATGCCAAGGAAACGACTTTGATGTGCAGTAGAAATGCTACTTTGGAAGATTTTCAGTTCGTAATCGATCATATCAAGGATTTCCCAACAGATTCGTTTATAACGCATAAGGTTCATTATTCTGAAATGATTGAACATTTCGACTCTTGGTTATTACCAGAAACAAATGTGGTCAAGGCCATGGTTACTTTTGATTGGAAATGAAAAGTTCGTTTTTATGATTATTGACTCACATCAGCATTTCTGGATTTTTGAAAAGGAAAAACATGCCTGGATCGATGATAATATGGCCAACATCCGAAGGGATTTTTTACCGATGGATTTGGAGCCCATTTATAATGAAAACAAGGTGGGTGGTTGTATTGCCGTACAGGCGGACCAAACCCTTAAGGAAAACGATTTTCTCCTGGACTTGGCCAGTAAGCACGATTTTATAAAAGGCATCATAGGTTGGGTCGATTTGCGAAGTGAACGTCTTCATCATGATTTGGACATTTATGGGCAATTCCCCATTGTCAAGGGGTATAGACATGTAGTACAGGCCGAAATAGACCCATTATTTCTTTTAAGGAAAGAATTCCTGGAGGGTATTGGAGAGCTGCAGAATCGCGGCCTGATCTATGAAATTTTGGTCTTTCCGCATCAATTACCTTCCGTATTGGAATTCGTGAGGCTTTTTCCCCACATAACTTTCGTACTTGACCATATGGGCAAACCCTATATTAAATCAGGATATATCCAAGCATGGAAATTACTCATGAAGGAACTAGGGAAAGTTGAAAATGTACACTGTAAAATATCGGGTGTAATTACGGAGGCGGATTACAGGAATTGGACGGTTCCGGATTTGCTGCCCTATTTGGAAGTGGCTCTGGAGTCCTTTGGTACCAAGCGTATACTTTATGGTTCTGATTGGCCCGTTTGCCTTGTAGCCGGAAATTATGGCAAAGTCCTGGAATTGGCCAAAGAATTTGCCAATGAACTTTCCGAAAATGAGCAACAGGATTTCTATCATAATAATGCAGGGAGAATATATAACCTAAAAAATTGAAGCAGCATGGATTTAAATCTTAAAGGCAAAATCGTTGTAGTAACGGGTTCCGCCGGGATGGAAGGTAGCATTGGACATGCAATAATATTTGCCTTGGCAGCGGAAGGTGCCATACCGGTACTTATCGACAGAAACATTAGAGGGATTGAGTACGAAAACCAGTTACGGCGAACTGGGTTGGATGCCCTTTTTATTCAAACGGATATGACCGATGTAATCCAAATCGAAAATGCGATTGATAAAGTTTCAGAAAAATATGGTCGTATTGATGTGATCATAAATAATGTGGGCGTAAATGATGGGGCCTCTTTGGACAAATCCATTGAGGATTTTGTTGCCTCATTAAAACTGAACCTTATCAGCTACTTTGCAACGGTCAAATTTGCCTTACCCCTATTGAAAAAAAGTCGGGGCAACATATTGAACATTGGGTCCAAGGTAGCCCTTACCGGGCAGGGAGGTACTTCTGGTTATGCGGCCGCCAAGGGCGGCGTCTTGGGACTTACCAGGGAATGGGCAGTGGATTTGATAAAATTTGGCATACGCTCCAATGCGTTGATGATTGCCGAAAGCTATACACCCGCGTATGAGTCTTGGATAAATAGTTTGGAGAACGGAAAACAGAAATTAGAGGAGATAAAAAACAGGATTCCCTTGGATTCAAGAATGACGTTACCGTCTGAAATAGCCGATACCGTTCTTTTTTTAATATCGGAAAGATCCTCCCATACTACAGGTCAGTTTGTTTTTGTAGACGGGGGGTATGTACATTTGGATAGAGCTTTGTTATCCACAAAATAAACCAACCCAACCTAAAATCATGGCAAACCAAACCCCAACACCATTACTTAAAAGATCGGTATTAGTTCCCTTTATACTTATTACTTCCCTTTTCGCCCTTTGGGGTTTTGCAAATGATATAACCAATCCAATGGTTTCCGCATTTAAAAAAGTGTTGGAACTGGATAATTTCCAAGCCTCTTTGGTTCAATTGGCATTTTACGGTGGATATTTTACCATGGCCCTACCTGCCGCGATATTCGTTAACCGATATTCCTATAAGAAAGGTATTTTGCTGGGCCTTGCCTTGTATGCCGTAGGAGCCCTTCTTTTCTATCCGGCAGCGGCCTATGAGGAATTTGGGTTTTTTTTGGCGGCCTTGTATATTCTGACATTTGGATTGGCATTTTTGGAAACTACAGCAAACCCTTATATTCTTTCAATGGGCTCCGAAGAAACTGCTACAAGACGCCTTAATTTGGCCCAGGCCTTTAATCCAATTGGAGCACTGCTAGGTCTTTTGGTAGCACAAAAATTCATTCTGGCGTCATTGCAATCAGATGACCTTTTGCCTAACGGAGCGCCTGTTTATGGAACTTTGTCAGAAACAGCTAAGGAATTGGTAAGGACATCGGACCTGGCAGTAATTCGTAATCCATATGTAATCTTGGGTCTTGTGGTCATTGCATTTTTTGTGGTCATTGCATTGATCAAAATGCCACGTAACGAAAGACAGGAAGGTAAAGTGGTTGTATCGGAATCCATAAAAAGACTTTTTAAGTCCAAAAAATTTGTAGGGGGTGTAGTGGCACAGGCTTTCTATGTAGGGGCACAGATTATGTGTTGGACCTACCTTTATCAATATGCGGAATCCTTTGGTATTACCAATGAGAAGGCGGTAAATTTTGGAATTGCGGCGTTGGTCATATTTTTGACTGGTAGATGGGTGGGAACCGCACTACTCAGGATAATAAGTTCCGGAAAGCTACTGTTTATATTCGCCATAGGAGCATCCATTTTTACATTGATAACCATTTTTGTTCCGGGTATGGTAGGATTGATCGCTTTGGTAGGCATTTCCTTTTTTATGTCCATTATGTTCCCAACAATCTATGGTATTGCATTGGAAGGGCAGGGAGATGATTCCAAATTTGGGGCTGCCTTTTTGGTAATGGCCATCGTTGGCGGTGCGTTGATGCCCACCTTACAAGGATTGATTTTGGATTTGGGGGGAACCGGTTACACGGATATATCGATTTTGGGAGTACCTGAAGTGAATTTCTCATTTGTTCTACCATTGTTATGTTTTATTCTTGTTGGAATCTATGGACGCAATGTGTATACAATATACAATCCTACATTATGAAACCAACCAAACGCTATTGTTTTGCCTGTGATTTGGTAAATGAGCCTGATTTAATAAAGAAATATAGGGAATATCATGAAGCTGGAAATGTTTGGCCAGAGGTTACTGAAAGTATTAAAGATGCCGGTATTTTGGATATGGAAATTTATTTGGTCGAGAATAGGCTTTTTATGATTATGGAAGTGGACGAAAGCTTTTCCTTTGAACGGAAACAAAAAATTGACAAGGAAAATGCCAAAGTTCAGGAATGGGAACAATTGATGTGGACGTTCCAACAGGCCTTACCGTCTGCACGTGATGGGGAAAAATGGATACCAACCGAATGTATATTCAAGCTATCTCGATAAGTGATAAAATCAATCGTACAATTTTAAACATGCTCTAAATTATTCTTATAAAAAATGCATTGTGTCCCTATATTTTTGGAATTCGATGGCGATTGTACATTTTGAAGACATTTTATTTATAGTTTTTATCAGCGAGAATCAAACCTAAACTTCAAAACAGCCTCATAACATCGTTTATTAACAGTTATTCGGTCCATTCCAACGTAAAATAAGAGGTGTAAAATTTTAATTTATAGAGTTTTATCTAGTTTTATGGGATCTAATCATTCCTAAGTAATTTGCATTATTTGGGGCAATAAGATGAAGTACTGTTAAAATTATACCCTGATAAATGGGTGTTGTTTGAATAATTAACAATATAATCAGTTGGGTGCAACAATATTTCAAGAAAGCGCATCATCTGTTTTAATATTTCTTTCCCCTTTGGAATACATTTGGTTTCAGTTTATTGGTGACAATTAAACTTGATTAACATTACTATTGATTGCAACAAACTTTAACCACTTAATTATGAATAGATTTAAAACAGCCTTGATTGCAACATTTATCTTAGGATTGCAATTGGCATTTTCCCAAACGTTGACCGTTACCGGTACAGTTACCGATGACTCAGGGACACCACTTCCTGGAGCATCAATTTTAGTGGCTGGCACTTCCAATGGAACCCAGACGGATTTTGATGGAAACTACGTTCTTTCAAACGTTCCCTCCAATGGATCCTTGGCCTTTAGTTACATTGGATTTAAGACACAACAAATTCAGGTCGATGGTCGGTCTACAATAAACTTAGTTCTTTTAGAGGATACGGAGGCGCTGGATGAGGTAGTTCTAATAGGATATGGTACTCAGAAAAAGGAATCTGTAACCGGAGCCGTTTCTACCGTTTCTTCTCAAGATATCGTTGCGCTCCCCGTTGTGAGTTTTGCCGAGGCACTCCAAGGTCGTGTTCCTGGTATCCAAATCAATAATTCAGGGGGACCAGGTACCGATCCAATTGTGCGTATTCGTGGTATTGGCTCCATTAGTTTTGCATCAAGTCCTCTTTACGTTGTAGATGGATATCCGGTAGGTGGCCTGGGCGACTTCGATAATAATGACATCGCTTCCATTTCTGTACTTAAGGATGCCAGTGCTGCGGCCATATATGGTTCAAGGGCTGCCAACGGTGTTATTTTGGTCACCACTAAAAAAGGCAGGGCCGCAAATGGGGTTGAACTGAATTATCGCACATTTAGCGGGTTTGCAAATGCTTCCAACAAATTGGATTTATTGAACCGAGAGCAATATCTCGAATTTGGAAGGGAATTATTGGATAATGCTGGAGCCACGTATCCTTCCCGTTGGAGTGAATTGAATACCCCTATTTATCCTGGCGCAACCCAAACCTATGCTGAAACAGATTCAGATTATCAGGATGCCGTTTTTACCACGGGTATCACCACCCAGCATCACCTTAGTGTTAGGGGAGGCTCTGAAGCTTCTAGGGTGTATGCTTCATTTGGCTATTTTAAGCAAGACGGTATCATGTTGGGAACCGGTTTTTCTAGATATAATTTTAGGGTGAACTCAGATCATGATATCAATGATTGGTTATCGGTTGGAGAATCTTTCACAATATCCAATGGTGAAAGACTAAATGAAGCGGAGTTGGGAGGAAGAACCCAGATTCAGAACATTATAAGAGGTATACCTTATATACCGTTGAGGGACCCAACATTGCCAGGAGGTCTTAGAGCGCCAGATGGCGCTGATGGTACGGATCCTGAAAACCCATTAAGACCCGCGGTAATAGACAGAAATACAAATTCCAATGTACGGATTTTTGGTACGGCCTACGCCAATGTTAAACTTTTTGATGGATTGGATTATCGTTTTACAGCGGGTATCGATTGGAACAATTTCAGAAACCTGCAATTGCAACCCATATATTTTGACGGATTTGCGGGTAGGGTAGAAAATATTACAATAGATCAACAGAATACCTCCACCGGAAATTATTTTTCAAACCAATTGAACTTTGTTAAGACTTTTGGTAAGCATAATATCGATGCCATAGCCGTTGCAGAAAGACAAGATTTTGATATTTACACTATAACCGGTAATGGTCGTCGTCTAAGTAATGACTTAAATGTTCTCCAGGGAACCCAGGCACAAACAGTTAGCGGAACGGAAGGCTCAAATGTCATTTATTCCTTCTTGGGAAGATTGAACTATGATTTTGGTGGTCGTTATTTGTTAAGCGCTTCATTACGGCGTGACGGTTCCTCAAAATTTTCCGATGGATTCAAGTGGAAAACCTTTCCGGGAATATCCGCTGGTTGGAATATAGCTGAAGAACCTTTTATGCAAGGACTTGAAAACTTGTCAGAATTAAAAATTAGGGGAAGTTGGGGTCAAGTTGGTTTCGAAGGAATCGGTGATTTTGAAAGTCAGGCCGGTATCTCTACCAACACCAACGCAATCATAAACAATGAGGAAGTACAAGGAGCTTTTTTCAATCGTCTTGCCAATGCTGAATTGGAGTGGGAGGTGACCACTATGACCAACGTAGGTTTTGATTTGGGCTTATATCAAAATAGGGTTCAGTTGTCTGCGGAATGGTATAAGCGAACTACGGACAATTTGATTCTTAATGTTCCTATTCCTGCCTCACTTGGTTTCGCAGGAAACACGATTGCCAATGTAGGGGGTATGGAAAACTGGGGTATGGATTTTAGCACTTCTTATTATTCAAAACCAGGAACCGAATTTCAGTGGAACGTTGCTGCAAATGTTGGGCTTTTTAGAAATGAGGTAGTGGCATTAGCTACTGAATCCGCTAGTATTTTTGGTGGTCAAAATGCCGATGCGGGTGGTTTTGACATAACCCGTACCGCTGTAGGCGACCCTATTCAATCCTTTTATGGATGGAAGGTCGAGGGTATTTTCCAAAGCCAAGCTCAAATTGATCAATATAATGCACTTGATGGTGACGCATCCACACCGTATCAAAGTAATGCTGCGCCTGGAGATCTTATTTTTCAGGATTTGGATGGCAGTGGTGATATAACTGCGGACGACCGTGATGTCATTGGTAGTTTTATTCCTGATTTCTCCTACGGTTTAAACTTTGACGCTTCCTATAAAAATTTATATCTTAATATGTACTGGTATGGAAATCAAGGAAATGATGTTTACAATGCTACAAGGGTATATACGGAAGGAGGGTTAAGACTGTTTAATCATGGAACCCAGGTATTGGATGCTTGGACCCCTACCAACACAGATACGAACATACCAAGAATGGTAAATGGTGATCCCAACCAGAATACCAGAACATCAGATCGCTTTGTGGAGGATGCCTCATTTTTAAGATTGCAGAACCTAAAAATTGGCTATAGGTTTCCACAAGATTGGTTGGACAGGGGCTTGGCCGGTCTTAGCAATTTTAACGTGTATCTTTCTGGAAACAATTTGTTGACTTTCACAAAATACCAAGGATATGACCCTGAAATTGGGGCAAGAAACAACAACCTGAATATCCAAGGTGTGGATTACGGGCAATATCCAAGACCCCGTACTATCTTAATAGGATTGGAACTAGGATTTTAAAATTGTTATAAAAGAAAATAAAATGAAAAATATGAAAAACTTAAAACCCACGATTGCCATAATTGCGGCTTTTCTCTTCAGCTTATCATGCGGAAGGGAAGATTTGGATCTAACGAACCCTAATGAAGTCGTTGTTGCTACATTCTACAAGAACGGAGACGAGTTAAGGAGCGGTGTTTACTCCATCTATGCATCCCTACAGAGTCTTCAGTTGTATGCAAGGGAATATTTCTTTTTACACGATTTAAGGGGCGATGATAATAAAGCCGGCGGAGGCCAATTAGAAACGCCTAGAAATCAGTTGTTAATAGGTACCAATGACCCTGGTAATTCGGTCGCTAGAGATGTATGGACAGGCCTCTACGCTGTAATTTTAAGGTCAAATATTGTAATAACCCAAGGGCCTGAAGTAGCGGATATAAGCGAAAGCTTACGGACGGCCTTAATTGCAGAAGCCAAGTTCACAAGAGGTTGGGCCTATTTTGAGTTAGGAAGTCTTTGGGGAGGAGTTCCCATCTATACCACCTATGCTGGAACATTTGAGGACAGTGCTCCAAAATCATCACAGCAAGAAGTACTGGATTTGGCCATTCAAGACCTAAGGGACGCTGCAGCAGGATTGCCTTTGGCATCACAGACTGAACAACCGGGCAGGTTTTCAAAAGGTTCCGCTCAGGCAATGTTAGGACGTGCTTTAATGTTTACAGGTGACTATGCAGGAGCAAAAACCGCTTTTGAAGCCATAGTAGACTCAGGTGAATACGCCTTGGTAGATGAGTTCGATGATAACTTTCAAGAGGAGAATGAATATAATAGGGAGTCCATTGCAGAGATTGGTTACTCGAACGTTGGTGGTTTCAACTGGAACGGAACGGGTGACGGCGTAGGTAACGAGCAAAGTGTTAGAACACAGGAATATTCTGCTGTGGGTTGGAGAAACTTAATACCTTCAGATGGTCTATTAAATGAGTTTGAACGTGTATCCAAAGGCGATGCGAAAGATGACCCAAGATTTGCAAAAAGTTTTTATTCCTTGGGTGATACTTTTAATAATGGAGAAAGTGTTTTGACAGATGTCCAAGGCGAGGAGACCACGTTTGAGGGCGTTACCACAAAAATAAGCTGGAGAAAGTATTCGCTTATGTACAAAACCGATCCTGGAGGATTCCTAACAGGAGGTATCAACATGAGGGTAATTCGCTATGCGGAAGTCCTGATCAACTTGGCAGAATGTGAATTGGAGTTAGGTAACCCTGCAAGGGCAATAGCGTTATTGAATCAAGTTCGTGCAAGGCCTAGTGTAGATATGCCGCCATATCCTACTACTAATTTTCCTGTTAGTAACCCAACCGAGGTTATGGAAGCCATTATCCATGAAAAGCGTGTAGAACTAAGTTCAGAGCAAATTAGGAATAGGGATATTTTAAGATGGAGAAAGGAAGGTAAGTTGCCTGCCGAACCCATTTCACATTTTGAACCAAAATTGGAACTACTTCCTATACCACAAAGTGAGATTGATAACAATGCTAAATTGTCGGAATCTGATCAAAACCCTGGTTATTAGAAGTCATATAAATATTAGTTAGATTGAGTTAGTTTTTATTGGTAGTGCCAAAACCGTGAGGGTTTTGGCACTTCCCTTTTATACTTATCTATATTATTTAGTATTTTACTATATGCGTTGGATTAGCGGTTTTATTTTATGTGTTCTCTTATTTGGTTGTGAGACCAAAAAGCCTGAAAATACATTGTTTAAAAAGGTAACGACCGAACACTCAGGCCTCACTTTCAGGAACACTATTACAGAGAATGAAACATTGAATATTATAGATTATGAATATCTGTTTAATGGAGGTGGAGTGGGGATTGGGGATTTTAATTCAGATGGTCTGCCTGATGTCGTTTTTTCTGGTAACATGGTCACTAGCCGTATCTATCAAAATATTGGGAACCTTCAGTTTAAAGATGTCACTTCGTCTTCCGGAATCATAACCGATGCTTGGTGTACCGGTGTGTCCATTGTTGATATTAACAATGACGGGAAACCGGATATCCATATTTCGACGGCCCACGATCTTTTCTTGGGAAACACTAAAAACTATTTTTACCTCAATGAAACGGAATCCAAGGAGGAAATAAAATTTAGGAACCTTGCAAGTGAAATGAACATCGCAGATTCTTCTTACACGATGCAGGCCGTTTGGCTGGATTATGATAGGGATGGCGATTTGGACCTTTTTTTGGCCAACAATTCCAAAGAAGAATACCCTAAGAACAATGCTTTTGGTCAACGAAAGGACGGCAGGGGAAAAAGTACGGATAAACTTTACAGGAACAACGGAACCAATAAAAATGGCATTCTCCAGTTTGAGGATGTTTCAAGGGAAGCGGGAATCTCTATTGAGGGATGGAGCTTGGGCGTTGCTGTAATGGATATTAATGGGGACCAATATCCGGACATTTACGTAGCTAATGACTTTCTGTCCAATGATGTGCTGTACGTGAATAATGGAAACGGCACATTCACCAATAAAGTTTCTGAATATTTTAAGCATCAGAGCCACAATAGTATGGGTATAGATGTAGCCGATATCAACAATGATGGAGGGCTTGATTTTTTGGTTTTGGATATGTTTCCAGAAGATAATTTAAGAAGGAAAACCATGTTTTCCGAAATACCTTTCGACAGGTTTAATTCATCGGTTAAAGCAGGTTACCAGCCGCAATTCGTTAGAAACGTACTTCAGGTGAGTACACCCTCAGGATTCAGTGATATTGGAAATTTTGCCGGTGTTTCGGCTACGGATTGGAGTTGGGCACCCTTGATAGCTGATTTTGACAATGACGGACTTCGGGATATCTATATTACCAATGGTTATAAAAAAGATATTACCGATATGGATTTTGTGGATTTCAATAACTCTTCAAATGTCTTTGGTTCTTTTGAGGAAAAGAGAAAGGCACTTGTCGATCAACTGAAAAAAATGGATGGGGTAAAAAAGTCAAACTTCTTCTTCAGAAACAGGGGCCAGAACAAGTTCGAAAATGAAACGGACACCAGTGGTATACAGGTACCATCTTATTCAAACGGTGCAGTATATGCAGATTTGGATTTGGATGGCGATCTTGACATTCTTACCAATAACATCGATGATGAAATACTTCTTTTTGAGAATAAAAGTACGGATGTTAAAAAGGATAATTCCAGCTATCTAAGGTTGAAGTTCAATCCAAATGCAGAGAATATTGGGGCCAAGGTATGGGTCTATTCCAAAAAGGGAAAGCAATACGGGGAATTCCATCCCCAGCGTGGATATCTATCATCTGTTGAACCTTTTATGCACTTTGGTTTGGGAAATGCAGCGATTATCGATTCGATCAGGGTAATCTGGCCCGATGATACTACAACATTGTTACAAAATGTTGATACCAATCAAACGATTGCTCCAATAAAAGGAAATTCAAAGATTGAAGTTAAAATTTCAAAAAAACTTGAAAAAGCCTATTTGGAGGAGATTGCCCCTCCTTTGGACTCCCCCTATGTCCACCAAGAAAACACCTTTGACGATTTTAAAAAATGGCCGCTGCTTTTTAGAGGCTACAGTAGGCCAGGCCCCATTCTTTTAGGAGGAGATATAAATGGCGATGGTCTAGAAGACTTTTTTGTGGGAGGAACTGCAAATAATCCTGCCAGCTTCTATGTACAGTCAGCAAATGGCAACTTTGTTAAATCTCCATTTCAGAAATCCCAAGATGAAATTAGAAGTGAAAATTCAGCTGGCTGCTTTTTTGATGCGGACAATGATGGGGATATAGATCTATATCTGGCAAACGGAAGTTCAGAAAATTATGCACATCCTGATTTGTACCAAGACATTCTTTATTTGAACGACGGAAATGGTTTTTTTAATATGGAAACCGATGCACTTCCCAAAATTTCATTTCCAACCAATACCGTCGTTCCTCTTGATTTTGATAAAGATGGAGATGAAGACCTTTTTGTGGCAGGTCGTTTGGATCCCAATAACTTTCCTTTTTCACCAAGATCTTATCTTTTGGAGAATGATCAGGGTGTTTTTACGGATGTAACAGAGGAAGTTTCGCCAGAACTGCTGTATCCTGGAATGATTACGGATGCATCTGCGTCGGACATAAATAATGATGGATGGTTGGACCTTATATTGGTGGGCGAGTGGAATCCTGTTCAACTATTGTTGAACAAACAAGGTCGATTGGCTCTCGATTTGGGCGATAATGGATTAAAAAACACACACGGATGGTGGAATTGTATAAGGGCTGGAGATTTTGATGGGGACGGTGATATGGATTTCGTAGCCGGTAATTGGGGCTTGAACAATCCCTTTTACGCAACTGGAGAGGAACCACTAAGACTTTACGCCCATGACTTTGATAAAAATGGCTCCATTGAACCTATTATAACGTATTTCAATCAGGGTAAGGAGTACATTTTACAGGCAAGGGGTACTTTGATGAAACAGTTGCCATTAATTAGAAAGTTGACAAAAAATTACCATGATTACGGGGAGAAAACTTTTGGGGAACTATTCGATAAGGAGAAAATGGATTCAAATTCTATTTTCAAAGCATATGAACTGGCCTCCATGTATTTTGAGAATACGGGAAATGGAAAATTTAGGAAAACTCCACTACCCGAGCAGTTGCAATGGTCTCCTATTTTCGATTTTATTGACATCGATATTAATGGTGATGATGCTATGGAATTGTTGAGTGTAGGTAATTTTATGAACACTGAAATCCTAACCGGCCATTATGATGCAGGTATAGGACAGACGCTGGAATATAATCAGACTAAAGGTGAATTTGAATTGATCAAATCAAGTAAAAGTGGTTTTGACATTACTGGGGAAGCACGGTCTTTGTTAAGACTGAAAAGCCATTCCGACGATGAACTAATAATTTTAGGTTTACAAAACGATACTTTAAGGTATTTTAGAAAAACGATTCCACTCTCAAAAAATCAGTAGAAACAAAATCGATTCTTTTAACCTTCGGTTATGTTTCTTAGTACTTTAAAAGCAATAGTCTAATTTTAAAATTATTATCAATCCCTATAAGGTTTGAGCGTTTTTATGGTTCCATCGCTTAGGTGTTCAATTTCCGCAACCTTAATGCACCTTAGATGGGTTACGCCCTTAGATAATGAGGAATCATGGTAGAAAAGATACCATTTTTCGTCTACTTTACATATTGAATGGTGGGTTGTCCAACCAACAACCGGTTCGAGGATCCTTCCCTTATAGGTAAATGGCCCATATGGATTATCACCAACGGCAAAACATATAAAATGAGTGTCGCCAGTAGAGTAGGAGAAATAATACTTTCCTTTGTATTTATGTAACCAGGCGGCCTCAAAGAATCGTCTTTTGATATCCCCGGCCAAAAGCGGGTTGCCATTTTCATCAATGATTAAGGCATCTTTAGGTTTTTCAGCAAACTCAAGTAAATCATCGGTCATTTTTGCAATCTTGGGCATTAGTGCCATTTCATCGTCATTGGGTAGATGTGCTGTTGGACTCTCAGGTTCTTTACCATTAAATGAGCCATTTCGCCATCGTTGCAATTGACCGCCCCAAAGACCACCAAAATACATATAGAAGCTTCCATCTTCATCTTCAAAGACTGCTGGGTCTATGGAAAAGCTATTCTTTATAGCTTGCGGTTGTGGGGTGAAGGGGCCGGTTGGAGAATCGCTTACGGCAACACCTATCCTAAAAATGCCGTCATGGGCCTTTGCAGGAAAAAACAAATAATATTTACCGCCTTTATACGCAGCATCAGGCGCCCACATCTGTCTCTCCGCCCAAGGAACATCCTTTACATGAAGGGCAATTCCATGATCAACTGCCGGACCATCAATGGAATCCATGGATAGGACATGATAGTCCTCCATGGCAAAATGACTCCCTAAGTCGTCAAAAGCCTCGCCAGCGTCTATATCATGTGAGGGATAGATGTATATTTTACCATTATAATAATGAGCGGAAGGGTCTGCTGTATATATATGCTTTACTAGCGGACTTGAAATCGCCTTTTCATTCAGTTTGTCAAAATTTATATGATCTAAACTCTCTTCAGGCATGCTATTTATTTTTGTCTATTTCTAATTAAATCGTTTTCAATCTGGGTCTCCATTTTTTTATTAATCTCATAAAAAAATAGTAGTGCTATTCCCATTAAAAATGCTATGGATGGGTATATGCTAACCAACATTCTTGTACCTTCGATTGCGCTATCCGGTTGAACTACAGCACCGTTGGAGGCAAATTTCTTAGGAATGTAATTGTAAACCCCAAGTATCCACGTTACGAGTGAACCGCCAATAGTGAGCCCTAGTTTTAACCCGATCATCATGGCGGAAAAAATAATGGCCGTGGCCCGTCTATTGTTCTTCCATTCGGAATAATCTGCAACATCTGCAATCATGGCCCACAAGAGTGGAATGGTAATGCCGTAGAAAAACCCGTGCAGAATTTGCGAAAGGAACATAAGTTCTACTGAAGTAGAAGAAAAGAAGTAGAAAATGGCTATAAATAGGGTGGATACGAACAATGCACTACCAAATACATCTCTTTTTCCATATTTGTCCGCCAAACGTTTTGATAATGAAATCCCGACAATCATAAAAATAATTCCGCCAGCATTGAACAGTCCAAACCCTGCAGAAGTTGGATCGTCCCCAAAAAAGTCCAAACCTATGCTGGAAAGAGCCCTTAAAAGCGGAGCGATAAATTCTGCCAAACTGGCCGCATTTACATAGTTCTCAAAATAATAAACGTACGATCCTCCCTTCATTGCAAGGGTTATGAACACCAAGGTGGTGAGTACCAACATTATAATCCAGGGTCTGTTCTTTACCAAATCGCCTAAATCTTCCTTTAAGCTAGATTTCTGATCAGGGGTAGGGACAACACGTTCTTTGGTTGTAAAAAAGGTGATCAATAGCATGATGGTCCCAATAACCGCCAAATAGGTCATTACCGTTTCAATGCCATCCGCTTTATTGCCATCACCAGCATACATTATGATTGGCAACATGAAAACCTGTACAAAGAATTGCGCAAACATCACGGCAACGAATCGGTAGGATGAAATACTATTGCGCTCCTTCATACTTCCTGTTATAACTCCGCTAAGAGCGGCATAGGGAAGGTTGTTGGCCGCATACAATAACAGTAATAGGGTATAGGTTATCGCGGCGTAGACTACCTTACCTGTATATTCAAAATTGGGTGTGCTGAATGCTAAAAGTGCAACGATTCCTAAGGGTATCGAAGTAAACAATATCCATGGCCTAAATTTTCCCCACCTACTCCTTGTCCTATCGGCAAGTGCACCAACAATAGGGTTAAAGGCGAATGCGGAAATGATACCAACCACAAATATGATAACCGAGGCATCATCCGTTTCCAATCCATAAATATCCGTATAGAAATACGCCAAGTAGGTAACCAAAGTTTGGAACACAAGGTTGGCGGATAAATCTCCCAAACTATAGCCAACTTTTTCCTTAATGGATAGTTTATGTGAATCAGGATTCATAATCTACAAATTAGTTTGTTGTCTGTAATTGGTCAAGTTTTTCTTTTAGGCCAATTATGCCATAGTAAGCTGGCTTTGGTTTTAACTCCCTATCAAAAAGTAAAGGATAGTTGGTCCTACCACGAATTGGAAATCCGTTTAACCATGACTGTCTGTCATTAACACCCCAAAAGGTAACCCTACTGATTTTATCCCTATGTTTTAGGAATATTTTGAAAATGTCCTTATATCTATTGGCCAATTTTGTTTGTATTGAATCGGGTAGACCTTTGGTGTATGGATTCATCTCTTCGCTGTTCTCGAAATTCTGACTGATTTCGGCCCCTTCCAAATCCCATGGGTTTGGCAATACACTAATATCCAATTCCGTAATTGCTACCTGGACCCCCAATTTTGAATACTCCAAAATGCTTTCTTCTATTTCTTCAAGGGAAGGGTAATCCAAGTGCCAATGTCCCTGCATTCCAACCCCATCAACTTTTATTCCTTTTTCCTGGATTTTCTTTATCATTCTGATAGCACCTTGCCTTTTATCAGGATTTGTCATGTTGTAATCATTATAAAATAACTTTGCATTAGGGTCTACCTCAGAGGTCCACTTAAATGCTAATGAAAGATATTCATCCCCCATTTTCTCAAGAAAAATGGAATTTCTAAGTGTACCGTCTTCATTTAAGGCTTCGTTCACAACATCCCATGAGTCAACGACACCTTTAAAGTGAAGAGCCAAATCCTTGATATGTTTTTCTGTTGCATCCTTAAATTCGAAGCTGTCTTCGATAGTTGCAAACCAAGGAGATAACTGACTGTGCCAAATTAAGGTATGGCCATGTACATGCATGCCGTTATTTTTTCCCAATGCAACAAATTTATCGGCCAATTCAAAATTAAAACTATCCCTTTGAGGATGGATAATGGACGATTTCATTATGTTTTCGGCGGTAATGCTATTAAATTCTCTTTTTACCAGGCTAAGAGAGGCACTATCACTTTGGTCTATTATTCTACCGTTCAAAGCTACGCCAATATAAAAATCCTTTTCAAAAGCTTCTTTTAGTGATTTTACTTTTACTGGCTTTTCATCCTTTGTCTGCGAGCAACTTATCAGAGATGTTAAAATAATGAACATGAAGGATTGTAAAACGAGTCTCACAATAGAACGGAATTTTTCGGCTTTATTAATTGAAGAACAAATCATTTTAGAATTTATGTAAATCATTGTATTTGGTCATTTAGGCCATAAATCTAACCGAAATCGAATCCTTAGAATATCACATTTGTGGCTTTGTATCCTAAACATGTTGTATAAAAATTTTATGGTATTACGGAACTACCTTAAAACCAAGGTTGGATATGGATTTCATTGAAGCTAAGCCCAGAGTATATCTGATGCTACTATTTAATAAAATTTGGGTGTTTAGAGATTGTTCATTTTTCTATTTTGTTTTAATATCAGTAGGAAGGATACCAAACTCTGACTTAAAACAACGACTGAAGTAGGATGGGGAAGAAAAACCTACTTTGAACCCTACTTCGGCAATCGATTCACACCCTGTTTCTATCATATTTTTCGCCTTTTCCAAACGAACCTTGCGAATCAGTTCATTAGGGGTAAGTCCGGTCATGGCTTTAATTTTTCTATACAGTTGACTTCTGCTTAAGTACATATCTTCTGCCAGATGTTCAACGTTCAATTCTGCTTTTTCAATATTCTTGTTCAAATAGTCCAATACCTTTCTCATAAAGGATTTATCCAATTCAGTTGTTTTTTCCAACAAATTAAGTTTTGAAGGGTCGTTCAAATTTTTGCTTATATAAACTTGTCGATTTTCAATCAAACGGGATAGATAAGAATTTAATAAACGCATATCAAAAGGCTTGGTCAAATATACATCAGCTCCAGAATTTACACCATTTATCATGTCATCAGGCATGGTCTTGGCGGTCAACATAATAATAGGGATATGACTTGTGGCAATATTGTTTTTAAGCTTACTACAGAATTCCAAACCGTCCATTTCTGGCATAACTACATCGGTTATGATTAGGTCAGGTATTTTTCTGTTTGCCAAATCCAGAGCTTGTTGGCCATTAGATGCTTCAAAAACATTATGGTCAAAGGAAAGTTCCTGCTTGAGGTATGACCTCAGTTCAACATTGTCCTCAACGATTAAAATTGTCTTCGCAGATTTATTTCCAAATTTATGGGTCAAAGGTTTTTTTAATGAGCCCATATCCGGCAAAATACTTTCGCTGGCCGTATCTTTCAATAGTTCATCTTCTTTAAAGTGTTGATTGCCCAAGGGCAGAAGTATTCTAAATTTTGTCCCTACAGCTTCTTCACTATCTATAATAATTTCTCCTTTCAATAACTCAACGAAATTCCTGACCACCTCTAGTCCTATCCCCGTACCTCCATAATACTGACTATTCATGTTTTTAACCTGATAGAATCTATCGAAGATTTTTTTCACTTCCTCTTGGTTGATACCACTACCTGTATCTTCAATTGAAATCTCTATGCATGGCAGTGTTTTGTTATTTACAAGTCTAAAACAGTAATCTGTAGGAGATTTGAAAACGCTTACTGTTATGGCACCATTTTCAGGTGTAACCTTGAATGCGTTGGAAAGTATATTAAAGATTACTTTTTCGAGCATTCCGGCATCGCTCCACAGATAGGGTGTTGTCTCATCGCGCTCTATCAATAGGGCAATGTTCTTTAATAAAGCCTCTTCTTTGAAGTGGTCTGTAATTTCCTTTACAAAATCATTAATGCCTATTTTAGAAACTTTAATGGAAAATTTGTTTAACTGAAGTTTTCTAAAATCCATAAGCTCATCAATAAGACGTTTGAGCCTAGCTGCGTTTTTGTAAATTATGGTATGTTTTTCCGCTACTTCCTTTGGAAGCGGCTGTCCAGTATTTGACATTATGTCCTTTAACGGATTCAAAATAAGGGTCAGTGGGGTTCTGAACTCATGGGATATATTTGTAAAAAACTGTATTTTTTTATTGTTCAGCGCTTCCTCTTGACTGCGTTTGGTGCGTTCAAATTCGACGAGACGTTTTTCTCGAATTCTCGCCCTTACAAGTCTGTACAACCAAGATGAAAAAATAATGATGGTTAGTAGGTAAAGGATTATAGCCATTTTTGTTTTCCACCAGGGGGCTAGAATGGTAAAGGAGAGGGTTTTTATTTCATTGCTCCAAACCCCGTCATTATTAGCTGCCTTTAATTTAAAGGTATAACTGCCCGGGGACAGGTTTGTATATGTTGCACTTCTATTATTGCCCACAAGATTCCAATCTTCCTCGAACCCTTCCAAATAATACGCATACTGATTTTTTTCTGGCCTTGTATAGTTTATACCAATATATTCTATAGTAAAAACACTTTGCTTGTGGTTGAGTGTTACATGTTCGGTTTCTGAAATCACCTTATTTAATGGGGAATTTTTATCGTCGATTTTTACAGATTTGTTGTAGACCTTAAAATCCGTAAAATATATCTGTGGTTCGTACATGTTCTGAGGTAATGTAACAGGTCTTACCTCATTTATACCCTTATAATTGCCAAAGTAGAGAGTGCCATCAACATCCTTAAAGGCGGCATTGAAGTTAAAATCATTGGTGAGAAGACCGTCATTTATGTCATAATTGATAATCTGTTGATTACTTTTATCATAGCACGAAAGTCCTTTGTTGCCAGCCATCCACAATCTTCCATCGTTGGATTCGATTATCGTTGAAATTGTTTCTTGCTGCAATCCTTGTTCTTTATTGTACCACGTTAAAAAATTATTGGTTGTATTGTACTTCCAAACCCCTGCACCGTCCGTACCTATCCAGACATTATGCTCAGAGTCCTCAAAGAGAGAAACGATCACGTCTACCGAGACCATATGACCATTTGGATTCATAAGCTCTGGCTTTAACTCAATTTTATTGAACGATTCCTCTGAACTGGCCTGTCTTTTGAACAGTCCACTTGTGGTTGCGACCCATATGTTGTTATTTCTATCGACCATGACCTTGCGAATTTCCGCACGGCTTGTCTTTAAATCGTTGAACTTTTTATCGTCCACATAACCAAATTTTCCGTCTGCGAGACTATAGAAATGTAAACCATTTGAGAAGGACCCAATCCATATTTTACCATAGGCATCCTCTGAAAAACTCATGACCCGATTTGATTTCAAGGCACCATTAGTACTCTGGTTATCGAAATGTTCAAAAACATTTGAGTTGGACTCAAGAAAGTAAATGCCTGAATTCCAAGTGCCTACCCAAATGTTATCTTGGCTGTCCATGAATATGGTCTGTACATCGTCAGCATTTAATTGCTTGGCTATTGGATTTTTAGGGTCTAAAAGATGTATAAATTGATTTGTTGCAGTGTCATAAACATCTATCCCGCCACCATCCATAGCTATCCAAAGCCTGTCTTCCTTATCCTTTAGGATGCCCGTTACGGAAGATGATTGCAACGAATTTTCAACATTGGGAATGCTTTGTATATCAGGAAATTTATCATAATTGTAATCGTGTACTCCAACACCTTTGTTGTAATATCCTATCCAAATACGATCTTGTGCATCCACCAATAGCGACCATACAGAGTTTGATTTAATACTGTTGCCGTCGAATTTATCGTACCGATAATTTTTAACGAAATCGCCTTTTTTGGAAAGTACGAATAATCCATCATTTTCGGTCCCACACAGAATCCGATCATCAGGAGCTTGAACAATGGTCAATATGCGCTCATCCGTAATATTGAAGGTTTCGATTGTTTTTTCACTATCGGTTCCATTAGGTGCCAAAAATTTTATCAATCCATTGGAATGTGTTCCCATCCAAAGCGAACCTTCGTCATCTACAAAGAGCGATTCGATATTCAATTCATCATTTTCAGTATGAGTAAAGAGATCTTCCTTGAGCAAAACCTTCGTGGCCTCAACACCATTAAATGCATAAAGACCCTTGTTCGTTCCAATGTAAACAGTTTCATCACCGTATTGAACCAGGCAATTGATAAGTGAGGGAGTCTGAATGTTATCATTTATTTTTAAGGGATATCCCTTTAAAGATTGAATATCCACTTTAAAAAGTCCGTTCGCAATTGATCCAATTAATAAACTGTTCTGGTTTATTTCTACAATGGATGTAACGACAATATTGTTTAAGACGGTTCCATTTTTATTAAAGGAGACATGTTTGAAGCTATCAAGCTCCTTTTGATAAACATCCAATCCAGTTTCCGTACCCACCCATAGCAGTCCGGAAGAATCAACGTAAGCGGTGTGGACTAATGAACTGTTTAGGGAGTTGGGATTGTCAAATTCCTGCTTGTATGTAGTTATATCTATTCCGTTGTATTTGTTTAGCCCCACTCCGTAGGTTCCCATCCATATCAATCCTTGGTTGTCCTGTACAATTGAGGAAACTGCTCTTTGGGTAATGGATTCTTCTATAGCCAAAAAGTTATATGCCGCTTCCTTCTCTTGAGCGGATAGAATTAGGGAGCAAAAGAAGGATACGATAAGGTAACTTGTTTGAACATAATTCCGATGGACCATAGTTTCAAATGTTTTCTAATAGGCAGTACAAGCTGAAAATTCGATAATTTTTCTTACATAACGTATAATTATCAATTTTAGCAATAAATTTCCAAGTAACTGATAATCTTTCATCTAAAAATGGGGTTTTTTACGAAAATGTTTTAGTGGGTAATGCAAAATAGTATTTTATTGGTTTGAATTGGAGGGTTGAGGCCAGATATTATTTTGAAATTACGGGCTAGGATTCACCCTTTTTTACTTTTAATTCCATTGGCTCTTTTGAATATTGCACAGGAATGTCAATCCTAAATTTATCCCAAGCGACTCCTAAATTTTTACACTATTGTAAAAATCGCCTAGTCCTTTGTAAAGGATGTTTTTTTAGAATGTTTAGTAATAAGTCGAAAACCATTTTAAAGTATTGAAGATGATATCAAATCTTATTTTGTAATTTGATTTAAAATAGGACAGTAAATTATGAACCAGAGAAGAATTTTTATTAAGAATACGCTAATTGCAGGTGCGGCAGCAAGCTTTTCCCCAAGTTTTTTAATGTCTGCAACACGAACTAATAAAGAAAAACTGGGTGTCGCCTTGGTAGGATTGGGATATTATAGCACAGACCTTCTTGCACCGGCTCTTCAGTTGACCGAACATTGTGAACTGAAAGGCATTGTTACGGGGAGTCCAGAGAAAATTCCGGTTTGGCAGGAAAAATATGGTATTCAGGACAAGAATATTTATAATTATGAGAATTTTGATTCCATTGCCAACAATGAGGAAATTGATATAATTTATGTGGTTCTTCCTCCATCAATGCATATGGAATATACGGTTAGGGCTGCAAATGCAGGGAAACATGTTTGGTGTGAAAAGCCCATGGCAACCTCGGTAGAAGAATGTACAACGATGATAAACGCCTGCAAAAGTAATGGCGTAAAGCTGGCGATAGGATATAGATGCCAACATGACCCCAATATTCAAGCTTATATGAAAGTGGCCAAGGAAAGACCTTTTGGAAAGGTCAAAATGATAACATCGGCGGCCGGATATTTTGATGGAAGGACAGATCATTGGAAACAGAAAAAGGACCTGGGTGGAGGTGCCATGGGAGATATGGGGGTCTATGCATTGCAAGGTGCCAGGTTGGCTACTGGGGAGGAACCAATATCCGTATTGGCGCAGGCATCCACCACTAGGCCGGAGATTTACCATGAAGTTGAAGAGACCATGATGTTTCAGTTAGAGTTTCCCAGTGGAGCACTTGCTTCTTGCCAAACCAGTTTTGGAATACAGATGAACCATTTACATGTAAATTATGAGAAAGGCTGGCTCAAAATGGAACCGCATTCATCTTACAATGGAAATAAAGGTAGTATGTCTGATGGTACAATAATTAATTTTCCTATCAACAGCCAACAGGCAAAACAAATGGATGAGGACGCATTGTCCATTATGAATGGTCAGAACATGTTGGTTCCTGGTGAGGAAGGTCTAAGGGACATAAGGGTAGTTGAGGCGATTTATAAATCTGCAAGACAAAATTGTGTGGTTAAATTGTAGCATCTGTCTTAAAATGAGTATGGGATAAAGACATTGGAATGTTATCCTCTTAGGATTAAAGAGTAGGGGTTTTTCTTTTTCTTGCAAAGTGTTTAAAATATTGAAAGAAAGCACCTTGCAAGTGAGTATCTTGAAATGATCCTTTCAAATCGACTCCCATCTCCAGTACAAAAGGGAAAGCCGAGATTCATGTCTTGGCTTTTTTATTTCAATACTTAACACTAAGTTTTCAATTCACGGAATAACTTACAAAGGCCAATTTCTTACTGTCCGGGCTCCAGGAGGGTACATTGATAGTTCCCTGGCCACCAAAGAAAACGGGAGTAATATCACGAATTTCCTTTGTTTCAACGTCCATTAGTCTTAGTTTGACCTGTTTTCCAAATAAGTGATTTTGTTTTTCATCGGTCGTGTATGCTATGTATACGATCCATTTACCATCTGGTGAAGGGTGCGGGAACCAATTGGAATTTTCATCAAATGTTAACTGTTCCGGTTTTTTTCCGTTGGCCAACATCCTCCAAATTTGCATGTGGCCCGTCCTGTAGGAGTTGAAATAAATATATTTTCCATCTGGGGAATACTCGGGTCCGTCGTCTAATCCTTCTGTTGTGGTAAGCCTTTTTTCCTCGCCACCTTTTACGCCAATAGTATACACGTCGTAATTCCCATTCCGTTCCGCACAATAGGCCAAGGTTTTGCCGTTGGGCGACCAGCCATGCCAGTAAGAAGGGACTTTTGTGGTTACACGCTTTGGTGTTCCTCCACTTATGGGCATGATGAAGATTGCCGATTTATAGGATTTGGTGGAAGGATTATTTTTATCGTTGTGGCTTATGGCCAACCACTTGTTATCTGGCGAAATTCCATGATCATTGTTACACTGATTTGCAAAACCAGTATCAAGCAGGTTCAATTTTTTCGTGTTAAGGTCCAGGTTATATAGTTTTCCTTTACTGTTCACGATCAAATAACCTTCTGGATGCCAGTTGGGTGCCTCAAAATGTTCGTTGATTTGAAGAACCGTCTGAATGCGACCCGTTTCAATATCTACGGTTTGTATGTAGCTAGTCGTATCTATTTTGTTTTCAGGTGTATGATCGTAGAAATGCATGGACTGGCCAACCATTTTCCATTCACCATCGAACCTTTCCAAAAAACGGACTTCATAGGAAAGGCTTTCCTTACCTTGAACGTCTACCGAAACTTCATTATGTCCTACTATGGCAGAATTCCCATCAATACGTATTTTATGGTTGCTGTGAAAGGCAAAACCACCGTTGCCCATAATATTTGATGGAGGGTCCATCATTATGGGCACGGGAACGTCAATAAAGCTGCCATCGGGTCTGGACATGACATTGATTGCATTGGAAGTCGCTTCCCAACATTCGGCATGTCCTTCCTTGTCACCCACTCGCCAGGTAAGTCCTTCTTTTTCCAATAGCTTTATAATTTCTACTGAGTCCTTTTCCCTTTGGGAGTGTATTGCCGTACAAAAGAGAATAGATAAAAGAGGAATGAGCTTCATTAGAAAACGCCCAATTTCAATAGTTGCCCAAAGCCTAAGTATCTGTTTCATTATAATTTACCTGACCTGTATAAAAATACATATAAATTATCCAAAAATGACGGGCACTGGCTTTATGGACTCCAAGAGAATTAAATTGGGCTTTTGAGACTACTTGTTCACGCTGATCATCACCGCTTCACAACTTTGAAGGTCCGAGTTCAAGATCAGGTTTTCAGACTTTGACCCATCCGATATTTCTACGGATACCGTGTTGGGAGGGGCATCGCCCAAATTGTGCGCGTAGAGGAACAGGTCGTTGGATTTGTTGGGGTTTAGCTTTACCTTGAATTCCCGTTTGTAATAGGTCAAATAGTGTTTGGACACGACCGGCGAACCGTTGAGGTAGATGGATACAATGTCCCCGTCCTGTCTTCCATGGTCCCAAATTTTGATGGTAATGTTCTCACTGTCAAAGGAGAGTTCTTTTGTATAGGAGATTTTCCTGCCTTCAAACTCGTCCCTAAGAGCATTTTCCGTTTTTTGTGTTTCCTTGACCGTATTGGAAGATATTGTCTCGATTTTCTCTTTTTTATCCCGCTGTTTTCTTCTCATTTCGCGCTTTTCCTTTCGGGTCGGTTCCCGTTTCGTTTCTTGTGCCTGTTCGTGCTTTTTCTTTCGCTCGTCCGAAGCCTTGTTGGAAATTGAAAAAAATGGTGTTACAAACTTGGCTATGCTGTATTTGTCATCGGGGAAAAGCTCGATACCTACGACCTGATATTGATTACCGGAACCTATGTTTTTGGCAAGCGATATCCCGTCTGCCCTTCCATTGTTCTTGAAGGATCCAAGTTCCTGCACCACCATTTCATTACGTACCAAAAAGAACCGAATCGATTTTTCCGGACCAATATTTTGGGTGGTCCACTCCAAGGAAACCTCCTGGGGAATGATCCAGACCGTACTTTGGTCCGGATTGGTGATCTCTATACTGGACTTGCTTTCTTGCGTAAATCCTTTGATGCCAATAAAACAAAAAAGAAATGCAATTAAAGGGTATTTCATGTATAATTTAAAAATCAAAATATATCCGCTTTTTCTAGTTTGGTTAAAGCTATAAAATTTGATGTTTTATAATAACGTATTTTCTGCCAAAATGTTGGGGGCAAATACTGGATTGTCCAAAATGGCATTTTTTTATTTTGATATATTTAGCGAACCTGTATTAGGTGTATGAAAAACATTATTTTTATGTGGTTGATTTAAAATAGATTATCATGGCATCAAGAAGAAAATTTTTAGAGAATATCGCAATTTCATCAATAGGTGTTTCGTTATTAAATAACCCGACCCACCTTTTCGCCGCTCCTGCGGAAAAATATGAAGGCCCAATGCTTCGGGTCGCCATTATGGGACTCGGAAGCTATGGTACTAGGGTAGCGGAAGCCATGCTGGATTGTAAAAAGGCCAAATTAGTAGGTGTCATTAGTGGAACCCCATCAAAAATTACCGATTGGCAATCCAAATACAATATTCCCGCGAAGAACTGTTATAATTATGAGAATTTTGATGCGATAAAGGACAACAAGGATATAGACGCCGTATACGTCATTACCCCTAACGGATTGCATTGTGAACAGACCATTCGGGTGGCCAAGGCAGGAAAACACGTTATTTGCGAAAAACCCATGGGAGTGAATGCCGAGGAAGGACAAAGAATGGTGGATGCCTGTAAGGCGGCCAATGTAAAATTGTTGATCGGTTATAGGATGCATTTTGAGCCCAAAACGGTGCACGTCATCCAAATGCGAAAAGATGGTGAATTCGGCCAGCCAAAATTTTTTCAGGGCCAGTCCGGTTTCGTTATCGGAGATCCTACGCAATGGCGGTTAGATAAGGAGCTTGCCGGTGGCGGTGCCATGATGGATATAGGTATTTATTCCATAAATGGGGCCAGGTATGTTCTGGGTGAAGACCCTATCTGGGTGACCGCCCAGGAAACCAAGACCGATCCGTTGAAGTTTAAGGAAGGGGTAGATGAAACGATACAGTTTCAAATGGGCTTTCCAAGCGGTGCAGTGGCCAATTGTCTGTCTACCTATAACATGAACAATTTGGACCGATTTTTCATGACCGGTACCAAGGGCTGGATGGAGATGAAACCATCCACCGGGTATGGGCCCATTCAAGGGCGCACCCACAAGGGTGAACTGGAGCAGCCCCACTATACCCATCAAACGTTACAAATGGACGGTATGGCAGAACTAATTTTTGAGGGAAAACAGCCCATTGTGCCAGTAGATGGTGAGGAAGGGGTAAAGGATATGAAGATCATCGATGCTATTTTTAAAGCGGCGAAGAGTGGGGATAAAGTTATGGTTGAAATTTAAAATGTATTTCCGATTCCATAATAGAGAGGTGTCAAGCAGAATTTATACTCCTGGGCTAACCAGGTTTGTCAACGGTTCGCCTCTTGAAAATTGGATAATATTCAAGGCTACCAATCTAGACATTTCGTTGCGGGACTCAACGGTCGCGGAACCGATGTGGGGAGTGATCGCTACATTTTCCATGTTCAGTAGGGGATTGTCTTTATTCATGGGTTCTGGATTGGTAACATCGAGACCGGCTCCCCATATGACCTTATTTTGTAAAGCTTCAATGAGACTTTTTTCATGGTGTAGACCTCCTCTGGCCGTATTTATAAAAATGGCGGAAGATTTCATTTTGGAAAATACATCGGCATTAAACAATCCCTTTGTTTCATTTGAAAGCCCGGCATGAACGGATAGTACATCGCTTTCTTTCAATAATTCCTCAAAAGATACATAGCTCGCATTCAGCTCTTTTTCCATCTCTGTGTTTGGTCTCCTGTTATGATAAATGACTTTCATATTATAGGCCCCTAGGCAGCGTCTGGCGAATTCGCTTCCTATTCGTCCCATCCCAAAAATGCCGACTGTTTTCCCTTTTAGCTCCATGCCCAAATTGGCTTGTGGCCTAAAATGTCCCCAATCCCCGGATATAATGGTCTTATGCATATGGAACATTTTTCTGGAGACGGCCAGCATCAATGCAAAGGCAATGTCTGCAGTGGCATCGGTCATGGCATTCGGGGTATTGGTGACCGGGATACCCAATTCCGTCGCTTTTTCTATATCGATGTTGTTATAGCCCACGGCAAATTGCGAAATGAGCTTTAAATGTTTGTTCTTTTCCAGAAAATCGGCATCCAACGTATAAATACTAGAGGACAATAGTATATCGTGTTCCTTAGTGGCCTGGATAAGTTCTTCCCGGGTCATAGGGATATCATTTTTCCAAACGGTAACATCCAATCCTTCTTGTTTGAGCATTTCTATACCCAAGGGAGGAAAGTTCAAAGAAACCAATACTTTCATGGTGATGGTTTTTGGGCTAGTTGTATGACAAAAGTTCTATTTTTCTAAAATCGATGGGGTGGCTGTTGGATTGCAGGGAAATATAGCCACTTTTTACCGTGGAATCACCTTCTTTGATAAAGGCCCTTGCAAATTCGTTTTCTGGATCATATACGGGATTGGCATAGCTCATGATTTCCTCCCCGTTCACAAAATGCTTCATTTTTCCGTCTTGTACATCAATTTCAACCGTTATCCATTGATCTCCGTGGAAGGTTTTGGCCACTTTGGCCGGATTGCAGAACAGGTCGCTTCGTTCCCCATCTATCTCTACCTTCATTCCTATCCCGCAAATAGCGCCTAGGGGTCTGTTATCGGTACCATTGCCCCCGTGCAGATTGTACTCCAGACAAATGGGGAAACCTTGGTTCAATTGAACAGTATTGGGCGGTTGGGTGTGTATCTGTACCCCACTGTCCCTGTAGCCCCATTCCGGGGCACCGGGAGCGGTTTCGCCCACAAACCGATATTCTACTTTTAATCGGTAATTGGACAGGTCCTTATCATAGAAAAGGGCACCGAAGCGCTCGCCAAATTCGGGGCCGTATCCATCGTAACGTATTTTTAGGATACTGTCCTCTACCCTAAAAGTATTTCCAAAATTCTCCCCTAATGGGTATCCGTTTATCTTCATGGTCCAACCGTTGAGGTCTTCACCATTAAAAATGGCTATCCATTGATCTTTGGGTTGTTCTGGAACAACTTTTTCAGCGGCTTTTTTGTTGTCCTTACAGCTGGTTGAACAGATAAAAGCGGTTAGTAAAAGACCCTTGCAGAGCAATGCGACAGGTTTTATCATAGTTTTTCAATTTTTAGAATGGATTTTAAAAATAATCATATTCTGCATGTAAAGGCGTAAAATAAAGATGGATTATTTCCAATAATATGGATTTATTCCATAAATTAGTCTTCCCTTTTTAATCGATGATGGACAAGACGATTTTACATTTGGATTTGGATACCTTTTTTGTGTCCGTAGAGCGTAGGCTGGACAGTAAACTGTTGAAGAAACCTATCCTTGTGGGTGGGTTGAGTGACCGTGGGGTGGTAGCGGCATGTAGTTATGAGACCCGTGGATATGGTGTGCACTCCGGCATGCCCATGAAAATGGCCAAGGAACTTTGCCCCGAAGCGATACAGATCAGGGGAAACGCAGGGACCTATAGTCAATTTTCAGATGTGGTCACGGATATCATCAAGGAAAGCGTGCCCCTTTTTGAAAAGTCCAGTATTGATGAGTTCTATGCGGACCTTACGGGGATGGACCGTTTTTTTGGAGCCTATAAATATGCCTCTGAACTACGGCACAGAATTATCAGGGAAACCGGGCTCCCTATTTCCTTTGGACTTTCGGTCAACAAAGTAGTCTCCAAAGTGGCTACCAATGAGGCGAAGCCCAATAACCAATTGAAGATAGATTACGGCCTGGAAAAACCCTTTTTGGCCCCACTTTCCATAAAAAAGATTCCCATGGTTGGCGATAAGACCTATCAAACGCTCAGGAATCTGGGATTACGGAAGGTGCGGACCATACAGGAAATGCCCATGGACGTCATGCAGCGCGTTCTTGGTAAAAATGGAACGGTCATTTGGAAAAGAGCCAATGGCATCGATCATTCCCCGGTGGTCCCGTTTTGTGACCGAAAGTCCATTTCTACGGAGCGTACCTTTGATCAGGACACTATTGACGTGGCAAAGTTGAAAGGGATCCTTATCGCCATGACGGAGAACCTTGCCTACCAGCTCCGCCGGGGCGAAAAGTTAACGGCCTGCATTACGGTAAAGATCCGCTATTCTGATTTTAATACCTATTCCAAGCAGTTACGGATTCCCTATACGAGTGCGGACCATATCCTGATTCCCAAAATCTTGGAACTGTTCAGGGTACTGTATAACCGAAGGTTATTGGTGCGGTTGATAGGTATCCGGTTCAGTCATTTGGTATCGGGCAATTATCAGATCAATCTTTTTGACGATACCGAGGAGCGGCTCAACCTGTACCATGCCATGGACCATATTAGGAACCGCTTTGGGGAAAAGAGCGTGGTTAGGGCCTCGGCCATGGGAAAGAATACCATTGGACGCATGCACAATCCGTTCGATGGGAGACCGCCCATCGTGCTGGCACATCGGAAACAGTAAAAATTAGTTACTGGTTGTTAGTTGCTAGTTGTTAGAATTAGATGTTATTGATTACCAATAACCAACAACTAGTAGCTTTTGAACTTGACACTTGAACTTGAACTTGAACTTGAATTTGCCCCTTGTATTTAAACTGCCACACATATTACAGTTTGCGCTACGGAACCTTTTCCGAAGAGGAACTTCTGCGCATGGCACAAAAAAATAGGGTGTCGAAATTGGTACTGACCGATATCAACAACACGTCCGCGGCGCTGAATTTTGTACGCAAGGCTCCTGAATATGATGTACGTCCCCTATTGGGAATCGATTTTAGAAATGGTGTGGACCCCTGTTTTATAGGCATAGCCAAAAACAACGAAGGCTATTTGGAACTGAACAATTTCCTGTCCAAACATCTTCATGAGGAAAAAAGGTTCCCTTCCCGGGCTCCACGCTTTCAAAATGCCTATGCAGTCTATCCTTTTGAAAAGGTGCTTCTCAATGAAATGGTACACTTTGGGGCACACGAGTTTATAGGAATATCGATAGCAGACCTGCGTAAGTTGCCATTTTCAAGAATAAAGGGGTTGAGGGACAAGTTGGTGGTGCAACAACCGGTGACCTTTCGGCATAAGGGCGATTTCAATGCCCATAGGTTGCTACGGGCCATTGATAGGAATGTGCTGTTAAGCAAGTTGGAGAAAACGGAGGAAGGCAGCGAGGATGAAAAAATGTATCCTATAGAGAATCTAGTGGCCGCTTTTTCAGAATACTCCTTTATCTTGGAAAACACGGAAAAATTGTTGAACACCTGTTCCATCCATTTTGATTTTTCAAAGGACAGGGTTTCCCAAAACCTACAAACCTATACGGGATCCAAGGAGGAAGATGATGCAATGATCGAGCGATTGTGTAGGGAAGGTCTACCGTACCGATACCAAGAGGTGGGCGAGGAGATCATGGAGCGTTTGAAAAAGGAGTTGGGGCTGATCAAGGAAAAAGGTTTTGTTTCCTATTTCCTGATCAACTGGGATATTGTTTCCTATGCGCGAAAACGTGGGTTCTTTTACGTGGGCAGGGGTAGCGGCGCCAATAGTATCGTGGCTTATCTGTTGCGAATTACCGATGTGGACCCCATGGAACTCGACCTATATTTTGAGCGCTTCATAAACCTCTATCGAACCAACCCCCCGGATTTTGATATCGATTTTTCACACCATGATCGACCGGTTATGACCCAATATATATTTGACCGTTTTAAGCATGTGGCCCTTTTGGGTACCTACGTTACTTTTAAGGAAAGGGGCGTTATCCGTGAGTTGGGGAAGGTATTTGGACTTCCTAAAAATGAAATCGATTTTCTCGCCGAAGGAAAGTTTGATCCGGGAAAGCTTGATGAGGTGGCACGGCTGGTGTTGAAATATGGTCGGTTGATCATGGGAATGCCCAATTACCTGAGCATTCATGCCGGAGGTATTTTGATCAGCGAAAGGCCCATACATTGGTTTTCGGCCACGCATTTGCCGCCCAAAGGGTTTCCTACCACACAGTTCGATATGGTGATATCTGAAGACGTGGGACTTTATAAGTTCGATATTTTGGGCCAAAGGGGCCTCTCGAAAATTAAGGAATCCTTGGAGATCATCGCCTATAACCGCATGGGTAACACCCAGGAAATAGATATCCACGATGTCAAAAAGTTCAAAAAGGACCCCAGGATCAACAACCTGATCAAGACTGCCCAATGCATGGGGTGTTTTTATGTGGAGTCCCCTGCCATGCGGATGCTGTTGAAAAAGCTGGAAGTGGATAATTACCTGGGTCTTGTGGCTGCCAGTTCCATCATCCGTCCAGGGGTTGCCAAAAGCGGTATGATGCGGGAGTACATCCTAAGGCATAGGGAAAAGGGGAGGACAGCCGAGAAGGCGCATCCGGTCATGTTGGATATTATGCCGGAGACCTATGGGGTCATGGTCTATCAGGAAGATGTGATCAAAGTGGCCCACTATTTTGCCGACCTTGATTTGGGCGAAGCCGATGTGTTACGGCGGGGAATGAGCGGAAAGTTTCGTTCGCGGGAAGAGTTTGAAAAGGTACGTTTAAAATTTATCGAGAATTGCCGCAAAAAGGGAGAGCCGGACAGTGTTATTTTTGAGGTGTGGGAGCAGATAGCCAGTTTTGCCGGCTATGCCTTTGCCAAGGGACATTCCGCTTCGTATGCGGTGGAAAGCTATCAGACCCTGTTCTTAAGGGCCTACTATCCCTTGGAATATATGGTGGCCGTGCTTAATAACGGGGGCGGTTTCTACCGGACGGAATTCTATGTCCACGAGGCCCGCATGCTGGGGGCTACCATACACCCGCCCTGTGTTAATAGGAGCAATCATAACAATGTAATCTACGGAGAAGCTATTTTCTTGGGACTGGGCTATTTACGCGATTTGGAAAGCAGGGTAGCGGAACGTATCCTCAGGGAAAGGAGTCGGGAAGGGAAGTTTGCCTCCTTGGAGGATTTCTTGGATCGCGTGGTCATATCCATAGAACAGATAAGTATTCTTATACGTATCGATGCGTTCCGGTTTACGGGAGTCAACAAACACCAATTATTGTGGAAGGCCCATTTGTTTTTGAACAAGGGGACAAAGCTGGAGCACCCAAAGCTTTTTCCGGCCGTACATCAAAATTTTAGGATTCCCCCATTGCATACCAGTGGTCAAGAGGACGCCTTTACCCAATTGGAACTGTTGGGTTTTTGTCTGTGCAGTCCGTTCGAGCTCTTGGCAGAACCTCCAAAGAATACGAACGGGAGCAAGGATCTAATTAACTATGTAAACGGTTATATAGATATTTATGGGTATTTGGTTACGGTGAAAAATACGAGTACCCATACGGGGAAGCGTATGTATTTCGCCACGTTGGTAGATCAGCAGGGAATGGTTTTCGATACGGTGTTGTTTCCACCGGTAGCTGCCAAGTATGCTTTTAGGGGCAGGGGTATTTATCGGTTTTACGGAAAGGTGGTGAGCGAGTTCGATTTCTTGAGCATCGAAGTCATCAAAATGCGCAAGGAAGATTACATCCCGGATCCACGTTATGCCGATATGAAGACCAGTGCCAGAATTTTTTCCGATAAAAAGAATGCAGCTTCACCTTCAGAACTCAAGTTGGAATAGGGAAACTACAATTGGAATAAATCGCTCTTAGTAGAGTAGAAGCAATACAGTATAAATGGCAAGAAGGATAATACACTTTTTCATAATGTATTGGATTTGGTGTTCGATTATTTATACCGCTAAAGTATACAGAACAGCTACTTTCTTGGCAAACTCTTCGAACACCCGAGGGAAATAATCGGTAAAAACCATTTTTCCGTCTTTGCATCACCAAAAAGTATCGATGGAAAGCGTCCTACCTCATTTTAAATTAAACTAATCATAAAGTATCCGTAACCTACCACCTACTTCTTAAGAATTACTTTTGATCGGAAATCTAAAAACAAAAAAGAGCCTGCGGCAACAGGCTCTCTAAAAAGCATCGAAAATCACTAAAACTTCAACACTTTAAAACTATGTATCTTAAAAACCGACTAACTAAAATCGGCTTTATCTTACTTTTTGCGATTTTAGGAAGCAGTTTCCTCTTCGGGAACTCAAAAACTACCAATAAAAGTATTGAAAAAGCATGGGGATCTGTAGAGGATTCCTATGATTTTATATTTTTTCTGGAACAGAACCCAATAACCGGACAGGTTACGGATGAAACGGGAGCCCCACTTCCGGGAGCGTCCGTGCTGGAAAAAGGAACCAGTAACGGCTCCATTACAGACTTTGATGGTAATTTCACCATCAATGTAAGCTCTGGGGCAACTTTGCAAATTTCCTATTTGGGCTATAGTCCCAAGGAGATAGTGGTAAGCAATAATTCCATTATAAATGTACAATTGGAGCCGGATGCCACGCAATTGGACGATGTAGTGGTCGTAGGTTACGGTACCCAAAGGAAATCTGATATTACAGGTGCTATTGCATCGGTTAAAAGCGAAGATTTCAATCAGGGAGTGGTAACCAACCCTGGGGAATTACTTCAAGGTAAATTGGCAGGGGTGAACATCGCGGCAAATAGCGGAGAGCCCGGTGCGGCACAAAATGTGATTATCAGAGGGGTTGGAAGTTTGCGTTCAGGTACACAGCCGCTTTATGTGGTTGATGGCTTTTTACTGGACAATGCTAACAATGGTTTTGATACCAACCCTTTGAATTTTTTGAACCCCAGCGATATAGCAAGCATTGATGTGCTAAAAGATGCCAGTGCTACCGCGGTATACGGATCACGAGCCTCCAATGGAGTCGTTGTGATTACTACAAAGAGGGGAAGAACGGGCAAAACCGAAATGAATTTCTCGGCGTCCACGGCTTTTTCCACCATTTCAAACAAGATTGATGTATTTGATGCGGACACCTTTCGCAACCAAGTAGTAGCGGTAGGTGGTACGCTGGAAGATTTTGGGGCCAATACCAATTGGCAGGACGAATTGACACAAACAGCGGTATCCAACAATGTAAACTTTTCCATGAGCGGCGCCACAACGGAAAAATTTGCCTATTTCGCATCGGTGGGGTACCAAGAACAAGAGGGTGTTTTGCAAAACAGCAACCTTGAACGCTATTCGGGCAAATTGAACATGAACCAAAAAGCGTTCAACGGTAAGTTGAACGTTGATTATAACCTCACCGCCTCGCGTACTCAAAATTTGAGACCTGTAATAACGGGAACCATAAGTGATATGCTCAGTTTGAACCCCACAATTCCCGCACTTACAAACGGTGTTCCAACAATTTTGAACACAAACGCCTTAAATCCGTTAAAAAGGAACGAACTCTTTAGCGATACTGCCATCAACAACCGTATTTTGGCCAGTATTTCGCCTTCAGTTACAATTTTCGACGGTTTGGTCTATAAATTAAACCTAGGGGTCGACTATTCAACTACCACAAGGGACGAACAGTACAGACCTTTTCCAGAGGTCGTAAATGAATCCAATATCTCACAGGGCTCATTGGAGAGCACAATCAGTTCCAATACGAATGAACTGGTTGAAAATACGCTAACGTATAATTGGAACAATGAGGTTCATAATGTAACCGTACTTGCGGGACATTCCTATCAGAAATTTTTAGTAGAGGGGAGAACCTTTTTTTATAGAGGTTTCGCCAACAATAATATTGAGCCACGGTTCCAGGACCAGACCAATACGGATGAATTTCCAACTACGGTAACAGCTGCCGCAGAGCAGAACGAGCTACAATCGTTCTTTGGAAGGGCCAACTATACCTATGATGATAGATATCTTGTGACTGCCACCTTGCGTGCAGATGGTTCTTCAAAATTTGGTGCAAATAACAAATATGGGTATTTCCCTGCATTTGCACTTGGCTGGAATATTAGCAATGAGAATTTTATGGCCAACTCCGTATTTGATAACCTTAAGCTGCGCGCAAGTTGGGGACAAACAGGTAACCAAGAAATCCCCTCCAAGATTACAAAGGCCAGTTTTTCGGAAGATAGGTTGTTAACGGGTGCAGGGAGCCTAAGTACCTACCCCATCGATACCCAGGGCAACTCCATTGACGATTATCCGTTCGGTATCGTTTTTACCCGCTTGGCGAACCCCGATCTACAATGGGAGGTTTCCACACAAATTGATTTAGGTCTTGATTTTGCGCTATTCGACTATAAATTGACGGGTACGCTGGATTATTTCAATAAAGTTTCTTCTAATATCTTATTGGAAGTAGTGCCCGCAGACCCCGTAGAACCTACCTCTACTTTCTGGGATAATATCGACAATATGGAAATCCATAACAGTGGCGTCGAATTGGCATTGGACTACAACAGCAATTCACAGGGCGATTTTTCATATAACATTGGGGGCAACGTCACCTATATTCAAAACGAAGTAAGGGATTCACCCTATTCGGTCCTTACTACAGGAGCGGCGCAAGGGTCCGGACAAACAGGTGCAACCATTAATGGGTATATCAACAACGAGCCAATAGGTGCTTTCTACATGCTTGAATTCGATGGTATTGGAGCCGATGGCCTTAACCAGTTCAAGGACACTAATGGAGATGGTGCCGTCTTGGATGATGACCGGAGGGTAGTGGGCAGTGCCATCCCTGATTTTATCTACGCGTTTTATGCGAACTTCAAGTACAAGGCTTTTGATTTGGGGCTAAACTTCAATGGGGTAGCCGGTAATGAAGTATACAATCACACAACAATGTCCCTTTTCAACAAAGCGCAATTGGGTAGGTCTAACAACACTACGGATTTTGCCGTGCAGTTTCCCAATGAGTCGTTGAGCAATTCGAATACGGTATCCACCCGCTATCTAGAGGATGGTTCGTTCTTACGTTTGAACAACGCCACGCTAGGGTATAATTTGAGCGCGGAAAAGGTCGGCTTGGGGGATGCCCTTCAAAACATCCGTTTTTCGTTAACCGGGCAAAACCTTTTCGTTCTTACCAATTATACCGGCTTTGACCCGGAAGTCAATACGGGCGCTACCCAAGGCGAAATACAGACCTTTGGTATCGACAGGTTTACATATCCAAGAGCAAGGACCTTACTTTTCGCTCTTAACATAACATTTTAATGAAAAACAAAGGATTTTAAAATCACATAAAAAAGTATCATGAAAACTATTAGATTTTATAGAGCATTACCGATAGTGCTATTTTTAGTTGCATTTTTTGGTTGCACGGACTTGGAAGAGGATGTACTGGACGAGTCGCTTACCGGGACCGGTCAGGCCGAAATTGTAAGTGGTTCCATAGCGCCCGTTTACGGTCTACTTAGAAATGTATGGCTTCATACACGCAATTTTGGTCTCCAGGAAATCGCTTCGGATGAAGCCATAATTCCCAACCGTGGTGGGAGGGACTGGTTTGACGGTGGTAAGTTCATCGCAGTGCATCAACATCTGATGACCCCTGGTAATAGTCTCGTGGGCGATTCCTGGAACGAAATAACCTTATCCATATCCAGGGCGGTCATCGCCATTGATAGACTGCGTCCTGAGGCTGATAACGGAAATGCCGAGGCGCAAGGCGCTTTGCACGAAATGATCGCCGCAAGGGCCTATCTCAATATGTTGGCGCTGGATAATTGGGGAATTGTTTTTAAAAAAGAAAGTTCAGAAGAAATATCCCAAATCCTTAGAGCGCAAGAAGCTGTGGATTATATTGAAAGTGAACTATTGTCCGTGGTTGAAGTTATCAATAACGACCAAGGTCCCGGTAGGTTTACCAAAGATGCGGTGAAGGCCCTTTTGGCCCGATTGTACTTGAATTCCGCCGTATACCGCGATCCTTATGGTACACCCAATTTTTTGGATGCCGATATGGATAAGGTAATTCAATATACCAATGATATCATTTTAGGACCCTACTCTTTGTCACCGGAGTATTTTGACATATTCAATGACGACAACAATAGCAACCCTGAAGTTATATTTTCGCTCGATCAAAGGGGCGTTTTGCAGACAGAACACAGTCGTTGGCAGTACTGGTCCATATCGGGCGATCAAATTCCAAGACCGGAATTTCCCAATACCCGTGGCACCGATGCCGCTGCGGCAACCCCTGATTTCATTCAGACATGGGCAGATGCCTATGGCAATTTTGATGCGGCCGTGGCCGATGCCCGTTTCTTTCAAGAGAACACCGTAATCCCAGAAAATCTTAGAGACCTCACTGGGGTAAACCCAAACAACGATGCGGACCATTTTTACTGCGTTCCGGCTGAGGAGTTTGAAATTGATAGGGGTATAATTCGAGGAATAATTTGGGGACCTCGAAAAGACGAGCAGGGCAATATTCTCACCTGTGATGATGGGTCTGTCCGTATTTACCCCGTCATAAACAGAAGGACAAGCGGTGCGGACCTTAAGTATGTGGACCATAACCTTGACGTTAATTTTACGGATGAGGGCAGTCTGCACAACACTGGACATCGGTTTTCGAAATATCAATTCAGCCGTACAGCTCCCAATTGCTGTAGCAACAGTAGCGTGGATATAGTATTGCTTCGTTTGGGTGAGATTTATTTGATGCGGGCCGAAGCAAAACTCCGTAAAGGGGACAATGCCGGTGCCTTGGCAGATATTAATACCCTTAGAACCTCAAGAACCGCCAGGCCTGAGCAGACGCCCGAAGCACTTGCAACGATTGACCTTGATATTCTATTTCGTGAATCTGGATTTGAGCTCTATTGGGAAGGACTGAGAAGAACATACCAAATCCGTTTTGGCAAATATGAGGGCTCCTGGACGGGCAAGACGGATAGCGATCCAAACAAAAGATTGTTTCCCATTCCTCAGAGAGCGATAGATGGAGCATCTAGTTTAGAGGGATTTTTGGTGCAAAATCCCGGTTATTGATGCTCTATATTAAATTAAATACGGCCGGTATGAAAATACCTGCCGTATTTTCCTTTTCTGGGGGTTTTAAATTAGTTTGAACGGGTTAATCGCAATCTATGAAAATGCATAAGCAAATACAGGTATTTATGATTTTAATTCTTCCTGTTTTTTGTCTTTCCCAGGAATATGGGAAAGGAAATGTACGGTTGAACGATATCCAGGTGATCGGAAGTCACAATAGTTACAAAATAGGAATTGAAAAGCCTTTATGGGAGTATCTATTTCAATTGGATTCATCAATGGCAAAATCGCTTCAATATGAGCATATCCCATTGACCCAACAGTTGGATTTAGGACTTAGAAACCTGGAACTTGATGTATTTCACGACCCTCAAGGTGGACACTATTCCAATCCAAAAGGATTGGATATTGTAGAGCTATCGGGAGAAAAATTCTTGCCGTTCGATAGGGAGAAAAAATTAAACAAACCCGGCCTCAAAGTATTTCATGTTCAGGATATAGATTTTAGAAGCCACCAATTACTTTTTCAAGAGGCGCTGCTGGAACTTTTGACCTGGTCCAACAAAAACCCGGAGCATACTCCAATCTTCATAACGTTGAACACGAAAGACGAGAAAATACGGCAATTAAAGGATCCTTTGGTTTTTGATGCCGATGCATTGGAAAACTTGGATAAAGAGATAAAAACGGTTCTCCCAAACGAAAAATTGATAACTCCGGATATGGTGAGAGGGAATCACGAATCACTCGAACGTGCCATAATTGAAAAGGGATGGCCCAGTTTGGACGAGGTAAAGGGGCGTTTTCTCTTTATTTTGGATGAAAGTGAGACTAGGTGTGATCTCTATCTAGATACATTCCCCGGACTTAAAAATGCGGCACTGTTTATCAATAAACCGGAGGGAAGTCCAGAAGCGGCCTTTATGATCGTAAATGATCCGGTTAGGAATTTTGACAAAATCCGGAATTTGGTTTCCAAGGGTTTTATGGTCCGCACTCGTGCGGATTCGGGAACGGTTGAGGCAAGAAATAATGACTATACAAGGTTTGAGAAAGCTAAAGCTTCGGGTGCCCAAATAATTACTACCGATTATTATCTGCCTAGCAAACTTTTTGAATCGCACTACAAAGTTGATTTTGGTATGGGTACATTTGAGAGAATAAAAGAATAGCGCAACCAACAAATACCGCAAACCATGGTTACCTTGGGGCCTCTTACTAGAACTTTAACCATAAGGACATAGAATAATCTTGTTTAAAATGAAAATTGACGATTTACTAAAACGCCTATTATCGCTTTGGATTCTGGTCTTTGCCCTACATTTTGGCTATGGACAAATACCTTACAAAGTACATTCCCATAATGATTACCATCAGGATTTCCCTTTTGTAGAAGCGTATATAAATAACGCTTCATCTATAGAAGTTGATTTGTTTCTAAAGGATAATACCCTGTACGTTACCCACGAGGAATCAAATATCAAGGAAGGTCGCACGCTATCCTCACTTTACTTGGAACCCTTATCTGAACTAGAGAAAAAAGGTGAACTACGGAACTTACAACTCTTACTGGATCTAAAGTCCCCTGCAATACCTACCCTAAAGGAAATACAAAAGGTATTAAAAAAATATCCTGATCTTATAAAAGGAGATAAAGTCTCCTTTGTAATATCAGGAAATCGTCCGGATCCAAGTGATTATGTTAACTATCCGGATTACATATACTTTGATCATCAAAATTTGGACAATTTGGAAACGGTACCAATGGAAAAGGTGGCCATGATCAGCCTTAGCTTTCAAAAGTATTCAGTTTGGAACGGATATGGCCGAATGGTGGAAGAAGAACTGAACCAAGCCAAAGCTGCTATAAAAAGAGCCCATACGTTCAATAAACCTTTTCGGTTTTGGGCAACCCCAGATACCAAGACCGCTTGGGCACGGTTGGCCACATTGGGGGTGGATTTTATCAACACCGATCAACCGGCCAAGGCATATAATTATTTGGAATCTTTGGATAGCAGGAGTTATAAGGGCGAGGTTAATTCGATATATAGGCCACAATACAAGTTTGATCCAAATTCTAAACCAATGAATATCTTGCTTTTGATTGGCGATGGTAATGGATTGGCCCAAATTTCGGCCGCTATGTTCGCGAATAGGGGTCAATTGAGTATCACAACTATTAAGGACATTGGGTTGATAAAAACATCCGCGTTTGATGATTTGATAACCGATTCGGCCGCAGGGGCAACGGCCATGGCCACGGGACAAAAAACGAATAATAGGGCCATTGGGTTGGGACCCAATGATGAGGTGTTGCCTAACTTGGTCGATGTCGCATCCGGAAAAGGGTATAGAACAGGAATAATTACGACCGATGCCATTTACGGTGCTACACCGTCGTCATTCTATGCCCATGTAAAGGATAGGGACAATACCGATGGTATTCTAAAGGATCTGAAAACAAGCAAATTGGATTTTTTTATTGCCGGGGGAGCTTCCTATATTGCTGAATTGGGCAAGGTGTTTAAGCCAATCACGCTGACAGAATTTACCGATCTAAAAAATAAGACCGCGATATTTTTGGGAGAAAGCAAGATGCCGACCCTAGAAATGGGCAGGGGGGATATGTTGCCAAAATCCGTAAAAAAATCCATGGAAGTTCTTTCAAAAGATGGAGAACCTTTTTTCATGGTCGTGGAAGGAGCCCAAATAGATAATGGCGGTCATTCCAATAATGTAGCCACCATCATAGATGAAATGTTGGACTTTGATGCAACGGTTGCCGAGGTATTGAAGTTTGCCGATACAACGGGCAATACGTTGGTTCTGATTACGGCCGATCATGAAACGTCCGGCTTTGGAATCGTGGGCGGAAATTTGGAACAAGGCGAGGTTCAAGGTGATTTTTTGACTATAGATCATACTGCCATCATGGTTCCTTTATTTGCCTATGGGCCACAAGCTCAAAATTTTCAAGGGGTGTATGAAAACTCCGAGATATTT
Organism: Maribacter aurantiacus; assembly: GCF_005780245.1. NCBI lineage: Bacteria > Pseudomonadati > Bacteroidota > Flavobacteriia > Flavobacteriales > Flavobacteriaceae > Maribacter > Maribacter aurantiacus. The sequence goes on along the minus strand of NZ_VBUK01000003.1, from coordinate 119,255 downwards.
TCAAAGCTCAAGGAAATTATGGAGGCCAAGAACTAACCATTCTTTAAAAAAAAAGAAAAAGCCCCCTAGAATGGAGGCTTTTAATTTAGGTTTCGGCGGAAATCAATTCCATCCACCACCAAGAGCCTTGTAAATAGCCACACGGGCAACAAGCTGGTCCCGTTTCGTTTCTATCAACTCCATTTTGGATTCCAAAGCTTCCCTTTGGGTAAACAGCACCTCTATATACTCGATTCTTGCCGATTGGAACAATTGTGTTGAAAGGTTTATGGATTCCGTTAAGGCCTCAACCTGCCGGGCCTTTAAATCATAGGTTTTTTTGAGGTTCTCCATGTTGGATAATTGATTCGTAACCTCAATATATCCTTGAAGAATCGATTTTTCATATTCATAGACCGCCTGTACCTGTCTGGCATTGGCCGTATTGTATACTGCCTTAATGGCATTTCGGTTTATCAAGGGGGCAACCAAATCGCCCACCGCCGAATATAAAAGGGACTGCGGGGTTTCGGTCAGGTATTTGGGTTTAAATGCCTGTAACCCAACTCCAGCTTTTATACCAATGGAAGGATAAAAATTGGCTCTTGCCACTTTTATATCCAGTTTAGCGGCCTCCAGCTCAAATTCCGCCTTGCGGATATCGGGCCTGTTTTGAAGCAATTGTGCAGGTATACCGGCGTACATGGTATCGATTTCGCTCTCAATGAAATTTTGTGAGTTGCGATTTATTTTTTGGGGATTGCGGCCTAGGAGGAAATTGAGCTTGTTTTCCGTTTCTACTATCTGCTGCTGCACCTCAAATTTATGGCTTTGGTTCTTTAGGACTTCGGCCTCAAACCTGCGTACCGCAAGTTCGGTCGCTCTTGCCGCCTGCTTTTGAAGACGTACCATTCTCAGGGCATTTCCTTGTATCTCAAGGTTTTGCTCAATGATGGCCAATTGGTTATCCAAAGCGATCAATTCATAGTACGAATCCGCTATCTCGGCAATAAGACTTGTGACCATAAAGTTTTTGCCCTCTACGGTGGCCAAATACTCCATGACCGCTGCCTTTTTTGAGTTACGTAACTTTTTCCAAACATCCAGTTCCCAAGAAGCGAAAATTCCGGCCGAATAATTGGTCAGGGGCTCTGGAAATTCCTCATCCTCCCGAATGTTCAGGTTTTTTTCAACCGCACCGTTTCGGGTGTATTCTCCCACTTTTTCAATATCGGCACCAGCATTGACATCGATAAATGGCAGATATTCCCCTTTTCTGGCCTTTACCTCATTTTGTGCGATATCGATCTGTTGCAACATAATATTCAGCTCTTGGTTGTTTACCAAGGCAGTATCGATCAACGATACAAGGTAGGGATCGGAAAAGAATTCCCGCCACTTTGTTTTTGCGGTGTTCAAGGTATCATTGGATAAGGCCCTGTAGGTTTCCGGTAAGCTTTTGTCCTCCTGCTTTAGCGTTTTCGTTGGAACACAGGAATGGAAGGCCCCAAAAAGAACAATACAGACGAAAAGCCTACCGTAGCTTTCTATTTTAGGTACTCTGTAGTTATTCATTGTCATTTCTTTTGGTTAATTTTTTCAAGAGTTTTTTCATTTCCTTTAAGGCCGTTTTAGTCCTGCTTTCCTCTTCGGAAATTCTCATGAACTCTTCGGAAACCGGTTCGTTGGACTCTCCCTTGATGAGACTTCGACCATCGGCCATCTTTGCGAAAATGTAGTAAAGACCCGGGATTATTAGTACCCCGAATAGGGTTCCCAACAGCATTCCACCCATGGCCGACCCTCCAATGGTCCGGTTGCCGATAGCTCCAGCTCCGTGGGCGATGACCAAAGGAATAAGTCCGGCGATGAAAGCAAAGGAAGTCATAAGAATAGGTCTAAACCGTACTTTGGCCCCTTCAATGGCGGAGGCCAAAATAGTACTTCCCTGCCTTCTTTTCTGAACGGCGAACTCCACGATAAGCACGGCGTTCTTGCCTAGTAGCCCAACCAGCATGATAAGTCCTATTTGTGCATACACGTCATTGGCTAGTCCCATCGCCTTGAGCATTACAAAGGACCCAAAAATACCTACGGGCAGTGAGAGTAAAATTGCAAAAGGTAAAAGGAAGCTCTCATACTGCGCCGCCAATACAAAGTAGACGAAAATAAGCACAACGATGAATACATACAGCGATTCATTGCCTCTTTTTGCCTCGTCATACGAAAGACCTTCCCAATCTACATCATACCCGCGTGGAAGCTTTTTTTCCGCTACCTCCTTGATCGCTTCAATGGCATCGCCACTTGTAAATCCTTTTGCAGGAAGTCCTCTAATGGATGCCGAATTGTAAAGGTTGTACCTGGTAATTTCATTGGGTCCCAAACGTTTTTCCATCGTCATAAAGGCAGAGTAGGGTACCATTTCGCCTTCCTCGTTCTTTACGAACAATTTTTCCAGATCGGAAGGTAATGCCCTGTACTCTGGTGCTGCTTGGGTGTATACCTTGAAAAACCTTCCAAAACGGATAAATCCTTGCTCATAGGTACTACCGATTAAAATGTTCAGGTTTTCCATGGCCTTGTCTATACTCACCCCCTTCTGCATCGCAATTTTGTTGTTGATTTTTAGTTCATACTGCGGATAGTTGGCAGAGTAGAAAGTGAAAAGGCCGGTAATCTCTTCACGTTTTGATAGCGCATCCATAAAATTATTGTTGATACGTTCAAATTCATGGTAATCGGTTCCGTCCGTTTTATCCAAAAGACGTAGGGAAAAACCCCCGGAAGAACCAAAACCGGGAACGGCTGGTGGTTCAAAATATTCGATTACCGCACCCAAATCCTTGGTTTCCTCTTCCAGTTCCTCCATAATCTCGTGAACGGAATGATGCCGTTCAGACCATGGTTTTAGGTTGATCAAACAGGTACCCGCATTGGAACCACGGCCTTCTGTCATAATCTCATAACCTGCTAGGGATGAAACCGATTCCACACCCTCTGTTTCCTCACATATCTGTTGTAATTTTCTGGCAACATCATTGGTGCGTTCCAATGTTGATCCTGGAGGTGTTTGGATAATCGCATAGATCATACCTTGATCCTCATTGGGAATAAATCCGGAGGGCAAGGTTTTGTTCGTGAAAAATATACCTACACAAAATGCGATAAGGATACCAAAGGTCAATACCCTTCTTGCTACGATACGGTCCAATACTTTCCCATATTTACCGGTCAATTTTTCGAATCCACGGTTAAACCAATCGATGAATTTGTCCAACGGGGATTTCTTTCTTTGCTTTCCATGGTTGTTTTTTAAGATCATGGCGCAAAGAACGGGTGTCAAAGTAAGGGCCACCACCGCTGAAATTACGATAGATCCCGCCATGGTAATGGAAAACTGGCGATAGAATACACCCACAGGTCCTGTCATAAAGGCAATGGGAATAAATACGGAAACCATCACCAAGGTAATGGCAATGATCGCGCCCCCAATTTCATTGACGACCACCTTCACGGCCTCAAATGGTCCAACATGTTTTTCTTCCATTTTGGCATGGACGGCCTCCACGACCACAATGGCGTCATCCACCACAATACCAATGGCCAAAACCAAGGCAAATAAGGTTATCAAGTTGATGGACAATCCAAATAGCTGCATTACGAAAAACGCACCTATGAGGGATACGGGAACCGCAATGATGGGTATTAACGTGGAGCGCCAATCGCCCAGGAACAGAAATACCACAATGGCAACCAGGATAAAAGCATCCCTGAGCGTGTGCATTACCTGTTCTATGGAAGCATTTAAGAAACTGGATACGTCGTAACTGATTTTATAATCAAGTCCGGAAGGGAGGTCTTTCTCCAACTCTGTAAGCTTGTCCTTTACGGCATCGATAACATCACTGGCATTACTGCCAAAAGTCTGTTTCAAAACTATGGAAGCCGATGGTTTACCATCCAGATTGGAATAAATATCAAAAAATTCGCTTCCCAGCTCTACATCGGCCAAATCACCAAGTTTCAAGATTTCACCATCTTCGTTGGCCTTTATGATAATTTCCTCGTATTGTTGGGGTTCGTTATATCGGTCTTGATACATCAACACATATTCCAAGGATTGCGAGGTCTTACCGGAGCTCTGTCCGATCCTTCCCGGTCTGGCCAAAATACTTTGCTCTTCCATTGCCGTGAGGATTTCCTCGGCAGAGACATTATAAGCCCGCATACGGTCCGGTTTTAACCAGACACGCATCGCGTATTTTCGGCTTCCCAAAATTTGGGCACTTGCAATACCATCGATTCTCTGTATTTCTGGAATCATCTTGGTATATGCGTAGTTATAGAGGAAGAGCTCATGATCATCCACGTTATCACTGTAGAGGTTAACGTACATAAGCATACTGGGCTGAATAGGTGTTATGATAACCCCTTCGCGTTGCACAAGATCTGGTAGGTTTGGCATTACCTGGTCAAGGCGGGTCTTTACCCGTACGACGGCTTGATCTGGATCGGTACCAGGTTCAAAAATGATACGTATGGTCGCCTCGCCGGCACTGGTGGCATCGGAAGCGATATAGCGCATTCCCTGTACACCGTTTATGGCGGTTTCCAAGGGGATTAGTGTGGACTTTACCAAAACGTCCGCACTGGAACCTGGATAGGCAATGAAAATGTTTACCGTGGTCGGTGCAATTTCGGGGAACTGTGAAATAGGCAATTGCTTTATGGAAAGCAATCCTACAAATACGATTATTACCGATATGACAATAGCCAAGACCGGTCTCTTGATAAATTTACTGAACATAATACGTTGGATTAATTCTTGTTATTCGGCATAAACGGCCAACTTGGAAATCACCTCGTTCGGCTCCGCGAACTCGGTCTTTATTTTTTCCTTGTTCTTGACCATTCGTATGCCATCCAGTAAAATTTTATCTTTAGGACTTACTCCTTTACTAACAACAAATAAGTGAGGAAGTTCTGCAGCAACGGTAATTTCCGTCTGTTGCACAACGTTATTTTCGTCGATCACAAAAACATATTTTTTGTCAAGAATCTCAAAAGTGGCTTTTTGGGGAATGATGATAGCATCTTTAAAGGGGATGGTCATGAGAATACTTCCAGTCTCTCCGTGCCTAAGAATTCTGTCGGGATTGGGGAAGGTGGCCCTAAAGGCTATATTTCCCGTTTCGTTGTTGAATTCACCTTCAATGGTCTGTACGATACCCTTTTGGTTGAACTGTTTGTTATTGGCCAACAAAAGACCTACGGTTTTCTTATCGCCCCTGTCCTTGCTAATGATATAATCCAAATATTCGGCTTCCGGTACGTTGAAATAGACCCACATTTCGGAATTATCGGATAGGGTGGTCAATAGTTCTCCTTCATCAAGTAAACTACCTTCCCGAACGTGAAGGTGGTCCATGATACCATCAAAAGGTGCGCGAACATCTGTAAATCCAAGATGTGTTTGGGCCAATGCCACCTCTGCTTTTGCTCTTTCTAAAGTAGCTTTGGCCATGGCGAGCTCATTGGCGGAGACCACATTGCCATCGGCAAGTAATTGGGTGTTATTGAGCTCTATTTCGGCAATTTTGGCTTCGGCCTCTGCCTTTTGTAAATCGGCTTGATAGACATTGGGCATTATGTTGAACATCTTTTGCCCTTTTTTTACGAACTGGCCTTCGTCTACATGAATTTCCTTTAAATACCCTTTTTCAAGGGCCCTAAGTTCTATGTGGCGTATAGAATGAATTTGGGCCACATAATCCTTGGTGATGGAAGTGTCTTTTTTTATGGGACTGGTAACCAAAAATTTGGTGTAGTCCTCGTGGGTTTCTTTTTTGGAGTTACAGCTAGATAGGCCCAAAATAATTAGAAGACCTATAATCATGGGGATTCTCCTCATAATTTTAAATTTAGAAAATGATATTATTTAGAACAATGGATTTGCCTATCACTTCTCCTAAAGAAGGAGTCTAGGTGAGAAAGGCTTTTTGAAAGGGGCCAGCAAAGTGTTGCGGCCTAAAAAATGCTATAGTCTAAATACCTGATACTTGATGTATCTTCTAAATAAGGAAGTTGTATCCGATGCGCTGAAGGCTACAAAGGATTTTTGTGAATCAAAGCGAGTATGCCAAATGAATTGGGTTCTAAGTGAAGTAGCGGAAATGCCACCTAAATATCTACCGTGCTCCGTTGGAAACGTATGTCTTATCTCTTCCTCTTGCTCTTCGGTTTCTGCAACCTCGATGGCAAGTTTTTTATCACTGGATAATGGGTTGATGGCGACCTGGGCATGCTGGTCTACATCATTGAGTTGGATTAAGGCTTCCTTGGAATCGAGTTTTATGGAATCCTCTACCTTTAAATTGGAATGAACAAAGAAAAGCCCACACAGCAAGGTGAGCATTAGTGGTAAGGAATATTTTAAAAGACTCTGCTTCATTTCGGGGGTGAAATTATATCAAGAAAACCCTGATAACAAAAAGTGGTTGTTAAAAAAATGCAAAAATCGATAGAAAAGTGATTAATGAAGTTTAACGGGGCTTTTTTTATGTAATTAGTAATTAATGGTTTAGTATACCTTAATCTGTATAAATAGAACGTTAACCTTACGTTCGAGAAAAAATACAATGATTCCGTCCCGGACATTTATTTCCTCAAAGTTCAATTGGCAAAATCTTGCATGAAATTGTAAGCTATCTTTAGATCTAATAACACAAACGGATCAACTATCAATTAAGTATAAATAAACAAAAAATGAAGGCAATAGAAGTAGCAGCTATCGTAAACGCCAAGAAAGAAAAAACTTGGAAGTATTGGACGGAAACAAACCATATCAAAAATTGGAATTTCGCATCGGATGAATGGCACTGCCCAAACGCTGAAAGCGACCTTAGGGAAGGTGGTAGGTTTACTAGTAGGATGGAAGCCAAAGATGGGAGTATGGGCTTTGATTTTGGCGGTCAATTCACCAAAGTAATACCTAATAATCTGTTGGAATACACCTTGGATGACGGACGGGAAGTATCCGTAATATTTGTGGACAAGGAGGGTCAAACGGAAATTGTGGAGACCTTTCAACCCGAAAACCAAAATTCCCTGGAGCTACAGCGGCAAGGTTGGCAGGCCATTTTGGATAATTTCAAGGACTACGTGGAATCCAATTAGACTTATTTTTTTAGGTTGGATACTTGAATTCCTTTAATATCAGGAAAAATGGGATTGTACGGAATCTACGGGTATTGTTGGAGATTTTTTATTTTAAAGTTGGTTATATTTGATGTAACCACCTAACAGTAAATAGTATGAAATCGATTTGGTTGAACCTTCCCGTTAAGGATATACACGTTTCAAAGACATTTTTCAAGCAAATTGGGTTTAGGGAAAATCCCATGCATGCCCATTCCCAGCAAATAGGAAGTTTTTTGGTTGGTGAGCACGATTTTGTCTTGATGCTCTTTCCTGAAAATGCCTTTCAGCATTTTGCACAGACGGGGATTTCCGATACCAACAAAGGTTCCGAGATGTTGATCAATTTGGATGCCCAGACCAGAACGGAAGTCGATGATATGGCCCAAAAAGTGAAAAATGCCGGAGGCAGGATTTTTGCCGAACCTTCCGAAGTCGATGGCTGGATGTACGCCATGGGTTTTATCGATAGGGACGGCCACCGTTGGAGCATGCTGCACATGGAAATGGATAAAATGCCGAAATAGATTTAATGGATTTTGCGATTGAAACCCATAAGGAAACAAAAAAGCCCTCAATAAATTGAGGGCTTTTTGCGGTCTGGACGGGACTCGAACCCGCGACCCCCTGCGTGACAGACACGTCATTTATGGTTTTAATTGATTTTAAAAATAATTAAATGGCTGTTTTTCAGTAAATTAAAAATTATATAAAACCATATAGAACCAAATAACACCTATATTTGTTTATAAATAGTTTATAAATTTACAAACGTATGCTAACCACAAAAGTCCTTCTAAACAAAGTACGCCAAAAACAGGACGGAACCTTTCCGCTGGTGATACGCATCACCTATAATCGTAAATCTATATATCTGCCCTTGGGCTACAACTTGGCTGAAAAAGACTTCGATGCCAAGAATCAACGTATAAGGCCTTCAAGTAAAATAGCTTCGAATATTACGCGGCTGAACAACGGAATACAAGAAAAGCTGAAGAAGATTTACGACACTGTTTCCCGCTTGAAGGAAGATGGTAAAATTGAAAGTTTGTCGATGTCCTCAATCAAAAAAGAAATAGAGGGTAAGTCCGTTGGCAACATGGACTTTTTTCAATTCATCGATTCTCTAATACTAGATTTCAAAAAGGCCGGAAAATATGGTAATGCAGAAATCTATAGGACCCTGAGAAATAGAATAGAAAAATTCCATGGAAAGCGTTCCCTTCCTTTCCGTCAAATCAACTACGCTTTTGTAAAGAAGTTGGAGACGAATCATTACGCTTCCGGAAATACGGCCGGTGGTTTAAGTGTGTATCTCAGAACTCTGAGATCGGTTTACAAAAAAGCTATTAAGCACGGGATAGCCAAGGAAAATCACAATCCCTTTAACGATTATTCGATAAAGAACGGAACTCCTAAAAGACAATTTTTAAACAGGGAGCAATTACAAACTTTAAAGGAAGTATCAATTGAAGAGCCTCACTTGGCCAAGGCGCGAGACCTGTACATGGCTTCTTTCTACTTGCGAGGTATGAATTGGATGGATATGGCCTTGTTGAGAGGGGATAATGTACAAGGCGATTTTGAGCGGATAACATACATAAGGGCCAAAACAAAGAACAAATTGTTCTCCATCAAAATAACCCCTGCCTTAAAGCAAATGCTCCTTGACTATAATAAGGGCAAAATTCAAAAGGATGATTACATTTTTCCTATACTTACCAAGGATGTATCCCAAAATCAAACCCATGAAACCATAAAAAACAAACGAAAAAGGCAGAATATTTATCTAAAGCGTTTGGCGGAAAGACTTGAACTTCCAAAATTCACAATTTATACTGCCCGACACACCTATGCCAACATACTAAAGAGAAGCGGCGCGCCTAGCAATGTGATTCAAGATAGTTTGGGCCATACAACCGAGGCCATGACCCAAAGCTATCTAAGTTCATTTGAAACCAATGTTATTGATGATTATGATGCTAAAATCATGTCTTAAGTTTCATTTTGAATGAAGCTTTTTTTCTCGGTTTGATTAAAATCCCGCTTTTTCTTCTTCTCCCTAACCACAAAAAGTGCCCGATAGGGCACTAAATCCCAAGTCGGAAATTCCATTTTTTTTTAAGATTTCAGTCTCATAATAAGGTGCATTAACTTTGCCAATACAAAGGACCGAGAATAGGACATCTTGACGAAAAAAGGTTTGCTTTCCCGGTATTGTCTTATATAACTGACGTTTTATAGAAGAACCAAGCTAAAAATATTATGAAACGTTATTCTACCCCCACTTCATCTTCTGCAACCGCACCGCATTAAAAATTGCCAATAATGCTACCCCAACATCGGCAAAGACCGCTTCCCACATTGTGGCAAGTCCACCTGCGCCCAGAATAAGCACGATAATTTTTACCCCGAATGCCAAACCGATATTCTGCCAAACAATTTTTCGGGTAGAACGACCGATTTTAACCGCCGTGGCAATCTTGCTTGGTTGGTCGGTCTGTATGATGACATCTGCGGTTTCGATGGCCACATCGCTTCCCAAACCGCCCATTGCGATACCCACATTGCTTGCAGCGAGTACGGGCGCATCATTGATGCCATCACCCATAAAGGCAACTGTGGTGTCAGGTTTTTTTTTCAGTTCTTCAACCTCGGTCAGTTTATCTTCCGGTAGTAGACCTCCTTTTGCCCAATCGATATTCAATTCTTTGGAAACCTTTTGGGTAATGGAATCCTTGTCGCCCGAGAGCATTATGATTTTAGAGATACCCGCCTCTCGTATCTGTTTGATGGCTTGGTGGGCATCTTCCTTCAGTTCATCGGCAATCGTCACGTATCCGGCAAATTTTTTATCGATGGCTACCATTACTATGGATTCGACTATGGTATCGGTTTCAGAGGGAACTTCGATGCCGTTGGAAACCATCAAAGCCTTATTGCCGACCAATACTTGCTTTCCGTTGACCGTACCTTTCAGTCCTTTTCCTGCCACTTCGGAAACTTCGGTCGCTTCAAAATCGGCACCATCGGCCTTATATTCCAGAATTGCCTTTGCAATGGGATGGGTGGATTGTTCTTCCATCGCCATCAGATATTGCATAAATTCCGCTTCTGCAAAAGCGGATTTGTTGACCACTTCCTTAATCTTGAAGACCCCTTTGGTAACTGTACCCGTTTTGTCCATTACCACGGTATTTACCTTGGTAATCGCATCGAGAAAGGACGCACCTTTGAACAAAATCCCGTTGCGGGATGCCGCACCTAATCCGCCAAAATAGCCCAAGGGAATGGATATGACCAAGGCACAGGGACAGGAAATTACCAAGAAAATCAGAGCGCGGTAGAGCCAATCCCTAAACACATAATCGTCCACGAAGAAATAGGGCAAAAACGTCAGTCCGATGGCAAGGAAAACCACGATGGGTGTATAAATTCTGGCGAATTTTCTAATGAACAGCTCCGTTTTAGATTTTCGGGCGGTAGCGTTCTGAACCATATCCAAGATTCGGGCGATGGAACTGTCCTTAAATTCTTTGTTAGTCTTTACTTCAATGACCCCATCCAAGTTGATGCTTCCTGCATAGATTTTTTCGCTCTTGGCAATGGTATCGGGTTTGCTTTCACCGGTAATGGCAGCCGTGTTCAGCGATGCTTTTTCTGAAAGTAAAATGCCGTCCAAAGGAATTTTTTCGCCTACGCGAACCTGAATTCTTTCACCAATCTCGACCGTTTCGGGATTGACCGAAACAAAATCCCCATTTCTATAAACCAATGCTTCATCGGGTCGCGCATCCAAAAGTGCCTTTATATTTCCCTTCGCCCTATTTACCGCAGCGTTCTGGAAGAGTTCGCCCACGGCATAAAATAGCATTACGGCCACACCCTCGGGATATTCGCCTATGGCAAATGCCCCCAAGGTGGCAATGGACATCAAGAAAAATTCCGTAAAGAAATCACCGTTCCTGATACTGTTCCAGCCTTCTTTAATTACAGGAAACCCAACGGGAATGTAAGCTACAGTGTACCAAATAATCCGCACCCAGCCCCTGAAGAATGGGAACGTATCGAAATAATCTATGGCAATGCCCGTAATCAGCATTAAAAAGCTGAAAATGGCGGGCAAGTAGGTCTTAAAATTGGATACCTCTGCGGCACTGCTATGGTTATGTCCGTCATCGTGACTGTGCTCACCTTGATGTTCTTTCGGGTCTAAATCCCGTAAGTTTACTTTTTTCTTTTTCATTGCGTTTTTCGGTATTTATTTAAAATTTTGGCTATGTCTTCGGGCATTTCCATTCTTTTCAATGGTGGCACATCGCTTCCACCGGTATTTCCAATGGGTACGTGGTCGATAAATGATTTCCAACCACCAACCAAAAGTCGCAACACCTGACCCAGAACTTCTTTTGTGTTTCGCTGGCGTAACCCGAATTTTAACATTGACCAATGGGTATAGGTATGTTCCAACGGGTAGGATTGACCGAGAATATGGGAACGTTCAAGGTGATGCCAAGCTTGGGATGAATTTCCACTATGTAATGAAGAACGATATAGGTTCAGTTCATCTAAATAAAATGCTCTAAGGCCTATTGGTATGGTGGTATTAAATTTCATTATTTATTATTCATTTTTAAAGTGCAAGGTATGTATCTGACCTATGCAACGGAAGTGCATTATTGTCCGCTGCATTTGTCACAAATACCCTTCAGTACCAAATTGGCATCCTCTGCCACAAAGCCTTCTGGCAGATTGATATGTGGAATCTTATGTTCGGTCAGGCAAACGGTCTCATCGCAATTGTTACAATGGAAATGCAGGTGCAAATCTTGTTCAAGGTTACAATCGCAACCAGGCTCACAAAGTGCATATTTTTGTATGCCTGTACCATCATCTATTTGGTGCACAATTTTCTTTTCTTCAAAGGTGCGCAACGTTCTATATAAAGTCGTACGCTCTGCTTTCGCGAAAGCGGCTTCAATATCTGTCAATGATATGGCTACTTCCTTTTCTGCCAAATATTTATAAATCAATAACCGCATCGCCGTCGGGCGAACGCCATTTTCAGTGAGTCTTTGTTCTATTTTTTTCATTTTATAATTGTCTGTATTAATGTCCGTGTTCTTCCGCTTCGCCCTTTTTTAGTTCCGCCATTAGGTAGTAGGCGTTGTTATAGGCGTATTGTGTGTTCGGTTCTTGTTCGCTCAAAAAATCAATGGCAATCCAATCGCCATCGTGGGTGCCTTTGGTGATTTCAATGGGTTTGAATGACCAATCGTCACCTTCCTTTTCTGCCGAGAATACAAAGAATCTCTCGCCATCGGCTGCTATGGCAGCTTCGGGCATCGCCTTAGTTTGTGTATTTTCCGTTTGGATGCGCCCCTGAATGTACATCCCGGGAATCAGGTTGCCTTCCTTGTTCTCGATTTCAGCGTGTACGTGAATAGCCTTCGGATTTTGTTCAAAGGTCTTTCCTACGGAATAGATTTCGGCAGTCAGTTCCTTTCCGGGAATGGGCTGTACATTGAAAACCACTTTTTGCCCTTCTTTCACCTTATGGACATCCTTTTCGAAAACCATCAAATCTGCGTGTACGTGATGGGTGTCCACAATTTCCATAAGGTCGGTCTGTGGTTCTACGTACTGCCCAGTCTTAATTTCTACTTTTTGGACGAATCCTTCAATGGGGCTTCTAAGAGATACACGCTGATAAATTGTACCGTTTCTTACGCCTGGTGCGCTGATACTCAACTGTTGCAGTTGCGCCTCAAGACCTTTTACCATACTTCGGGATGCCTGGTATTCGGCTTCTGCCTTTTGAAAATTGGCACCGCTGCCGACACCTGCATCGTACAGGGTTTTTTGCCGCTCATATTCCTTTTTAAGAAATTGACTATTACTGAAAGCATTGAGGTAATCCGTTTGTTTCTCGATGATATTGGGGTGGGACAGATAGGCGACCGTTTGCCCCTTATTAACCTTATCACCCTCGATAACTTCGATGGATACCACGTTGGCACCTACTACCGTTGTGATGGTGGCCTCGTTCTGAGGTGGGACTTCCAACTGCCCGTTGGCTTGCACATAACCGCTCATATTCCGCATTTGCAGGGTGTCGATTTCCATTTGTAGTGCATCGAACTGTTTAGCTGTGAGCATTACTTCCTCGGCTTCACCCTCGGAATGTTCTTTTTCCATTTCCAGATTGGCATTTTTATTCCCTGCGGTTTCTTTGTTGGAATCGCCACAAGCGGTCAACGCCAAAAGCATCGCCAACAAACCAATAGCTGTGTATTTTGATAGATTCTTCATTTTATTATTTGAAATATTGTAGTGCAAAAACTGATTTTAGATAATTGTCGAGCGCGTCCAGCGCATCCATTTCCGTCTGTATGGCATCCCTAATAATTTGGGTGAATGCGGCATAATCCACGGCACCTTCCTTATAGGCTAATAACGCACCCTGTCGCTGTTCCTCGGCAAGCGGTAAGGCCTTGTCCTTATAGAATCGCCAGGATGCTTCCCATTTTTGATACGCTTGTACAGCTTGTCGATATTCCGATTGCAGTTGGCGTTTGGTAAAGTCCGCATTGGCTTTTGCAATTTCACTTTGGATTTTGGCTGCCTTGGCCTGACTGCGTTCTGTACCAGAAAACAATGGAAGGGATATTCCTGCCTGATAAGTGTAGAATCCGTTACTGCCATTCACCCGTTGCAATCCGCCCTGAAGGTTGAGATTGGGCAACAAATCGGAACGTTCAGCTTGGTAGCTGGATTGGGCTTCCTCAATCCGCTTTCGCGAAAGTTCCAGTTCTGGATGGGTTTCTATGGTTGATGGAATTCCCAGTACTGCCATTTCATTTTCATCAAGGGTGTCGGGAACAGTATAGAACGTGTCGGAAACCAACCAAAGATTAAGCTTCTGTAGGGCAATGGCATAGTCACTTTCGGCCTGTTGAAGTTTATTGTTGATTTGTAATGCCTGATTGGTTGCCGATGAATATTCCAAACGTGAAATGGCCTCTACCTCGTAATTCAGTTCAATCGCCTTTTCAAATTGCGAGTAGATGGAATCCAGTTCACGATACAGTTCAAATTTCTGCCGTTGCTGATAGGCCTGTGACCAAGCTTTTTTGACTTCCTGTTCCACTTGCAATGCGGTAAAGTCAAGTGCGGTTTCCGCCAAGGCGATACGCTGTTTTTGCAACCGCTTCTTCGCACCGATACCGAACAGGTTGATATTCTGTTGAACCACGCCAACAAGGGTATAAATGCCCTGACCATCAGAAACTTCCTCACCACCGGTAAACACTTGGGTATTCCCTAAATCATAGGCCGTACCTTTTAGGGCGTTCTGCTTTTGAATTTCCAGTTGTTTTGTTTTCAATAGCGGATAGTTTTCTTTGGATATTTCTACCGCTTGTTCCAATGAAACAACAGGTAATGTATCGTTCTGCCGAACTTGTTGCGCTTCCGCTTTCGCGAAAGCAAAAAAGAAACAGACCACCGCAGAAGCGGTTACGATTTTCGGATTGACCTTTATCTTGCGTTCCGAACGTCTTTCTACCCATTGATAGAAAATGGGAAGAATGAATAGAGTCAACAAGGTGGATGTAATCAATCCACCGATAACGACCGTTGCCAACGGTCGCTGAACTTCTGCCCCTGCCGATGCGGAAATTGCCATTGGCAGAAACCCAAGGATATCGGTAAAGGCCGTGAGCATAATGGGGCGTACCCTTCTTTTTGTTCCTTCAACGATTCGCTCTTTTAGGTTTATAACGCCTTCCTCTTTCAGTTCGTTGAATCCGCTAATCATTACCAATCCGTTCAGTACGGCAACCCCAAAAAGCACGATAAAGCCAACCCCTGCGGAAATACTAAAGGGCATATCCCTAAGCCAGAGAGCGAACACGCCACCAATAGTCGCCATCGGTATGGCCAGATAAATCATCAACGTCTGCGGAAAGGATTTTAATGCAAAATATATCAGGATGAATATGAGTAATAGCGCAATAGGAACCACGGTCTGCAATCGGTCACTGGCCCTTTCCAGATTTTCAAAGGCACCACCATAGCGGATAAAATAACCTGGGGGTAAATCGAGGTTTGCATCCAGCTTGTCCCTTATCTCATTGACCAGCGATTCCACATCGCGACCACGTACATTAACGCCTACATAGGTTCTGCGATTGGTATTGTCCCTGCTTATCTGCATCGGTCCCGGTGTGTATTCGATGGCCGCCAGTTCGTGAAGTGGAATTTGTGAACCGTTCGGTAGATTGATATAGAGATTACGGATATCGTTGATATCGCTTCGGTTCTGCTCATCGAGTCTTACCACCAAATCAAAACGCTTTTCACCTTCAAAAATGACCCCTGCGTACCCACCTGCAAAAGCGGATTGCACCATCATATTGAGTTGGTCGATGCTTACGCCGTATTGGGCCAGTTTGTTTCGATTGTACTTTATCGTCATCTGCGGTAAGCCCGATGTGGCTTCTGCCCGCATATCGCCTATACCTTCAGTACCTGCGATGATTTTGGTAATCTCGTCCGCTTTGGACGCAAGTACATCGATATCCTCACCGTATATCTTAATGGCAATATCCTCACGGATGCCTTCCAATAGTTCATTGAACCGCATTTCGATGGGTTGCGTAAATTCATAATTGACACCAGGGATAATGCTCACCGCATCCTTCATCTTGTCAATAAGTTCATCCTTGGATTCGGCAGAAACCCATTCGTCCTGCGGTTTCAGGATTACGAATACATCGGCAAAGTCCATAGGCATTGGGTCGGTAGGCACTTCCGCAACACCGATACGGCTAACTATTTTTTCCACTTCGGGAAATTCGGCCTTTACGATGCGTTCTATTTTTGTGGTGGTCTCGATGGTCTCGCTCAATGAGCTTCCGGGTTTCAAAATAGCGTGGAAAGCAATATCGCCCTCGTCCAATTGCGGTATGAACTCACCGCCCATTTTAGTGAACGTGAAGATAGCCACGGCAAAGATGGCCACCGCAATACTAACGACCCATTTTCCTTTTTCCAAGGCATTTAACAATAGGGGCTCATACTTGCGTTGTACCCAATGTACAAAACGGTCGCCCCACGATTTCTTTTCCTTTTTTGGCGGTTTCAGGAATAATGCGGACATCATCGGCACATAGGTCAGACATAAAACCATTGCACCAATCATCGCAAAGATGAACGTAAGTGCCATAGGCTGGAACATCTTGCCCTCGACACCTTCCAATGCCAAGATGGGTAGGAAAACGATAAGGATTATCAGCTGTCCGAAGAAGGCTGCGTTCATCATTTTTTTGGATGCATCGGCTGCAATTTCGTCACGGTCTTTCTTATCCAAAGATTTCTTTTTAAGCACATAACTGGCCATAAGAAATACACTCGCTTCCACGATAATGACCGCCCCATCTACGATAATACCAAAGTCGATTGCACCCAAGCTCATCAGGTTCGCCCATACGTCAAAAACATTCATTAGGATAAAGGCAAACAATAGGGATAGGGGAATGGTCGATGCCACAATCAGTCCGCCACGCCAGTTCCCCAAAAGAAAGACGAGTACAAAAATCACGATGAGCGCGCCTTCCAGAAGATTGTTGCGTACCGTGCCCGTTGTCTCACTTATGAGTTTACTTCTATCCAACAAGGGTTCGATGACCACGCCTTCGGGAAGTGATTTCTGGATTTCCGCCATCCTATCCTTAACGCGGACAATGACCTCGTTTGAGTTTGCGCCTTTGAGCATCATCACCAGTCCACCGACGACCTCGCCTTCGCCATCCTGCGTTAATGCCCCATAGCGAACGGCGGAACTGAAGCGTACATCGGCCACATCGTTTACGGTGATGGGCACACCATTTTCATTTTTAATAACGATTTTCTTGATGTCATTGAGGTTGCGTACCAAACCTTCACCCCGAATGAAGTTGGCCTGGTGGTTCTTTTCGATGTAGGCACCACCCGTATTCCTATTGTTTGCTTCCAAAGCTTTAAATACATCGGTAATGGTAAGCCCGATAGCCTTCAATTCGTTGGGGTCAACGGCCACTTCATATTGTTTAATCTTTCCACCTATCGCATTGATTTCAACGACGCCAGGCACCATCGCCATTTGTCGTTGTACAATCCAATCCTGCATCGTGCGCAAGTCGGCAAGGGAATACTCGTCCTGAAACTCAGGCTTGACCTTTAAGGTGTATTGGTACACTTCGCCCAAACCAGTTGTAATAGGTCCCATCGATGGCTGGCCCAATTCCTCTGGAATTTGCTCGCGTACCTCAGTCAGTTTTTCGGAAACGAGCTGGCGTGGCAAAAAGGTTCCCATATCATCGTCAAAAACTACCGTTACCACCGATAGCCCGAATCGGGAAATCGAACGGATTTCCTTGACATCGGGAAGGTTGCTCATCGCCACTTCCACGGGATAGGTTACGAACTGTTCGATATCCTCTGTACCCAGATTGGGCGATTGCGTGATGACCTGTACCTGGTTGTTGGTTATATCCGGCACAGCATCTATGGGAACTTGGGTCATACTGTAGATACCGGCACCGATGAGTGCCAGTGTAAGCAGACCGATAATAAATTTGTTATTGATTGAAAAATCAATGATTCTGTTAATCATAGATTTAGGTGTTAATTCAGTTAAAAATGAAATTGTGCTTTCCCTTCGACTGCGCTTTGGACAGGCGCGCAAGGCAAATACACCATTTGAAGTTTCCTAAAGCTGAAAACTTCAAAACTGGATATAGTAATCCTGTAAAACTGAATTAAACCTGCGGGGGCTGAAAGAGAGAGAAAGTAATATCCTTACCGATACTGTCGAAGTGGGAAAAGTTATCCTGTGGAATGGTCGCTTGAAGCGGTTCGAAGTTAGCAATACCAAAGTGTATCGTGTGAACGTGACAGCAGTGGCACTGGCAGAACGGTGAGCAAAGTTCGCAATCGTCACCGTGGTCACCATCAAAATCAACTATTGAAACGGTTTGGGAATCGTCGGCGACATCACCAACATCGCTACAAGGCACCACATTGAGCGCCAAGAAGTAAATCGATAATATGATTGCCAAAACTTTCACGATGCAAAGATAACAGAATTTCGGTGCAACAGGGTTGCAAAGTCCTATTTCAACGAATCAATCACACTACCGCACGTTAACATTGCATCACCATAATAAGGATTACGGATTTCTTCTTCGGTGCTCAACCAAACCGCACCTTTATTGTTGTTTGCCATTGGGCATTTTTGAACGTATAGGGGGTTGTCAATGCTTTCGAGATTCATTGCTATTGCAACCAAATTTTCATTGAGAATGACGAAATGACTACGTTGGTTTTCTAAATTAGAATTACTTGCAATGGCATCCAGCATTTCAATACTTTTGGATAGATGGGTTTTGAGCATTTTGTCCAAATCTTTTTGTGATATCACCTTCATTTTTTCGGAAGATACTTTCGCAAAATCGGAAACTTTTTCTGCATTACTCGCTACCAAAGCATCTTTGAGTTCAAGGTATGACGGCAAAGCCTTCACAAACTGTTCTTGAAAAGAAGTTGAAAGTGACATTTCCATCGCCATCATTTCTTTCTCTTCTTCAGTACTTTGATTCATCATCGATTTCTTCCCCTGCAATTGCGCAGCTGCATCTACGGTAAAAGTGCCATTGGTCACAATCTCATCGCCATTTTTTAAACCGGATGTAACCGTAAACATATCGCCATTGCGATTGCCAAGAGTAACTTCCCGCATTTCAAAAACAGGTTCGTTGGCGTTGGTTTTGATGTACACCAAAGACCGTTCACCCGTCCACATCACAGCACTTGCAGGTATGGTCAGGTTTGATTCCGTATTTACCGTTGTTCCTTCTACTTTGCCAGTTACGAACATTCCGGGTTTTAGCATTCCATCGCTATTTTTGAGATTGGCCCGAACGGTTACGGTGCGGGTTTGGGTATTCAGAACAGGGTCTATAAATGAGACCGTTGCATCAAATTCCTTATTTGGATAAGCATTTGTCGTTACTGAAATTTTCTGCCCTTTTTTAAACTCTGAAATCTGGTTTTCGTAGGCATCAAATTCCGCCCATACAGAGTTTAGGTTACTCACCTTTACAATGGGCTGTCCCTGTTTTACATAGTCGCCTTCGGCAGCCATTTTTTCTGAAACCGTTCCGGATACGGTCGCATAAATCGGAAAGTTCTCTTTGACCTTGCCGGATTCCTCTATGCTATTGATTTGGGCTTCCGAGAGTTTCCAAAGTTTCAGTTTGTTGCGTACCGCCTTGTATAGTGAGGGTTGCGATTCTTTTAGCGAAGCCGCAGTAATCAATTCTTGCTGAGCAGCTATCAGATTAGGTGCATAAATGGTTGCCAACAATTGCCCTTTTTGTACTTCCTGACCTTCAAAATTGACGTTGAGCCGTTCAATTCTACCATCGAAATAACTGGCCTGCACCGCATTTTCTTCCTCGTTCATCTTGATTTTTCCCGAAAGGGAAATCATATTCTCATCATCTACAGAAGCATTTCCCACGATGGATGTTTGGATGTCCGCCAATGCCATCGCATTTTTGGTCATCTTTATTTCGTTCATTGCAAGTCCATCAGCACCTGATTCCGCAGGAATTAAATCCATTCCGCAAATGGGACAATCACCTGGTTCGGGTTGCATAATCTGGGGGTGCATCGAGCAGGTCCACATTTGACCTTCCGCTTCTGTGGAATGGTCGTGCTTATCTGTCATAGATTCTTCCGATGAGCCACCGAAAATGAGCCAACCACCAAGCAGTCCGACAACGACTGCAATAGCGATATATATGAAATTCTTGTTCATAGCTATTTATTTTTCGTTCTGTAATCGTTCAATCATTTCTTTCATTTCGGCAATTTCCCTGCGCTGTGCCTTGATGATTTCTTCTGCCAGTTTCTTCACCTCTGGGTCTTTGATGTCCGCTCGTTCACTGGTCAATATAGCGATGGAATGATGCGGTATCATTGCTTTCATCCATAGTACGTCACCTACTGTGGATTTTTGGTCGCGAACCAAGAACAATGCCCCAAAAAACAAGACCAAACTACCTAAAAGAATGGCAATATTCTTTTTCTTGTCGGTGTACATCTTCCGCATAAAAAACCACATAATGACTGCCATTGCTGCTATGCCCAGACAGACCATATAGAAGCGCGTTAGGCTGAACCATACGTGGTCGAGTTTATAGGTGTTGAGATACATTGTGATGTACATTGCTACAAATGAGCAAGCCAGCATCATAAAAAATGTTCTGTATTTTCCTTTGTTTGCGTGTTTTGAATGTTCCATAGTTTTTGAATTTTTGGTGTTATTTGTTTCTCTTTTTTATTTTTCTGATTGTTGGTGAACTGATATACCATAACAAAAACCCGCTCAATACGGTAATCAATCCAAGTAGGGAAAAGGCACGTAGTACGGTTGTATTGAAATCGTCGCGACCTTCATAATCCATCGTATGGGTCATCCATAGAAAGTCGAACCAACGCCAATCCCGATGACGTAGCGTTTGGAATGCGCCATCTTTTTCGGAAACGTAGGCCTTGATGTTTTTAGGTGTTTCATAGCTGATGACATAGGCCGGAAGCGGTCTGCCACGATACTCGCTATGGCTGCCTACTTGCTCGATGCGCTCGATTCCTTTTACTTGAAGTTCCGGCAACATATTCCGTTCAGCGATTTTCAGAGCTTCACTTTCTGAGATTACTTTCTTTACTTTGCCTGTCTTGGCATCAAAGAGCTGTTTGTCATTAATCCAGTAAAAGGGTTTACCACCGATTTCCCGAAGTTCTACCGAGACTATTGCTTCTTCAAGATTCACTTCGGATGGACTTATCAAACTTGTAAAAGCAGATGCCTTTACTGGGTCTTGCCGAAATTGGTCACCGTGTATTTCGTCAATGTCTGTCCAACTAAAATACATCCCACTTATCGTCCACATCAAGAACTGGATGCCCAAGAAGATGCCCAAATAGCGGTGTACCTTTCTAATTTTTATCGCTGTTTTTCTTTTTACCATATAACTTAATCAATGTTTGAACCTTTAAGCCTAAGCGAATTGGCTATGACCGAAACCGAACTGAAACTCATCGCCAAAGCAGCTATCATTGGTGATAGTAAAATCCCAAAAAATGGATAGAGCAATCCCGCAGCAATGGGTATTCCCAAGGTGTTGTATATCATCGCAAAAAACAGATTCTGCTTAATGTTTCGCATTACCACATCGCTTAAATTTCTTGCCTTGACAATACCGTGTAGGTCGCCTTTGACCAAAGTAATGGCAGCACTTTCTATGGCCACATCAGTACCCGTTCCCATTGCGATGCCTACATCGCTTTTTGCCAAAGCAGGTGCATCATTGATACCGTCACCTGCCATCGCCACGACTTTTCCATTTTCTTGTAGTTTTTCAACTTCCTGCAATTTGTTTTCGGGAAGCATTCCCGCTTGAAAATCTGCAAGATTGAGTTCGTTGGCCACTGCCTGAGCTGTATCGTGGTTGTCGCCCGTGAGCATAATCACATCGATTCCCTTGTCCTGTAATTCCTTGATGGCCTTGGCACTCGTTTTCTTAATTTTATCACCAATTACTACATAACCGACAAGGTTTCCATCAATCGCGAGATAGGAAACGGTTTTGCCCTGCTTTTGGAAGAATTGGGCTTTTTCTTCCATTTCTTTGGAAAGCGTCGCCTTTGCATATTCCATCATTTTGGCATTTCCTAAAGCCACCTTTTTACCGTTTACATTACCTTCAACACCTTTACCGGTTACGGCATTGAACCCGTCGGCTTTTAAGAAATCAGCTTTTTGTTCTTTGCCGTATTTGATGGTGGCTTCCGCAAGGGGATGCTCACTTTGATTATTCAGGGAAACAATGTATTGCAGTACTTCGCTATCGCTGAAACCGTTATCAAAAGACCCCATTTTTTCCACCGTGGGTTTTCCTTCGGTAATCGTTCCCGTTTTATCCACGATAAGGGTATCTACCTTATCCATTTTTTCAAGTGCCTCTGCATTCTTGATGAGCACCCCATTTTGTGCACCCTTACCCACACCGACCATCACGGACATCGGTGTTGCCAATCCCAATGCACAGGGACAGGCGATAATCAAAACGGCAATGGCATTGACCAAGGCATACACATAAGCTGGTTCTGGTCCCCAAATTGCCCAAATCCCAAAAGTGATTACGGCGATGATGACCACGATGGGCACAAAGTAACCTGAAACGGTATCGGCCAGTTTTTGGATAGGCGCACGGCTACGACTGGCATCATTGACCATTTGGATGATTTGTGAAAGCAAAGTGTCGGAACCTACCTTTTCCGCTTTCATAAGGAAAGACTGGTTGCCGTTGATAGTTCCGCTACTGACTTTATCATCGGTTGACTTGTTGACTGGAATGGGTTCGCCCGTTATCATCGATTCATCGATGGATGTTTCGCCTTCGGTGATAACACCATCAACGGGAATTTTATCGCCCGGTTTTACCCGAAGAATATCGCCCAATTCAATTTGGTCGATGGCCACTTCCTGTTCCTCACCATCCACGACTTTAACTGCCTTATTTGGCGCCAGTTTTAAAAGTTCCTTGACCGCGGAATTTGTCTTGCTATGGGCTCGGGCTTCCAATAGTTGGCCAAGTAAAACTAACGTGAGAATGACCGTGGCCGCTTCAAAATACACGTGTACGGTGCCCGCTTCGGTCTTGAACTGGTCTGGGAAAAAGTCCGGCATCAGCATCCCGAATACACTAAACAACCAAGCTACACCAGCACCGATGCCAATGAGCGTGAACATATTGAGGTTCCACGTTTTTATGCTTCGATAAGCACGCTCGAAGAACATCCAAGTGGCATAGAACACCACGGGTAGGGAAAGTGCAAACTGAATCCAGTTCCAGTATTTCAGTTCCAAAATATCGTATAGCGGATTGTTGCTGACCATTTCGGACATCGCAATGATGAAAATAGGCAGTGTAAAGGCCGTGGCTATCCAGAACTTTTTGAGCAGTTTTTTATAGGTTTTTTCCTCTGCGGACAAATCTGGCTTCATCGGTACCAAGTCCATCCCACAAATGGGGCAGCTTCCCGGTTCATCCTTTACAATTTCAGGATGCATTGGGCACGTCCATTGTTCGCTGCGGGAACTGGCGGAAAAGCTTTGCTCTTCCACCAAATCCATTCCACAGACAGGGCAATCGCCTGGCTTGTCATAAGTATTATCGCCTTCACAGTGCATCGGGCAGTAGAACGTTCCGGTTCCCTTGCCTTTTGGTTTTTGCTTTTTCGCTTTCGTACTTCGACTATGCTCAGTATTAACTTTAGCCGAATCATCCTTGTGATGATGTTTGCCAGATTTGTGAATGCTATACGAACCACCATCTTGCTTTAGAGCTTCCTGAAATGATTCGATAGGAATATGCGATTCCATTTCAATGACCGCTTCAGATTTTTCCAAATCGACCAATACATCAATTACACCGTCCACTTTAGAGAGCGTTTTCTCGACGTGGGTTCTGCAACCGTTACAGGTCATTCCGTGTATGTGATAGGTGTGTTTCATTACTTTACTAATTTGTGTCTGTTACGGAAAGGGTTACTACGAACCATCATACTACCCTTCCCGCAGCAGGACTTTATTCCAAGCTATCTTTTAGTTTATTCATATAGTCAATTACTGCTGTTTTGTTCGCCTCAGAAAAAATTGCATCCCGATGAATTAGCGTGTAACTATCCAAAGGCATTTCCCCATCCTCGATCTGGTTTATGATAGACCGTAATTTGCTATTTTTCCTTCGGTCGGAAAGGTTGCCCCATTCGTTGAAATTCAGCTCTGCCTTTCCTTCTTTGATATGATGTTCCAAGTACCAAGAAGAGGGTTGTACCTTGCTGTACCAAGGATAATCGGTATTATTGCTATGGCAATCATAGCAGGAAACCTGCAACGATTGTTCTACCGTTGCAGGTACATTGTTCACGAGCATAAAATCGGTTTGTGGTACGGTTTCACTCTGGTTATAGTCCACAGGAAAAAACTGGATGACCACAAAGGCAACCAATGCTATCCACGCTATGATTTTTACTATTTTCACTTAGTTGATTTCACGTTGCACCTTACCACATTTTAGCATTTGGGCACCGAAATAGGGGTTTCTGATTTCTTCATTCATACTTAGCCAAGCACCGCCTTTATTGTTATCGTACATTGGGCAGTACTGCTCATAAATGGTCATTGAAGTTCCCGTTATCGCCACCATATCGGTCATATCCTTGCTAAGCGTTTTAAAATGCTCGCGTTGGTGGGCTATATCGCTCTCGCCAATATGCTCGGCGTGTTCGGTGGCATCCTCAATGATATCGTTTAGTTCGTTCTGCTCGCTGTCCGAGTAGCTCGATGCATCAAAGGATTTGAGCGATTGTGCCAAGGTGTTGCCCAGTTCCTTTGCTTTGGAATTGTCATCGTTGACCAAAGCGTCCTTCAAGTTGAAATAGTCCTTCAATATCGCTTCTGCCTTGGCATCTTGGCTGTTATCCATAGCCATATCTTCCTTATCATCCATCTTTTCTTGATGTATTTCATTGCTCATTGGCTTGGCGGGTTCGTTCTTATTTCCGTCCTTGCAGGAAACTGTTACCATCACTACGGTAGCAAGTGCCATTGTACCTATCGTTCTCTTTACTGTTTTCATTTTGTGTTTGTTTTAAATTGTTACTTTGTTAAAATCGGGCTAAAAGACCGCCACCCCAGCCATATCGGTTATTGTAATTTGCTTGTATTGAAAAATTTCGGGATAGGATATAAGAGGTTCCCACCAACCATTGCGTTTCGCCCTGATAGGATGTATCGCCTATATCGTTCACCCAACCAAAGTCTGCCCGGTATTCGTATTCCCCTTCAAGGAAAAAGCGTGGAAAAAGCAACAGTTCCCTATCGAGACGTATCCTTGGGCGCAGTTGATGGTCTACACTCACATCTACATTAAATCGGTAAGGCGTAAAGTATTTTACACCAATTAGACCTACTGTATTAAAGGTGTCATACGAGTCGGGTGTAGAAGTTTCGGTATTTACTCCTACATAGAGGCGCACCCAATCATTGAGATACCTATTATAGTTTACTTCGGCTTCAAGGTTTTTGTTATAATCGAACTCTGCTCTTAAACCAAATTCATTCCGAATATTGCTTGACATCAGAAATAGTTCATTAAAGTTTGAGCCTGCACGCAACAATCCCCAAGAATAGTAATGGTCTGTTTCGTCAATCAGTTTTTGAACGGGAAAGTTTTTCATCCTTTCATCCCTTGGGGTATCATAGCTGAATACGCGAGCCATACCGCCCATCATATGGTACAGGATGTGGCAGTGAAAGAACCAATCGCCATACTCCTCGTTATAGAACTCGATAACCACTTTCTGCATCGGTGGCACATTGACGGTGTGTTTCAACGGCGAGCGCTCACCATTTTCATTGATTACCCTAAAATAATGCCCGTGAAGGTGCATCGGGTGGTGCATCATCGTTAGGTTGTTAAGGGTAATGCGGGTTACTTCACCACCCCTGATTTTAATCTTATCCGTTTCTGAAAGTGGCACACCGTTAATACTCCACACATAGCGTTGCATATTTCCGGTCAGGTTTAATAGAATGTCGTTTACGGGCAAATCAGCCTTGTAGGTGGTATTTTCCTTCGCTTTTAAGAAATCATAGTTGAAATAGGTTTTACGGGTATCGTAATCAAAAGAGGAAGTGTCTTTTTGCATCATAGGCATATCGTGCCCCATATGGCCTCCCATCATATGCGAAGGTTCGGTAGATTTCATTGGCATTGAATCTTTTTTCATTCCTGCCATACCGTCCATCTTTTTATCCATCTTCATTTGCTTATGGTCGTCCATCTTCATATTGTCGCCCATTTCGCCTTTATTCATTGACATTTTGTCTTGCATTCCCATATTCATCTGGCCATCTTTCATATCCATTTTCATCCCGTAATTTTCCTTCAAAAACTCGGGTGTTTTTTTCTTTTTGTTACCCACCATTGCAGGGGCGCCCATCTTCATATCCATTTTGGCCATTTGTTTCATCATTGCAACCTTGTCCGGTCTCTCAATTCTTTTTGCTGGATACAGGCTTCCCTGTCCCAAGCGCAACGAGGTGCTACCAGAACCGTCTTGAGCGGTGGCGGTAACTTCCAAAGTACCTTCAGGGATGGTTACGATAACATCATAGGTTTCGGCAATACCAAAAAGGAAACGGCTTTTAGGTACAGGTTCCACATCAATACCATCGCCCGCAACGACCATAGGGTTGCCACCGCCAAAATCCATCCAGTAATAGGTAGAGGCGGATGCATTGATAAAGCGAAGCCGTACTTTTTCGCCTGTTTTGAATTCGGGATACTCGGCCAATGATTTTCCATTGGTCAGAAATGCCGGATAATAGATGTCGGCTATATCTGCTCCTTCCATACGGTCTCTCCAAAATTTCAGTTGTGCACCAAATGCGCCTTCCTTGATAACCCTGCCCAAAGGAACCGCCGTACCTTTTTTGACCTGATACCACTCGTTACCTCTTTTAAGGTTTCTCAAAACATTCATAGGATTTTCGTTGGTCCAATCAGAGAGTACCACAACCAAATCCTTGTCATATTCCAGAGTTTTTTCTTTTGGGTGAATAATAATAGACCCATAAACACCGCTTTGCTCCTGTAGCATCGTGTGGGAATGGTACCAGTAGGTGCCTGATTGGTTGATTGGGATTCTGTATTGAAAAGTTGTTCCTGGTTTAATAGGTGGCGTGGTCAAATAGGGAACGCCATCGTAAAAATTGGGTAATATCAACCCGTGCCAATGTACAGAGGTTTCCACATCCATTTTATTGGTAACATTGATAATGGCGAGGTCGCCCTCGGTGAATTCCAAGACTGGTCCAGGAATACTACCATTGATGGTCATTCCTTTTGCTGTTACACCAGCGAGCGTCATTTCATTTTCTTCAATGGTTAAGTTATACTCCTTGACAGGTCTACCTTCTTCATTTCTGTCCGCACCGTTTGTGCCTACTTGGGCAAATACAGTAGAAGAAAACAGCAATAGGGTGGTGATTTGTAATATTTTCATTTTTAATTTATTAAATAGTTTAAAAGTGCTGATTGCACGTAATACATCTTTATGGATTCGATTTGGTTCATCTGAAATTTCAGTTGCAATTCCTGAATGTCCAGCACATCGTTAAAATCGATGGTTCCCGTTTCATAATTCTTTATTAATATTTCCTCGGCATCGTTAGCCTGCATTAAACTCTTTTCTTGGGTATTGAACTGAATACGGGCTTGATTGCGCTGTGATTTTGCTTTCGCGAAAGCGGTTTCAAGTACATTCAAACGCTCTGTTTTTTGTGATTCGATTTCCAGTTGTCTCAGTTCGTTCTGTTTGGAAACCGATGAATAGCGGTTGTTGAAAATAGGTATGGACAGCGATACCATTGGCATCACGATATCCTTGCCGTTGTCGCTAAAGGTCATATCGGGACGTTCGGAAACGGGTACATAGTCCAATCCAAAACCGATGTTCGGGGCACTTTCCTTTTGGTTCAGCAATTCGGATTGTTCAATGGACTCGTAAAGTCTATCATATTTGAGCAGTTCGGGATTAAGCGCCAATCCTTCATCGCTGTATATCGGGTCTTCCGTTGGGATGGTCATTTCTGGGACGATTTCAACGGCAATGCTTTCCTTTCGGTTCAAAAGATTGTTGAAGCTGACCTGTTCCGCCAAATACTCCTCCTGCAAGACCTCTTTTTGTTGTTGCAGTTCGTTCTGGCGAATCTGCAACCGTAGAACATCAACTGCGGAAGCCTTGCCCACTTCCACAGAGGTCAATGCCAACCGTTCGTAAGTTTGTAGTAGTTGGATGTTTTCGTCCAGTACATCCTGTTTCGCATTGATGGCATATAGTTGATAGTAGGATTGGGCGACCGAAAGTGCCAGTTTTCGTTTGGCAATGGCAATTTCAACAAACTCGGTTTCCGCCATTGAGCTGGCATAGTTTTCCCGTGCCGTTATCGTACCGAACCACGGCAACATCTGCGAAATCGAAAATCGTGCCCGTTGCGCACCCGTTCGGGTTTCGGGTTCGCTTACAAAGTATCCTGCGCTTACCACAGTATTAGGTAGCGTATTGACTTCGTTCACTTTTTCTTCGGCGATATTGTACCGCAGCTCGTAAGCCTGAATATCTGGATTGTTCGCTTCTGCTTCCTGTATATAAGATTGAAGCTCTTGCGCTTCCGCGTAAAAAGAAACAAGCAATAATCCGATGATGATTTTTACATTTTTCATTTGCTCGCTCGTTTAAGTTGATTTTCTTCCCGCCAGCTATATAGTACGGGCAACAGGAAATATGAGGTTACATCAATGAGCATCCCACCCACAATGGGAATGGCCATTGGAATCATTATATCGCTTCCCTTTCCGGTGGATGTTAGCACTGGCAACAAGGCAAGAACGGTCGTTACGGTCGTCATCAAACAGGGACGGATACGCTTGCCTGCCGCTTCACGGGTAGCTTGACGAATGCCCGGTTTGTCATTCGGTTTTTCCTTATCGAAAGATTGGTCGAGATAGGTTGCCATCACCACACCGTCATCGGTAGCAATACCAAAGAGTGCGATGAATCCGACCCAGACCGCAACGCTCAGGTTGATAGTTTTGATATTGAACAACTCGCGAAGGTTCTCACCGAACAAATTGAAATTGAGAAACCAGTCTTGTCCATAGAGCCAAATCATCACAAAGCCACCTGCAAATGCTACGGCAATGGCGGTAAATACCATCAATGAGGTGGTGACCGATTTAAACTGAAAGTATAGAATGAGAAATATGATAATCAAGCATAGCGGAACCACGATGGACAGGGTTTTCTCTGCACGCAACTGGTTTTCATAGGTGCCCGTAAACTTGTAGCTGATGCCTTTGGGTACGGTCAGTTCGCCGCTGTCTATCTTTTCTTGAATCAAGGCCTGGGCATTTTCCACCACATCCACTTCGGCAAAGCCGTCCAGCTTGTCAAATAAAACATAGCCGACCAAGAAGGTGTCCTCACTTTTGATGACCTGCGGACCTTGCTCATACCGGATGTCCACGAGTTCGCCAAGGGGAACGGGGCTTCCTTTTTCCACGGGAACGTAGATATTCTTTAGGTCGGTCGGATTATCACGCAGCTCTCGTGGGTAGCGTACCCTAACGGCGTAGCGTTCCCTACCTTCGACTGTTTGGGTCAGGGGCATCCCACCTACGGCCACTTGCAGGATTTCCTGTACGTCCATAATCGAAACCCCGTAACGCGCCAACTGTTCCCGTTTGATATCCACCAACAGATAGGGTTTGCCCACGATACGGTCGGCAAATACGGCCTGTTCTTTTACACCTTCGGCCTGTTTCAATATTTCTTCGAGTTCCAAGCCGAAAGCTTCGATTTCCCGTAAGTCCTGCCCCTTGACCTTAATGCCCATTGGCGCGCGCATACCCGTTTGCAGCATCACCAATCGGGTTTCGATAGGCTGTAACTTAGGGGCGGAAGTAATACCGGGCAGTTTAGTGACCCTGACGATTTCGTTCCAGATATCATCCGGGCTCTGGATTTCAGGTCGCCAGTTTCGGTAGTACTCGCCATCATCATCGGGAATCAATTCGTTTCTTGTGATGGTAGTTTGCAATTGGGATGCTTCATAACTGGCATCGTTTTCTACTTCGTTGTTCGGATTAATATGGAACCTATCATTTTTCAATACAAAAAGTCCGTCGTCGTTTACCCGATAGCGTTGCCGTTCCCCTGAAGCGTTGCGCATATATTCCGACTTGTACTGAATCACGTTCTCGTACATCGAAAGCGGTGCCGGGTCAAGCGCGGATTCGGTGCGGCCTGCCTTTCCGACCACGGTCTCGATTTCAGGGATGGTGGCCACCGCCATATCCAATTGTTGCAAGACCCGTTTATTTTCGGCTACACCTGAGTGCGGTAGCGAGGTAGGCATCAACAGGAACGAACCCTCGTTGAGCGCTGGCATAAATTCCTTACCCGTGTTGCGCATTATGAAGAAACCGAGAACCAGCAATGTGGTGGGAATTATCAAGAACAGCAATCTGTTTTGCAATGCCCATCTTAAGATGCTATCGTAGTATTTTCTGAGTAGCGAAAAGATGCCCAGAACACCAAAACAGCTTACCGCTACAAAAATGAGGTTCATAATCAGGCTGCGGTCGAAGCCGAGCGGTCGCCAGTATTCAGCCAATAGGAATACAACTGCGATTGTGGCAATAGCCGTATTGATGAGATTTTTTTGCTTTACCGCTACGCTCTCCCTTTGGTCGTGAATCTCGCCAGCTCGATTTCGCGAAAGCGTAACACGCATCGATAAAATGGCTACCAAGCCAAAAGCGACAAGTACCAATCCTATCCAATACCCAAAAATCACTGCGGTGATTCCCAAAAGGATTAAAAGCCCATTGATGGCATATTTGAGCCGTTCCCGCATTTCGGTCTTTCTAAAGAAAGTGGCTGCGAATGGCGGTATAAGGAATAGGGCAATAACGAGTGCAGCGGCCAATGCCATTGTTTTGGTAAATGCCAATGGTCGAAAGAGTTTCCCTTCAGCACCAATCATCGTAAACACCGGAAGGAAACTAATTATTGTAGTCATTACAGCAGTAACAATAGCGCCGGAAACTTCGGATGTGGCGTTGTAAACGATTTCGTTTGTTGTATAGGGTTGACCGTTTTTGTTTACCCGCAAGTCTTCATCTTCCAGATGTCGAATCATATTTTCGGCAAGGATGACCCCGACATCTACCATCGTACCAATAGCAATGGCGATACCCGAAAGTGCCACAATGTTCGCATCCACATTAAAGAGCTTCATCGTGATAAAGACCATCAACACCGCCACGGGCAATAATCCAGAAATCAATATGGATGCTCTGAGATTGAAAACCATTATGATAATGACCAAAATGGTAATCAGGATTTCCAAGGTCAGGGCCTCGTTGAGCGTACCCAAGGTTTCTTGAATGAGTTCGGTACGGTCGTAAAAGGGGACAATAGTGACTTGGGAGGTTCTACCGTCGGCCAGTTCTTTTGAAGGAAACCCCGAGCTTACCTCGTCGATTTGGTCTTTGACATTATTGATGACTTCCAGCGGATTGGCACCGTAACGGGCAACTACCACACCGCCCACGACTTCGGCACCTTCCTTGTCCAAAATGCCGCGACGTGTAGCTGGTCCCAAGTGTACCTTGCCTACATCCTTTATCCTGATGGAAGTGAAATTCTCGGAATCGACTACCGCATTTTCTATATCGGCTATGGATTTTACGTACCCCAGACCGCGCACCAGGTATTCGGCCTTGTTCATTTCCAAGGTTTGCGCACCGATGTCCTGATTGCTTTCCCTAACGGCCTTTACAATATCCGCCAGACCGATGTTGTACTGCCGCATCTTTTCGGGGTCAACATCCACTTGGTATTCCTGAACGTATCCGCCAATGGATGCCACTTCACTTACACCGCTTGCAGAAGAGAGCGCATATTTTACGTAGTAATCCTGTATGCTTCGTAGTTCCTGTAAATCCCATCCACCTGTAACGTTTCCCTCTTTGTCACGACCTTCCAGAGTGTACCAAAAAATCTGTCCCAATCCCGTGGCATCCGGGCCCAAGGCGGGATTGACACCATCGGGCAACAGACCGCTGGGTAGCGAATTGAGCTTTTCGAGGATGCGGCTACGCGACCAGTAGAATTCGATGTCCTCTTCAAAAATGATGTAGATACTGGAAAACCCGAACATCGAAGAACTACGAATGGTCTTGACGCCAGGTATTCCGAGAAGGGAAGTGGTGAGCGGGTAGGTAATCTGGTCCTCGATATCCTGAGGAGAGCGCCCTTGCCACTTGGTGAAAACAATCTGTTGGTTTTCGCCAATATCGGGTATGGCATCTACAGCCACAGGGTCATTGGGCAATATTCCGGTGTCCCAATTAAAGGGTCCGTTCACGATACCCCAACCCACGAAAAGGGCTAGCATCAGTACCGCAACGAGCTTATTTTCTATAAGGAATTTTATGCCTTTGTTCAGCATATAAAATGATAATTAGACAGTTATACAATTGTGGCTTGTTGCAATTCTAAAAGTTGAATACAACAAAACGTGCCCAGAACGGGATAACCGTTGGGCTTAGTGCCGTTCCGATGGGTATCGGAATCGGGCTACTGTCTAAAAATCAAATTAAATAAGTCTCGTAGAGTATCTGAACGTCCCGTTCAATAAAGGGGGGCGAGTAATCCTTGAAGGGAACGATATTTTCATCAAGTCCCTCGAAAAGATTGATATAGGTGTAGAAAAATGTGGCAACGAAGGTTTGTTGCTCAAAAGTAAGTTTGTTGAATGATGTTTTAAGGTCGTCGCTACCTTCCTTCACGATTTTTTGGTCTGAGCAACACGATTTATTGCTCATTGAAGGATTTTCACAACCCGTGGTTGGTTGTGCCTTTTCCATTCCGCAGGTTTCTGCCTTTGTGAAGAAACTAAAATCGACCAAAGAGTCCCCGCAGTAGTGTATATCAACCGTGAATGACATCGTAGTGAACATCACTACAAATGCCATTAAAACAGATAATATTTTATGGAAAACCTTTTTCATCGATGCAAAATTACAAAATTTTAAGATTCTTTTTTTGGTTTAAGGAATTTTTGGGCAATGCAATCGATGAAAAATAGTCAAAAAATGTGAGATGTTTTATAAGATAATAGTTTGTGGGACAAAGAATGAAAACGAAATTTAGAATGAAAGTCCTCTACCTTTGCCTTTGTATTTCGACCAATCCGTAAACTCATCCTTGAACCCGTTATAGACTTCTTCGGTTTTCTTGCCCCTACTGCCCAATAAGGAGCTAACGGCATAAACGCCTTTTCTGAGCAGTCTGTTTTGTTGGATATTCGAATGCCTCGCTGATGCCATTTTCACACTTTCGCGAAGTCCGTTATCCATATGGTGTTGCACTATTTCCCGGTGCAGGTTCGGGTACCCTTTTTCAGCGGTTAGCATAAAGGCGACCTTGTCGTACAGTCCCCTTTCCATCAAATGTCCCGCCCATAGGTTTTCGAGATTGTTCCTTCCATCTGCTATTAGTTCATTAATGATAGGTTGTTGTCCTTTTAATGTTTCGCTTAAATCAGGAATTGAACTCAAATACTGGTTCGTTCTTTTCGGCAAGGGGCAACTTGTTGTATTGTCCGTATAAATGGATTTGATCTCGAACCCTTTCTCTCCATTTACAAAATAGAACCCCTTGGCATTGAACAGGGAGATATAATCCTTCGCCGATTTTTCGAAAGGCGCATGCATACGTTCGGCATTCTTTATATACGAACCCAAAGCGATACTTTCATATTGCTTTTTGTAAACGGTATTCATTTTTCCATATAGTTTCGGAAAAATCATAGGCAAGAATATAGCCGTTGCAGTCAACTTGGAGCTGTTTTCGGAAGATTGCTCAGACAGCATTTCCAATATCAAATGGTTTTGACGCACGAAGCCCGTGGATACATGTTTTTCCATATTATCGGGAAAAGGCAGTTTGCCCAGTTTTACGGGAACAGTATGCTTGTTCGATTTGGTAAAGCACAATTCGTTGTTTTGATACTTTACGCCCCAAGCTTGGAACAAAAGACGAACGCTACCTTTTTCAATTCCAACATCGAAAATGCCTTTCTTCAATACCTTGCCGATAAGTTTGAATTTATTCTCCAAGATTTCCTTTTCTTTTTTGGTTTCTATTTCATATAATCTTTGCCTGACCATGGGAAAGGCATTCTCTAACGCTTTTCTGAATTCGGTCTTTTGATTTTTTGGGATGTAGCGTTCCAAGAAATAATGTTTTTTTGTAGCGGTCAAGCTGGGGACGATATTCCCGAAGCTGGTTTTCAAAATATGTTCCGAAAGCAGTCCTTGCTGTTTTGGGGATTTCAGGTATGATGTCGTCAATGCCTCTTTTATAACTTTTTGGACTTCCAATCTGAACTGTTTGCTTTCGATATCGATTTGAGTGGGTTCGTCCCTGTTGCCAAAAATGTCCAAACGATTCTGCATCCGAATGTTCTTGCCAAGTTCCCTTGCCCTGAATACATAGCGCGATTTGTCATAGATTGTAAATTCCTCGATAACATCTCCTTTTTTGTCCAGTTTGATGTCGATTCCCTGAT
The DNA here is from genome assembly GCF_005780245.1 of Maribacter aurantiacus. Classification (NCBI taxonomy): domain Bacteria; kingdom Pseudomonadati; phylum Bacteroidota; class Flavobacteriia; order Flavobacteriales; family Flavobacteriaceae; genus Maribacter; species Maribacter aurantiacus. Next base: position 84,754 of record NZ_VBUK01000003.1, on the reverse strand, counting down.
ACTCCTGGAGCACATCTTGAAGGTCGTGCGGATCGATAGTATAAAAAAGGTCATAGGTTGTTTCAATTTGTTTCAACAGGCGTTTCCGTTACATTGGCAGCAATTTCGAATTTGAATGTGCATCGAAGACCTTTTGCAGTTTCGGGCCGCTCAGACCTCGGTGTACGGCGGAACCGTTGATAAACCTTGTTCGGTAGTCTTTTTGGTTGTTCAGGCCATAGGCAACCCCAATCCTTCCCGATTCGCTTTTGGTTTGCCGTAACTCAATATGATAGGGCTTTACTAGTCTTCCGAGTTCATTGAAACTTCGCACTTTGTATTTCTGGTTGATGCTGTTTAGCACATCCTGTAGATAATACTTCGTTCCCTTTTCCGCATCCATGCCGAACTGTAGTTCGGGCAATCGGTATATCGGGAGTTCCCGTATCTGTTTTGTCGTCGGTGCCGGTGACAGGTCGTATTTTTTTTCTAGGTGCTGTCGTGTCGCCATGCTCCTTTTGTGACTATTAAAAATAGGCAGGACTTTTCCATCTTCTTTTACGATAGTGGTTACGATATGAACATGCTCATGCTTGGTATCGTTGTGCCTGACCACCACATAGGGCTGTTCTCCAAAACCCATATTTTCCATATATTCCTTGGAAATTTTGTAAAAGGTCTTGTCATTTAAATGTTCCCCGTGGGGAAGGTTCAGACTGATATGGGCATAACGGTTTTTTGTGGCATTGCGCTGCCCCTGAAAATGGAGCACGTTCCCGAAGAACTTTGGGGATATGCTTTGGGAAAACGTGTTGCCGTAACCGAGTATTCGCATACCTTCTTTTCCGAAGACATAGTTCAATGTCCCGGTACAGGTCTCCCCATAAATAATCTTTGCTATCATGCCGTTCTTTAATCCTTCGCAATTTCAATTAGCGAGTGTAGGAGTTCGTTGGTCTTTTTTATTTCCCGTTCGAGGTTCGAATTCGGGCTTCTCAGGTTTTTGTGGTGTGCGATTTTGACTAATTGGTTAATGTTGTTGCCTATTCTGTTGATGTGGTAAGCAAGGTTCGAGGTATCGGGGAGCATATCTTTTTCGTCAGCTTCTTTGTTCAAAACTAACCTTCTTAAAAGCGGACTTATCGTTCCCCTTTCGGAAATATTTAGATTATAGGATTCACAAATTTTTCGCAATTTTTCATATTCCGAATCGTTGAACCGCAGCATCACGTTATAAAGTCGCTTCTTGTTTCCCAATCGTTTTCGGCCTCTTTTTCGTTGCTTCATTTTTATTGCTTTTTAAGGCAAAACACTTCGCAAGAAGTAGACAATTCTAAGTAACTTAGAATGCACCTCGCTATCCGTTTCACGGATAAATATAAGTAATCAATTATGAATTTAACTATCTATTAATCAATTGTTTAAGTCGTTAATTCATATCGAACCATATTAATATAAATGGGTACAGATAGTAGATTTATTTGGTCTAATATGGTGTTGAAAAAATTGAAAGAAATAAAGAAATAAAGAAATATTCAAGCTTTTTGTGGGTAGGGAGAAAAAAGGGCAAGCGGCATTTCCGCCGCTTGTGCTTTTGCGCGGCCGCGAGGGGGTCTTGCAAAACCGGAACGGAAAGACGACCGAAAGCGGGCGGACGAAGGTCGCCCGCTCGGGAGGATCGGAGTGGAATTTTTGCAAGACTTCCGCAGTGGCTTGGGAATATATGGCTGAATAAAAAAGTTAAAAAGAGTACTACCTCCTTAGTTAAAATCTTTACTCGGTATCTTTGGTCAATCTCAAAATCCGGACCTACGACCAACAAAAAAACTTAGAACCCATTGATAAGTATTAGCGACAAAATGTTCATTACAACAGATATCAATGCAGCTACTATAGCCTATTTTAAAAAATCGGTTCTACGTAAATTATTGATGAGTTTTTCCTTTGAACAATCAAATAATAAAGCAATTATCGACCTGTTCAAAAGTATTAATCATTATGGATTTGACTTGTCTAACGAGTATGAATTAGACCCTTTTGTAATGTTAATGCAGTTCAAAAATAACCTTGAAGAGGACGAACTAACCGCTCTGTACTTTTGGGGCTTGAACCAAAAATACATGTATTATTTCGAGAATTTTTTAGGTGAAAGTGATAGCTATCCAGAAAAGAAATTCGACAAGGAATTTGGCAGGTCTCTTGCCTATAAAGTCTATAATCCTAACGCTAGTGGATTGGAGGAGGACACCATAGAAGAACTCAAAGTACTCTTATGTAATTTCGCTAGTGAATTTGATTTATCGGTTATAGATGAATTTACATCAGAAGAGATAGTAGAGGTTATTGATATCTACTGTTCATCATCGAATAATTTCGTGCCGGTTCTCTAGTTAAGAATTGTACTTACGTGTTAACGGAGTGTTTTTATGTGGAATGTTCATAACTAGGATTAAGCTATAAGCCCACTTTCTAAAAGATCTAATTGCTCCCTATGCTTTTCAGGATTAGCTTCTTTTAGCTTTTGAAGATTTTGCAGTTTCCATTGCACGGCAGGGTAATCTCCAAAATCCAATAAACTCCAATCGGGAGTGCCATTTTGGAAACTCAGAAGAAATTTCTTATCGGTATCGGTAAGATTCTCATGAATGGTTTTGATAAGCAAACTTCTCCTAGCTTCAAAATCTTCATAAGTAAATTCTTCTTCACTCATACCCTCAAATTGATTCGCCATAGCTGAACGTTGGTCAAGTAAATTTGGAGTAAGCATTTCATGTAGCGGTCTATTGCTACTTAACAGTCCAAAGAGAAATCCTGTTCTGACTTCCTCGGTAAATCCCTCGTTTTCTAAAAGATATTTGACATCGAAAAAATCTCTAGGATGCTGACGATCCAACGCAGCACAAATCTTACCTCCATAGAGCTGGCCAATAGGAACAACTTGGATTTCACAAAAAGCATCGAATGCTTCCTGTGCCTTTTCACATAAGGTCATTTTGATAGGTGGCGCAATGGTTCCACGCATTGCCTGATTGATTTCCAGTTTTATTTGAGCTTGTGTATTGGAAATTTGCAATTTAAGTTCAGCTTGTTTGTGTATAACCTTGGCGTTTGGGACAACCGCTTGAATAGTTGCTTTAATTCTTTCCAAGGCCCCCGTTATATTTTTAAAAGATGTTTCCCTATTCTCGACCGGAACGTAGGTTAAATCAATATCTACGGACAACCTAGGCATTTCGCGAACGAACAGGTTAATGGCCGTTCCTCCATGGAGGGCAAAGCATGTTTCTTTTGCAACGTCCGGAAGTATATTCAATAACAGTGAAACTTGTGATTTATAATTCGCCATTTGCAAATTCAGTAGGAACGGTTATTTTATATTTTGAATTGTAAACACCATTTTTTACGATACTTCGTTTACCACTTCCCAAATCTATTTTTTCGAGGTTTATATGTTGAACCCAACTATGACCAGCCTTTTCGGCCAGATATAGAAAAAGGCGTTTTACCTTTATAGAGGAACAGTTTTCCAATAGATTTTGAACAAGATTCGGTCTTAGGTTATTTAACCCTTCCATTAATTGGTAACACTCTAAAAGTTCTTGATTTTTGGGTGTTAAAAATAGGCACTCCAGCATTGCCCTTGCAGCACTGGAAACTTTTATAGTGAATGTTTTTAGCTCCACTTCCGTAAGCCCTATTTCCGCTGGTAGAAAAGAAGAACTATAATAGTCTAGGGTTACGCCCCAATCATGCTTTAAGCACCAAGTGGGCAGTTTTTCGTTTTTTCCGCCGAACAGCGTAACCTTTTTTTGGGAAAGTTCTAAATAATGTGATTTTCCGAGTAATGAGAAAGCGGTCTTCCCTGCCGGATGTACAAATAGCCCAGCTTGTTTTTGAAGGGCATAGATTGCACCTTCGTAACCGACATTATCACCCGAGCGTATCATGGCTCCTGTACCTATTGAGGTAAACCAGTCACTGCTACGATACCTTTTTTGCAGATCAAGACTATATCCTTTCCCTACTAACCAAGAAGATAGGTAAACGATTCCCGAAGGATTCGCACCCAATAATTGGTTTATTTTTAATTTACTATCGGTACTCACGGTACCAAATTACGTAATTTTTTAAACTATTGCGAGAATTGGTTTAAAAATAAATAGATTTCGGTACTACAAGTACCCCTGTAAGATTATTTATAAACCATCAAAAGCGAAGATTTTTAGAAAAAAATTACCTATAGATTAAAAAAAGTAATATTTTTTAACCATCAGTTAAAAAATATTACTAGATTTGTAGTATAAGTTCTTTGACATCGCACGAGCGTTAGTTAGCAAACGTATGAATTGAAGTGAATTCAGTTTCACAGCCCTACGGGTATTTTTACACCAGCGACCATATACTGGTCGCGTTGGAATGGTTTTACACAACTGCCTTTAAACTATTAAGGAAGTACGTATCGAACTGAAATAAGTTAAGCCTTTCGGTAGATAAATAAAAGGAGTCCTTTAAAAATTAGATTAATTAAAGAAGCAGGAAATTGATAGAGATGGCAGCATCTTACGAGTATGCGTTTGCTAATAAACATTGATTGAAGCAGGCAATGATTTAATATGCATTGCATTCGTTAATTGTATAATTTAAAACCCATGAAAAATGGAAAAACACAATTATTTTTTCAATCACACTACTCGTGTGGAAGCTGTTATCGAACGAATCGAAACAGTTCTAGAAAAGAGCCGTAATATGCTCTTGGATGATGAAATCCATTTACTGGAAGAAAGTTTATCTGACTTAAGGAAACTTAAAAAGAAAGCTTTTTCTGAAAATGATTTAATGTTAATGGGCAGGGTAGTAATTAATTTGCTCCGTTTTTTTGATATTGATATTTCATAATCCACATCTCTATCATTATTTCTCACTTAAATTCACGTTATGAACATAGGTCAAGTAATAAAGGATTCTCGTAAAGAGAAAGGGATAAAACAAGGAGATTTTTCTAATCTCTGTGAAATCTCACAAACATATCTTAGCTTGATAGAAAGTAACCGAAAAGAACCCAATATCACAACTTTAAAAACTATATCTGAAAAACTCGGAATTCCTCTACCTGTAATGTTTTTTTTAAGTTTAGATGAAGATGATATTCCAAAAAGGAAGCAAGAAATATTTAAGGCTTTGGAACCTTCAATTAAGGACATGATTAAGCAAATTTATGTGAATGATTAAAAGCATTAATCATTTATCCAATCACTATCTTCAAATAAAAAAAGAAGAATTATTAGAGCTTTCTAAAAACACTCCAAAATACTACAACACCTTCATAAAAAAGCAAGTAAAGCCTGACGGACGAGTAAAGCGAAGGGAAATAACCGAAGCTTGTGGCTTACTAAAAAGGACACATAAGTTAATCCTCAAAAACGTACTTCAAAAAATAGATTTTCCGTCCCCACCATTTATTGGAGGTTTGAAAAAGAAGGACAATATTTTAAATGCTTATTTCCATCAGGGAAAGCCCCACAAATTTTGTACTGACCTTAAAAACTTCTATCCACATATTAATAATAAAATGGTCTATAAGGCTTTTGTAAATAGGGGTTTTTCTGCTGACGTATCAAGTATTCTGACCAAATTGACAACCAATAAGGGTGGTTTGATTCAGGGAGGGGTAAACAGTACACACATTGCGTATTTGACCATTTGGAATACAGCTCAAAAACTGCTAGAAATTTGTGATAAGGAGGAAATCGTTTTTACTATTTATGTAGATGACATGACATTTTCTTCAAGTCACGACTTTAAAGAATTATCTCTGGAGTTGAGAGATATAATTATTGAAGGTGGTTTTTTTGTCAATCATGATAAAACCTTTTATACGAAAGGCAAAGCTGACATTACTGGAGTTAAGGTCGGTCAAAATACATTGAACGTTAAAGATGATTTTCGTGAAAAATTGAATAATATCGACGGATTAAATGACAAACAAAAAGCTGGCCTTGAAATGTATTACGAGAGAGTAGTTACTTATGGCAGAACTAAATAATTACTTGTATGGCTAAGTACCAAACAAATATACTAGATGAAAAGACCGGTTTTAAAGGAGAAGTTTTTGAACAATTTATTTACGAAAGATCTCCTAAAATTGAAACAAACGACATAGTTTCATTCCATGAGTGTACCTTCAAGCTTCCCGTTGTTCTTGAAAAGCTTAATATCAAAGAACTATCTTTCACCAACTGCAAATTCGAAAAAGAATTCAATCTCATAGAATCGGAAATATCCATTATTGGTTTTACTGACTGCAAATTTAAAGTTGAGTTTCGATTAGTTTCAAATAGATGTAGCGCGTATACGATAATCCGAAAAATAAGCACCCCTAAAGCCAGAATAAAAGGGAACTACCAAAATCTTCAAATAGTATCATCGACAATTAAAGAGTTTAGGATTGGAGACATAAACTCCGACTCTACCAAAAAAGACAGTAAGATTGAGTTTCTTGCTGAGAATAACATTAAGAAGGTTAGAATTGAGCCTTACTCCACATACTCTCATATCTCTTTTAAAGGTAGCGTTTATAAAGAAATCCACTTTGAAGGAACTTTTCATAATCGTATAGTATTTGAAAAAAAGGTCAGGTGTAATCAAGTATTTTTTGAATCCTCAATTTGTAATTACAGAATTGATTTTGAAGAGGGCAACTTTGAAACTATCTATTTCTACAGAAGTAACTTCAATGGTTTGGTTTATATAAATGACTTTGACGGCGACAATGTTGTAGATTTTTCGCGTGAACTTTTAATAGAAAAACTGTGGTTGCACTCCTGTACTTTTGACAAGGACGTAACGGTCGGCCTATCTAAGATTAATTACATTACTTTATCAAATAACAATTTCAAACAAATATTTAGTTTTAATAATTACTTGGTCCGAGACAAATTAAAGGATGCCGATACAGTTATTGTAGCCTTACCCCTTTTAGGACATCGCTAAATTCATAAAATTATCATTAATGTTGTTCGTTTCGGGGAAGAATTCTTCCCCGAAACGGTTCTTGTACTCCCTGGGCGGCATATCCCCGATGGATGAATGGGGGTGCCTTGTATTGTAATCCTCCATCCATTTTTGGGTCAGCGCCCTGACTTGGTGCAGGTCGTTGAACCAATAGGCATCGAGCACATCTTCCCTGTAAAACCTGTTGAGGCGTTCCATATATCCGTTCTGCATGGGCTTGCCGGGCTGGATGAACTGCAGCTCCACCCGTTTGCCCTTGCACCATTGCGTTAGGGCCTTGGATATGAACTCCGGACCGTTGTCGCAGCGTATGGTCTTGGGCAGTCCTATCTCTTCCCCCAATTGTGATAAGGTCTCCACCACCTTTATGGCCGGATAGTTTAGTCCCACGTCCATCGCCAGTGCCTCCCGGTTGCAGTCGTCCATGACATTGAACACCCTTATCTTTCTTCCATCCGATAGCACATCGGCCATAAAGTCCATGCTCCATGTGTCATTGAGATTGGTCGGTGCCTCCAATGGGTTCTTGACCCTTGCGGGGAGCCTCTTCTTGTGCTTCCTCCTTAGTTTTAGGTTCATGGCCCTGTAGACCCTCAACACCCGTTTCCTGTTCCAGTTGCGGCCTTCGCGACGCAAACGCTTGTGATACACCTCGAATCCCCTTGTCGGTAGCTCCTCGGCCAGCTTGGAGAGGGCGTCGACCACCTCGGTGTCGTCCCTCCTGCCATGGTAGTACCACATCGACCGGGCAAGGTCCAGTACCCCACAGGAACGCGATACACATACCGAATAGGCCTCTTGGAGATATTTGGCGCGCTGCTTCTTGTCGGAAGGCCCTAGAACTTTTTTGACAGTACGTCCTTGAGCATACGGATGTCAAGGCTGGCATCGGCGTACATCTGCTTGAGCTTGCGGTTCTCCTCCTCGAGTTCCTTCAAGCGCTTCATATGGGCCACTTCCATCCCCCCGTACTTCTTCCTCCAATAATAAAAAGTGCTGGTGTCAATTCCCATCTCGCGGGATATATCACCCACCTTGCGGCCCTGTTCGTTCTCTTTCAGTGCCTTGATGATCTGGCTCTCGGTAAACTTGCTTTTTTTCATGTGACAGTTAAAATTTAAAATTAGAAAATCTGAATTTTAAACTGTCCTATTTTTAGGGAAGGCTACATTTTTAGGGAAGGCTACAAGATGAACTTAAATATAAAGGATGTTGGGTTGGTATTCTATTTTCTTCAGTATGTAAATGGTTTTTATGATGGCGCTGGCAGCTCCGGAGAACACAGTGAGATTTGGTATGAACGTTACGAAATTAATTCGAGTCATACCTTCGATAATTATATGCAATTTTCAAACTTTGAGGATTCTATAAACGATCATTATTATAAAATAGCTAATAAAAAAGAGAGAACGGTATTGAATACAGATAACCCAAACTTTAAAAACAAGTATGAGCTAAATAGTGAGAAAGTTTTATTTGTTGATCTGGGTAGAATAAAAGAACTAGAAGCATTAAGAACCGACCAGTTTGATGTTTCAAGACTAATTAGAAAATGTAAAGAATTAAATGTTTCTTACAACTCTGAGTGTTTCTTTGCAACGGCTTTATTAACAAGGGCAATAATAGACCATGTTCCACCGATATTTGGTAAATAAAACTTTTCAGAAGTTAGAGGAGCTTATGGTTCCAAAAGCTTTAGAGATTCTATGATTCATTTGGATAAGTCCTTAAGAAAAATTGCAGACTCGTTTTTACATACTCAAATTAGAAAAAAGGAGACTATTCCCAATGCCACACAAGTGGATTTCCGAAGAGATTTAGATGTTTTATTGGGAGAGATTGTAAGAATTTTGAAATTAACTTCCATTGTTTAAAAATTATAATCAGTACCGGTAACTAACATAGAATTATCAAAGACTAAATCCTTTACCTTTATCCTGAGATTTTTTCTTTCCCTTTTTAAGATTATTGGCTTTACTTTGTTCTATTGATATGTTTTGCCGTTTATTTTTAGAAAGTTTGGATTCATCAATAAACTGCTGCATACCCAAGTGCATGGGATTTGAGGGCATGATTTTCTCCTGATTTTCAAGCATAGGGGATTTGAGATTCAACTCCTCTGCCAATTGATAACCCAGGTTAAAGGCATGCTTAAATTTTTCGTCAACTTTGATGTCTTCTTCCATTTCTAAAAAGTTTCTCGGGCGTGTTTCTCGATGTATGCTATAATAGAATCCCTATCGTAAAGGATAATCTTCTTTTGGGGTTGGGAAAACCTAATTTTACCTTCATCCCTTAGCCTCTGAAGGGTAGTCGTAGATTTTATTCTAAGGATAGACATTGCTTCTTCCCCATCAATCCATTTTTCGGGCTTATCCTGCCTTTTGAATTCAACATGTTCAATGAACTTTTTAAACAAGGCATAAAAGGCTTCCTCTTGTAGACATACGACTTGCATGGTAATTAACCGGTATGATTATTTATTGTCTCAAGATATGACTTTTTTGGTCTTAATTAAAATCTTGATTATAAAGCCCTTGAATGTTTATAAATAGTTTATAAATGAAAGAATAAAAAAGCCCCCACATCCGTGAGGGCTTAATTTTACTAGCGGTCTGGACGGGACTCGAACCCGCGACCCCCTGCGTGACAGGCAGGTATTCTAACCAACTGAACTACCAGACCGTGACGTTTAGCGTGTGCAAATATACATTGCTTATTCAATTGCGCAAACATTTTCTTTTAAAATATTACCTTCTATAGAAATTTGGAGCGTTCAACCAAAAAGGTATTCAGTATCGTAGAAAAATCCCTTTTTATATCGACTTCTACATATTTGATTCGGTATTGGGCACATTTCAACTTTATGGCGGTGAAATATTCCTGTACACCCTTCTCATAGGCTTCTTTAATAGTATCGGCATAAAGATCCAAATGTTCGCCCGTTTCCACATCCAAAAATCGTTTGGGCGTATTGTCAAAATCGAAGTGATATTCTAGTTCTTTGTCCATCAAATGGAAGAGTACCACTTCGTGCTTGTTATACTTTAAATGCCTAAGGGCCTCGAACAATTCTTCATCTTCTTTTTCCGTCTGAAGCATATCGGTAAAGAGAAATATGAGACTTCTTCTTTTGATTTTTTCGGCTATCTGATGGATATAGGTATAGGTTCTTGTTTCCCTACCGCCCGATTTTTCGCTCCCAATTTCATTTAATTTTGACAAGAGCATTTGAAAATGCCTTTCACTCCCTTTGTCAGGGGTGTAATAGTGGTAATCATCGGAGAACACGCTCAGGCCCACGGCGTCGCGTTGTTTTTTTAATACGTTCATTAAGGCCGCAATGGCCAATATTCCAAAACCGATTTTATTCAGGTTTCCCAAGGTCTGGGTCTTGACCTGCGGATAGAACATGGAGGCCGAGTTGTCCAAAATCATATGGCACCTAAGATTGGTCTCTTCCTCGTAGCGTTTGGTATATAACTTATCCGTTTTAGCGTACAATTTCCAATCGATATGCTTGGTACTTTCGCCGTTGTTGTAGATTTTATGTTCCGCAAACTCCGCAGAAAAACCATGAAAGGGGCTTTTATGGATACCACTGATGAATCCTTCTACGACCTGATTGGCCAATAGCTCCAGATTAGGAAATAAGGTGGCGTTGTTTAATTCTTTGCGTATTTCCATAGCCTAAAGATAACATAAAAAAAGTCCAGCGTTCTTCACTGGACTTTCCTTTATAATTATATGGGTAACGGGCCTATAAAAGCGCATCAATAGCGTCTGTGTAAACCTTTTTGGGTGAAACACCTACTTGTCTACTTACGATTTCCCCGTCCTTGAAAACCAAGACCGTTGGGATATTTCTAACTCCATATTTTGCGGCGAATTCCTGATTGGCATCAACATCCACTTTTCCAACTATGGCCTTGCCCTCGTATTCGTTACTTACTTCGTCAATGATAGGCCCTACCATTCTACAAGGTCCGCACCATGCGGCCCAAAAGTCAACTACAACGGGTTTATCGCTTTTTAAAACTACTTCGTCAAAAGTAGCATCTGTTATTTCTAATGCCATGATTATTACATTTTATTGATTATGCAAAGTTAGTCAAATATTCAACGCTTTCCTTACGCTATTGGTATTCGTTTTGGTTATTTAAAGATTGACGTAATCTATGCCAATTTACTCATTTGCCACGGCTTCTGGGTAAATGGCAATGTTATGGGTTCTGACCCCAATTGGGGTGGATTCTTCCAATTTGGTCAATTGTACCTGCATGCTCCTAGAAGGGATTATAGGCATATGGCATTGTATACAGTTGTTGTTATTTGCTGCCATTTTTGTTTCCGAAATAGAACATGTGATTGTATTTGGTTGATGGCACCCAATACATTTACTATTGAAATAGCCTGATTGTCCTCTTTGGTTTCTATGGGGGTCATGACAGGTCATACAGTCCATCTGTTCAGATTGGGTAAAACATTTACTACTGATGAGCAATCCAAACTGATTTCCGTGAACGTCCAAAGACGAGCTTGGTCTAAGTGAGTTAAAGTTTTTAGAAAACTTGGACAACGTATCCCCAGGTAAGAATTTAAAGGGGTTTTGAATTTGATTGCTTCTGAGTCCGGAGTGGCATGAGGCGCAAACATCAAGTCTTTGCTGCCTAGACAGGGAAGCCAAGGCTAAGAGCGTGGTATCTTTTTGTGTACCTATACCTTTCCTTTGAAAAATTACGTGTTTTTCCGCTGGGCCATGGCATTTTTCACAGTCAACGCCCAAAACCATCCTGGACATATCATACATGTTGGAGTTTAGGTTCTCATTGTTGCTTTTGGCAAAAGTGATATGACATTTTAAGCATTGGTCGTTTACGGGCCTCAATGGTACCAACATATTTGCATAATTTGGGCTATTTATCCAAGTGTCCGTAGGCACAAAATAGGATGCTTGTAGTTGATGTAAACCATCGGGTTGATTGGTCAAAAAGGTTTGTCCCTTTAGTCCTGAGCCTATGGTGATGTCCATGCTCCAATCAAATTGTTTCCGGTCTCCATAATTTAATCGGGCAACCTGAAACGGATGTCCATTTTTATCCACTATGGTAATATCGGCATCCATTAATCGCACCGCATTTTTCCCTTCTTCAAAACTACCATGGATATTGTCCAAAGTGGTGAATTCCGAAGTGTTATAATGTGCCGTTTGTAAGTGGGTTTCATAAATATCCCCGTGGCATTCCATGCAGGATTCAGATCCTACGTACCCTTCACCGTTGTAATGGTAGGCAATCACTTTTACATCAGTGTACTGCTCCGATGGTCCGGAAAGATAATCGTATAGTTTTACCGAAATAAAACCCAGCAATACTAAACCAAGGCCGACAAATATCTTTTTCTTCAATGGAAATGGTCTTTTGGCTAATTAAGTTTAAAATGTACCTGTTGCTCCTCCAGTCGTTGTAATAGTTCACTGGAAATCTGTACTTTTTGTTTTCTGCTGCTCAATCGCACCTTGATCTGTTCCTGCATTTCATACACCACAAAGCTCAAAGGGTGTTCCCCTTTGTGGGAAACCAAGGTATCCTTGAGTTGGTGTACCTGCGCTTCTTCCAATTCATCGATGTTCAGCCTAATGGTCAATTTTTTGGCAAAGGATTCCATGACATCCTGTAACAGCATAAAGCTGTTGAACTGCATTCGTGGCTCTCCCTTGAGTCCGGTTTCCCGGTTGACCCATCCTTCCCTCACGAACAATTTTACATAGGCGAAGGAGTTTAGCATGAGGAAGTGCCTAAACTTGAGGTATTCCTCCCCAAATATCCGGAACTCAAAGGAGTCCGTATAATCTTCCATGGTAAAGGAGGCCCATCCCTTTCCGTTTTTGGAAATCCTGTGTTGTACATCCGTAATGACCCCCGCAAAGGTCAGTTCCCTATTGATATAATTTTGAAGGTCGCTACAATCGGAAAGACTGGCATTGCAGAACGCTTTGATTTCCGTTTTAAAATCATCCAGTGGATGGCCTGAAATGTAGATGCCCACTACCTCCTTTTCCCTTCTTAATTTTTCCATGGTACCCCATTCCTCGCAGGGAGGAACGATGGGCTCGGGGATGGAGACTTCACTGGCATCGCCAAAAAGGCTCACTTGTGCCGAGTTTTGGTTCTCCTGGAATTTTGCCCCGTACTTGATGACCTTTTCCAAAAAGGTGATTCCGTCCCCGTCGTTATGGAAGTATTGTGCCCTGTGGGAATTCCCCAAGGAATCGAATCCCCCGGCGAGTGCTAGGTTTTCAAAGGCTTTTTTGTTTGCCGCCCTTAGGTCTATGCGCTTGGCCATATCAAAAACCGACTTATAGGGTCCGTTCTCCTTTCGTTCCTCAACGATTGCCTCTACGGCACCTTTTCCTACTCCTTTTATGGCCCCCATTCCAAACCGGACCGCTCCGTCCTTGTTCACTGCGAATTTGTAATACGATTCGTTAACATCCGGTCCTAGAACATCCAGCCCCATGCGCTTACATTCCTCCATGAAAAAGGTGACCTGCTTAATGTCGTTCATATTGTTACTGAGCACCGCGGCCATGTATTCGGCAGGATAGTGGGCCTTGCAATAGGCCGTTTGATAGGCTATCCATGCGTAACACGTAGAGTGACTTTTATTAAAGGCGTATGCGGCAAAGGCTTCCCAGTCCTTCCATATTTTTTCCAGTTTGTCCTCCGGATGGCCTTTGGCAGAGGCTTGTTGGATGAATTTGGGCTTCATTTTGTCCAGCACGTACTTTTGTTTTTTCCCCATGGCCTTTCGCAGTACATCCGCTTCGCCTTTGGTGAAATCCGCCAATTTTTGGGACAGGAGCATTACCTGCTCTTGATATACCGTAATACCATAGGTTTCGGCGAGATATTCCTCGCAAGCCTCCAAATCGTACACGATTTCCTCCGTACCGTGCTTTCTGGCGATAAAGCTGGGAATATATTCCATAGGACCCGGACGATACAAGGCATTCATGGCGATAAGATCGGCGAACACGGTAGGTTTTAACGCCCGCATATGTTTTTGCATCCCGGGCGATTCGTACTGGAACACCCCAATGGTCTCCCCACGTTGAAAAAGCTGGTAGGTCTTTTCATCGTCCAACGGGAAATTTTCAGGATCCAATTCAATGCCATGTTTGGCCTTGACAATCTTGACGGTGTCCTTGATAAGGGTCAAGGTTTTTAGACCCAAAAAGTCCATTTTCAGAAGTCCGGCACTCTCCACAACGGAGTTATCGAACTGGGTACAGTACATGTCGGAATCCTTCGCCAAGGCCACTGGTACGAATTTGGTGATATCGTCAGGTGTAATGATGACCCCACAGGCATGGATTCCTGTATTTCGTACGGAACCCTCCAAAACATAGGCCTGGTTCAAGGTTTCGGATTCCAATCCGTCCCCTTCTGAAATGGCCAACAGTTCGTTGATTTTGACCATGTCGTCACTGTTGAACTTGCTTCTGAGGATTTTCTCATCGACCCCCATAATTTTTTTCAACTTGGACATGTTGGGAATCAGTTTCGCCATTCGGTCGGCATCGCCCAGAGGAAGGTCCAAGGCTCGTGCCGTATCACGGATGGAAGATTTGGCGGCCATCGTACCATAGGTAATAATTTGCGCCACCTGGTTTGATCCGTATTTGTCGATCACGTAGTCCATAACTCTGCTACGGCCTTCATCATCAAAGTCGATATCGATATCGGGCATGGAGATACGGTCGGGATTGAGGAAACGCTCAAATAGCAAGTCGTATTCGATAGGGTCGAGATTGGTTATCCAAAGGCAATAGGCCACCGCAGAACCTGCGGCAGATCCCCGGCCAGGCCCCACCGAAACACCCATTTCACGTGCCGCCCTTATGAAATCCTCCACGATCAAAAAGTATCCCGGATACCCCGTTTTTTCAATGACCTTCAACTCGAAATCAAGGCGCTCGTCAATTTCAGGGGTTATTTCCCCGTAACGTTTTTTGGCACCTTCATAGGTGATGTGACGTAGGTACTTATTTTCACCGCGTTTGCCCCCGTCGAGTTTATCCTCTTCAAATTGGAATTCTTCGGGGATATTAAATGCGGGTAACAAGACATCCCTTGCCAAGGTAAAGGTCTCTACTTTGTCAACGATTTCCTGAATGTTGATGATGGCCTCTGGGATGTCCTTGAAAAGCTCCTTCATTTCATCCGAGGACTTGAAATAGTACTCCTGATTGGGCAACCCATAACGATAGCCACGGCCCCTACCAATGGGCGTGGATTGTTTTTCGCCGTCCTTTACACAAAGCAAAATATCATGGGCATGGGCGTTTTCCTTCTTTTCGTAATAGGTGTTGTTGGTGGCCACCAACTTAATTTGGTGCTTTTGTGCAAACTGGATCAAGACTTGGTTGACACGGTCCTCGTCTTCCTGCCCGTGGCGCATGATTTCAATATACAGGTCGTCGCCAAAGGTTTCCTTCCACCATAACAGAGCTTCCTCGGCTTGGTTTTCACCTACATTTAAAACTTTGCTCGGTACCTCGCCATACAGGTTTCCCGTTAGGACAATGATGTCATCCTTGTATTGTTCAATGATTTTTTTATCGATTCTGGGAACATAATATTTACCGTCCACAAAGGCAATGGAGGACATTTTGGCCAAATTGAGATAGCCGTTCTTGTTTTTCGCCAGCATCACGATTTGGTACCCATTGTCCTTTAGGGTCTTATTGGTATGGTCCTCGCACACCTGGAACTCACAACCCACAATGGGCGTAATTTCCCGCTCCGGTTCAGGTAATGTTTCCAGGGGTTCCTGACCTTCTTCCAAGGTGCCGTTTTTGGTAGCCTCGTAACGCTTTCTGTTTTCTTCGTTCCTGGCCGCAACCCCGTTATTATGGTTGATGATACCGTTCACAAAGTGAAAGGCACCCATCATGTTGGCATGGTCCGTTATGGCAACCGCAGGCATTTTTGCCTTGGCCGTCGCGGCGATGAGGTCAGGTACGCTGATGGTGGATTGCAAAATGGAAAACTGGGTATGATTGTGGAGATGGGCAAAATCAGCCGTCTCCAAGGTGGCCAGGTTTTCCTTTATTTCTTCCTTGGTGATACCGCCCGTATCCTTTTCCCAGAGGGCATCGGCAATTTTTTTGGATGCTTTTTTTAGGTTGATATGCTTTAGGCCGATAAGCTGAATCTCTTGCGGATTGGCTTCGGAGAAATTCCTGAAATAATCGGGTTGTACGTCCAGTTGCTCGACCGTATACTGTCTAAGTCGAACCAGCTCCAAAAAGCAACGGGTGGTGGCTTCCACATCCGCGGTTGCGTTATGTGCTTCGGCGAAAGGTTCCTTGAACAAAAACTCATGCAGTTCCGTTAGGGTAGGGAGCTTAAATTTGCCCCCGCGCCCGCCCGGGATTTGGCAAAGCTCGGCCGTATGTTCGGTACAGGTATCCAAGACCGGAAGTTCCTGCAAGGGGTTTTCAACGCCCAATCGGTGGAATTCCGCTCCCATGATATTGACATCGAACCCAACGTTCTGTCCCACGATGAACTTGGTCTTGGACATGGCATCATTGAACTTTTCCAATACCTCGGCCAAAGGGACTCCCTCTTGTTCCGCCAAGGCGGTGGAGATACCATGGATTTTCTCGGCATCATAAGGAATATTGAAACCTTCAGGTTTTACCAGATAATCCTGCTGGTCCAAAAGGTTGCCCATGGCATCATGCAATTGCCATGAGATTTGGATACATCGGGGCCAGTTATCCGTGTCGGTTATGGGGGCGTCCCAGCGTTTTGGCAGTCCAGTGGTTTCGGTGTCGAAAATTAGGTACATATATTTTTTTTAATTCCGAGGGAATCGGAACATATTGACGAATCTTGTGTTCAATTCCAAAAAGTCGAAGCCCAAATTCAATAAAAATTTTGCGAAAACTGATGTTTGGGATTCAAAAGAAATGGATTTATAAAAATACTCAAAAGTGACGTTTGGAAAAAGTGTAGTTGCTAGGAGTTATCAACCAAAAAAAGCGGACGTTTTAGCGTCCACTTTACATTCATATTTATGGTTAGATATTTTTTAGGAAATCGCTTCCTCATAAATTCTGGCATTGTTTAAAGCGCTCTCAATCTGGTTTCTATGCTTGATCAAGATTTCTTGGGTAGTTGGTGCGAGTTCCATATTATCGTCCTTTAGAATTTCGTTGTATTCTTCCAGACTGGCCTTTTCACCGCGCTCTACCTCTTCCAGGATGCGTTCAGTACTATTCGAACTGAGGCTTGCACTTAAATTCATCCATGTTCTGTGCAAGTCGCCTTTCGTGCTTCCACCTTTATCCGGCAGTTCTCCGTAAGTTTGAATTTCTCTCTTAAGTTCATGGCCAAAATTATAGCGCTGTTGAACCTTATCCGCAAGAAATTTTTTTACGGTTGGATTATCTACTTTATCCTGTGCCAGTTTATATCCCTTTTCTGCGTCGTACGTTTTGGTCAACAAATCATTTAACCTGTTAGAAATTTTTTCTGAATACTTCATAATCTATCTTAACATTTAAATTTATAACGGTTATTGTCTTTCAATAACTTCATGAAATAAGATACAGGAATATCTTGGAAAACCAAGTGTTTAAGGGGTTTTTGCATAGATTTAACTTGCTAACTTAAAAGCTCTTAAAGGTTTTAACAATGTGCTTCTAAATTTTGTGGAAGCAATGATTGCCAAATCAAGGAAATTAAATTACATTTGCAGCCCTTTTTCAAGGATAATGATTCCCATCTTTGTGGGAATGGCGGAATAAAAAATAATGAATTAATAACCAAGGGTCGGGCACCCTACAAATTAATGTGATATGCCAGTTAAGATTAGATTACAGAGACACGGTAAAAAAGGTAAACCATTTTATTGGGTGGTTGCCGCCGATTCAAGAGCCAAAAGAGACGGTAAATTCTTGGAAAAATTAGGAATCTACAATCCCAATACCAATCCAGCAACCATAGATTTGAATGTGGATAGTTCCGTAAAGTGGTTGCAGAACGGAGCTCAGCCAACGGATACTGCCAAAGCCATCCTTTCATATAAGGGTGTTCTATTGAAAAAACACCTATTAGGAGGTGTTGCGAAAGGCGCATTGACAAAGGAGCAGGCTGAGGAAAAATTCAATGCCTGGGTTTCCGAGAAGGAAGCTGCAATCGATGCCAAAAAAGGCGGATTGGATAAAGCGAAGGAAGAAGCTAAAGCAAAAGCATTGGCTGCTGAAAAAGAAATAAACGAGAAAAGGGCTGCTGAAGCTGCGGCTGCTGCACTTCCAGAAACTCCAGAAGGAGAAAGTGCAGAGGAAGAAGTTGAAGCTTTAGAGGAAGCACCTGAAGTACCAGAAGAGGCCCCTGCCGCTCCTGAGATGAAAGAGGAAGAAGCTCCAAAAGAAGGCGAGTAGTTTTAACGATGCGAAAGGAAGATTGTTTCTACCTAGGCAAAATCGTTTCAAAATATAGTTTTAAGGGTGAAGTCCTGGTTAAGTTGGACACGGACGACCCCGAGATTTACGAAAATATGGAATCAGTATTTGTTTTATTGGGAAACAATCTGGTTCCATTTTTTATTAAACGTTCCCGCCTTCACAAATCCAACTTGCTTCGTATCGATTTTGAAGAAGTGAAGGACGAGTCCGATGCGGACAGAATCATGCGCTGTGAACTTTACCTTCCCCTAACTATGTTGCCTAAACTAACGGGCAACAAGTTCTATTATCATGAGGTTATCGGCTTTACCGTCTTGGATGATGTCCATGGAAACATAGGTATAGTTGAAGGTGTAAACGATACTACCTCCCAAGCACTTTTCGAGATTAAAAAAGTGGACAAACAGTTGTTGATCCCCATCAATGATGAAATCATTAAAAAAGTAGACCGGCAAGCCAAAACCATTGAAGTGGCTACCCCGGAAGGTCTAGTAGGTCTATATCTAAACTAGCCTTCCAAAGCTTCTTTAGCGAAGGCCAAGCATTTTTTTACTTCAGCAATGGCATCCGAACCTTCGGGAATATCATATTCCAATTCAATGGTAGCAGGAAATGAATAACCATTATCGCGCATCATTTGCAAAGCCTCTACTAGCGGGGTATCTCCCTCTCCCCAAACCACATTGCCCTGGCCATGTTCAGGAGTTTGCCTGTCCTTTACGTGCATGCTTTTTATATGATCGTGTTTTTCCTTGATAATATTCAAGGGGGCTTCATTTCCAGCAGCAACAAAATGTCCTAAATCCAAGTTAAGCGCATTGTATTTGGATTGTTCCAAAGCTGTGTCCCAAAAGGTGGGTGTTTGCTGTGTATGGCCATGATAGGCAACAAATATGCCATGTTTCGAGGCCATTTCCCCTAGTTTTTTAGTGTGTGCATCATCACTTGGGTGTTCCAGGGTCACATGGGATGCCCCTAAGGCCTTAGCAGCTTTGAACCCATAGTTTATTTCTTCATCGGTATTGTCCTTGCCAAAAGCATTGGGCTTAAATGCGTAAATGATTACCCCGGCATCATTATACATTTTCTTAAGTTCCTTAAACTTGTCCATAGAAACTTGAGACCTCCAGGTAGCCACTTTTTCATTATAGACGCCCATGGCCTCTTGCATTTCAGTCAATTTTTTTTCATCCGCTGCTGTTATTGTTCCTTCCCTTTTGGAGCGCATTAATCCCCAAAGCGTTCGTCTGTCCAAAGAACTTTCGGGTTTTCCTGCAAAGGATTCAGCCGGATCTCCCATTAATTCAATGGCGTTAATGCCCGAATCCAACACATATTGTAGCGTAGCTTCTGCACTTTGGTCAGGCATACTTCTAAAGGAATACGTAATTACCCCGATTTGCACCCCATTTATTTTAGAGTTTGGGACAGCTGAATTCAGCAACCTATTTTTTCCAAAAATATTTGGACCAATCAGTGTTGTCCCAATGGCCAAAGCGGCTGAATTCGCTACGAAGTTTCTTCTTGAAACTGTGTTTTTTTTGTTATTCATAATACAGGTTTTTTTGATGCTCCATAAATCTTCATTTGTCTCATGGACCATGGTATTTCACGGTCCTCTTGTGGGCCAAAGTTTTTCGTTAAGCTCATACGAATAAACTTGGCCTCAACAGGGTCGAAAATCAGGGAAACATCTGCCTGTTCTCCTTCGCCCTTTTCAATTTCTTTCCATGAAATTCCATCCATGGAGGTTTCTAATCTATAGCCACGCGGATAGGTGTGAAGTGGCGGTGGCGATCCGGGACGCCAACCTCTAGAAATTGGGGTCGCGTTATAGTGAACTTCAGAGACGCTCATAGGTTCCGGGAACTCTACTTGAAACCACATGCCCTCTTCCTGATTACCTCCAGAACTCCATCCCTCAAAATTAAACGCACTGGTAGGGGAGGCCCGGCCACCAATTCTTGTGGGTACGGAATGGCTTGCCGTAATATTCCAATCTTCGCTTGGCACAAGGAGTTGCGGAACGGATGTCATTAACTCATCATATACATAAGGCGTGTTACGCTCCTCCGTTTTTGTCCTAACATTATGGACATCCTCCGCGGATACCAAGGTGGCTTCATTAGATAAGTTGGTTCGAATGTAGGATACAATGGACGCAATCCAATCATCGGATTGTTCTTTGTTGCCCACCATAATACCCGCTGGGTAGGTTTTTCCATCCAATGGGCCTTCCAGTCCGTGCATCACCGTTTTAATAACATATTCCGGGTGCGATTGTACTCGGGTGGAACCGCTTAAGGCCGGTGCCATGACCAAACCATCTCCAACGGGTGTTCCTGTGCCATCGTTTCCATGACATTGTACACAGAGTTCGTTGAAGATGACCTTTCCTTTTTCCAAGCTGCTCTTTTGGGCTTCGGTAAGCTGATTATTGCCAACTTCCCACCAATTTTTGACTTCTTTTGGTTCTAATATCTGTTTGCCAATGGTCTGTATTCCTTTGGCCGAATTCGACTTGAGTAATTTTTTGAGGGCAACATCGAAGGATGGGACTTCAAGGATGTGTGCCGACAAAACGGCCTGTAAGGCCACATCCACATTTTTATCCTCAAGTAATTTTAAATAATCCTCTCCAAGCGATTTTTTACCCGACTTATAAAGTGTTTCCCCCGCACGCATGGCCTGAATACGCATTCTGGGATTGGGGTCTTCCATTAATTTTTCAACCATTTTCTCTTTCAACGAACCCAGACCCTCCAAGCACCACAAGGCATGGAAACGAGCCAATGTATTATCGCTGTTATTAACCATGGCTTCAAGTTCTGGAACGATACTCCTATCCTGTGACAACACAATCAACTGTTGTGCCTTGTCTCGCCACCAACCATTTGGGTGTTCCAAGTGCTTTATAAGTTGGGCCGGTGTTTCATTGAGCATATTCGGTTTGGTCTTGTCCCGTTCCTTGCTATCATGCGTAATACGCCAGATTCGGCCTAGCCCTATTACCTTATCCAGTTGATACTGCTCAATTTTGGTTCGAAGATAGGTGCCTTTTTGCGCCCATTGCCCTTCCTGTATAATTCCATGGTACATATCCGTAATATACATGGTTCCGTCTGGTGCGGTGGTCATATCTACCGGTCTGAACAAAGGGTCTGTGGATCGAAGGAACTCGGATTTTTGGTCCTGGAATGCGTTGTGCAAGGTGGTGATTCCTTCGTTGACCACCGGATCAACCTGGCGCACAATCCGAGCTACTGGTTCTCCATAGAACAATCGTCCGTATAATTCTTTGGGTAATCGGTCGCCACGGTAGATATCGTTTCCGGCCGCACCGGTTACCCTCTTTGGACCACCATTGTTTTCACGAACTCGATCCATTCCTTCCTGAAGATCGCCGATCAATACAGGTGCGCCCCACGGTTCCTCAAAACCTTCGGCATAATTGTCGGTATCCTCATAATCGAAATTACCATAATGTACGGGTTGTTGAAATTGGGATGGTAGGCCGCTCGCACCTCCCAAAAACCAAACCTTTCCATCGTCATCGTGTGTTACGCCCCATTGTGCCCGGTTATATCCCGTATTTTCACGGATGACTCCAGTAGGCGTTTCCCTGACCCGGAAGGCGTTATAGGTGCTGTACATCCAGTTGTCCATGTTGTAATACATAAAGGCCTGTTGGTGCTCTACGTTCCCTGATCTACCGTAATTTGTGGTGAAGAGTTCTTTTTTATCGGCCTTGCCGTCACCATTGGTGTCGGAAAATTTATATACATTATCCTCATCTGAATTCATGGTCAGTACGGCATCCTTTCCGTAGGGCAGTACAAATCGGGGAAAAATAAGACTGTCCACGAAGACAGTTCCCGTTTCATAGATTCCGTCATTATCGGTATCCTCCCATCTGGAGATTCTACTTGTAGGTTCCAAGGTGCCGTCAGAATCGGCCGTAAGCATATAAGTACGCAATTCTAGAACGAACATTCTCCCATTACCGTCGAAAGCGATGGCACCGGGCTGTTCAATTTGGGGTTCGGTAAGTATCGGTTCAATATGGTAGCCTTCGGGCAATAGAAATTTTTTGGCCTCTTCTTCTGGATATAAGGGAAGTACGGGGGATTTTGGGTCTAGATCCGCGCCTTTCCAATCCTCATGCTCCGGGTCAACACCCTCGGGCAAGGTGACAAGGGGAAGGGAATCTGACATTGAGGCGATCACATCTGCCACACTATTTTTATCTACTTCCTTTTTTTCTTGGTTTGAGCAGCTAAGTAATCCTACAATCAAAAAGCCGTAAACTAAAAGAAATGAAAATGAGCGGTTCTTCTTAAAGGTCTTTTTTAAATTCATTTTGGTCAAGGTCATTCAAAATATACGTTCGGAAATTAATTATATTCATGGCATCTTACAAGTAATTTAACTGGGTATTTTTGAAAAAGTGTCAATGAAACCGACATGATTTAAAATAATCCTTAAAAAAATAGTGTAATCATTAATGGTTACATGTGACTTATCAAAAACAATAAAAAAAACACATGAAACAATTAAATTTTAAAGGATTTGTCTTTTTTATGCTAATTACTATGTGTTCTTGTCAAGAGAGACCACAAAAATCAACTTCAAAAGAAGCTCAGCCACCTAATGTCGTTTTAATTTTTACAGATGACCAGGGATACAATGATGTAGGTGTTTTTGGAGCCGATGACATCGCTACCCCTAATTTGGACCAAATGGCCAAGGAGGGACTGAAGCTCACTAGTTTTTATGCTGCACAGGCGGTCTGTTCCGCATCTAGGGCCGGTATTCTTACCGGATGCTACCCCAATAGAATCGGCATCCACAATGCATTGATGCCCAATAGCGAGATCGGATTGAACCCTGAGGAAACTACCTTGGCCGAAATGCTCAAGTCCCAGGGCTATACTACCGGAATTTTTGGGAAATGGCATTTGGGCGATGCGCCTGAATTGATGCCCAATAATCACGGATTCGATGAATATTTCGGAATCCCCTATTCCAATGATATGTGGCCTTTGCATCCGCAGCAAGGGCCTGTGTTCAATTTCGGTCCTTTACCGTTGTACGAAAACGAAAAAATACTGGACACGTTAACGGACCAATCAGACCTCACAAAAAGCATTACCGAAAGGAGCGTGGATTTTATCAATAAAAATAAAGAGAAGCCATTTTTTCTTTACGTGCCCCATCCACAACCACATGTTCCCTTATTCGTATCCGATAAATTTAAGGGGAAATCCGGAAGGGGTTTGTACGGTGACGTTATCATGGAGTTGGACTGGTCCGTTGGGGAAATCCTAAGGGCCTTGGAGGAAAACGCACTGACCGAAAATACCATAGTGATTTTTACTTCGGATAACGGGCCTTGGCTTTCCTACGGCAACCATGCGGGGAGTGCCTATCCGCTCAGGGAAGGCAAAGGTACGGCTTGGGAAGGCGGCCAGCGCGAACCTTTTTTGGTGAAATACCCCAAGAAAATCCCATCCAATAGGGTAGTGGATGCACCTGTCATGGCCATCGACATTTTGCCTACCATTGCCGAGGCAACGAATGCAGAATTGCCCCAAAAGAAAATCGACGGTAGAAGTGCCTGGGGCCTCTTTACGGGTGAAACCGACAATAGTCCACAAAAGGCCTATTTCTATTACTATCGCGTCAATGAACTCTTTGGGGTGCGCTATGGAAAATGGAAACTGTATTTTCCCCATACCTATAGAACCATGGAAGGTCAAGAACCCGGTAAGGACGGGCTGCCAGGAGATTATAAAATGGTGAAACTAAAAGATATTGAACTGTATGATTTGGAGGCCGATGTTAGTGAGACCACCAACATTGCGGATTTACATCCGGAGATTATTTCAGAAATTACCGCTATGGCCGATGCCATGCGGGCCGAATTGGGAGATAGCCTTACTGGAATGGAAGGCAGTGAACGCAGGGAGCCAGCTTGGGTAAGATAGAAATGATTTTTTTATAATAAAATAGGGCGACCAATTTGGTCGCCCTATTTTAACAAATAATGAAACGTGTTTACTCATTTATTCCGATGTCAGCTTGCGCAACCAAGGTTGCCAAGTCATCCGGACTTAAATGCACATTGATATATCCGTCTACTTCCAACACATCCTGATAGCTGAACGGAGTCTCGTCATCCAAGATTTCCACATGTGTGCTACTCATCCCCGAAGTTCCGTCAACGGGATTGAAGCTAAAAATAATCGGACCGGTTTCCGCAGCGCTGTTCGCATGGATATGGGCTGGGTGAACGCCATCTGCCGGGGTTCCTGTGAGTTCGATTACCGCCAGGGCATTTCCGCTTACACGTTCAAAAAACGTGGCATTTCCGCTAATTCCAGGTACATCTACCGAAGCCAAGGCATAGGTTTTGGAAGTACCTGTCAATTCATTTTCGCCTATATCTCCTTGGGCTACCAAAGTGGCCAAATCATCCGCACTCAAGTGAATATTGATATATCCGTCTACTTCCAATACATCATCATATCCAAAAGCCGAGTCATCGTCCAAGGTAGCTACATTGGTCACGCTCATTCCGGTAGTTCCATCCACGGGATTGAAGGTAAATAAAATGTCGCCCGTTTCCGTTGCACTATTGGCGTGGATGTGTCCTGGGTGCATGCCACCATCTGGAGTACCTTCAAGCATAATAGTTGCCAAAGCCTCTCCATTTAGACGCTCTTCGAAGGTCGCTGTACCAGAGATAGTCGGTACGGCAACAGAACCTAATTCGTATGTTTTGGCTTCCCCGGTCAATTCATTTTGCCCAATATCACTTTGTGCAACCAAAGTGGCCAAATCATCGGCACTTAAATGAACATTGATATATCCATCAACTTCCAATACTTGATTATACCCGAATGAAGTATTGTCATCCAACGCGCTTACATTGGTCATGCTCATACCGGTAGCACCATCAACAGGATTGAACGTAAAGATTATATCTCCACCTTCAGCGGCAGTGTTCATGTGGATGTGTGCAGGATGTATTCCATCTTCAGGGGTGTTGTTCAACATGAGTGTCGCCAGGGCTTCACCGTTTACCCGCTCCTCAAAAGTGGCCGTTCCATCAATTCCTTCCACATCCACAGAAGCAAGTTCATAGCTTTTGGCCTCACCGGTCAATTCATTTTGTCCAATATCCCCTTGTGCGACTAAAGTTGCGAGGTCATCCGCGCTTAAGTGAATGTTGATATATCCGTCATAGGTAAGCACATCGTTGTAACCAAAAGCGGTGCCATCATCCAACGCGGAGACATTCGTATTACTTATGCCGGTAGCACCATTGACTGGATTGAAAGTGAAGGCAATATCACCACCTTCTGCAGCCGTATTCATATGTATGTGTCCCGGGTGTATACCATCAGCGGGCGTATTGTTCAATATAATAGTAGCTAAAGCTTCTCCATTTACTCGTTCTGAGAATGTAGCCGTACCGCTGATTTCTTCAATGGCTACGCTTCCCAGTTCATAAACCTTGGTCTCGCCGTTCAGCTCGTTCTGACCTATATCGCCTTGGGCGACCAAAGTTGCAAGGTCATCTGCACTGGCATGGACATTGATGTATCCGTCAAAATCCAACAATTCTTCGTAGGTAATGGGAGTACCGTCGTCAAGCGTAGAAAACGTAACGGAACTCATGCCGGTTGAACCATCCACCGTCCCCAGGGTAATTGCTATATCCCCACCTTCCGCGGCTGTATTAAAATGGATATGAGCGGGATGCATTCCTCCACTTGGGGTATTCTGCAGCTCCAGTTCTACGGTTATGGAGTTGTCCTCATTGTCAATAATTTTGGCTGTACCCGAGATGTCGGGGTTGGAAACGGAGCTCAGTTGATAGGTTTCGGAATCGCCTCCGTCCACTATTGGAGGAATAAAATCGCCGTCATCATCACTACATGAAGTAACGAGCATTGCGCCCATGACTATGGGCAGGATAAATCTGAATGTTTTTCTAAGTTTCATAATAATTGTTTTTATGTATGTTTATGTACGGAAGATTTTTTCAAGGGTTTGGTTTTTTCCTTTTTTTTGGAACCTAGGCCCTTCAAAATTTTCATACACCTCAAAAAACAACACATTGAAGGATACTTTTTGCTTTAAAAAATTTAAAATTGACCAAGAACGTTGTGCGATGAAAATAGGGACCGATGGTGTCCTTTTAGGCGCTTGGACGAACGTAGATTTTGAGCCACAATCCATTTTGGATATTGGTGCAGGTACAGGTGTATTATCCTTAATGTTGGCTCAAAGATGCGATGCGCCTACAATCGATGCCCTTGAAATCGATGAAAATGCCTACGAACAGTGTGTCGAAAATTTTGAGGCCTCACCGTGGGGCGACCGACTATACTGCTATCATGCTGGATTGGACGAGTTTGTAGATGAAGTGGACGAGGTCTATGATTTGATCATAAGTAATCCGCCATTTTATAGTGAAACCGTATCCAGTGGTAATACCTCAAGGGACTTGGCGCGCCAGAACGATACATTGCCCTTTACGGAATTGGTGGAAAGTGTTTCCAAGTTATTGTCCTATAGAGGTACGTTTTCGGTCATAATACCCTACAAGGAAACCGAGGAGTTCATCGCACTGGCAAATACCTCGGGTCTTTACGTCTGGAGGATATGTAGCGTAAGGGGGCACAGCGATGCCCCATTAAAGCGTAGTCTGATAGAATTTTCGAGGACAAAGGCCGATGCAATAGTCGAAACATTGACCATCGAAAAGGAAAGGCATGAATATACCGAAGCATACGTGGCCTTGACCAAGGACTTTTATCTAAAAATGTAACTTATTGTTTTTACAATGTTATATTTTTACGTCACTTATAAATCCTATATATGAGAACCGACTTATTCGAAGCGCCCGACTATTATAATTTGGACGACTTGCTCTCCGATGAACATAAATTGGTACGTGATGCCGCTAGGCAATGGGTAAAAAGGGATATTTCCCCTATTATAGAAACATATGCCCAAAAAGCCGAATTTCCCAAGCAGATTATTGGTGGATTAGCGGAAATAGGGGCGTTTGGCCCGTATATTCCAGAGGAGTATGGGGGTGCAGGTCTTGATCAAATCAGTTATGGTCTCATCATGCAAGAAATAGAGCGCGGGGACAGTGGAGTGCGATCCACGGCATCCGTGCAATCCTCGTTGGTGATGTATCCTATTTACACCTATGGAACTGAGGAACAACGCAAAAAGTACCTGCCTAAGTTGGCAAGCGGGGAAATGATGGGCTGTTTCGGACTTACGGAACCCAATCATGGATCCAATCCGGGCGGTATGGAAACAAAGTTCAAGGATATGGGCGACCATTATCTGTTGAACGGGGCAAAATTGTGGATCTCCAATTCGCCATTTGCGGACATTGCCGTGGTTTGGGCCAAGAACGAGGAGGGCAAGATCCATGGACTCATCGTGGAAAGGGGCATGGAGGGATTTTCCACACCCGAAACGCATAACAAATGGTCTCTAAGGGCGTCGGCAACGGGCGAACTTATTTTCGACAATGTAAAAGTGCCCAAGGAGAATTTGTTACCGAACAAATCGGGTCTAGGAGCGCCATTGGGCTGCTTGGATTCTGCCCGATATGGAATTTCATGGGGCGCCATTGGAGCTGCTATGGATTGCTATGATACGGCCTTGCGATATGCCAAGGAGCGCATGCAATTTGGCAAGCCAATCGCCGCTTTTCAATTGCAACAGAAAAAATTGGCCGAAATGATTACGGAAATCACCAAGGCCCAATTGTTGGCTTTCCGTCTGGGACAGTTAAAGAATGAGGGGCGAGCCACTACGGCCCAGATTTCCATGGCAAAACGGAACAATGTGGAAATGGCCATCAACATAGCCAGGGAAGCCAGACAAGTTTTGGGTGGTATGGGCATTACCGGGGATTACAG
Organism: Maribacter aurantiacus; assembly: GCF_005780245.1. NCBI lineage: Bacteria > Pseudomonadati > Bacteroidota > Flavobacteriia > Flavobacteriales > Flavobacteriaceae > Maribacter > Maribacter aurantiacus. The sequence continues at coordinate 56,326 of NZ_VBUK01000003.1, read as the reverse complement.
TATCATGCGCCACATGATGAATTTGGAGAGTGTGATTACCTATGAGGGCACCCATGATATTCATCTCTTGATTACCGGAGCGGATATTACAGGACACCAAGCCTTTAAATAAGATAACAAATTGCTTAGGTTATCTTAACATATCCTCAAAAATAGGATCTTATTTTTGCCCTGCGTGTAATTAAGATTCATGTAATTTTTTGAGTTAGTTAGCTTAAGCCGATGGGAGCATCGGCTTTTTTGTTTTATATCCAATTACTAGGAATCCTTTAAAAGGCTTTTTGGATTCTCCATTGTATATCACATTCCAGTGTCACCTCGAGCAGCCTTTACTGAGGGTAGCCGAAGGGTAGTACAGAGATTATTGAACCTATTGCTTTTAAAATGAGGTCTCTACTGCGCTCGATCTGACATTATTGTTTGTATATATGGCTAATTGCGTACATCCAAAAAGGTCTTATACCACTTTCCCGATTTTTTCACGGTGCGTTTTTGCGTCTTAAAATCGACATGGACCAATCCAAAACCGGGGTGGTATCCTTCGGCCCACTCAAAATTATCCGTGAGCGTCCACACGAAGTACCCATGAACGTTTAGGCCTTCCTTTTTGGCTTTTAGTACTTGCTCCAAGTGGTCCTTAAGGAACTTCTGTCTTTTCTTGTCCTTGATTTTTCCTTCCGTGAACGTATCCTGAAACGCGGCCCCGTTTTCCGTGATGATAAGATCGGGCATCGTATTATAACCGTTGTATTTGTGTATCATTTCATAGATACTGGGTGGATATACCTCCCAATCCATCAATGTGGTGCGAACATTTCTTTTGGGGGCTTCTATGATCTTGGCCTGGATGTAAGGAATAAAATAGCTGTGTTGTACAACCTCCCTCGTATAGTTTTGTATGCCGATGAAGTCAAATTCAAATTGGCTTTTTTCCATATCCCCGGGTAGGATAAAAGGCTTTAGTTTTTTTAATATCGGCAAATCTTTTTCGGGATAGTCAAGACCTAGGACGGGTTCTATGAAGAGTCGGTTTAAAAGTGCATCCACCCTTTTTGTCGCCCTGATGTTCCTTGGTGATTTGTTTTTTGGTACAATGTAGGAACAGGAGTATGTAGTTCCAATTTTTGCATCGGGAATCCATTTTCGAATCATGCGTCCCCCAACCGCTTGAGACAATTGCGCGTGATGAACGGCAGGAAGAAAATTGCGCATTCCTTTTTTTCCCGGGGCGTGGACTCCCAAAAAATAGCCACCGCCGGTAAACACCATAGGTTCGTTCAGTACCATCCAATGTTTGACCCGGTCGCCAAAGGATTGGGCGCAAACCTTAGCGTATTCCTCGAACCAATCCAGGATTTCCCTGTTGGTCCAACCTCCTTTCAGCTCAAGGACGTGTGGCAAGTCCCAATGGTATAAGGTGATCCAAGGAGTTATGTCCTGTTGCAGGCAATAGTCGATGACCCTATTGTAGAAGGCAATTCCCTCCGTATTTATTTTACCCGTTCCAGTAGGCAATATCCTACTCCAGGAAATGGAGAACCTAAAATTTTGGATATTCAAGATTTTCATCAGGTCGATATCTTCCTTGTACCTATGGTAAAAATCACAACTGGTTTTGGCCGTATCGTTGCCTCGAATCTTTCCCTTCTTCGAGGTAAAAACATCCCAAATGGAAGGCCCCTTGCCATGTTTGTCATAGGCGCCCTCTATCTGAAAGGCGGCTGTGGAGACCCCCCAAATAAAATCCTTGCCAAAATCTGAGGAGTGTATCTTTTTTGCCATGCGATACTCTATGCCATCAAACTTTTCATAAGTAATTTTCGAACTATTTCCGAAGTAATATTGGGGTAGTCCACATTAACTCTTGTGTTTGAGGATACCCAATCCATAACCTTGGGCAGGTGTTTTTCCTTTAAGGATTTTATGACGGGAATATTCATTTCCTGCAAAGCGGCCGCATTGCATTGTTGTTCATATTGACCTTTCATAGGAACTACGAGTAGCTTTTTTTGCATATAAAGTGCTTCCGCTGGCGTTTCAAAACCTGCCCCGCAAAGAACACCCTTGCTAGTGGCCATACTTTGCACAAAGGCTTCATTGGTAATGGGGCGTATGCTCAAATTCTTGGTGACCGTTTCCCGGTTGTTGTGCTTGGAAAAAACATCCCACTTTACATTGGGTATTTGTGAAAGAAAATGAATGATTTTTCCATCACTATAGGATGGCAGATAGACCGTGTAGTGTTCTCCTTCGTACGTGTGAGCATTACGAATATCGGCCCTGATGATGGGCGTAAAAATACCCTCGTCATAGGATTTAAAATGAAGGCCAAAGTGATGGATGCCGGGCGCATAGTTCTTTAGTATCATTTTACCCAAGCTATCCTTTTTCTTGGGTTTAGGGGCATTTTTGGATAGCACGGCTGATTGATGGCTGAAACTAAAGCAAGGTTTTTCGGCCAGTTTGCAGGCCCATGCGGAAACAGGTTCAAAATCATTGATGATCAAATGGTAGTCCTGGACCGGAATGCTTCGGATTTCCTTTTGCAATCGCAGGGTGTTCGATTTTACGTAGGTCTTCCACATATCCACACCCCCTTTTTTGCCGAATATGAAACTCAATCCCTTGCATCGGTATTTTATCGTATAGGGTAAGTCTATATCGGCCTGTGTACCACTGATTAGGATATCCAGATCTATATTTTCATCGAGCAGGGCCGGAATTACGTCCCTTGCCCTGCTTAAATGGCCGTTTCCGGTACTTTGAATGGCATATAATACCCGCATAAACTTCTGTCGTATTATTTTAGTTTTACCAATCCGCTTGTCCTGAATTCATCCAAAAGGCTTTGGAACAGTTCGGCCCTTTCAAGGACCGGATGTTCCTCATGAGGATCCTCCAATTGATTTTGTATGCCCTTATCATTGTAAAAGGAGTAGAGCTCCCATTGACCGTGGTTGTATTCCAACGCAGTTAGGTTTTCTATCCAATCCCCAGAATTTAGGTAGGTTACTTCTCCTTTATCCGTAGAAATTTTGCGAATTTCGGGTTGATGAATATGTCCGCATACAACGTATTCATAGCCATTTTCTATGGCTATTTCAGAGGCCGTCGTTTCAAAGTTGTTGATGAATTTAACTGCGGATTTTACGCCGTTCTTTATTTTTTTGGACATGGAAATAGGTCCGCGTCCCACTTGTTTGCTGATAAAATTGATTCCCCTGTTCAACAGAATCAAAAAGTCATAGCCCTTGGCCCCAAGTTTGGCGACCCACTTGGAATGTTGCATGGTCACATCAAAGACATCCCCGTGAAAAAACCATGCTTTTTTACCGTGAACGGGCAAAACCACTTTGTTGACAATACTTAAGGAACCCATTTGAAAGCCCGTAAATTTTCGTAGCATTTCATCGTGGTTCCCTGTAATGTAATGCACTTTGATGCCCTTTGTGATCCAGCCCATAAGATATTTGACCACCTTCATATGCGATTTGGGCCAGTAGCGCTTGCTGAACTGCCAGATGTCAATAATGTCGCCATTCAGTATAACTTCCTTTGGAGCAATGGACTTAAGGTATTGCAATAGTTCGTTGGCATGGCATCCATAGGTGCCTAAATGCACATCTGATATGACCACGATATCAACAGGTCTTTTTTTCATAAGGGTCGATAAATTGGTGGTGATTTTTTCTTAAGTAGGATAGACTTACCGGTGAGTTTACTGAAAAACTTGAGGAAAATGAAGTAAGAGGTTTCAGTATTATTTTCACAAGTTCATATAAAGTATAAGAGATCCCTAAATGAATATTTCCTTTAAGTGAGATATATAGTTCACCCTAAAAAATCCCTCGATGAGGGTTTCATACAAAGAAAATCCCCGACTACAAAATTGATGCTTTAACGCGCTATTTCGGTTAGGTGTAACTTATCTTTTAGTTATCTGATTGTTAAGCTATTTTCCAATAGCGCTAGTAAGAATCAGCTGAGATTGGCCGCTTATATTGAAGGAAATTTCGGCAAACCACAATTTAAGTTGGTTTGACAACAAATAGCACTTCACTCACAACAAATAGTTCTTGAGCGAAAGGAAAGCTGCTACATTTACATCAAAATAAAGAAGTAAATAATTTTTCATTTTCATATAGTGTTCTCGTAAAAGAGTCTGGCTTCACAAAGTCGGACTCTTTTTAGTTTCAACCCTTTTGGTAATCCTTAAACCCAAAATATGCAATAGAAAATCTATTACAGCTTCAAACTACTTCAAAAACACACCCTGTTTAAGCTGTTTTTTAATTTAACCATAGCGATGCTATGCTAAATTTAAGAAAACACGTGTGTTTATTGTATTTTGAACCCTCATGACGAAGTCCTAAAGCATAATTTGGGTTAAAACACAAAAAAGGCCGGTAGCAACAACTACCGGCCTTTTTAATTTTTTAAGAGTTTTCTACCACAAAGGTGTCTTGTAAAGTCCCTCATTGGTCTTGGCCTGTAGGTTTTCCACGGCCTTTTCACGATCGCTGGCATAGGTTACCCCGAACCATTCCGCGCCGGAGGGGATACATTTCACCTCGGCTTCATTAGCTTGCAGCATCTCTTGGATCATGAAGGGCAGATACAGCTCGCTGGATGCGATTTTGTTCTCGTCCTGTAGGAATACCTTCAACTCGGCATCTATCTTTTCAAAAATGGAAGGCCTGCAAACCCAAAAGTTCATACTGGCCTGTTCATCGCCCGTAAATTCCAGACCGGTGTCCTCATCAACGATTTTGTCGCCTTTTTGAACCAATTTTAACCGTTCGTTTACGGAAACCAAGTTATCTCCTTCAACCTTACAAACACCTCGGGATACGGAACCGTGTTCGGATAGGGTATCCTTTAGGGTGTAGCCCAAAAGGGCGTATGCCTCATTATTGGATTTTATAAAGTCCGCAGCCTTTTTATAAACGGCCTGTCCGTAATAATCGTCCGCATTCAAGACCACAAAAGGTCCGTCAATGACATTTCTGGCCGTCCATACCGCGTGTGCGGTTCCCCAAGGTTTTTGACGGTCACCTTTGTAATTTACACCATCGGGCAGATCCGTCAATTCCTGGGCCAGTACATTTATTTTAATGTTTTTTGGCAATCTTTCACTTAAATATTCCTCCAAAAAGGACACATTTTCCTTTTTGGTGATGACCACGATCTGTTCAAAATCGTTCTGTAGTGCATCGTAGATGGCAAACTCCATGAGGAATTCCCCTTTGGGGCCCAAATCATCGAACTGTTTCAGTTTTCCATATCTACTTCCGCTTCCTGCGGCCATTAAAAGTAATGTCATGATTTTAAATTTTAAAGTCCAAAAGTACGGATTGTGATGAAAATAGCGGGGAAGAATCGGCCAAACAGTTGAGGATTCCCCATGAAGTTACTTTTTTATTCCAAAGTATGCTTATTGGCCAAGATGGGTATTCCAAACTGACAATTATCATATTTTTTGGGAGGCGCACTGAGTAGCTTTGTGCCATATTCAAACCAACTATGTGCAATCTTATTCAAAAATATAATATTCCGGGTCCCAGGTATACCAGTTATCCAACGGTCCCATTTTGGGATATTCATTCGTTTTCCGGCAAAAAATGGGAAGCGACCGTCAAACAAAGTTTTTCCGAATCGAATTCCAAAGAAGGCATCAGTCTATACATCCATCTTCCCTTTTGTGAGAGTATGTGTACGTTTTGCGGGTGCCATAAGCGCATCACCAAAAGGCATGATGTTGAGGTCCCTTACATACGCACCTTGTTGAAGGAATGGTCCCTTTATTTGGAGTTGTTCGATGAAAGGCCGATTATCAAGGAACTCCATTTGGGAGGCGGTACCCCTACATTTTTTAGTCCGAAGAACCTTCAAATGCTTATCAACGGACTCTTCAGGAGGGCCGATAGGGCAGCGGATTACGAATTTAGTTTTGAGGGCCATCCCAACAATACGACCAAGGAGCACCTGCAGGCGCTGTACGATGTTGGGTTTAGACGTGTGAGTTATGGCGTACAGGATTACAACGAGACAGTGCAAAAAGCCATCCACCGGGTGCAATCCTTTGAAAACGTGAAGAACGTTACGGATTGGGCCAGGGAAATTGGGTATACCTCCATCGGTCACGATATCATTTTTGGGTTACCCCACCAAACCTTGGAACACGTACTCGAAACCATAGAAAAAACGAAAACCTTACAGCCAGATAGATTGGCCTTTTATAGCTATGCCCATGTACCTTGGCTCAAGGGAAACGGTCAGCGTGGTTATAAGGATTTCGATCTGCCGTCCGCCGAGGAAAAGCGTACACAGTATGAAGCCGGCAAATTGGAACTTGCAAAGGCCGGGTATACGGAAATAGGGATGGATCATTTCGCCTTGGATACGGACAGTCTTTATCGATCCATGAAAAATGGTAAACTGCACCGGAACTTTATGGGTTACACCGCTTCCAAGACCCAATTGATGGTAGGTCTGGGAGCCTCCAGTATTAGCGATAGTTGGTACGGTTTTGCCCAGAATGTCAAAAGCCTGGAAGAATATCAGCACTTGGTGGAGAATAACATCATACCCATTTTTAGAGGTCATATTTTAACCGATGAGGATAGGATCATCAGAAAACATATTCTTAACTTAATGTGTCAACTTGAAACTATTTGGTTCCAGGAGTCCATGCGGTTCAAGGAATTACCTGTGGTGATGGACAGGTTGAAGGAGATGCAGGACGACGGACTACTGGAAATGACCCAATATCAATTACGGGTCACTGAAAAGGGGCGTCCATTTGTTCGTAATATATGTATGGCGTTCGATTTGAAATTGCACGAAAAAACACCGGAGACCCGATTGTTCTCCATGACCATTTGATTGTTTAACCTAAATCTTGTAAAAATGAAAAGTATCATTGTTCCCATAGATTTTTCGGAAATATCCGAGTATGCCTTTGAGGTAGCGGCTTCCATAGCCAAAAAACACGATGCCACGCTGTACGTGCTGCACATGCTGGAATTGAATCAGGCAATGCTTACCTCCACCGAAGGTTTCCACCCGGAACAGACGGTCTTTTTGATAAAATTGGCCGAAAAGCGATTGAATGAATTCTTGGACAAACCATATTTGAAAGGTGTAAAGGTGGAGCCGATCATAAAGCACTATAAGGTCTTTGGTGAAATCAGCGAAGTTGCCGAGGAGAACGATGTGGATTTGATCGTGATGGGCAGCCAAGGTGCGGACGGACTCAAGGAAATGTTCGTAGGTTCCAATACGGAAAAAGTGGTTAGAAATTCTGATATCCCCGTTTTGGTCATCAAATCCAAAATATCCGATTTTAATCCGAAGCAGATCGTATTTGCCTGTGATCTCAAAAATGAAAATATCCATGCCCTACAACGGGCCAAGTACATCGCCGACAGCTTTTCGGCGGAACTAAAATTAGTCTATATCAATACCCCAGGTGACGATTTTTTAAGCACCGCCGAAATACAAAAGAGGATAAAATCCTTTTGCGAGCTGGTAGGGTTTGAACTATTGATCGCCATCTACAACGACTATAACGTGGAACGGGGCGTACTGAATTTTGGAATGGAGAGCAATGCCGATATGATCGGGGTTCCCACCCATGGTAGAAAGGGACTTTCCCATTTCTTTATGGGCAGCATAGGAGAGGACATTGCTAACCATGCAACGCTACCTGTGGTCACCTTTAAGATTTAGTTAGAAGCAGGGAATCACAGTTTTTAGTTGGTTGAAAAGGGTGCGTAGGCACCCTTTTTTATATGAGCTTCATTTTTATTGGATCCCAGTTTACGGGTTGCTGTTTGTAATAACTGTCATTCGCCAAGAGGGCGGCACCAGCGGCCCTTAATCCAAAGGTTGGATCTTGGATTACGGAACCCTTGTTCCTAATGGCAGTAAAGAAATTGTTGAAATGATCATAGTGGCCTCCTTTATAATCCCGTTCCGCCTCCCATGTAGTGGTGCCAGTGCTTAAGGAAGAAGTTCTTGGTTCCAAGGTTTCCAAATCATAACCTGCCCTTATCTTTTCCTGCATTTCCTCGGTAAATGAAACCATGGAGTATCCCTGGGGTACCATGCTCAGTTTGGAACGTCTTACGGTGACCGAATTTTGTCCGACTTCCATTTCCCCTTCTGTACCGATTAGCTTAAAGCCCCCACCACCGCCGCTACCGGCGATGAAATTGATCCTAAAGGCCGCATTAAATGCCGAATGTGTATCCGTTTCTGGGTAATCGTATAAGGTAATGGAAACATCGGGTACATCCCGGCCATCCTTCCAATAACGGAGTCCGCCGGTTGCCAGGGCACGGTTAGGCCCCATGGAACTGATTACGTGGTTTAGCGTAGAGAACGCATGTACGAAAAGATCGCCCGCAACTCCTGTCCCGTAGTCCCTGTAGTTTCGCCACCTGAAAAAGCGTTTGGGCTCAAAAGGAACTTTTGGCGCTTTTCCTAGAAAGGTATCGAAATCAACGGTTTTTGTATCGGCATCCGGAGGGATGGGATATTGCCAGGCGCCTTCGGCGGAATATCGGTCGTTGTACATGTCCAACATCACCAAATCGCCAATGGCCCCTTCTTCGTATAACTGTTTTGCCTTTTCATTCCCAAGGGAGGACATGCCTTGGCTCCCGATCTGACAAATCTTTCCGCTTTCTTTTTGTGCCTTGATGATGGCCTCTCCTTCCTCAGGTTTTTGGACCATGGGTTTCTCACAGTATACATGCTTACCGGCTTTCAAAGCATCGATCGTGATTTTTTGATGCCAATGGTCCGGGGTGGCGATAATGACGGCATCGATATCCTTTCTATTCAATATATCCCGATAATCCTTTGTTGTGTAAATAGATGCCCCCCAAAGTTCCTTGGCCCTTTCCAATCTGCCTGTGTACAGGTCGCACGCAGCGACCAGCTGAACACCATCCACGTGGAAAGCGGTCTGGGTATCATAAATGCCTTGGATTCCCGTGCCGATAAGCGCCAGGTTGATGCGGTCATTGGCCGAAAAGGATTTGGGTGTGTAAATTCTGCTCAACATCAATTTTTCCTCAAATCCTGAGGCCCATAGAAATGGACTTGTTGTTACGGCGGCTGAGGTCAAGGTAGCCTTTTTAAGAAATGACCTTCGGGTGTTTTTCTTGCTCATAATCGAAAAGGGCTTGGTTACAATTTGAATTCGTCGGTTTTAAAAATAGGAATTTTTAAACGATAAATCCGAAGTGAAAACCTCAGGAACGTTTATTTGGCCGCCCGATGTTCGAATATCTTCAGGAAAAGCATCGTATTCATTTTACGGGCCCTATTTTTTGCGATCCAGGCCGTTTCCCCAGAAAATAGCTCGTCTATAGTAGCGAACCATAGATTGAGCCAAATACCAAAGTGTTCCATGGACATAGTGTTCCCCATGTAATCATCGGTCTTAATGTGGGCCTTAATCGGGTCGCCGGTATACTTTCTTTTAAGGAACAATTGGGATTCCCAAAAATTGGTCAAGATTTCCAAATGGGCCTCCCAATCGGAGATTATTCCGTTGAAAATAGGCCCTAGGGTATCCTCATTCCGCACTTTTTCATAAAAAGTGTTTACAAGGAGTGCTATATCTTTTCGGGTCTTGATTTCCGGCTTATCGCTCATACTAGTAAAATACACATTTCAATGGAAAAGGGTTGCAACTACCCCAAAGTTTCCATCATAAAGGCGTAAAGTTCCTGTATTTGAGGCTTGCCTTTTCTTTTGCCCATTTGTCCAAAGGTATAGAGTGCGAACCAAACGACCACCAATAAGACCATAAACCCAACTTGAAGTCCGTAGGGTTTGTTGAGCGATGCACTCACATAGGCCCAAATACCCACAATAATGAACAGGGTGGCTACCACAAAATGCAGAAACATGAAAAAGGTCCATAGCGTTGGGTTTGGACCAAAAAAACCATAGATTTTGGATGTTCTGTCGTCCAAAGCATCTATTTCCAAGTGTAATTGGGGAGAGCCAAAATGGGTGGTCTCCTTGTTGTATTTTATGAAGATATGGTTGTCCAGACAATTGACCAGAAAGGGGGCTTTTTTTGAATCGATGAACTTTCGCAACAATTGCTCCCTGTTTCCCAAAATTTCGAGCTGAAACCGTGGCCTAAGGACAATATCGTTGGATAGTTTCTTCATCAGTATTATATCATGGATGACATTCCATTTCTGCCGATACCATTTGGGTAACCGGTTTTGGGGAGACGTAAGGGATTCCCAAGCCAAGACCGCGTAAAATGAAAAGCGTTCCCATTAGGACCACAAAAACGGGAATCAGTTTCTGGATCCGTTTCTTTGCGTTTCCTTTCAAAAACGCACTAAAATAAACGGCGGTTGTCATCAGGGGAACGGTACCCAGTCCAAAAAGTACCATGTAAAGGCTGCCCTGTGCCACTTCGCCCATGGCGATGGCCCCGAACAGCGCCATATAGACCAAACCACAGGGAAGAAAACCATTTAGGAATCCAATGGTCAAAAAGGTGTCGGCCGATTTCTTTTTGAACTCTTGGCCCAATCTGCTTTTTATTTTTGATATGGCCCTGTATACCGGGCGTCCCAATTGAAATCTGTTTAAGGTTTTGGCAGGAATCAGCACCAATAAAATCATTACAATACCAACGGCAATGGATAGTCTTTGCTGCATTCCAAAGACATACAGCCCTTTCCCCAATAGCCCAAAAACCAAACCGATGATGCCATAGGCCAATAGCCTACCTATGTGATATAGACTGATCTGTCCAAACTTTTTAAGATTGTTTTTATGGTCCACCGGCAACATAAAGGCTATGGGTCCGCACATGCCTACGCAGTGAAGACTTCCCATAAAACCTAATATGAGGGCAGAAAGGAGCATGTGTTCTAATAGATTATGTTTTCCTTATGCAAGTAATCCGTGCCGTTGTAGTTCCAACTGACTTTAATGTCCCAGCGACCATCCAACAAGCGGTTGTCAGGTATGAGCAAATGGTTATTGGACAAACTTATGGGTAAGTCAAAATCCAATTGCTTATTAGATGGTCTGTATAGGGACACTGTACCTTCAATTTTTTTGGGGTTCACTTTTTCGGGGAAACGTATTTCAAGTCCATCCGGACTTTTTCTCACCTGTAATTTATTGATGTCCTTTGTGGCATTTTTTTGGGCATCGATTTCCTTCTGATAGGCCAATTCCTGCCTGTAGTAATCCTCTGTTACAAGGTCATGGTTGGCACGTTTGTCCGTACTCATCCGTACCACAAAGAAGAGGATAAAGCCAATAAAACCTATAAATGCCAGTACAATTCCGGTTCCCCAATTAATTTTCATCTTTTATTTTTTTATCATTTATAACTCCTTGGAGCCATGAAGGAGCAAAGGGTAGTTTCTACCAACTCATCTCCACTATATACCCCAACCTTCACTTTTTCCTTATCGCTTTTTACGGCGGCGTTGTTGATCTCTATAAAGAGCGTTCCTTCGGCCAAATCCTGTGCGGGAACCTCAAAGTTTTCGTTACGGACCAGTTTTACGGTTCCCTTGTGGGAAATCAACTTAAAGCTAACGTCCTCCACAGGTTTGGTGGTCTTGTTCACCAATTTATAGGTGTACACGTTGCTAATGATGTTCCCTTCCTTGTGCTCATATAGTTGCCCCGGTAACCGAAGGATATTGGCTTCCAGGTCGTTCCTTAAAAACAGCATCCCTACCAAGACACCAATTAAAATGGTCAATACTGCGGAGTACCCTTTTAAGCGTGGTGTGAATTTGAATTTCTCCTTTTTGGTAATTTCGTCTTCGCTTGCATACCTGATAAGTCCCTTTGGGAGATTTACCTTTTCCATAATGGTATCGCACTCATCGATACAGGCGGTACAGTTGATACATTCCAGTTGGGTTCCGTTTCTGATATCTATGCCCGTTGGACAAACGTTCACGCATTGAAAACAATCGATACAATCCCCATAGCCAAGGGCTTCCCTATCCTCGTTTTTACGCCATTTTTTGCGGCCGTTTTCCGCTTCGCCACGTTTGTGGTCGTAGGCGACGACAATGGATTTATTGTCCAACAGGACTCCTTGCATTCTACCATAAGGGCATGCGATGATACAGACCTGCTCCCTGAACCAAGCAAATACAAAGTAGAATACCCCGGTAAAAATCAGTAAGGAGACAATAGTGCTTAAGTGCTCAAAAGGTCCGTCCGTAATATACCTGATCAATCGGTCGCTACCGATGAGATAGGCCAGGAATACATTGGCGATCAAAAAGGAAATGACAAAGAAGATGAACCACTTTAATACCCTTTTCCTAATCTTTTCTGCATCCCAAGCTTGTCGGTCCAATTTCATTTGGGCCCCACGGTCCCCATCGATCCAATACTCGATCCTTCTGAAGACCATTTCCATAAAAATGGTCTGAGGGCACATCCATCCGCAGAAAATACGTCCGAAAGCAACCGTAAACAGTGCGACAAATATCACACCGATGATCATGGAAATGACGAACAAATGAAAATCCTGGGGCCAAAATGGAAACCCAAAAATATTGAAACGGCGTTCCAATACATTGAACATTAAAAACTGGTTGCCATTTATTTTTATGAAAGGAGCGGCAAACAAAAAAGCCAGCAGAAAATAACTAACATATTTCCGATACTCGTAGAACTTGCCACTGGGTTTTTTTGGAAAAACCCATGCTCTTTTCCCTTCTTCGTTTATCGTTCCAATGGAATCCCTAAAGTTTTCTTGATCTTGTGCCATTACGGTTTAATTTGTCTTGCTTTTACTAGGGATAGGAATGCTGTCATTATTGGCTTTTGGTTATTTGGTATCGGTTTTTTGAACCGCCACATACCAAATTTGTATGGCATGTGGCAATCCAAAAGGATCTCGTTATTCAATTACGGTACCCTCTTCGTCAATGGTTTTAATGAATTCTAAGGTGTCGACTTCAACTTCAATCATGGCCGAATCCACGGCAGGCGCTCCCTCCACATCCATATGCGGGTTTACGATAATATCACCTTCCGGAGCTTTTGGGTTGGCTGGTGTGGTTCCTTGAAAGTTAAGTACATAGCTGGCAACTTGCGCCATCTCCACAGGTTTTAGGCTCTGTTTCCAGGCAATCATTCCTTTACCGTCCCTTCCACCTTCTGAAATGGTGTTGAAAACCGATTTAATATCGCCACCCAATATCCAGTTTTGATCGGTCAGGTTAGGACCGATTCCCCCACCACCGTCGGCCATATGACAGGCCACACAATTCGTTTCGAAAACGGCCTTACCTGCGGCAATATCGGATGCATCGGTCAATAGTTCCACGGTATTGACATCTACCAGGTCCTTCGCGTTCTTCTTGTATTCTTCTATTTCGGCTTCGGCCAAGGTCATTTCCGTTAGGTATTCGGTATCCTGATCATAATCATTGAAAATGTGGAACCGCACCAAATACACTACCCCAAAAATGATGGTGGCGTAGAACATATATACCCACCATGGTGGTAGCTTGTTATCAAGTTCGCGTATGCCATCATAGTTGTGGTCCAAGATGATTTCACCTTCGGCCTCAATTGGTTTGGAGCCCAAAAGTTTCTTGTACATTCTTTTGCCCCAGGCCCATTCAAAGCCTTGTTCCTTGGAAGCCAAGTAGCGTTCCTTTGCCTCTTCCGATAGCGTCTGGAACATGACGTTCTCAATGGAGGCCAGGATAAGCTCTATGCCCACAAGCAAAAGGATTATAAAGCCTAGAAATAGTGCGACTATGGGTTGGTCCAGAAAGGCTGGCTTATCCCCCGAGTCTATAAAAAACTCCGTCAATCCAAATATGATAAAAAATAGTAGTGGAAGTCTGATCCACCAAGGTCCTAGGTTCTTCATAATTCAATGTTTTGTTGGTTGTTATTGTCTAGTGGGATGTCGCTCACCTCTTTGACATACTCCTTGGATGCGGTAAAGACCCACCAGAAGAGAACGACGAAGAAGACGAAGAAAATCATCAGTGAAATCATTGGGTAGGTGGCCACCCCCTCAATGTTTTCCATATATCCTTTTACAAACTTTAGCATGGCTATTTATTTTCTGAGATTAATTCGTTGGTTTCCTTAATTTTTATATCCGTACCCAATCGTTGTAGGTAGGCGATCATGGCCACAATTTCCCTGTCGCGCATTTCAATGAATTCCTCCCCGTTTTCAGCGGCGTATTTTTTATCGGCTTCGTAGGTCGATGCAAAATCCGGGTCGCTATAGAGGTTCTTCTCAATTTGTATGGCCTGTTCGCTCATACTGGCTTCGGCATTGGCAATATCCTCATCGGTATAAGGTACTCCCAAGGTAACCATGGCCTCCATTTTGTCCTGAACCCCACTTCTGTCATGTTTGTTGCGTACCAACCAGGAGTAGGAGGGCATTATGGAACCGGAGGAGGTCGTTTGTGGATCGTACATGTGGTTCAAGTGCCAGTTATCCGAATACTTTCCACCAACCCGTAGCAAATCAGGACCCGTTCTCTTACTTCCCCAAAGGAATGGGTGGTCGTATACGAACTCACCGGCCTTGGCATATTCCCCATAGCGTTCCACCTCACTTCTAAATGGCCTGATCATTTGGGAATGGCATCCTACACAACCTTCGCGTATATATAGGTCCCTTCCTTCCAATTCTAACGGTGTATAAGGTTTGACACTGGTGATGGTAGGAATATTGGACTTCACCATGATGGTTGGTACAATTTGTACAATACCACCTATCAGAATGGCTACGGTAGCCAAAATGGTCAATTGGATGGGTTTACGCTCCAACCATGTGTGGAAGGTTTCCCCTGCGGTCCTGTTTTTGGATACCCGGGTAAGGGCAGCGGCTTCGGCCAACTCATCCTCCACTTTTTGACCGGATTTGATGGTAACAACGATATTGTACACCATAACTATGGCACCTACAATGTAAAGACTACCCCCAATAGCACGCATCCAATACATTGGGATGATCTCGTTTACGGTTTCCAGGAAGTTACCGTAGACCAAGGTTCCATCCGGATTGAAATCTTTCCACATCAATGCCTGTGTGAAACCGGCGACGTACATAGGTAGCGCATATAATATGATACCCAAGGTTCCGATCCAGAAATGGAAGTTTGCCATTCCTACGGAAGCCAAACGGGTCTTGAACATTTTAGGAACCAACCAATAGATCATACCAAAGGTCAAGAAACCGTTCCAAGCCAAGGCACCTACGTGTACATGGGCAATAATCCAATCGCTAAAGTGGGCTATGGCGTTTACGTTCTTTAGGGAAAGCATTGGACCTTCAAAAGTGGCCATCCCATACCCGGTAATCGCAACTACCATAAATTTAAGGGTTGGGTCCGTACGCACCTTGTCCCAAGCACCCCTCAAGGTCAAAAGACCGTTGATCATACCGCCCCAGGAAGGAGCAATCAACATGACCGAAAAGGCAACACCAAGGTTTTGGGCCCAATCCGGTAATGCGGAGTATAATAAATGGTGAGGTCCTGCCCAGATATAAATGAATATCAAGGACCAAAAGTGAACTATGGAAAGTCTATAGGAATATACAGGCCTGTTCGCCGCTTTAGGAACAAAATAGTACATCAATCCCAAGAATGGGGTTGTCAAGAAGAAGGCAACCGCGTTGTGGCCATACCACCATTGTACCAAGGCATCCTGTACCCCGGCATATACGGAGTAGCTCTTCAAGGCACTTACCGGTAACTCCAAACTATTGAAGATATGAAGTACGGCAACCGTTACAAAAGTCGCCAAGTAGAACCAAATGGCAACATATAAATGTCGTTGTCTTCTTTTGATCATGGTTCCGATCAGATTGACCCCAAAGGCTACCCACACAAGGGCAATGGCAATATCGATGGGCCACTCCAATTCCGCATATTCCTTAGATGTGGTAAATCCCAGTGGCAACGTAATGGCTGCGGCCACAATAATAAGTTGCCAGCCCCAAAAATTGATGTTGCTCAGTACATCACTGAACATTCGTGCCTTAAGGAGGCGCTGTGTCGAATAATACACACCGGCAAAAATGGCATTACCTACAAAGGCAAAAATGACCGCGTTGGTGTGCAAGGGTCTTAAACGGCCAAAACTGAGCCAAGAAATTCCGTCCGTAACATTCGGAAACAAGAACATAAAGGCCAATAATAGGCCAACGGACATACCAACAATACCCCAAAGCATTGTGGCATAGATGAACTTTTTTACGATTTTGTTATCGTAATAAAACTGCTGTACTTCCATAGTTGATTAGTTATTTGATTCTATTGATGTATCCATATTGGATTTTTGTAAACTCTTTTTCTGTTTTACCAATTCGTCCTCAAAGAGCATCCGGACGGATGGCGTATAGGAATCGTCATATTGCCCATTTTTTACCGAGAAAATGAACGCTGCAAAAAAGACAATGGCTACGATGATACTAATGGCCAATAACACATATATTACACTCATACCTACCTGAATTTCGGGGTAAAATTACCGTTGTTGCTTCCGTTTAAATATGACATTTATCAGTTTTAAATATTTTATTCTATACCTTGTTTTTTACTTTAATTTTTTGCCCAAAAGGTTGGTCATTAGCGTTGTAAACCCAACCACGCTAATGGAACTCAAGGGCATTAAAATGGCCGCGATAACGGGTTCCAGTTGCCCGGTAACCGCAAAATAGAGTCCCACTACATTGTAAAGGAGCGACAATAAAAAACTGAGCTTTATGATTTTCATGGCCTTTTTGGAGGCGATGATGTATTGGTACAATTGCTGGAATTTTGAGGCATCCATAATACCATCACAGGCAGGGGAAAATACGTTGATGTTCTCCGATATGGCGATACCCACTTCCGCTTGGGCAAGGGCACCGGCATCGTTCAATCCGTCACCCACCATAAGGACTTTTTTGCCCTGTTCCTGTAAGGCAGTGATAAAGGCCAGTTTATCCTCCGGTTTTTGGTTGAAATACAACGGAGTCAATTTGGGCAACAGTTTTTCCAAGTTGCGTTTTTCGCCCTCGTTATCACCGGAAAGAATGGCCAATTGCAGTTGATCCGACATTTGTTCAAAAACTTCGGAAACACCCTCCCTGTATTGGTTATGAAACACGTATTTGCCCTTGTAGGCATTGTTGCTCGCCACGTGCACCGCCGTGTTCAAACTGTCCGAAACCTCTTCCTTGCCCACAAATTCAGAAGAGCCTATTTTTATATGCCTGTCGCCCTTACTTCCTTCCAGGCCTTTGCCAAGGTGTTCCTCATAATCGTCCAGTGTATATATATTATGGTCCGATAAAATATCGTACAAGGTCCTGCTCAACGGGTGGTTGGAGGCCCTCAAGGTATTTTTTAGAAGGGACTCCTCTTCCACTGTCAACGGCATGCCTTGATAGGTGGCTGTACTTTGTTTGGAAGTGGTAATGGTCCCTGTCTTGTCAAATATGGCCGTGTCCACTTGTGCCAATTGTTCAATGGCACCGGTATCCCTTAGGTAGAATTTCTTCTGACCAAATATGCGGAGCATATTGCCCAGGGTGAAGGGCGAGGCCAAGGCTATGGCGCACGGGCATGCGATGATCAACACCGCCGTAAAAACGTTCATTGCCAAGGACGGGTCAAAAAACAACCAGTAGGCTGTGGCCAAAAAAGCAATGGTCAATACCCCAATGGTAAAGCGTTTTCCAATGCTATCGGTGATGTTTTGGAATCGGGTGGATTTGTCCGTTTTAAAGACCGAATTGCTCCAAAGCTGGGTGAGGTAACTTTGGGAAACCGATTTTAAGGCCTCCACTTCAATGGGGCCGTTCATTTGCCTCCCTCCGGCGAAAACTTTGTCGCCAAATTCCCGCTCCACAGGGACCGATTCCCCCGTTACAAAACTGTAATCAATCTGTGCTTTGCCTTTATATAGGAGTCCGTCTACCGGAATCAGTTCCCCGTTTCTGATCAATAGCAGGTCGCCCTGTTTGATTTCGTGCACTTGGGTACTTTCCTCGGTACCATCATCATTAATTTTGGTGACCGCGATAGGGAAATACGATTTATAGTCCCGTTCAAAAGAGAGAAAGGAATAGGTTTTTTGTTGGAAGAACTTCCCTAGAAGCAGGAAGAAGACCAAACCTGTAAGGGAGTCAAAAAAGCCGCTTCCCCAATCGAACATAATTTCCAAGGTACTTCGTACAAAAAGTACCAAAATACCCAAGGAAATGGGAACGTCAATGTTCAGGATTTTGGAACGAAGGCCTTTATAGGCCGAAACAAAGTAGTCCGCACCTGCATAAAAAACGACGGGAAGTGAAAAGGCGAACATCAGCCATCTAAAAACCACTTCATATTGGTTCAACCAGAATTCGCCACCGGAAGTTTTGCTGGAGCTTAGATCAAAATAATCCGGAAAGGAAAGGAACATCACGTTACCAAAAGCAAATCCGGCGACGCCCAACTTATAAATAAGGCTTCGGTCTACCTTTTTTTCTTTTCCATCAATATCCTCCAAGGATATATAGGGTTCGTAACCAATTCTGGCCAATAGCACCACCACGTCCTTCAAAGAGGTTTTTTGGCTGTTATAGGAAATCCGTACCATTTTCTTGGAAAAGTTTACTTGGGAGGAGGAGATAAACGGGTTGAGCTTGTTCAGGTTTTCCAATACCCAGATACAGGAACTACAATGTATTAAAGGAATATAGAGATTTACGATTTGTAGGTTGCCGTCGTTGAATTCCGTTAATTTTTCAACGATACGCTCGGTTTCCAAAAAATCGTACTTGCCTTCTATGGCTGTAGGCGTAGAACCTGCCGAAGTTTGCAAGTCGTAATAATAGGATAAATCGTTTTCCGAAAAAATCTCGTAGACCGTTTTGCAACCGTTGCAACAGAAGCACTTTTCATCGTACTGGATACTCTCGGAGCCGCAATCGTCCCCACAGTGATAACAGGGTTGCTTTTCCATAATACATTTGCTTATACCTGGGGCAAAGGTTGGAAATCAATGCGGTTACAAATATGATATTTGTCAGTTTTTACGTAAATTCAAGCTGTTATTTTTGTAGGGTCAGGTAAATATTAGTTAAATGGAAAGCAGATGTGAAAATTGTATCGTACGGCAATTCAACTCCTTACGCGCTATGTCCAAGGAGGAATTAAAAAGGGTGTCCGATTCAAAAACTACACGAACAATCAAGAAGGGAGAGGCCCTCTTTAAGGAAGGTGAAAAATTGGATGGCGTCTTTTGCGTACGCGATGGGGTTTCCAAACTATCCAAATTAAGCGAAAATGGTAAAGACCAGATTGTAAAGCTTGCGAGCAAGGGGGAGGTCATAGGACAACGCTCCGTGGTGGCGGAGGAAAACGTAAACTTGAGTGCCATTGCCGTAAGTGATATGGAGGTTTGTTTCATACCCAAGGAAGGTATAGTTTCCAGTTTGCATACCAATCCCAATTTTACCCTTGAGGTATTACGGCATATGGCCCACGACCTGAAGGAGGCCGATGACGTTATCGTGAACATGAGCCAAAAAAGCGTCAAACAGCGAATGGCGGAAGCTTTCCTGTACCTAAAAAATAATTTTGGGGAGGATGAGGAAGGCTATCTAAGACTTGTGTTGTCCAGGGAGGATATTTCCAATGTGGTAGGTACGGCCATTGAATCGTGTATCCGAATCATTTCAGAATTTAAGAAAAAAGGGTATCTAAAAACTTCCGGGAAAAGAATCGGGATCACCGATGAAAAGGCGCT
Source organism: Maribacter aurantiacus (assembly GCF_005780245.1). Classification (NCBI taxonomy): domain Bacteria; kingdom Pseudomonadati; phylum Bacteroidota; class Flavobacteriia; order Flavobacteriales; family Flavobacteriaceae; genus Maribacter; species Maribacter aurantiacus. Next base: position 36,536 of record NZ_VBUK01000003.1, on the reverse strand, counting down.
AAAAAACCTTGTGGAAGGTTTTTAAGTCGATTATTTCCCAAAGATGACAATTGTCATAGTTTCCTCGTAAGGCTCGGTCTAATTTTATCCCATATTCAAAGATGAAATTAGATGAAGAATATTTTAATCCCTACGGACTTTTCGGATAATTCCTGCAATGCCATCAAGTATGCCATTTCCATGTTCTGGGATCAGGAATGTACCTTCTATTTATTGAATACCTATACCCCAGCCATCGCCGGCAGTAGGTTTATGGCGGCTTCCTTTGAGGAAAGTATGCTAACGAACAGTGCCGCCAAATATTCCCAAAAGGGCCTGGATGATCTATTGGCGCGGGTCAAGAATGACTTTGTGAACGAGCATCATCATTTTGAGACCATTTCTTCCTTTAGTTTGTTGGTGGATGAGATCATTGAAAGTATTTCGGCCTATGACATTGAACTGGTCATTATGGGAACCACGGGGGCAACAGGAATGGAAGAGGTTTTCATGGGCAGCAATACGGTACGTGTCATCAAATCCGTAAAGGACTGTCCCGTATTGGCCATTCCGCAAAACTTTGAATTTCAAAAACCGACCGAAATCGCTTTCGCGACGGATTTCACCCGATTTTATACCAAATCCGAGCTAAGGCCTTTGGTGGAACTGGCCGGCATTTTTGATGCCACCGTTCGGATCGTACATGTACAATATGAAATCAAGACCCTGTCCGAGCTTCAATTGTTCAATTTGGGAATGTTGCGCAAGTACCTGGGTGAAGTGGAGCATTACGTACACACCGTATCCGAGTTGAATTCCGTTTCCAAGACCTTGGAGGTCTTTTCCAGGGAAATGGACATTCACTTACTGGCCATGTTGAACTACCAACACAGTTACATGGAACAATTGGTACGTGAGCCCGTAGTAAAAAGAGTGGCATTTCACACCCAAATACCGCTACTGGTCATACCGGAACTGGGCATGACCTCCCATTTAAAGGAATCCAGTAAGAGGGAAAACGTAGTCGTACCTAATTAACGCGGTTCCCAATGGGATTGTCCTCGTAAAAATCCTTGAATGTTTTGTCCGTCTTGTAATTATCGGTCAGTACTTTATAGACCATGATGACAATAAGGGCCTGGCCTAGCACGGTGCAATAAAATATCCAATTAAAGGGGAGGTTCATTACGGACATTATGGTGACCGTGACCAAGGCCAATGTGGTAATCACTACCCAAACGTAGACTGAATCTTTCATTTTTAATTGAAAGATAGTGTTTAGGGACTCTTAAATGCGTTAAAGGTTTTTTAAAACTGCGACTAAAAATCGTATTCCCAAAATTTGTCGGCTGTAGGTAGCATGTCCTTTTTTCCCGTATCGAAAGGATTGAAATTGGTTTTGGCGAAGTAGTACCAGAGGGTGGAGGACAGCGCCGGGGTAATATCCGTATGATCCCAAAGTTCGTTGCTTCCATAGGAAGTGCCAAAGTTGGCGGTATAGGGTATGCCTTGAGCGTTATCGGTCATGGAGCTCTGTATGACCGTTTTTTCAATGTTTTCCATTATATTTTCCGAAATATCGAACCGCGCGATACTGTTGAAGGCCACTGCCATTTGTGCGGAACCTTCCAGCCAGATTACATCCTTGTCCTGGTCGAAGCAATAGCCTGAAATCATTTCACCGCTCATGGTGGCTGTTTGATCGTTCAGGAACTTGTTGGCTTGGAAGAGCACATCGTCAGAGAGGTCGTTGAAAATAAGTTTGCTTAGGGAAAGCACGTCCAGGGCAAAGGCATATTCTGGATTTTCAGGCCAGGCCATTAACAGTCCAAGCTCTTCGTCCCACCGATTCTTTTTCAGGAAATCCAGCATGTTTTTATGGAATGCGTCGTATCCCTTTACGGCGTGAAAGGCCGTGATCATACCTTCCGTAACATTGGGTATCTCCGTTCCATCCGAATTTGTTCCTCCTCTCAAAGCCCCATTTTCCATTTGTAGGGAACGGATCCAGTTTTCCAATTGAAGCGAAAGTGATTCATATTTTCCAGATCCGTATTTGGTGGCATATTGGTTCAAAGCGATCAGCAGCCAGGCATTGTCGCCCATCCAGATCCTTTCCGCATCGGAACCATCTGATTTTCTAAATTGATAGAACCCGCCCGTTAGAGGTAGTTCCGTTTCCCGAATAGAGTAAAAATAATCGAATATCTTTTCCGCATTTTCCCTTCGATCCTCTTGGATGAAAAATATCGCGGCCAAGGCATTGTCGTATAAGGAAGTGAAATTGGAGATTTCCGTACTTTCCATCAGGCCCGATGCTTGCTGCCGGTTTACGATCCAATGAACAAAGGCCTCATCAACATGTTGCGATTTTTCATTGGTCTTATGGGATACTGTCTCAATTTCCTCGTCCAAACGTACCACTAAATCCTCTTGGTAGGTGGAAATATCCTCTTTTGAACACGAAAAAAACAGCAATAGGACAATTATGAAGGCAACCGGTCGTAGGTTCATGGGATAGGTCGATTTGGATTTGGACCTGCAAATTACGTAGCCGCTTTGGAGTAACTACCCAAGTGTCGACCAGTGGAAAGTTTCCTTGGTAACTTGTATTGGTTGGATCTATTTATCTGATTATATGGTTTTTAATCGGGAATTCCCTTCTAGGTCAAATTTCAATTCAAAGGAAAAAGGAGACCGCTCATCCGATGATAATTTTAGAATGACCTTAAAAAATAAAAATCCTTTCTTATCTTTGTGCGGTTGTGTTGTGTCCCGAAAGTGATTTTGGGACAGTGGTAAAAATAGGATTATACCTATTGAACCAATGAAAGGCTTTCCATTTGGGAGGCTTTTTTTGTTAGTGAAAACCAGATAGGTGAAACGAAGTGCACATTTATCCGTTGGTTGAACTAATTCCGCTTGAATGCGGAATCTTTTCAGTTACGTTCAGCATGTAAAACGTAATGCACTAAGGATGCCGCCAATTTTGCCGTTTGATCGTCCCTATCAAAATCCGGATTTAATTCTGCAATGTCCAAAACCCTAAGTTTACCGGTTGCCATAATGGTCTTTAGGGATTCTAGGACAACATCCGGGGTGAAACCCATGGGCGAGGGAGCACTTACCCCGGGTGCGTAGGCCGAAGAAAATCCGTCCAAATCAATGGTCACATAGATGTGGTCCACATTGCCTGTAAAGGCATTGATCCAGGCGTTTATCTCATTGTGGAATTGGATTCTAAAAGTGTCCCGCATGATGTACTTAACATCCAGTTCCTTGGCCGTTTCAAAGAGAATCCTGTCATTCGCATCTTGTCTGATACCCAAACAGAGATACTTGAAAAGGGTGCCGTCCGCTTGGCAGTCCAGGGCTATTTGGTAAAACGGGGTTCCGGAATTGTTCACAGTGTGACCTTTGTCCTGTCTGTTGTTTCTTAGGTCAAAATGGGCGTCAAAATTTATGATACCGATGGTTTCCCCTTTTCCAACATATTTTTTGAGTCCGTTGTAGCTGCCGTAGGCCATATCGTGTCCGCCGCCAAGTACGATGGGGAAGTGTTTATGTTGAAGCAATTGGCAAATGGAATCGCTGAGGGCCCGTTGGGTTACTTCCATATCGCCTTCCAAACATTGTAGTGTGCCCACATCATAGAGCAGCGTCTCCGTGGGAAGATGGTTGGGCAGTTTGCCAAAGTGCTTTCGGATGGCATCCGGGCCATTGACGGCACCAGGCCGACCCAGATTTCTTTTCACCCCTTCATCGCAGGCATAGCCCAAAAAGGTAAAGCACTTTTCGGAGGCAACCGTTGATACGTTGGAAATAGGAACGCAAGAAATCTTTTCATGCAGATACAGTTGCCGCCCCGAAGGCCTTCCAGTGTATATCTCCGAAAAAGTTTCTGCGTAGTTGCTCATATATTTTTTTTAATGCTAGGGTCGCCCTAAAATAAGTATTTGTCCGGTCGAGCGCAGTCGAGACCTTCTTTCCTAGTTGCAAATTATGACGACCTCCCGACTGCCTTCGAGGAGACAAAATAACTATCCGATTGATTCCTGCTAAAGGAATAATTTTTCCAAAACGTGGTCCTCCACGAAGTTAGGTAAATTAACGCGTAAGTTGGGTGTGCGCTCCATTTCCCTTTGTAATGCGAAGATGGCTTCCTTATTTCGGGCCCAACTTCTTCGGGCGATGCCATTGTTTACATCAAAGAACAACATGTTTTTTAATCGGTTCGATGCTTCCTTTGTCCCGTCGAGCACCATGCCAAAACCGCCGTTGATGACCTCGCCCCAACCTACGCCGCCACCGTTGTGGATGGATACCCAGGTGGCACCCCTAAAGCTGTCGCCGATTACGTTGTGGATGGCCATATCTGCCGTGAACTTACTTCCGTCGTAAATATTACTGGTTTCCCTATACGGACTGTCCGTGCCGCTTACGTCATGGTGGTCCCTACCCAAAACAACCGGCGCGGAAATTTCGCCCGACTTCACCGCTTGGTTAAAGGATTCGGCAATGGCTGCCCTAGCTTCCGCATCGGCATATAAAATCCGTGCCTGGGAACCCACGACCAAGTTGTTTTCTTCGGCTTCTTGGATCCATTTGATGTTATCGTCCATTTGTTGCCGAATCTCAGCTGGTGCGGTCGTTTTTATACCTAACATCACCTCCAGCGCAATCTGGTCCGTTTTATGTAAATCCTCCGGATTCCCCGACGTGCAGACCCATCGAAACGGACCAAATCCAAAATCGAAACACATAGGTCCCAATATATCCTGAACATAAGAAGGATATTTAAAATCAACTTGGTTTTCTGCCATTACCTCTGCTCCGGCCCTGGACGCTTCCAACAAAAAGGCGTTACCGTAGTCAAAGAAATAGCAACCTCGTTCCGTATGCTTGTTGATGGCACTGGCATGTCTCCGTAGCGATTCCTGAACCTTGGCTTTGAAAAGTTCGGGATTTGTGCTCATCAATTCGTTGGCCTCTTCATAACCGAGTCCCACGGGATAATAGCCCCCGGCCCAAGGATTGTGCAAGGAGGTCTGGTCCGAACCCAAATGCACAAAAATGTTTTCTTTATAGAAGCGCTCCCAAACATCCACTACATTTCCTATATAGGCCAATGAAACAACTTCTTTTTGTGCGATGGCGGTTTTGGTTCGTTCAAGAAGGTTGTCAATACTTTCCAAAAGTTCATCCACCCAACCCTGTTCAAAGCGTTTTCGGGCGGCCGCCGGATTCACTTCGGCGCAGACGGTAATGCAGCCCGCAATGTTTCCAGCTTTGGGCTGGGCCCCGCTCATACCGCCCAGTCCGGCCGTAAGGAAGATTTTACCTTCGGGTGTTTCTCCAGATTTCAACACTTTTCTAAAGGCGTTCATGACTGTAATCGTAGTGCCATGAACAATGCCCTGCGGACCTATGTACATATACGAACCTGCCGTCATTTGCCCGTATTGCGTGACACCCAAGGCGTTAAAACGTTCCCAGTCATCGGGTTTGGAATAATTGGGAATCATCATACCGTTGGTCACGACCACCCTAGGGGCTTCCTTGGAAGACGGGAACAGGCCCATGGGATGCCCGGAATAGATATGAAGCGTTTGCGCTTCGGTCATCGTGGCCAAAAATTGTATGGTCAACAGGTATTGTGCCCAATTCTGGAAAACGGCCCCATTCCCTCCATAGGTAATCAATTCTTCCGGATGTTGTGCCACCGCAGGGTCCAAGTTGTTCTGGATCATCAACATAATGGCGGCCGCTTGAGTAGTCTTGGCGGGATATTTGGAAATGGGTCGGGCGTACATTATATAATCGGGCATGAAGCGGTACATGTAAATCCGACCGTATTCCATCAGTTCTTGGGCGAATTCCTCCGCAAGTTCTTGGTGCCATTCCTGTGGAAAATACCGCAACGCATTGCGTATGGCCAGTTTTTTTTCTTCGGTTGAAAGGATATCCTTTCTTATAGGGGCATGTGAAACCGTGGAAGAACGTTCTTTTTTCTTTGGTAGTTCCGATGGGATTCCCGCAAGAATCTGTGCTTTAAAATCCATGCTTGTCTTTACGCTTTATGCTTGTTGTACACCAAATTTCCGTTTTTCCAGACCATGCAGGGTTTCAGGTTTCCTTGGTTGTACAGGATTTCCTGATAGTTATCGGTATGGAAAAGGCTAAAATCCGCCAAGTATCCCTTCGCCAGTTTCCCTCGGTCCTTGAGCCCCAAGGCAGCGGCCGCCCTTACGGTAATTCCGGCCAGGACCTCCGCATTCGATAATTTTTCAAAAGCACCCAATATGGCCGCTTGGGTCAATAGATCGCCCATGGGGGCGGAACCCGGGTTGTGGTCGCTTGCAATGGCCAAAGTGGCCCCGGTATCCAATAATTTTCTTGCCGGTGTAAAATTACAGCCAAGTCCCAATGAGGCCCCCGGTAAGGCCGTGGCGATGGTATTGCTTTTGGCCAAAAGTTCAATCTCTATATCCGTGCTGGCCTCCAGATGGTCTGCACTGATGGCATCAAAATCAACCGCCACTTTGCTACCGCCCGTGGAAAATTGGTCGGCATGCACCGTGATATCAAATCCAAGTTGTTTGGCCGCTTCAAAATACGGGGCTATTTCATCCGGTGAAAAGGCACTTTCTTCAATAAAAGCGTCGATTCTGTTGGTGAGATTTTCGGCCTTCAGTTTGGGCAATAACTTTTGGGCCAATTCCTGTAAATATTCGGTTTTGGTACCCGCATAATCCTTGGGGAACATGTGCGCGGCAAGGCAGGTTGGGATTAGGTCCGATGGAACTTCGTTGTTGGCTTCCTGTATCGCCTGCAACATTTTAATTTCCTCGTTCAATGAAAGTCCGTATCCACTTTTCACCTCCAGCGTTGTAACGCCCGTTTTAAGATGCCGATTGGCCAATTTTACTGTCTTCTTTGTCAAGGTTTCCTTGTCCGCCTTTCTGGTTTGGGTAACCGTATCCCAAATACCACCACCCGCTCTAGCTATTTCCAAATAGGTTTTTCCCGAATTTCTGAGCGCGTAGTCGTTGGCCCGGCTTCCCCCAAAACAAATGTGGGTGTGGGCATCGATAAAACCGGGAAGACACACATGGGCACCTGTTAATTCGTGACATTTTGCGGAAGGATGTTCTTTTTTTAGGGAAGCGTAATTTCCCGTGGCCATCACTTTTCCATCGGAAATTAATAGGCCTCCATCCTCTATGATCCAAAGTTGACTATCGGACAACGCACCTTTTAAAGGCAGGGCCTCCATGGTCAACAATTGTTTGAAGGGTCCGATTAATTGCAATGCTTCCATATATCAATAGCTTTCAAATTCTGCCGAATATTTCGTTTTGAGCGAAATGTTTCTGTTCTTTTCAACTTTTTCAATCACCGATATGATCGTTTTGTTTTGAATCATTTGGATGCCCTTTTCGATATCGTCCGAAAAAACACGGTCCTTCTCGGCAAAGGATACCTTTTTCCGAACCGCTTTGTGTATTTCATCCAAAAAGATGCCCGATTTTAAGGGCTTTCTATATTCAAAGGCCTGTGCCGCCGTTAGCAATTCTACGGCCAATATCTTTTCTACATTTTCTATGACGCGAAGCGCCTTCCTGCCTCCAATAGAGCCCATGCTTACATGATCCTCTTGCCCTAGGGAAGTGGGAATACTGTCCGCACTGGACGGAAAGCACATCCCCTTGTTTTCGCTGGCCAGGGCCGCACTGGTGTATTGTAGTATCATGTACCCGGAATTGATCCCCGTGTCCTTCATCAACAATTTGGGTACGCCTGGACTGTTTCCTTCCAAGGCCAAATAAATGCGTCGGTCCGAAATATTGCCCACTTCCGATGCCGCCAAGCAGGCATAGTCCAAGGCCAGTGCCAAGGGCTGTCCGTGAAAATTTCCGCCACTAATGGTGAGTTCCTCGTCAATGATGACGGGATTGTCCGTGACGGAGTTCAGTTCAGTTTCCAAAAGTTCCTTCAGGTGCAACCAGGCATTTCTGGAGGCACCGTGTACTTGAGGAATACAGCGCAGGGAATACGGGTCCTGTACGCGGTCACAATCGATATGGTCCTCCATGATTTCTGAACCCTTTAGCAATCGCTTGACGCGCCTGGCAACATGAATATTGCCCTTAAAGGGACGTAGTTCGTGCAGTTCCTTATAAAAGGGCTTTACGGAACCTTGTAGCCCTTCGATCATCATGGCCCCAATAATATCCGCTTGGGATAGTACAGAATGTAGTTTTTCAACCACTATTACCGCATGGGCCGCAATGAACTGAGTACCGTTAATTAGGGCCAATCCTTCTTTTGGACCCAGGTTTATAGCTTCAAGTCCCGTTTTTTCAAACAAGGTTTGGGTCGGCATAATTTTTCCTTGATAAACGACCTTGCCCAGCCCGATCAAGGGCAAAAACAAATGGGACAATGGAGCCAAGTCGCCCGATGCCCCCACGGAACCTTGGGAGGGGACCACAGGTATCGCATCGTTTTCTATGTGCCAAATAATTCGTTCCAAGGTGTCAAGCGCGATACCGGAATATCCTTTTGCCAAGGAATGGGCCTTCAAAATCAGCATGATTTTGGCCAATTCCATAGAAATAGGTTCTCCTACGCCCACACTATGGCTTTTAAGGATGTTTGTCTGTAAAATACGCGTCTCCTCTTTGGAAATTTTGGTGGTGCAAAGGGGCCCGAAACCCGTATTGATCCCGTAAACAGGATGTCCTTTTTCCACGATGGATGCGACTACCTGCGAACTGTTCTCGATCCTTTTTTCAACCGATTGTGAAAGAACAATTGTAGTACCTCCTTTTGCAATACTTAAGACCTTACCTACAGTAAGCCAGTCTTCTCCAAATTTAAAGGTGTCCAACGCCAAAATTTGCCTTTTAGATATTAGTTTTATAAAGATATTGTTTAAGTATGATAATTACCAATACCATTTTGTTGAACAATCAATAACTATGAGTTCTCAAATAGAATTACGGCACCTTACGTATTTTTTGGCGGTAGCCGATGAACTACATTTTAGAAAGGCTGCGGAAAAGCTCTTTATCTCCCAACCAGGATTGTCACGCCAGATAAAGCAAATGGAGGAAATATTGCAGGCGGAACTTTTCGTGAGGGATAAAAAGAAGGTTGCACTGACCCCGGCGGGCCATTACCTGAAACATCAATCCGAATCACTTTTTAAGCAATTAAAGGAGATAAAACGACAATTACAGCTGATAGGGGAGGGCGATACGGGTGAAATTCGGATCGGGTTTTTGGGTTCCGCCATGCAGGATGTCATCCCAAATCTGCTCTTAAAATTGAGGGATACCTTTCCAAAGATAAAGACCTCTTTGGAGGAGCTTTCTAATTTGAACCAGGTGGATGCCGTTTTAAAGGGAGATTTGGATATTGGGTTTGTTCGATTGGCCAAAGTTCCGGCAAATTTGCACATGCGAACGGTCTATGAGGATACGTTCTCCTTGGTATTGCCCCAGAGTTATCCAATGCTTACAAGGGAGTACACGGGGATGGAACGCTTTTCCGAAGATAACTTTATTTTGTTCAGTCAGGATTACAGTCCCTATTATTATGAAACGATCATGAGCATTTGTTCCGATGCGGGTTTTGTACCCAAGGTTTCCCATAAATCCGTGCACGCGCAGACCATTTTCAAATTGGTGGAGAACAATTTGGGCATTGCCATTGTCCCAACGGCCCTGCAATACGGCTTTCAAATGCGGGTAAAATTTGTTGAGCTTAGGGATATAGAACAAAGGGCCTTGCTATCGGCCATTTGGAAAAAGGAGCATAGGAATCCTGTTTTACAGAACTGCATCGATTTGTTGTTTGAAACTAAATAGCATAGAAATCGTTGAGATTCATTTAATTGCTGTACTTAGACTTTGGAATCATGGGTTTTGAGGCTTAATTTTATGAACCTAAATATTGAACTATGATATTTGATTTGATTAAAAATAGAAGGTCGGTATTTCCACCTCAATATATAGAAAAGGAACTATCCAAAACCGATTTGGAGCGCATATTGGAGGCCGCCAATTGGGCGCCAACGCATAAAAAAACGGAACCATGGCGATTTAAGGTACTACGGGGAAAATCCAAGGAAGCCTTGGGCGCATTCCTGTCCAAAAAATATGAGGATACCGATGCACGACCCCAACAGATCAAGATCAAAAAGTTACGCGCCAACGCCGATCAATCCGCAGCGGTGATAGCCATCTGTATGCAGCGAGACCCTAAGGAGAGCCTTCCCGAGTGGGAAGAGGTGGCCGCGGTTGCCATGGCCGTGCAGAACATGTGGTTATGTTGTGCCGAGCTGGGAATTGGGTGTTATTGGAGCTCCCCGGGAATTATAAAGTACATGGATGAATTTTTCGACATGGCCGTAGGGGAAAAATGCCTAGGATTTTTGTACATGGGCTATTATGATGGCGATGTGCCGGTATCTACAAGAAATCCAATTTCGGAAAAAACCGTTTGGCTGGATTAATTAAAATACGGAAACAACGCCGTTCTGTACTCCCAAGCGGTGGAGATGAACAGTCCCAAATAGACCACGGCGACCACAAACTTCATAAACGTACCGGTAAGGAAACCCAAAAAGGAACCAAAGGCAGCTTTTAGGGCCGTTTTGTTATCGGCTTTCGCCGATAGTTCCCCTAGAAAGGCACCTACAAAAGGACCAATAATGATTCCTCCAGGTATAGGTGCGAGCAATCCAACTATGAGGCCGATGGTCGTACCTATCATCCCTGCCCGTGTTCCACCAAATTTCTTCGTACCCATGGCAGGAATGATATAATCAAGCGCAAATACGATCAGTGCGATGGCGAGGGTGATGCCCAACACCCACCAATTGTTGGGAATAGCCTTGGTAAGGTATAAAAGTAACAGTCCGATCCAACTAATGGGTGGTCCCGGAAGTACGGGAAGAAAGCTGCCAAGGATGCCCAGCAGCATAAAAATAAACCCGATAATCAATAGTGCTATATCCATATGACGATTGGACGAAAATAGGTCAAAAATGTTACAAGTGTCATACTGAAATCAATTTTTTAACTAAAAAATTAGTTTAAACTAAATATTTAGTTATATTAGCGATGAGATTTACGAATCGAACTGCTACCCTGAGCGGAGTCGAAGGGAGTATTGTCTGGAATTTGTATTTAAGAGAATAAAAAAACTAAAGTGATGAAGCAGTTAACCAAGGCCGAAGAGGAGGTAATGCAGGTATTGTGGCAATTGGAAAAATCGAACGTGGCGGGTGTCATTGATGAATTGCCCGAGCCCAAGCCGGCCTACAACACCGTTTCCACCATCATTCGGATTTTGGAGAGCAAGGGCTTTGTGGACCATGAGAAGGAGGGAAAGGGATACCTCTATTATCCAATCGTGAAAAAATCGGATTACAGCAACCAAAGCATCAACAAATTGGTGGACGGTTATTTTCAGGGCTCCTTCAAGAGTATGGTTTCTTTTTTCATGAAGAAGAACGATATGAGCCTGTCCGAATTGGAGTCCATTATGAACGAAATAAAAAAGGACAAGAAATGATACAGTATATCCTAGAGTGCATCGCCTTTCAATTGGTGTTCCTCGTTATTTATGATTTTTTCCTTAAGCGCGAGACCTTCTTTCAATGGAACCGGGTCTATCTGTTGGCCACATTTGCCGCATCCTTGGCCTTGCCCTGGGTAGAAATAGAGGCATTTAAAAACGAAGCCCCCGTTTTATTAGGGTATTCCGAGTATTTATGGAACCTTCAGCCGACGGCTATCGTGGGAGTTGGAACTGCTCCGGCGGCAATGGAAATTACTTGGCTCATCGTCCTATTTTTCATTGGGTGCGGAATGGCTGTCATTGCCTTTGTCGTGAAACTTTGGCGCTTGCGAACCTTAAAGTTGACGGGGAAGGTACAAGTTTATAGGGACCATAGAAGGATTCTGATCCCCCAGAGTAATGTGGCCTTTTCGTTCCTAAAGTCTATTTTCTTAGGAGAGAATTTTAGTCGTAAGGAAACCGAATCCATTGTAGCACATGAGATGGTCCATATTAGGCAGTGGCACACCTTGGACCTACTGTTTTTCGAGGTCGTGCGAATCGTGTTTTGGTTCAATCCCTTGGTTTATGTTTATCAAAACCGACTCACGGAACTGCACGAATTTATCGCCGATGCCCAGGTTCCCAAACAAGAGCGACAGGAACACTGTGAAATGCTGTTGTCCCAAGCGTTCGAAGTCCGGAATTTTTCCTTCATCAATCCATTTTTTAAATCAACATTAATCAAAAAACGAATAGTCATGTTACAAAAATCAAAATCAAAAAAAATCTGGCAGTTAAAGTATTTGGTATTGGTACCCCTGGTACTCGGTATGTTATTCTATACCTCGTGTGAAAGCGAGGCAAATTCCAAAGAAAATTTAGAAGCTACTCCCTTAAAATCCAATATGGTACCATTTTCAGAATTAGATGCTGTACCCATTTTTCCAGGTTGTGAGAATTCCGAAGATAAAAGGGCCTGCTTCAATCAAAAAATCATGGAACACATCAGTAAAAACTTTAATTATCCAGAGGAAGCCCTGGAGAAAAACATCGAAGGTAAGGTGAGTGTTCTGTTTACCATAAATACAGAAGGAAGTATAGTTAATATCGAGAATCGTGGTCCCCATCCTCTTTTGGAGGAGGAAGTGGAAGGGATCATCTCTAAGCTTCCTAAAATGCAACCGGGATTAAAGGATGGTAAGACAGTGAACATACCTTATTCCATTCCTGTTATTTTTCAACTGGATGGAACATCGGCCCAAACAATTCGGGCCAATAAGGCCCTTGAATCGAATGCCATACCATTTGGGGAAGTAGATGAGGTTCCCGTTTTCCCGGGCTGTGAAAATGCAACCGACTCCCGTGCCTGTTTCAATGAGAATATCATGCGGCATATCAGCAAAAATTTCAGTTATCCCCAAGAAGCTCAGGACAGGGGAATCCAAGGCAGGGTAAGTGCCCTTTTTACGATTTCAAAAGAAGGAAACGTCGAAAATATTGCCATGCGCGGACCTGATAAACTTTTGGAGGATGAGGTGGAGCGAATCTTAAAGCGTTTGCCAGTAATGAAACCGGGTAAAAATGGGGTAGAGGAAGTGGCGGTGGCCTATTCCATTCCGGTAAATTTTAAGTTGGAATAATAGGTTTGTAATTAAATAATTTAAGACCTGTCAGGTTTTCAAAACCTGACAGGTCTTGTACTTCAAAATACTTTCTACATAAATCATTAGAATGGAAATTCAAATAGCTTACCTTTCCAAAATAGCAACCAAACGCATTTCTGATTTCAAGGTGGAAATCCACTTTTCCAAAAACTAAACCCGTCAAAAATTTGTAATTTCCACCATAGAATTGGTGACATGCAACGCATATTGGTATTGTTGGTCGTTTTAAGTTTGGGTTCCTGTAACCTTTTCCAGTCCAAGGAAAAAAGGACCCAAGAATTGATTAACGCGGAACTTCGGGAAATGGACTGGAACTCCGTGGATTCCTATCCGCTGTTTATGGAATGTGATGAAACGGCCAGCAAAGAGGCACAGAGAAAATGCTTTGAACATCAATTGACGACCCATTTCGAAAATACCTTGCGGGAATTTGAATTTACCGTTGATTCTGACCGAGGGGCCCTGGTAGATGTTATCTTTGTCATCGATGCGAAGGGAAAAATCAGTGTCGTAAAGATATTCAAGGATGCGGCCATCCTACGGCAAATGCCCGAATTTGATGGAATCATTACCCAAAGTCTCAAAAACATACCTCCCATTGCCCCAGCCCTAAAAAGAGGCATTCCGGTAAAGACAAAATTTAAGATACCCATACAACTAAACACCAACTAAGTTTTGGCGACAGAAAAGATTATTTTAGGGATAGATCCCGGAACTACGATTATGGGCTTCGGCCTAATAAAGGTTGTAGGCAAAAAGATGCAGTTCATACAGATGAACGAACTGCAATTGAAAAAGTATGACGACCCCTACACCAAGCTCAAATTGATCTTTGACCGCACCATTGAACTGATCGATACGTACCATCCCGATGAAATTGCGATCGAGGCACCGTTTTTTGGCAAGAACGTACAGTCCATGCTCAAATTGGGCAGGGCACAAGGCGTGGCCATGGCAGCGGGACTTTCAAGACAGATACCCATAACGGAATATCTCCCAAAAAAGATAAAAATGGCCATCACGGGCAATGGAAACGCCAGTAAGGAGCAGGTGGCCAAAATGCTCCAAAGCTTACTCTCCTTAAAATCGCTCCCCAAAAATCTGGACAGCACGGACGGACTTGCCGCCGCAGTCTGCCATTTTTACAATGAAGGCAGGGTGGAGGTAGGGAAGTCGTATTCTGGGTGGGAATCCTACATTAAAAATAATCCGGGGAAGGTTGGAAAGGAATGATTAATGTTCAATAAGCAATAAACAATTATCAGTAATCAGTTATCAGTGAACAGTATTCAGTTATCAGCGAACAGTAATAAGTTATCAGTGAACAGTAATCAGTTATCAGTGAACAGTAATAAGTTATCGGTGAACAGTAATCAGTTACCAGTGAACAGTTCACAGCAACCAGTTTGCAGTAATAAGACCCGGTGAGGATAAAATTAAGATAGATGCAGTTTCAGGATTTACTAGCTTATAAAAGATCTTTTGCTTTAGCGATGAAAATTTTTCAAATTTCCAAGTCGTTTCCAGTGGAAGAGAAATATTCATTGACTGACCAGATAAGGCGTTCTTCTAGAAGCGTGAGCGCCAATATTGCAGAGGCCTATCGCAAAAGAAGATATCCAAAGAATTTTATCAGCAAATTGACTGACAGTGACGCAGAAAATTCTGAAACACAAACCTGGTTAGAATTTGCATTGGCATGTAAATACATTGAACAAGGTCATTTTAATGAATTTATTAAAGAGAGCGAAGAGGTCGGTAAACTTATAAATTACATGATCAACAATCATTCTAAATTTGGGTCGGAATAACCAACAAATAAAACCTGCCAACTGAAACTGGAAACTGTTAATTTATGCTTGAAAAATCAGCTTCGTATGAATACTGAAAATAGCGCCCCCTTTGGGGGCGGAGGGGGCTTGTACATCCACATCCCTTTATGCAAACAGGCCTGCCATTATTGCGATTTTCATTTTTCCACATCCCTGGGAAAAAAGGAAGCTATGATAGCCGCTTTAAAAAGGGAATTGGAATTACGAAAGGGGGAATTTGCCAATGAAAACGTGGAAACCATCTATTTTGGGGGTGGAACACCCTCGGTGCTGGAATTGGGTGAAATCCATGATTTGGTCTCGACGGTCTATAAGCATTATAAGGTGGCCGATACGCCAGAAATTACTTTGGAGGCCAATCCGGATGACCTTTCGCTCCAAAAAATCCAGGCATTGGCAAAAAGCCCCATCAACCGTTTAAGCATAGGCATACAGTCTTTTTTTGACACCGATTTAAAACTGATGAACCGTGCCCATTCTGCCAATGAAGCATCAGAATCCCTAAAAAATGCGGTACGCCATTTCGACAATATTTCCATCGACCTTATCTATGGCATGCCAGATATGACCTTGGACCGATGGAAAAAAAACATCGAAAAGGCCCTTTCCTATGGAGTGCCCCATATTTCAAGCTATGCGCTCACTATAGAGCCCAAAACGGCATTGGCCAATTTTGTGGACAAGGGATTGATTCGGCCTGCCAGTGATGAACTGGCCCAAGAGCACTTTCACCTCTTGTACGAAACATTGCTGCAGGAAGGTTTTATTTGTTACGAAATCTCCAATTTTGGCAAGCCGGGCTATTTTTCCCAGAACAATTCGGCCTACTGGCAGCAAAAGAAATATGTGGGTATCGGGCCATCGGCACATTCCTTTGACGGGATTCGCAGGGGGTGGAACATCGGCAACAACACCAAATACATAAAGGCACTTGAAAAAGGGGAACTTCCCATGGAAACGGAAACCTTGTCCACAAAGGATAAATACAACGAGTATGTCATGACCGGCCTTCGAACCATTTGGGGCGTGGACGTAACCCGAATCCAAAAAGAGTATGGGGAAAAATTTAAGGACTATCTTTTGATGCAATCCAAAAAGTTCAGGGAAGAAGGCCTGTTGGTATTAGAGGAAAAGGTACTTTCTACCACCAAAAAAGGGAAGTTTTTGGCGGATGGAATTGCCGCTGATCTGTTTATGATTAACTTGTCATAACAAACAAACCACCTAACCGATCTACATTTGTTTTGAAAGCGACCCTAACCATTAAAAAAAGGACTTATCAAGTAGACCTTTCCAAACCTTTGGATTTATCCATACCCATGACCGGTGATATTTCCAATGTGAATGCGTGGTACGTGGACCATCCCAGGATCGAGCCGCATGTGGAACATGGTTTTACGGGTAGCGTAAAGCAGGGCGCAAGCACCAATTTTAATGATATCTGGTTCAACCCCCATGCCCATGGCACGCACACGGAGTGCTACGGCCATATTACCCGTGAGGTCTATTCCGTCAACGAAAAATTGAAAAACTACTTTTTTTTGGCCGAAGTCATTACGATCGCCCCGGGAAAATTGGGGGACGATTTTGTGATTTCCAAGCATCAGTTGAGCAATGCCATGAAGGGGGCAAAACCGAATGCCTTGGTGGTACGCACCTTGCCCAACACCAAGGAAAAGTTCTCAAAACAGTATTCCAATAGCAATCCCCCTTATTTTATGGAGGATGCCATGGCATTTTTGGTCAACAGCGGTATAGACCATTTATTGGTAGACCTACCATCCGTGGATAAGGAAAGGGATGGCGGTGCCTTGCGTTGCCATCGAACCTTTTGGAACATGAACGGCGACATACGAAAGGAGGCCACCATTACGGAGTTTATTTTTGTACCCAACGAGGTGGTCGACGGAATGTATTTGTTGAACCTACAGGTAGCGCCGTTCGTGAACGACGCCAGCCCAAGCAGACCTGTTTTGTTTAAAATTACCGAAGTATGAGGAATTTATTGAGATTGGAGGAAGTGGCCATGTTTGTGCTGGGCATCTTTATGTACGGACTATTGGGCTACCCGTGGTGGTTATTTTTTGTACTGCTGCTAACGCCGGATATTGGCATGCTCGGTTATTTGATGAACGAAAAGGTTGGGGCCATAGGGTATAATCTTTTTCACCATAAGGGAATTGCCATACTTTTGTATTTTTTGGGGATGTACCTTTCCATGCCGGTCGTTCAGATGATCGGGGTCATACTGTTCGCGCACGCATCTATGGACCGGACTTTTGGGTATGGACTTAAATATGAAAAGGGATTTAAATACACCCATTTAGGGGAGATAGGAAAAAGGAATGGATAATATACTTGATGTCTTTTTGGGCCTTATTTTGGGCGGAATCAGCATGTATTGGCTGTTTTCCCTGTTCCGAAAAAAACAGAGCAAGGAAATTACCACGCATCAGTCCACCGTTTTATTGGAAAAGATACGCAGTGTCTGCAAGTTGATTTCCGTGGAGGGCGATTTTGCCGAAGTCTACAAGTATGAAAATACGCGGGAACGGTTTATGAGCCTTTTGAGCAGCAAAAAAAAGGCGCTCATCGTTATTAAGGCGAAAGCCCAGATTGGGTACGACCTTAATAAAATATTGATGCATGCCGATACTGGCAAAAGGAAGATCATCCTTTCCAATTTTCCCGAACCTGAGGTTTTGTCGATTGAGCCCGATTTGGAATTTTATGATATTAAAAACGGACTTTTCAATACCTTTACCCCTGATGATTTGACAAGTCTCAACACCGAGGCAAAAAAGCATATCAGGGAAAAAATACCGGAAAGCGGACTCATGGAGACCGCCAAGAAGGAAGCGTTGCAATCGGTTTTGCTCATTGAAAAAATCGTGGAGACCATTGGCTGGAAATTGGATTATTCCGCCTTGCATATTTCGGAAAAGGACAAGAGACTACTCGAACAATAAACTTATCAAACTACGGATACAATCACATGAAAACTATAACAACTTTAGTATTTTTGGTACTTACAACCATGGCCTTTGGCCAAACAAAAGAAAACATGAAAGAATTCGATCCTAATTTCAACCACACCGTATTTTTTTGGTTGAAAAATCCAGATAGTCAGGCCGATAGAGATGCCTTTGTAAAATCCCTGTCCAAATTTCTGGACAATTCCGGGTATGCCAAGACCAAGTTCATAGGAACCCCGCCAAAAGCGAGTAGGGATGTCGTGGATGGTTCCTTTACTTTTTCATTGATGGTATCCTTTGAATCTGCAGAGGCACAACAGGCGTACCAAGATGAAGCCCCGCATAAACTTTTCATCGAGGAATCAGAACATCTTTGGGAGAAAGTGATTGTTTACGACTCAACAGGTATATAAGAGCCTCCTCAATCCCTCCAATGCTTTTACTTCGCTCAGCATAGGTGAAGGGAGGACTTAAATAGAAGAAAGATTTGCATTTTTTCCCTTAGGGTTTAAATAGTATTATTTGCAATGAACATTGAGGAATTTCGGGAATACTGCTTATCCAAAAAGGGCGTAACGGAAGGATTTCCTTTTGACGAAAAGACCCTCGTTTTCAAGGTCATGGGAAAAATGTTTGCGTTGTGCGGCTTGGAACGGGTACCCTCACAAGTGAACCTAAAGTGTGACCCGGATCGTGGCGAGGAATTAAGGGAAAAGTATGATGGCCAGATCATTCCCGGCTACCATATGAGCAAGATCCATTGGAATACCCTTTTTCTAGAAAACTTACCACCAAAATTGGTCCTGGAGCTTACGGACCATTCCTATGATTTGGTGGTAGCGAAGTTCCCTAAAAAGATTCGGGCGGAATACGATGCCTTATTATAAATAAGCACAAGAAGAATCTTGGTTAATGCAACCAGACCCCAAAGGTTTTTAAAACCTTTGGGGTCTTTTAATTCCTGCAATCAAACGGATTTATAATTCCCCAATCTCGTGCCACCACCAGCTCTGCAAGTTTTCGATTTTCGGAGCTACAGAACAACGGCTGGTTATTTGAGTGATTCAATCCCTATAAATTTCCCTGCTTAGCGTTTGAAACCCTACTTTTGTTGAAACTTCAGAAGTAAGCAATGGCATGATAGATCCCCTATCTTTTTATCAGGATGAAATAAAATCGTACCAGGGGCAATTGGAAACGGTAAAGTCACAATTGCTCGCCTCCAGCACCGTTCGTTTGGTCGTTTTCATACTTGCGGTAGTTGGTGTTTATTTTTTGTATGGGAATACCAGAATGGTCCTGGTAGTTTTGGTCGTTGCCATCGTCATTTTTCTTTATTTGGTCTCTAGACATACCGATTTACAGTATAAAAGGGACAAGCTCAAAAGATTGATCGCTATCAATGAAACCGAGATCCAGGTTTTAAACAGGGACTATAAAAACCTTCCAACAGGAGATGAATTTAAGGACGATACCCATTTTTATAGTCAGGATATTGATCTATTTGGCAGGGGTTCCTTTTTTCAGTATCTGAACAGAAGCATCCTTCCGGAAGGCGGCCTACTCTTAGCTTCCATACTAAAGGAAAACACTGTGGACCGAATTGAAGCAAAACAAGAGTCAATGAAGGAATTGGCTCAAATCCCCAAATGGCGACAGGATTTTGCCGCCACCGCGGCGTTGTCGAAGGCGGAAGTAACCACCCAAACGGCATTGCACTGGATAACCAGTTACAGGCCCTTTGTTCCGGGTGTTATGCGATTTTTACCGTGGCTGTACACCGGAGGCAGTATTCTGTTTTTTGGCCTGTTGCTTATGGGTTTTCTACCTACTTCGGTATTGTTCTACTGGTTGTTGTTGGGGCTATTGATAACAGGTGCCTTTACCAAAAAAATGACCAAACTCGTTTCAGGCACAAGTAAGATCCAATCTTTATTCGAACGCTATAATCGTTTGCTAGCGGCCATCGAATCGCAAAAATTCGGGTCGGCCCTACTGAAGGAAAAACAGGGAGGGATACAAAGCCATGGTAAAAAGAACTCCGTAGTGCTTAGGGAATTCGCCGGTTTACTGTCGGATTTAGACCAAAACAACAACCTGTTGTACCTCATTTTTGGAAACGGCTTGTTTCTAAGAGGCCTGTATACGGCATATAAGGTTGAAAAGTGGATTTCTGAACACAAGGAATCTATGGGTGTTTGGTTCGATTGTATCGCCTTTTTCGATGCCCATAATAGCTTGGCGAATTTTGTCTTCAACCATCCGGGATATGCCTTTCCAATTCTTAAGGAAAACGGAATATGCATTAGATCGAAGCAGGCCGGGCATCCTCTGCTGAACCCCAAGAAATGTGTGCTGAACGATTACGAAATAGGCCAAACCGATTTCTTTATCATCACGGGGGCCAATATGGCCGGCAAAAGTACCTTTTTGAGAACGGTTTCCTTACAGATTGTGATGGCGAATATTGGACTTCCTGTATGTGCGGCATCCATGGAATACAGTCCCATAAAACTGATCACCAGTATGCGTACATCAGATTCCCTAACCGATGACGCCTCCTACTTCTTTTCAGAATTGAAAAGGCTAAAGTTCATTGTGGACGAAATAAAAAAGGATCGCTATTTCGTTGTCTTGGACGAGATTCTCAAAGGCACCAATAGTACGGATAAGGCCGCAGGCTCAAGGAAGTTCGTGGAGCGTTTGGTATCTTCGGGTGCTGCGGGGATCATTGCCACCCATGACCTAAGCTTGTGCGAGGTGGCCAAGAAACTATCAAAGGTTAAAAACTACTATTTTGATGCGGAGATTGTGAATGACGAACTTCATTTTGACTATATCTTCAAAAAGGGCATCTGCCAGAACATGAACGCCTCTTTTTTATTAAGGAAAATGGATATCATAGGCGAGTAGCCAATACCTTGTTTATATATCCAAACTTAGTGATTGCAGATTCTCCTATTTAAACTTTTTTAATTAAGATCATAATCTAAGGTAATTTACCATTCGTCTACAGTAATTTGGGGTTTCATCTTGAGAGTCCTCATGTTCTCTTTGCACGACTTTATATTTGTTTCATAATTAAATACGAACTATTATGAATAAGCGAAGTAAACTCAAAAAATCCCTGGGCTATTTAGAAATATCAAAATCACATTGTATTTATCAGATTTGTGATGTTAGTATCAACAGAAAGGAAATAATTCTAAGCACCCTAACTCCCATAGCTCCTTAAAGTAAAACTACCATAGGTAGTTTCCCCCGAATCTTTCAAAAGCCGATATTCCTATCGGCTTATTTTTTTAGTTGAGGTTTACGTTTGGCATATTTCAAAACCAACTTCCCAAAAAGTAAGTATCTTGCACGTGTGAAATTTAGAAGAAGCAAACTTACTGTACATTTGATTGGCTGAAAGTGTAGATGCAAATTAAAGAAACAAACATAAAGGACTGTTATGAATTGGAACCTAGGGTCTTTGAAGATCAAAGGGGGTATTTCTTCGAGAGTTTTAATCAAAAAAGGTATGCTGAGCTTACAGGCTTTATGGTGAATTTTGTTCAGGACAATCAATCATTTTCCACAAAAGGGGTGTTGCGCGGGCTGCATTATCAAAAAGGTGAAAGTGCCCAGGCAAAACTGGTAAGGGTGCTTCAGGGAAAGGTGTTGGACGTGGCGGTGGACATCCGAAAGGATTCCCCAACGTATGGAAATGTATTCAAAACGATTTTATCCTCAGAAAATTATAGACATCTTTTTATCCCAAGGGGATGTGCACATGGTTTTGTGACCCTTAGTGATACGGCAACCTTCTTTTACAAGTGTGATAATTACTACGACCCAAAGGCCGAGGCGGGAATCATCTATAACGATGCCAACTTGAACATAGATTGGGAAATAACGGATAGCGAACTCATCATTTCCGAGAAAGATAAAATACTTCCTCACTTCAAGGATTTGGTAATCCATTAAGCTTTATACATGCAGCGTAAAAAAAGAGTATTGGTGACCGGAGGTTCGGGTCAGTTGGGAACAACCTTAGGGAAATCGGTTTCATCCGTTGCAGAAACGATTGAATTTGTATTTGCAAGTTCCAAGGATTTGGACATCACTGATGACCGATCTGTTACCGATTATATGAAACAGGGCGATTTTGATTATTGCGTTAACTGTGCGGCCTATACCCAAGTGGATAAAGCCGAAGCCGATTCAGAAAAGGCCCTACTCATAAACCAACAGGGTGCCAAAAATTTGGCGAAAGCCTGCCATGCCGGGAATATTGTATTGATACATATTTCTACCGATTTTGTATTCAATGGCAGCAAAAGTTCCCCGTATGTTGAAACCGATAGACCCAGTCCATTGGGCATTTACGGCCATTCTAAGTTCAAGGGCGAACAGGAGGTGGTACGGAATATGGAGCGATATTTCATTATACGTACCTCTTGGTTGTATTCCGCCTACGGTCATAACTTCTTCAAATCCATGTTAAAATATGGGAAGGAAAGGGAGGAATTGTCCGTCGTGTTCGACCAGGTGGGCACGCCTACTTCGGCGCATGACTTGGCAGGAATCATTTTAAAAATTATTTCGGAGGAAATAGACACGTATGGAATCTATCACTTCAGTAACGAAGGTGTGGCCAGTTGGTACGACTTTGCATCGGCCATCTTTGAAATCAACCAAATTGAGGTGGATTTAAGGCCCATCCGTTCCAAAGAATATCCAACTCCTGCGGAACGTCCCGCCTTTAGTGTGCTGGACAAGGAAAAAATAAAAAAAGTATTAAAAATGGACATTCCCCATTGGCGGGAAAGTTTACGGGCCGTTTCCGAAATTCTTAGTAAGGAATCGGTCTAACCTAAAAAATAAATGGTATGCGAGTATTGGTAACCGGCGGACTCGGTTTTATAGGGTCCCACACTGTTGTTGAACTTCAAAATGAAGGCTTTGATGTTGTGATCATTGACGACCTTAGTAATTCTTCAGAGGATGTCTTGGAGGGCATTGTGGCCATTACGGATAAAAAACCTGATTTTGTACGTTTGGACCTTCGGGACAAAAAGGCCGTTTCAACCTTTTTTGCCAATAACAAGGATTTGGACGGCGTCATCCATTTTGCGGCCTACAAGGCTGTAGGGGAGAGCGTCGCGAAACCTTTGGACTATTACGAAAACAATCTGAATACCTTAGTATATCTGTTACAGGAACTAAGTGCCATGAAAAAGGCCCGGTTCATTTTTAGCAGTTCCTGTACGGTTTACGGACAAGCGGAAAAAATGCCTATTACGGAATCCGCGCCGGTGCAGGCAGCGGAATCGCCCTATGGCAACACCAAGCAAATTGGGGAGGAAATCATACGGGACACTTGTAAGGTAACCCCCAATCTACTGGCCATTGCCTTACGCTATTTTAATCCGATGGGGGCACACCCATCTGCCCATATTGGCGAACTACCCTTGGGCGTGCCGCAAAATTTAGTGCCATTTATTACCCAGACAGGTGTAGGACTTAGAAAGGAACTATCGGTGTTTGGAAGTGATTATCCAACTTCGGATGGTACTTGCATCAGGGATTATATTCATGTGGTTGATGTCGCCAAGGCGCATGTGGTGGCCCTGCAAAGACTTTTAAAGGACGAGAACGGGTCCAACTTTGATGTGTTCAACTTGGGAACCGGAACTGGAAGTACCGTGATGGAGGTCATTGAAAGTTTTGAAAGGGTTTCCGGTGAAAAACTGAACTACAAAATGGTGGACAGACGCCCCGGGGATGTAATTACGGCGTATGCCGATACGACCAAAGCGAACAGTGTCCTGGGCTGGAAAGCACAATCAACATTGGATGACGCCATGAAATCGGCCTGGGATTGGGAACGGAAGATCAGACGCCCCGAAGCCGTTGGCCAATAAAAATAGATTCGGCATTAAATTCGATCTTTGGCTATTCCATCTCATTAGAATGGATATCCAATAGCGAAATTCAAGGTCATTTTATTCGCTTTGTCCCCAAAGAAAGGGATGTTCCATCGGTCATTTTCTGGGCGGTATGGTACTCGAAACGGGGATGCCAAATCTAGCCGAATTACAAAATTTTGAATATCGACCCGTGCGCCAAATCCAAATCCGGCCGCCACTTCACGTATCCAATCCGACTCGAATTTTCCGTCTATGAACAAAGAATTAGATGCGTTGCTTCGTTCTTGGTCCGCCTCAAGATTTTCATAATTACCCGTCAACCAAACGTTTCCCGCATCTACAAAGAAAGCGCCTTTTAGATAGGATACTATTGGGAACCGATACTCCAAATTTGCTTCTAGCATTAGGTTTCCGGACCGGTCGAAATAATCGGTAGTGGCATCTTCTTGTTGGGCATTAAAATTTCCCGGGCCCAGGGAACGGATGTCAAAGGCCCTTACGCTATAGGGGCCACCTGAAAAAAACTGTTTCACAAAGGGTAGGGTTTCGCTATTGCCATACGGCACTCCCCAGCCTGCATACACGCGTGAGACCAAGGTTTGATCGTTCCCCCAACGTATATAAAACCTAAAATCGGCATCCAATTTGGCATATTGCGCATACTCAGAACCGATGATTGTCCCAGAACCTCCATCGATCAAGCTGAATAGATTACCGGCTATATCCAAGTTGGTTGAAAAGAAAATGGGGTTGTCCTTTTCCAAATCGGACACCTCGTCATAGGTGAATCCATACAGCAAACCTGCTATGAAACGTTGTTCAAAACTCCGTCGCAAAAAGGGGTTGTCATCCAATATTTGTTGAAAATCGTCCGTGACGTTCGAAAGCCTTGCATAATTTAGGCTAATAGGATTTAATTGATGATATACATACCTGTTCTCTTTCCAGGTATAACCAAAGGATCCATTAATGGAGCTTAAGGTGAATAATCGGCTTCGCCTCAAAAAATCGATTCCTGTAGAGATTTTCGTTTTAGGAACGGAATACCTGAAATTTTTTGGGGAAAAGGGAATAGATCTAGGAAAGATTAGGTCGCCTTTCAATCCCCAGGCAATGCTACTTAGGCTTGAATTGTTACCTGATGAAAGTTGTGATTCATAAGAGAAGTTCGTGGATAGGCTCAAGGTTTCCCCGCCGTGGAACAAATTTCTGTTGCTATAAATCAATTGTATGCCCGGTCCCGTAAATCCGTTGGATTTTGTGACGGCCTGTACTTCTGCCCTTAGAGATCTTTTGGTCAACGGGGCAAGAAATATATCAGCGGCCAAGGAACCCCCGTCACCGTCGGTCATGGTAGTATCCAACTCCGTATATTGAATATTGACATACTTGTAACTCCCTAGGGAGGAGAGTCGGTCGCTCGTCACTTTGGAAGTGCTTGCATTGTAAAGATCGCCTTCCTTAAAGAGTAAGTAGGTCTCCAATAGGTCTGGTCTAAAAAAGTATTCGTTCTGTATAAAATCTGTACCGTTGATGGTGGTAGATTCTTGTCGGGATTTAGGAATTGTATCCCCCTCCAGGGAATAATTTGGATAGACAGTTATGGAATCTATGGTATACGGTATGGCGGCTTTTCTGGGAACGGCTTTTTTAAGTCTTAGAAACAGATCGAATTTTCTCTTATTATATTGGTTGGTATCCGCCTCAAAAATCAAAAGATTGGCTTGGCTGTTGTAATATCCTTTCTGCTTCAGGCCATTGTCAAGCCGTTCCCGTTCCGCTTTTAAGAGGTCAAGGTCAAATCTGTCGTCCTTTTTTAAAGGGGTTTCTATAATAAGGTTTTCCAACTCCCCGTAAATAGGAAGCGAATCCGTATCCAATTGATAGTTCCCGAGCGTATAGGGTTCTTGAATGGAAACAGTATAATTGACCGAAGTTTTTTTATCCCCTATATTAGCTTTTGAGCTTGATTTGCTGTAAAAGAAACCGGAATTGTCCAAACGGTTCAATAAGAGCTCCTCTACTTGTTCGGGATTTATTTCAGAGAAATATACGGGTTCTTCTCCAAAAGAGTTATTTAGGAATTTATATATAAAGCCTGGACGTTCCCGTTGCGCCTTATAATGAAAATAAAGTGCCGGTTTCATCCCCAAAAACCGGGTATTGGGGTTGGGTGTTATTAATGTGGTCAGTTCCCGCTCGATATTCTTAAGGTTCCCAATCTCTCCATGGGTATCTACTTTTAAGGTAGCACCGGTATAAAGTTGCTCTCCTTCAGGAATGAATTTCTCTACGCTGCAGGCGTAAAGGAATAATACCATTATAGGAAAGAGCTTGTATTTTAGGTGAAAGGTTTTCAAAGTTTATTTCTCCTGGTTTGGGTTATCAATATTCTCTAAATCTTTCTCCGTTTTTATCTTTACGGGACTAAAAAGCTGACTAAATTTATTAAACTCCCTATCGAAGATGAATGCGAGTCCGGTCACGATCAATTGTCCATCAATGATATTTTGATATTCTTGTCTTCTAAACCCTTTTAAGCGATAGGTTCCCTTTTCGGATAAAAGATATTCAAGCATTACATTGCCGATCACCGGAGTGGAAGTGTCTGAATTGGCGGCACTGCCTTCCACATCCAAGGCGCTTCCGGCCGTAACGATCAATCGGTCATCGAATAATTTTTTGCTAGCATTGACATTGAGTTGGGTTCTGTTCCGGTAGCCGTCTCCTTGATAATCCTGAAAACTGTCCAGGTCAAAATCGAGTTCAAAACCACTGTTTCCCAATATTTTGTTCGAAATGGTATTCAGTTCGCTGGACAATACCTTATTGACATTGTTTCTTGCCAAGGCAATGGCGCCCCCATTACTTCCATCACTACCGGAGGTAGGATAGAATCGATTCAGGGCCAGGAGGGAGAATACCTGTTTGTTCAATTCGGATTCCTGCTCGTTCAATTGTTGTATACGCCCGTAGACCGCTCCCCCATAGGAACCCTGTGCATTTTCGGGCATGTCAAGGGCAAAGGAGAGCTCAGGAGCGGTAATTTCCCCACCCACATTCAGATATACTAAAAAAGTGGATGATCTTTGATATTGCCCCGAAATTCCCGTATCCTGACCAAAACTAATGGATGACATTAGCGGTGCAGCCGACGTTTCCAGCTCATAGATGGCTGTAACATCCAATTTTGCATTGTATGGGTCCCCAAACCAGGTGACACTGCTCCCCTCACTGATCGTAAACTCCCTGCTGACCAAATTGTACAAACTGGTCCTGTAAAAACCGGAATTGAGTTCCAGCCTTCCCGATAGTCGAATATCTTGATTGGGGTCAATGTTTAGGCTTAAACTTGCATTGCCGGATGCTTGTAATTTATCTTGGGTCTTTTCATCCAACACAATCGTAAAAACCGCATCGTCTGAAATCTCCAAGGTGGTATTGATATCCATTCCGGCAAATACGGAATTCGCTGTTTCTCCTGAAGTTCTGGTGAGAATGGCATCAGGGTTTTCCCGGTTTACAAATAGGACTACCCCTTCCCTTTCTTGAATTTCGTATTGTGTTTGAGGTACCAAATAGGTAAGGTCCGTAGAATTACCTATGCTCAGGGAGCCATCGATAACTGGTAGTTCCAAATCTCCTGTAATTTCTAGGTTAGTATCGATTACGGCGGACCCATATACCAATTCGTTATCTCCTTTTTCCGAATTTAAGACTGTAAAGTTTTTGGCATTTACGGTAAGTTCAAAACCTGGTTTTAAGGGATTGTCCGTAGTAATCGCTCCACTCAATAGTATTTCGCCTAGTTTGGAGTCATTTAAGCGAAAGGCGTTGAGTGTGATTTCTTTTTCGTTCAAATCCAATTGTTGTTCATTTATTTTTAAATCGGTTTTAAAAGCAGATAGGGTAAAACCCACATCGTTGAATTTGATTTTACCTGAATACTCTGGCTCGGTTAGTGAACCTTTGACCAATAAACTTCCAGAGATATTTCCTGAAGGATTCGAGAGTTCATCGGCAAAAAAACCTTGTACAATGGCAGTCTCCAATTTTTGTATGTCCAGCTCCAAGTTTAAGTCGGTGCCGTTCTGTGTTGTCGCATAATCCCCCGTAAGGCGTACATTGGCACCACCATCTTTTAAATGCAGGTCGATATTATAATCGGATAACGATTTTGAGGAGGCATTTAAGCTGAGGGTCCCTAACGGATTTTGTAGCAATTGGAATTGGTCTATATTGAGTTCCGACACCAAACCGGAAGCCCCATACGGATTTAAAATGACAAAGTTGCCTTTCACGATGCCCTTGGCCAAGGGTTCTTCTGGATTGAAAAGGCTTAAAAAGGTCTGTAGCTGGAAGTTTTCAAATTGGATGCCGATATGGTCCGATGACACTTCAGGAATCTGTGTTGACACCTCCAATTTTTGATTGTTTCTGGAGAGTATTACATTTTTAAATTGGGAATACGAGTTCGCTAAGCGTATGGCATTGTCCTCTGGAATGTCCCATGGTTTTTTGTTCAATACGAGATTTTTTGGAGACACATGAATTCGTACCGTATCACGTTGGAACACAAGTTCTGATGCAACGTGCATTACTTTAGTCGTATCGTTCACCGAAGTAAAATCCAAAACCAGTTCCTTGTTTTTAAGAGCGCCCTCCAAATACGTCTTTTTTAAAAGAACCGGTTGGTAATTAAGCTCAGAGACCCCGGCCATGAATTTAAAATCCTGGGAGTCGCCCTCCAAATCCACCCTGAGGCTATCTATCGTGCTCCCTCCATAGGAGACCCTGGGAACGATTACCTGACCTGATATTTCCTTAGTGAACGAATCGAACTTGGCATCAATGGTCAGCGAATCCAGTTCTTGTATACCATCAAAAAACACCTTTGAAATTATGGGTGTAGGTGCAAGGGCCAAGTCCAAGGTGGCTTTTACACTGTCCAATTCCATGGTCGTTACGGAATCTAAACTGAAGTAGGTTTCAAATTGTTTTTTTAATGCGGTAGTGATTCTGGTTGGGGAGGCGTTTGAAAATAATCCTCCGTTGATAAATCCGCTCCTTATTTTCACATCCGTAATGGAATCTTCTACATGGGCATTGATGTTGAGCGGCGTAATTTGATATTGTTGGTTGTCCGTTACCGCAATTCCATTGTCGATGGTGGTTTCAAAGGTGAAATTATTCGAAAGCCCTGTAAAGGAACCCTCCATATTGGCGGCTAGTTTAATATCCCTTCTGGTAAGGCCCAATGCCCTTAAGTCCGCCCCTACTAAATTTGCCTTGAAGTTTACGGAATTGTTGGCTGTTTTTAAATCAATGGTTGCGATGGATTTGAAATTAAGATTACGGTCCTGCATTTCAAGGGTCGCACTACCTTTTCCATTACTAATTTCCCCATTGATAAGAATATCTTTATACGCATAGTCACGATATTCCACCATAGGGATCTGCCCATCAATTTTAGTATTTAGGGTGGAAAGGCTCGTTCCAGAACCGCTTGCGTTTAAGTGTAGTGATAGCGATTCCAAGTGCGGATTTTTCAAGATTTTACCCAGATGGAGACTATCGGTTTTTAGGGTGCCATCAAAACTTTGAGTCGTATCAAAACGTGCATTACCATCCAAATGAACGGATCCTTCAGGGATTGAAAGTTGTAAATGTGTTTCTAAGGATTTTAATGTGCCTTTCGCATTCCCTGTAAGTGCTATGGATTTCGGAATTTCAATTCCCAATTCATTATCTGATATTAACTTGGCAACATCAGAATCTATCGTCTTTATGTTAATATCGTTCAAATCATAGCTAAAATATTTTTCATCCGTGATAGCGCTAGCCTCCCCCTGCACATAAAAATGTGTATTGGGACCCCAATGAATTTCCGACTGTAATCGGTCAATCTTTTGCAGATTCCCAGATACTTCTATGTTTCCTGTTATATTGTGCTGCGACAGGGAATCCAGATATTGGTTGTGTTGCAGTTGAGGTAGGAATTTTTGAACGTCCTTGGTAGCAATGGATACATCCGTAATACTGGCGTTTAGGTTGGAGTTGGACGTGTTGACCATCGCCTGCTCTATGTTTTCATATGCCATTTCAAAATTTGCACGAGCTTTACTCTGATTAAAGGAAACAGTAAAATCTTTTAGAGCGGCCCCAATGTCCGATACCTGCGCATTGAAAGCCAATTCTTTAAGGACCATGCCACTGGCTTCCTTAAAAGCTGTTTCATCCACGATTAGTTCTAAAATTTTAGGTTTATAGTTGAAATCCCGCGCTTGGAACGTTACCTGTTGAAAGTTGAGATTGTTCGGGTTGAAAGTGGTTTCGCTTGTAAAAGCGTCCGGTCTGTAAAAACGAACATCATTATTCCTTAGGTCAATGTTTTTGGCAGAAAGTTCCATTTCGGGCCAATTGAAGGGAGTGTTCTGTGTCTGGGTGGTATCCACGGACTGATTAAGGGTGAGGGACATGGATGAATCTTCAAGAATGAAGTCCTCCACAGTGAATATAAATTCGGAAAGGTTCACATTCGCTTCCGTGATGTTAAAATGGTTTAGTTTTCCAGAGGTTGCAATACTATCGGGAGAGGAAGAATATTCATACGTTACGCTGTTAAGTAGCAGTTGGTCAACGTTTATTTTGGGTAATGGACCTGTATTAGGTTTGTCGGTTTCCGGAAAGGCATGAGCTTGGTTATAGGTAATTTGGGTATCACCAAGTTCAAAATCGCCAACACTAAAAATCATCGCTTCCAAGTCGAATTCCTCCATATCGGCTTCTAGGGTTCCCAAGGCTAGATGTACGCAGGTCCCCAAATAGTCGTCCTCGTAGCCAACTTTCCAGTTGGAAAGGGAAAAATCACCCAAGCGAATTTCCACGGGTTCTGAGGACTGTGTGGAATCGGTCGGCGTTGAAAAAGCATCGATTAAAAAGGAAAAATTGAATCGGTCCCTCTCGGAGCCTCTATGGATGTTCGCAATTAAACCGTCTGCTTCCACATTGTCAATGGAAAGTCGGTTCTTGAAAAGCAGTGGATAGATGGGTAGATCCAATTGAAGTTCCTTTGCAAAGAGTATAGTATCCCCTTGGATATCCTCCAAATAAATACCCTTGGTTTTTACATCTCCTGCGAACGTGATGAATATTCGTTCTATTGCTACTTTTGTATCTGTCTTACTAGAAACATAATCCGTTAGTTGCGTAACGATATAGTTTTGTGCCCATGGTGTTCTAATAACCAAAACCAAAAGAATAAATAAGGCTAATAGGGCAAGAATCACTTTTCCTACCGTATTAAGTATTCGTTTTCGGTTCCATATTTTGTTTTCCATAGGTCGAAAAAAAAGGAGATAAATAGGCGATTGGCCCTTGACCGATTTATAAGGTATTCACCAAAATCGCGGTAATGATTACTAGCATAAGCGAAATTAGAATAACAAGATTATATACCTTCCTTTTTCTTTGCTTTTCTTCTTTTAAAGTACCCATCTTGTACAAAAATATATGGGTATTATCAGAGGGTTATGCTGTTATGAAATAAAGAGTGTCTCTTTTACTTGTACCTGGATAGAGGAATTCCCAACTCTTTGACCTTGGTTTTAAGTTTTGAAATTCAATATTCTGTCCCGAAGTATTCCGGAATTTTGGTTTGTCCTTTGAAGGATATTTAGAAAGAGTATCGTACGTTTAGGGAAACCTAAACGTAAAATGGTTTTTAGAGGTTTTTAACTTGAACCTCGTGGAATTTATCGGCCTGGAGGCGTAAAAGTTCTTCGGCTTTTTGTTTTTTGTACCTGTAGAGTTCCTCTTCTCCTTTTAAATCTTCGTAGATTTTTTGGTTGAGTTCCCCATCGGTAGAAACAATGAGTTGACGCTGTGCCACCTTTTGGGCCACCCAAGAGGAGAGGATGCTTTCCTGTTCTTCCAATTTTACATCATACTCACCTTTGGGAGCCAGTAACTTGGCAATGATGGGAGAGGTTTCAATGGCAAGAAACAAAAGAAAGATGAAAAAGGAGGGAAACCAAGGTAGTTCACCTAAAGCGTTAATACGGGCCATGAGTCCGTCAAAACCATCTATAATGGGTTGGGTGTTCTGTACTATTTTGGCATATTCCGTATTAAGTTCGGTTATTTGTTTTTCCAAACCGACAATCTTTTCGGCGTTGGTAGTTTTCAATTGTTGTAGCTCGGCCAAGGAGGCATCGTGTTTCTCGCGTTTTTCCTTATATACGGGCCCTTTTCCCAAAAGTCCGGTGCCCGCGGTCCCTTCGGCTTCATTGATATAGACATCGTAGAGGGCATTTGTCTCAGCTTCCTTTACCGCGATTTCCGATTTGAGATTGGCGATATCCAGGTTTAATTGCTCTATCTTGGGCGTATACTGTAAAGCAAGCTGTTCCTTGTTGGCCAAGGTCAGTTCGTTTTTTTGTTCCAAAAGCACCTGATTGATTTCCTTTTCGAAAATTTTCATTTCCAGAGGTTTGGAAATGACCACGGCGATGATAATGGCCAATAGGATCCTTGGTGTAGCTTGAAGTAACTCTTTTGAAAAACTATTTCGTTTTTTTATGGTGGAAACGATAAAGCGGTCAAGATTAAAAATCAAAAGTCCCCAAATAAACCCGAAAAATGCGGCTGCATAGACACTGTCAAATACCGTATATAAAGCGTAGCTACTGGCAATAAAGGCCATAACGGCCGTAAAGAAAACGGTTGCGCCAATACCGGCATACTTGTTTTGCTCCCCCTTGGAGCAGGTTTTTAAGATTTCGGAATCCGCTCCGGAACACAGGATAAAAAAGTTTTGTAACATGATGATTTGTTTTTTGATTGATTATCCGACTTCACTAACACTACGCACAGTGTCCCAGCTCTGGTGGAGCTTTGGTAAAAGCCTTACCTGTTAGAACGTAGTTTACCAAAGTTTGTTACATAAAAAGCCCCTTGGAAGGGGCTTTTAACAGTATTTAACTTGTGTTCAATATAAAAAATATTGAATGTTATGTTGGACTTGTATTTTAAAAAATAATGTCGGGTCGAGCGCAGTCGAGACCTATTTAATATGCCTGTTTTATGAACCTCACGACTCCACTTGAGGGGACACGTGCAAACATATTATTCACTGAATTTGAGGAATTAGTTTTTAAGGTGAATGGGATTTACTGATAACTTCACTAAGGGCTTTTCTCCACTGGACTCCCTGAGGTCGATGTTTATCTTGTCATTGTTTTTTACGACCTCCACAGCTTTTTCGGCGGAAATGGGTGTGCCGTTGAGCATAAAGTCGGCTCCCTCTTTGGCCAATTTCTCAATGCTTTCAACGGGGGAGATAGGTTCTGGGGGAGGTGGAGGGAGTAAATGTGTTTTTTGGATGTTTAATTTTGTAGTAATAGGCACAGGTGATTCAGGAATATTAGGCCTTATAGAGTTTAATGAGATGTTTGTTGCATCATAAGGGTCTTGCGTATCTATAATGTGTTCTATTTGGTTGGAAGCATACTCCGTATCCGAGACATTTTTGGGAGGTTCGGGAGCTGTGGGAGCCGGAGGCGGTGGTGGAAAATTGGGAAAAGGTTCCGCATCCGCCTGTTGTTTTTTGGACATTTTTCCATACAGTTCCTTTAGGCGTTTTATTTCCTTGTTTTTAACGACCATACGGTTACGGTCCATTTCATTGTACTTTTTGGCCAATGCGTTGTATTCCTTCATTTCCTCGCGGGTGGCGCTTGTTTGAAGTTTTTTAGTTTTTTGAGAATTTTTATTTGAAAAACCGATTTTGTTGGACTCAACAAATATAGTTTCTGGCGTTATTTCCACCTGATTCTTAAAATCCTTTTCGGGCATGATAAATTGATCCGAAAAAGCCGTAATTCTCTTGATTCCAATCTCCCGTAGTTTACTATTGACCTCGTTTAAAAAATCGGACTTCAAAATTCCCTCCGAATATAGTTGTACCTCATAATTGGTCGAACTGTTTTTGGGATTGTATGTTGACTTTATTTTTTCAAAAACTTCGGTTAAGGAAAGCTTTTCATCTTCATATAAAAATTGATGCTCGCTCTTAACTTCGAGCCATATTATTTCCATAGGAAGGTCCTCATTGTCCACCCCGTTCATTTCCGAAAGGACTTTTTCTCTTCGTATTTGGCGGGCTTCCATGAGTGTCTTGCCATCATAAATACTGGGTGAGAAGCGTTTCTGGTTCAAGATACCACGCGTTCTATCGCTTACATGGGTAATATTGCTGATGCCTAGACGTTCCAATTGGCCCTGTACGACTGGAATTAGTTGATACTGACTTTCATGGTACAAGATAGTTGCATGTACGTAATTTTTTAAAAAATAGGGTTCCAGGCCTTCATTGACCTCTTTTGCCCTTTCTGCTAAGTCGGATATGGCCGTGTAATGGTTATTGATAAAGAATTGACCGTCTTCGGTGATTTCAATATTGATGTCCTTTATGATACCATCTGTTTCTTTCGTTTCAATTTTTCTCTGACTAAATCCGAAAAGTAAAAGGGCTACCAAAGGAATTAATAAGGTGCTTTTCAATACAATTGATTTTTTTGATGTGTTTGTTTTCATGACTGTAAAACGTTTTTTGATGCTTCGACTACGCTCGGCACGGGTTGATGAATAAACTATAGCGTTCGCTATTTTGATGGATAAATGATGGTTTTCACTTGCCTTTGTTAAAAAGGAAAGTAGAAGATGTTGGTATTTGGAAATAGTGGTATCGGTCTTTACAACAGCACTATCCGCCAAGAATTCATGATTCAGCTTTATGGCGGATTTTAACAGGTAAATAAGGGGGTTGAACCAAAGGAGTATTTGGGCCAGTTCCACTAAAACAATGTCCAAACTATGCCACTCCTTGGCATGGGTTTCCTCATGTAACAATACTTCTTGTGGAATTTGGTCCGTTTCGTAAGCGGTCTTGTTCAAGAAGATATAGCTAAAAAAGGTGTGGGGAGGTAGTTGTGGAATCAATAAGACCCTTGTTGTAAATCGTGTTCTTAATTTTGGGTTTTTACGAATACGCCACCAAAGATGTCCTAAATGGAGCAGAAACCGAATCCCGAATAGGGCTACGCCAAACAAGTATATACTCCAGAGGAGGGTTTCCCAGTTCATTTTTTCCGTATGGATTTTTGATACGGCTTCGGTGAGGACGGGATTGCCCTCTTGAGTGGTTGCTCCAAGGAGGTCGGTATTTGTGGGAATCGCAACGTATTCGGTTAAAACGATGGCAGGTATCAGTAAAGAAGCCACTAAGGCGCCCAGTAGGTAGGCCCTTTTAAAATGGTGCATGCTTTCCTTTTCCAACAAAAGCTTGTAAAAGAGGAGGAAAATGGCCAAACAGGCGGTGAATTTTGCTAGGAACAAAAGCATATCACTTCTTTTTTATTTCGTCGTCTATCAATTTTTTCAATTCTTCCAGTTCCGTTCTGCTGAGATTTGTCTCTTGCGCAAAAAAGGAGGCAAACTGACTGGCGCTGTCGTTGAAGAAGTTCTTGATCAGCCCGTTTACGTGCTTGGAAAAATAATCCTTCTTTTTTACCAATGGATAATATTCCCTGCTCCTTCCATAGCTATTGTAGGCCACAAAACCCTTGTCCGCCATGCGCTTTAAAAGAGTCGCAACCGTGGTGGTAGCCGGTTTTGGTTCCGGATACGCCTCTAGAAGGTCTTTCATAAAGGCCTTTTTGAGTTTCCATACGATGTTCATGAGCTCTTCTTCGGATTTAGACAACTGCATTTTTTCTACAGGTTTAGAGTTTGTTCTACAAACATAGAATAAAATATTTGATTCTACAAATGTAGAAAATTGGTTTTGTCCCTTCCTTTATTTTAACCTATTGAATATAGTATGTTCGCCGATAAATATTTTGAAAATGAGGGTTGTTGGAAATTTTACAAGATCAAAGTGGCAAGGTATGCGATTTATGCGGTAGTGCCGATACCTTATTAAAATATGAAGTACCATCGGTCTTTACGGGCGGATTTGATGGCAGCGTATTGGCCTGCACTACCTGTATTGGCCAAATTGAATATCCAGATACGACCGATACCAGCCATTGGCGTTGTCTCAACGATAGCATGTGGAGCGAGCACGATGCAGTCAAAGTAGTGGTTTGGCGCATGCTGTCCCAATTAAAACCTAAAGGATCGCCGCAGGATTTGTTGGATATGCAATACCTGGAATCGAAGACCTTGGAATGGGTCAAGGCAATGGTAGAGGGCGTTTCGGAAGCCGATAAAATCGTCCTTAGCGATGCCAGCTGAGCCATTTTGGAGAACCGGGATTCCGGAATGTTGATCAAGGATTTGAAAGTGAAAGGCTCCAGTCTGGTCGCCAAACAGGTACGGCCTTTTGCAGAATTTCCCTGGGCCATGAGAATGCGGAGTATATAGAAGGAGAACTAGACGGTCAGCAAATCGTCATCATTACGAAGTATGTGAAAAAGGTCTGATTAAGTTAAAAGTTAATAGTTAAAAGTGTTTTTTTGCTAACAGCTAACAGCTAACAGCTAACAGCTAACAGCTAACAGCTAACAGCTAACAGCTAACAGCTAACAGCTAACA
>NZ_VBUK01000035.1:0-224 GCF_005780245.1 Maribacter aurantiacus | reverse complement strand
TCCGTATCCGTATCTATGCTACCGATATCTATGGTATTGCCTCCGGATATGGAAAGATCCGTACCGCTAAGGCTCAAAGTCTGCGAATCCGTGTTCACGAAACCGCTCAGGTCGACACTATTGCCGCCCGTTGCAGGATTCGTCAGTGTCAACGTGTTTCCGCTTAGGCTTAAGTCCGTAAGCTCGTTCGTGACGCTACCGTCTACTTCCGTGAAGGTGTTGCT
>NZ_VBUK01000034.1:0-252 GCF_005780245.1 Maribacter aurantiacus | reverse complement strand
AAGCGAGGAGGGTTTGACCC
This sequence comes from Maribacter aurantiacus, assembly GCF_005780245.1. Classification (NCBI taxonomy): domain Bacteria; kingdom Pseudomonadati; phylum Bacteroidota; class Flavobacteriia; order Flavobacteriales; family Flavobacteriaceae; genus Maribacter; species Maribacter aurantiacus. The sequence continues at coordinate 232 of NZ_VBUK01000034.1, read as the reverse complement.
CACAAAAGGGTCTTGTCGAAGCGGCCGTTGCTGAGCGCTTGCCCGATGGTATTGAGCTGCACCAACATATATTTTCCCCCTTGGTCGACAGTTCCAATCTTGGGCCTGAACACTGGAACGAAATCTTAGATGTCATGGATGCGCATCCTGATTGCCCCGTTTTGGTGATCCAAGGGACGGACACCATGGCCTTTACAGGTGCGGCCCTGTCACAGGCTTTGCATGGTTTGAA
>NZ_VBUK01000033.1:0-259 GCF_005780245.1 Maribacter aurantiacus | reverse complement strand
GTGTTCCGTTTTCATATCTTTTTGTTTTAGAGAACTTTAAAGATAAAGGACACGCTGCTTTTACATAGATGCTATAATTCATTGCGGTTGAATTCCTAATCGGAATTCAACGCAATTTTGCTATCTTTCGGCTACTGCGGAAAGAATCCTGCGGATTTTTCCGCAACGAAATCATAGCCGAGACCGTTAGCGTAAATGCCGTTCAAATTTATTGGTCGGGGTTATTTTTGGAATTTAAGGGTCTCTTGTTCTCCGGTCC
>NZ_VBUK01000032.1:0-277 GCF_005780245.1 Maribacter aurantiacus | reverse complement strand
CAAAAAGAGAAATTTTATCAATTACCTAAAGTGTTTTTTACGAATCCTAAATATACTAAATTGTCTAATGATGCAAAAATAACTTGGTCAATACTAAGAGATCGTTTAGATTTATCCATAAGAAATAATTGGGTAGATAAAAATGGAGATATATTTTTTATTTATACCAACGAAAAGCTTAAATCTATTTTAAATATTAGTAGTCCAAATAAGTTATCTAAAATAAAAAAAGAATTAACTCAAGCTGATTTATTCAATCAAATAAGAGTAGGTTTAA
>NZ_VBUK01000031.1:0-404 GCF_005780245.1 Maribacter aurantiacus | reverse complement strand
ACGGAGGATGGAACCAACCTTATTTTGACTGACAGTGATGGAGGAACGGTAACGATAGCTTTGGCGGACATCGCCGCTGCGACGGATACGAATACGACCAACGCGACCTTCGCGGTAGTCGGCACGGACCTGGTCATCACCGACAGCGATGGCGGTACGGTGAGCGTACCGGTAGCGGACATCGCGGCCTTGGCGGACACCAACACCACGAACACGAGTTTAACGGAAGACGGTACCAATTTGATATTGACCGATTCCGATGGCGGAACGGTTACGATAGCTTTGGCGGATATCGCCGCTGCGACGGACACCAATACGACCAACGCCACCTTCGCTGTGGTCGGTACGGACCTGGTCATCACCGACAGCGACGGCGGTACGGTAAGCGTCCCAGTTGCGGACAT
>NZ_VBUK01000030.1:0-579 GCF_005780245.1 Maribacter aurantiacus | reverse complement strand
GTTAGCTTTAATGCGAGAAACGAACTCAGAATTCAAAATTGGATTTAAATTATGGAATTTGAAATCAATACAATAGAGTTACCTACTGAAAAAGAATTAGAAAATCTTTTTTCACAGACAACATGGGCTTCTGAACGAAAAAGCCAAAACATAAGAAGAATGTTAAATAACGTGAATGTTTTCGTAACAATTCGTAAAAATTCAGAACTGATTGGATTTGGAAGAGCAATATCTGATGGAATTTATCGTGCTTTAGTAGATGACATAATTGTTGACAATGATTATCGAAAAAAAGGACTTGGAAAAATAATTGTTGAAAATATATTAAAACAATTAAATGGGATTGACGAAATATTTTTAAATACAAAACCCGATTTGGAGCAGTTTTATAAAAAGTTTGGATTTAATAAAGCGAACACTATCACTATGAAAAAATCAATTAAGCACTAAAGCTAACAATGTATAACCGCAATTACGGCGGATTCGACTATGTCCGAATCCACTCGGAATTGCGAGCGTGGGTGCTTAACCGAAAAATAGTAACTTAAAACCCGTAACTGACGGTTATACGAGACCGTT